>JAZUOY010000001.1:0-1925 GCA_045604885.1 Candidatus Nanosyncoccus sp.
ATTGAGATTGACGGCTTGTTCGTGGCGATTGGTAGAATACCAGAAAGCAAAGCTTTTGCGAATTTGATAAAGCTAGATGATGCTGGCTATATTGAGGCAGACGAGAAATGTCATACGAATGTTGATGGGATATTTGTAGCTGGGGATAGTCGTACTAAAGTCGTGAGACAATTAATTACGGCCGCGTCAGATGGAGCTATTGCGGCTACTGAGGCCGTAAAATATATTGGTAATTAACCGCTTACATCAATGTTAGACATAAGCTTTTTGTGCTATAATTTAATTAACACAGATCAAATTATTTAGGAGTTCTATGAGCCGAGTTAAACAAAAGGATAAATTTTTAAGAATAGCAATGTGTCTTGCGGCGACAATTTTAGTATTATCGAATATTTATATTCCTAGGGCATCTGCGACTGAAAGTTACTTCACCGCCGAAGGCGGCACACTCGAACTTGACAATACCGACCCAGACCATCGAACAATCTGGGTAAAACTAAAAGCGGCGCGCGAGATGACAATACACTATTTAGAAGGGTATTTTACCCCTGTTGAGGATGACGAAGAGCTAGAGTATGGTTTTGGCGACATTAGTGCGGTTTTTCCAGGTATGGGCGGGAATAGTTGTTCCCTTAATGACGGCTGGTTTTATTGGAGTGCTGAAGAATATATGGATCCGTCTATAAGTAGTGAAGGAATCCATGTTCAAGCTGGCGATGCTGTTTTTGAGGTTGCCTATGATGTGAGAGCGGGGGTCGAAGTCATGAAGCGCAACATGCCGGTAACCCTCGAACTTGCCATTATCGGCGAAGGCCCCGAAACCGGCAAAGAGATCCGAGACATCACCATGGACGCCTATGTGAGAGCTGGCCACGAACTTTCCGTCTATAAATATATTATGGGTAACGGAACTCTTGATGTGCCAGATATAGTAATTGGTGGTACCGATGTAGAAGTAGGAATCGTGCCAGAACCAGGCAATGAGCTAGTATATCTAGAATTAGACGGCCAAGAAGTCACCGACCAAATAGAGGACAATGTCTTCAGAGTAACACCAGGCACAGAATATTTGACCTTCTACGCAACTTTCCGCCGAGTTTACGAAGTACTAGAAGGTGACGGCGGCGAACATATTAAAGGAAGCGAGGAACCACTAGTCTTTAAAATCGATAACAATGTAGCAACATTCTGCGACACAGGCGTTCTCATGATTGATGGTGAGTATCAAGATATGCGTACAGATTGTGAAGTAGATCCAGACAACCAGACTATTATTCTTCCAGCTAATATCTTGAACGCACTTGCCTTAGGCGAGCACTCTTTTGAGGCATGGTTCTCAGAGCCAGACTCAGGAACTGCTAGGGCGAGCTTCAAAATCGTAGAACCAAAAACCGATGACGACGACGAAGATATCGTAGTCCCCAACACCGGTGCATTTACCAGCGAAGATAGCAGCGCAGAAATAACAAATGATTTCCTGGTTATTACTATGATTGTTGGAATCGTTGTAGTGACAAGTGTTTTGGTGAAGAAAGAAAAACGATAATAATCGTAGTAGATATAATTGCTATGGAGAATTTAGAACTAAAAGAAGAAAGACATGAAAGGCGACGATATTTTATCGTAACACTTTTGATTATCGGTCTCCTATCCTCATGTTTTACTCCAGTAGCTTCGTTTGCGATTGGCCCAGATAGCTATGATAGCACCCCTGAATCGTCTGATTCTATCACAGCTACATATCCATATTATGCTTTCGTGGAAGACCCCGATAATCCGTGGGGAACGGTTTGGGATGCGCTAGATTCGACCGACACTATAAACTATAGCGATAGCTATTTTGACACACCTTCCCCTGGCGATCATCCAGAGCTTCGCGCTGTTTCATATGCATTGGGCCTTGCTGGATTTGAGAATGAGGCTGA
>JAZUOY010000002.1:0-33151 GCA_045604885.1 Candidatus Nanosyncoccus sp.
ATTTAGCTTATTATTCGTCACGGCAGCAGAAAGGTAGATAAATCCAGGCGGACTGTGCCGGAATTACAGTTCCGTACTCGTCCGTGGATTTATCTACTTTCTGCTGGTTCCTCATATACCAGCTAAATCAAAAAGTAGGAAGAGGAACTAATTATAGGATGCTAATAGCGCGAGACGCAACGAATATTGCGCCCATTATATTTATTGCGATTAACTCCAAATGTAACATTAGTTTTATCAAAACGTACCCCATACGCATCTACATCGGAATAAATATCGGAAAACCATAAGCCACTACTGACACCTTGGTCATACAATCTTTTATTACTCCAAAAATAACAACCACTCAATACATACGACAGCGGATAAGACCGAATCTTAGTAGAACCTTGTGATACTTATATTATTTTCCTCTGCTACTGGCTGAAATCAGTCGTGCGAGAAAGTTCTCAGAAGAATTTTCGTCCATGAGGTGTGTTTGATAGGATGTGTCGTAGATTGTTGGTGAAAGTCGGGTTTGGAGTAATTTGCCATTATAGAAATAATGTGTAAATACTAAACTTCTCTCTGTGCCTGGCCAATAAGTTTGGTCAAAGAACAAATTGCCAGTGCCATAATAAATAAACGACTGATTATAGATTTCATAAGTCTGGGGCTGATGCGCTTGTGTGCCAAGAATTATATCAGCACCCATATCAGCAATTGCCCGGAAAAATTCCTGTTGACCAGCGATTGGATAATCACAAGCAGGCATTTCTTCGCCATATTCTGGATAACAATAACATTCTGAGAACTGAATATCTACGATTACAAAGTCGCCACGCGCCTTGGCCTCTTTAATTTGGGCTAATGTTGTTGCTTCATCGTAAATGTTAGCGCCAGGATGGTCGCCAGATGCGCCTTGCCCATTTTCTTTGGAAGAAGTGGAGTGATTAATGCCAATTAAGGTAATGTCTGTTCCTTTTTCTGAGATTTGTAGTGGAATTTTTGCCTCTGTCTCATTAATCCCGCCGCCAAAGGTGCGGATGCCGTCTGTGTGATATTTTTCTATAGTGGCAATGTTATCTGCTGTGCCCCAGTCGTTATTATGGTTGCCGGTTAGTTCTACTATATCTGTACCGATTGCGGTGATCGTCTCATACATGGCTGGAGGAGAGCAAAGCGCGGTAGAAGATGAATTAGTGCAATTATTTGCGAAGCTAACTTCGTTGCTAATATGGGTAAGATCAGTCTTTTTGAGAAAATCGGCAATTTTTTCGGCAAAATAGGCACCGTTATTCCCTACTTGATTAAGCTTTGTGATCATGGCGCGCGAAAGGGCGGTAACGCCAGTTTGGTTGAAGGACAAAACAGATGAATTATCCGGTAGTTGTGGTATTCTACTCTTGATTAATTCCTTTGCTTCCGTTGTGTCGTCAGACTGAAAATGAAATACTCTAAAAATTGCGCCGGATTTGAAGTCGTCTAGGATATATTGATCATCCATGCTGAGGACTTTAATGTTTGGTTGAAGATCATGAATTGACAATAAATAATAACTTTCACTTTCGGGCGATATGGTCTCTGGTTTTACATGAGTAAGTTGTAGCGCTTCAGATGCAGTAATGTTTTGACGTGAATTATAAAAGCCGGTTACGGGAATCAGGATGTCATATAAGACATCATCAGGGTCTGGATAAACGGAAGAATTTACGGCTGAGATTGTTACATCGTGCGCGAGCTGAGTGGTGGAAAAAATTCCTTGTAGAAAAGATTTTTCTTCGTCGGTGAGGGAGTCATCATAAATGGCGGTGCTTGGGATAATCACAATTTCTCGCCTCAGAATTTTATATAAAACGAAAATTGCTGCGATAACTGCAATCAAAAAGGTGATTACGATTGTTATTTTTCTAAAGCGTGGTCCATTGCTCCGCGAACGAGAGGATGGACGATAAGAAGAATTGTATTGTGCCATGAAATCATTATAGCATAATCTGATAGACTATGATATATTAAGGTTATGTTTAAGGCGCTGAAACGTTTTTTTGGATGGCTTTTCGGTAGAAAGAAGCCTTTGTTAGAATATGAGGGTGATTTGACCTCTCCAGATGGTCGTATAATTTGCAGATTAAATCTTAAAAAAGGGCAAGTTTTTTATTCGGTTTTTAAGGATAATAAAGTACTAGTTAGGAATTCGCATTTGGGGATTAACCTAAGAGGTGATGAACCATTATATAACGGTTTGATGTTGGTGCGTTCTTTGAATAAAAATTATGATGAAACATGGGAAACGAAGTGGGGTGAAGAAAAATATATCCGTAATCACTATAACGAAATTGCACTTTACCTTTCTGAAACTGGTGGAAAAAAACGGTTATTCACCTTAAGATTTAGAGTATTTGATAATGGTGTAGCATTTCGTTATGAAATCCCTCCTCAGCCAGAGTTTCAGCGTCTGGTGGTAGCAGATGAAATTACAGAGTTTAATGTTGATTTTAACGGTTACGCATGGCATATTCCTGCATATCAACCAGATCGTTATGAGTATAATTACAATCGTAGTCCAATCTACGAATTGCAAAATTCTGTGCATACTCCATTGACGATAGAAACGCCGGTCGGGTATTATCTTTCCATCCATGAGGCGGCATTGTATAATTACGGTTCTATGACTCTAAAATTGAACCAGAATAATGCTTTAACAACCGATATTACACCACTTTCCGATGGTGCGAAGGCTTACGTAGAGCTTCCGTTTAATACTCCATGGCGTGTAATCATGGTCGCTGATAATGCGCTTGATTTGACCACGAACAGAATGATTCTTAATCTCAACGACCCACCAAAGGAAGATTATGACTGGGTAAAGCCTCTAAAATTTATGGGAATCTGGTGGGCGATGTATGTTGGCGAATATACTTGGGCAGAAGGCGAACGGCATGGCGCAACTACGGAACATACCAAGGAATATATTGACGCTTGTGAAATATTAGGGATTAAGGGTCTGTTAGTAGAGGGATGGAATAATGGCTGGAACGGTGATTGGCTTCAAAATGGTCCTACGAATGATTTTATTCATCCATCTGAAGATTTTAATTTGGAAGAAGTTGCAACGTACGCACAGGAGAAAAACATTGAGTTAGTCGGTCATCATGAGACAGTTGGCTACATTGACAACTACGAGAACCAGATAGAAGAAGCATACCGTGAATATGCTAATTACGGGATCCATTATGTTAAACCCGGTTATGCGGGCGCGTGGATGTCAATTCAGGGGCGACGTGAATATCATCATTCTCAGGCTGGAGTTCTACATTATCAAAGAGCATTAGAATTGGCGGCAAAATATCACATTATGTTAGATGTGCATGAGCCAATCAAGGGCACTGGGATTGAACGTACCTGGCCAAATTTATTGACGCGTGAAGGCGCGCGTGGACAAGAATATGAAGGTGGAGCGCTTTTCCCTTCTCATGCGACGATCCTACCTTTCACGAGATTGTTGTCTGGTGGTATGGATTATACGAGTGGAATTTTTGACGTGACTAATAATGTTAAAAGAATGGCGACTACTATTGCGAAGCAGCTAGCGTATTATGTAACAATTTTTTCTGGTATGCAGATGGCGGCTGATCGACCAAGATTTTATGAGGAAGTACAGCCTGGCGCTTTTAAATTTATTCATGATGTGCCAGTCTCTTGGGAGAGGACTTTACCGTTGCTTGGGCAGATTGGACAATATTATGTAGTAGCTCGGCAAGGTAGAGATACGGAAGATTGGTATATTGGCGGAGTGACAAATGAGGATGCTCATCGGATTAGGATTAATTTGGATTTCCTGCAATCAGATACGATTTATCAAGCGGAAATCTATCGTGATGGTGAAAATGCGCATTATCGTGAAAACCAGCTTGCAATTGCTATAGAATCTCGCAAAGTCGGACGGATGGATTACTTGGATATTTGGATGGCACCCGGCGGTGGATTTGCGGTAAGATTGAAAAAATTGATGTAGCTACTCGTATCAGAATACTTATTCTTCTACAATTGTTGCGGTAAATATCAGTCTATGTGTGTGGTCGCCGTTAGTGCCTGGAATCGCGTTGCCAGAACAGGTCATTAGTACTATCGTATCTGTTTGTTCTTCGCGTAAAATTTCTTGCATGGAAATGTCTGATTTTTTCTTCTCCTCACGTTGGGTTATTTGGTACTTTTTTCCAGCAAAGTAAACTTCGGCTCCTGGATTGAGATTTTGTAAATCACGAAAAATTGTAGATGAATGACCAAAAAGCAAAGTCTTATTTGAATGGGCGGAATATGACGCTGCGATTTGGTCTGGTACGGTGAGATCTTTGCCTGTGAATTGTGACTCTATGACTGGAGCGGAAAGACTAATAGTCGGGATGAAGAGAGTCTGAGTGGCGGCAGCCGCTTCTTTTGCGTAAACGGCATTAGAATTATGAATAATTTTAATTCCGAGCAGCACTAATGAAAAAGCTGCTAGAAAGTACATCAAAAAACATAGCAATCTAATTTTTGCTTTTTTTCCTAAACGAAAACTATTCTCCACGACCTCCATTTAGGTATATTATACCGTAAACGGAAAGAAAATACCATAACAATTTTCAGTAAATGTTATTATTGTGCGAAAATCAAGAGACGTTTTTCGGCGGTTCGAATAGTAGTGTTGTAGTTTCCTGCACAGGTCATCAAAACGAGTGCATTACTATTAGAAAGTTTACTCATATTTGTATATGTACCGTCCGATAATCTAATTTCAGAAGTCTTCTTATTGTTAATGACTTTTTCAATATAATCGCCAGTGTCTATTCCAGAGATAGTATAATCGCGACCGTTATAGTTAAAAGTGTCGCCAATTTTCAATGCAAAAAGTCCACTAAATACTCCAGAGCTATGACCGTACAAAATGTTACCATTATACACAGCGGTTCCGCTGGTTGGTGTAATGAGGGTACCGTCGCTGGAAATTGTAGCGGAAGAAACACTCTGGTAAAGATTAATGTTGGGGACATAGAGGATGCCTGCTCCAGTTAGGGATTTGGGCTCAGTGTATTCATTTTTTTGTTGGATAGGGTTAATTTCTACCTTTTCTGGAGTGGCGAGTGTGGTGAACTCTGGGTTGGAAGTCAATTCTGTTTCAAATAGGATGGAAATATTTGCTTCGGCGCTAACATTTTTAACTAAATCAACTGTAGAACCAAGGATAATTCCAGCAAAAAGTGCTATGCCGAAAACTAAAATTGGTTGCAAAGCTGGATTTTGGCGATAAATTTGCAAAAATCTAGCAAAAACAACAGATAAGTTAGCTTTAATATGACCCCTGTTCATCTCCCAAACTCCCAAACAAGTTATATCTCCATTATAGCACAGATTGACTAAAAAGTCAATACCTCTTATGCTATTTCCCTTTTGTAATAATTATGGTCTAACAAGACATAAGTCCGGGAAAAATCAAACTCCAGGAGTGAATTGTTTTAGTCTTTTGCGGTGATCCTTATAACGGGGATCGTGTTTGGCTACCTCTTCCCAAAAAGCTGGCGAATGGTCCATGTGGTTGAGGTGAGCTAACTCGTGCAAAATAACATAATCTCGTAATTGTTCTGGTACTTGCATTAGCCCAATGTTTAGGGAAATTGTACGGTTAGATGAACAACTTCCCCATCTTGTATTGGCATGGGAAAGACGAATTTTATCGTAGCTATAGCCGTATAATTTGGCATAGTATTCTAAACGATACGGAAGATATTCCCTAGCCTTTTTGGCGAGCATCTTTTTTTTGGCGTCTCTGGCCCGTTGAGATGCCGGGTCTTTAATTGGCAATTTTTCTCTGATGCGGTCACGATTTTGATTTAAAAAACGTTTCGCCAAAAAAGTGGAGGTAAAACTGGGAACTGACATTTGTAGCCTACCAGACGTAGACACCGAAAATTTCAGCCCAGAAGATAGAGGACTCTTGCGAACAAGAACCTCGCCAAATTCTTTATCTGTGATAATCATTTATTTGGCTAATTGTGGCAAAATATCTGAGATTTGCATCTTGAATGTATATTTGCCAGATGTAACGATAGGCTTCTCGTATTCGGTAGGAGCTTCTAGCTCGGCAATCTCACGATCATAGGCCTCTTTTGCCTTGGAAGCAGATTTCAGGCGGGTTTTGAGACGTGACTTGATGGTATTAACTTCGGTTTGGATCCAGATGAGAGATGGACTGTAATTCTGCTCTTGGAGCAGTTTGCGAATCTCTTCCCGGTCTGCCTCGGTATTAAGCATTCCTTCAATGATGAGATTCTGACCAGAACGAGCAATCAGATCCAAGATATATAAGACCTTTTCCCTGGAGAAGCCTTGCTCCTTAGCGATGTCATTAAGGTTATAGTAAGGAGCCCTGAATTGCTGTGAAAATTTCTCGCAAAAAGTAGTTTTGCCACTGGCCGGGGCGCCAAAGACCAAAATTGCGCGTGGCTGCGAGAGTGTCTGTGATTTTTTACCTTCCATAATAAACTTATTGTATCATAAATTTTATTAAAGTTGGTGGATTATTTAATAACAAAGATTTTTTCTGATGGCTTACGAGAGGAATTGGAGATTAGAACCTGAGACGGATAGTAAAACATCCAGGCAAGGTAATTGGCGATTCTGTGGTAGAAAAATGGCAAAACTCCTACCGTTGACAAATATGAGGCGCCTACACAAAAGTCGCAACAGAAGAATAAAACAAAGCCGATAAAGGCACAACGTGAGGCGACAGATTTTTTGGTGAGGAACCAGCGCCCAGAGATGAAAATATTAGAGAACAGTGAGTAGCCATAAATTCCAGCTATGACATACATTGGATCGCAGCCTAGGGCGACAAAAAGGAAGAAAATCGCAAGTACTAGGCAAAAATAGATGATAAAAGTCACAGGCTTTGCGTCAATGAATCTAGAAGTGTGGAAAAACTGAGCAATGCAGAAAACGAATACACCCATCAATGAAATGTTATCCAAGGCCAGAATGACATCGGCGAGTAAGGTGAAACTGAGGGCGATCGTCAGAAGCGGATCAGAACGAAACTTTTGATATGAGTAAATAACACAGAGAAAAATGCCGATTAGTTTGATAGCGGTGACGATCCAGGTGTCTGGCATGATGAGATCTAAAGAAAGAAAACCAACAAAAATCAAAATCCAAGCAATCAGCCAGGATTGGTCAATACTGCGAAGATAGGCCAGTAGTTTTCTCATGATGATTGTGGATAATATTTGTGCTTATATTATAGCTAATTTTGCTAGAAATAGATATATTTTACAAGAAAAAAACGGCATTGCCGTCAGTAAATGGCAGGGGCGGCAAGACTTGAACTCGCGACACCCGGTTTTGGAGACCGGTGCTCTACCAACTGAGCTACGCCCCTAGATATGATTATTATAACATATTCGTAAAAAATTCTTTACATTTTCTAATCTACTTATGCTATAATGAATAATGATGAAAATACTAATGCTAGGTTGGGAGCTGCCGCCTCATAACTCTGGAGGCTTGGGTGTTGCATGTCTTAATCTTGCACGCGCATTATCGCATGATGGTTGCGAAATTGATTTCGTCGTTCCCTATCAGGCTGAACATGAGAATGTTGAGTTTATGAATGTTCTTTCTGCGATGAAATTAGACCCACTCTTTAGGTATGGAGTAGGAGCTTACGATTCGCATTATGTGGATGAAGCATTGATTCCAGATGCGCCACACGAGAAAATGATTAGCATTAGAGAAGTGCAGCATAATTACTGTAAGTTCGTAGAAGATTACCTAATGGAATACAAGCCAGATGTAGTACATGCTCACGATTGGTTGACTTTTGAAGCTGGGGTCTTAGCGAAGAAAAACTTCGGTATACCGCTAATTGCACATGTCCATGCAACGGAATATGACAGAAGTGGAATGAATGGTGGCAATCCAGTTGTTCATGCCATAGAGCGTGAGGGGCTAATGCTAGCGGACAAAATTATTGCAGTATCTCAGGCGACCAAAGATCAAATTGTTAGCAGGTACCATATTCCAGCTGACAAAATTGATGTGGTATATAATTCCCTGGATGAGGATTTCTTGAAATCAGCCTATACCTATGATGACGATGACTATCGCTATCTGGAGGTCATGAAGACTCTCGGCTATACCGTGGTTTCTACGGTGGGTCGTTTTACTATACAGAAAGGTCTTTCTAATCTGATGGCTGCTGCTGCAAGGGCGATTTCCAAGGAGCCTAAGTTGATCTTCGTTTTTGCTGGTGATGGCGAACAAAAAGATGAGTTAGTAGAACTATCGGCGAAGTACGGTATCTCGCGCAATGTGATTTTTACGGGATTCGTTCGCGGAAAACAACTGCGGGATATTTATGAACTTTCTGACATCTTTGTCATGAGCTCCATTTCTGAGCCATTTGGATTGACGGCGCTAGAAGCGGCGCATCATGGTGATGTTTTAATTTTGACGAAGCAATCTGGTGTAGCAGAGGTGATTCGTAGTTCTATGGAATATGACTTTTGGGATATAGAAAAACTTGCCGACGAGATTGTGGCAATTACTAAAAGTCCTGCTCTCAAGAAAACCCTCAGAGATGGTGTTGCTAAAGAATATCGTAAAATTTCCTGGGATGATGTTGCGCAAAAAATTGTCGCGTTGTATAATGAAGTGGAAAAGCATAAGGAGTTTTGTTGATGCGAGCGATTTGTCTATATTTGCACATCCATCAGCCTTGGCGTTATCGCAGGTATAGCATTTTTGATGTGACGCACAATCATAACTACTGGTACGAGAAAGATTATTACGACAAGCAGAATAATGAACGTATCTTTCGTAAGGTCGCCCAGAAATCTTATCATCCGATGTTGGATTTGCTAGAAAAGAATATCAAACGTTATCCAGGTTTCAAGGTATCATTATCTATTACTGGTATTTGGTTAGAGCAGGCGCTGGAATGGGAGCCGGAGTTAATTGAGCAGCTGCGCCGTTTGGTTTCTACTGGTCAAGTGGAAATTGTAGGAGAAACTTATTATCACTCACTCGCTTTTTTCTATAATCGGGCAGAGTTTCAGAGTCAGGTGAGGATGCACTCAGACGCCATTGCGAAGGTTTTTGGTTTACGGCCAAAGGTATTTCGTAATACTGAATTTGCTTACAATGATGAGTTGGGCAAATGGGCTGACGAGATGGGCTATAAAGGTATTTTAGCAGAAGGCTGGGACAAGGTATTAGGTTGGCGTAGCCCCAATCACGTTTATCGTGTGGTAGGCGGCACGAATACACGACTTTTACTGAAGAACTATCGCCTTTCCGATGATATCGCATTTCGTTTTTCTGATCGTAATTGGAAAGAGTGGCCGCTTACAGTAGATAAATATCAAAATTGGCTTCAAATGGACGCATTGAGGGGCGGGCTAATCAATCTCTTTATGGATTTTGAAACTTTTGGCGAGAATATTTGGGAGGATACTGGTATTTTTCAATTTATGGATCACTTGATCTATTCTTGGTTGAAAGAACGAGATAATAAGTTTTTGACTGTTTCTGAGGCGTGTGATTATGAGGCTCCAGTTGATGAGATTTCCATGCCGGAGACCGTGACGTGGGCGGATACAGAGCGTGATTTATCTGCTTGGCTCGGCAATGAGATGCAACAAGAAGCTGAAAATACTCTTTATAGCTTACGTGATGCAATTTTGTCCACAGGTGATGCAGATTTGATTGATGATTGGCGCAGACTTACTACCTCTGACCACCCGTACTATATGTGCACGAAGTATTGGAATGATGGCGATGTTCATGCCTACTTTTCGCCGTTTGATTCCCCGTATGATGCTTTTATGTACTTCATGAATGTAATTCGTGACTATGAGTGGCGAGTTCAGAATATTAGGCAATTGAGAGAGAAATAAGCTCCTGTTCCCTCTTCAACTCATCAGATTAGTATGCGTTCGTATCCACTATCGTTTGTGTTGGGAGGAAGGTGTCATTGGGGTGAAAGTAAATTATATGTGCAAGGTTCTGGTGGCAGTTGGTGGACTGCTACATTATATACGAATGAACGGGGCTATAGAATGTATTTGCAAGCATCAAGCGTTTCTACTGCTTCCAGTAACACAAAGCCTAGTGGATATTCTGTTCGTCAGGGTGCTTTCAACGAATAGATCTGCCATTGCACTTACTACGGCTGAGTGCTGCATTGGTACTGGAGTCTTCTAGGCTCAAGCTGTAACTGTTTGTACGAGAGTAAATTGTAATAGCCCACAGGCGACCAAGTACACCTTGATTATATATTCTTCCTGCGTCCCAGCCATATTCACCACTCAACACAAACGATAGTGGATACGAACGCATACTAGAATATGATATTCTCATTATAAGAGTTGTCAAGAGCAGTATTCTGCTTGATTTTTGACTAGGGCGGCTTGATATTTTTCCGCTTTCTACTTCTGCCTAGTTTCTCAATTGCGCTTCACTTTTTTCAGGTGTCCCCTGCCTCCAATCATTAGTACTATTATGCCATTTTCATTAGCATAAATACAAAAAAGAAGCCCCGTAGGACTCCTTTTTAGCGTTTCTTCTCTTTGACTTCGTTGCGACCGAGGTTTTTCTTAGTCTCCGTGAAAACAACATGCTTCCGCAGTACTGGGTCGTATTTACGCAAGGAAAGCTTATCTGGAGTATTCATAGTATTCTTCTTCGTATAATATGCGCGAACACCAGATTCCTCAGAAACCAGCCCAATTAACTTGCGTTTAGTATTGTTCTTCTTTGCCATATTAGTGTTATTTTATCACAGATAGGACATTTTGTAAACATCAGATTACATTCTTTTATGATTGCGGAAATACGATATGTTTTTTTAGCCAATCTTGCAGATCGGTGGCATTATTATAGTATTTTGCATCCTCACTAGAATCTGCCTGAAGATAAGCTACTACCTTCCCCTTATCGACGATGACGATAGACGGGAAGTATTTCACATAATTATGCAATGAACTTTCTCTGGCTTCAGGCCACATAATGCGGTAATAAGTGAATCTCATATCCTCAGAAAAGGAAGCTATCATTTCGCGCATTTTTGCTGTAGTGATGCAACCAGGATTATCAACCATTAGGACGAATGATTTTTGCTCTGCTAAAAGTTGTTCGTATTCTGTCTGATTGATATCAATTACCTCTTGCTTGGCATAAAAATCTGATTCTAGAGTGATCGGTGCAGGATTTGCGTGCAGAACTCGGATCACTAAGACACTACCTAATGCAACTACAGCACAAGCAACTATCACAATGATAACGATTTTTGTCCTCTGCTGTTTCCTTTTGCTCATTTCAGAATTACATAAGCTTAGTTAATTTGGAAAAGTCAATTTCGTGATATGGGACTTTCCAGTAAGCGTAATATGTCTCTCCGTTGACGCTGTCTTTGATTTCTACGAGGTTTTTCCCGTCATAGTTCCAGAACCCGCCAACAACATAGATTTTCTCTTCGTTCCAACCAAATTTGACTAACATTTTTTTCATCATGCCAGCATAACCACCCCCACCACACATCAAGAAGATATATTTGTCCTTCGGGAATAAATCTGTGATAATTTGCATTGCCTCACGGTAGTTTGCCACATAGTTGCCGCTGTCATTCTTGGTAAATAAGGTTTCTCCCTGATAGGTGTTACCGACCTCTGCTGGGAGATCTGTAACATTAGTGATATATGGGAATGGTACCACCTCAAAGCCTCTGATATAGCCTGATAAATGCCGATCACCACCGATATTTTCATAAGAAGCTGGATCTTCTAGCATCCGTAAATCATAATAAACACTATCTGAGCGACCAAGATATTTATCAATGTTGGATTCGTTGATGTTTTTATCAATACCAAGTTCTCCACGCTCGCCCTCACTTAACTCTGGTGCGGGTAAAGGAATCAGATTCTCCCCTCCTGTGTTCCAGACTACGCAACCGATTAAAAATCCAATGATGATTGCTATGACGCTTGCAACAACGATATTTCTACTATTTTTACTCATATATACCTTCCTTTTTATAAGTATAGCTGAAATTAGCTGTTTAGACAAACAAAAAATGCAAGCTTTTCTTGCATTTCTCATATGGAGCCGCGAGTCGGACTTGAACCGACGACCTGCCGCTTACAAGGCGGCTGCTCTACCAACTGAGCTATCACGGCATTATTAATTAATTCTACATAAACTATACCACAAAATAGTTTTTTGGGGTATAGTTTTTACTGCATTTTATGCAAATGTGTTACAGAACCTTATCCTCGGTATCTTTTTAATTTATCTGTTAGCTCATCTAATGAACTGATGCTATCATATTCACAGGCTTCTTGATGAGGATTAAAATATAATACTTTCATCCCCAGTTTACTCGGTACCTCGATATCAACCTTGATAGAATCTCCTATGATTAAGACTTCGCTATAATCAAGACCATTGCAGGCAGTACCAAAAGCTTCTCTCGCCGGTTTCGTGCCAGCATTTTCGTATCCGTATACTTCATTAAAATATTTTAATATACTGCAAGTTTTAAGTCTTTCTTTTTGTTGATCTACATGCCAATTTGATAGGGTTACAATCTCATAACTATTACTTAAATCTTTCAGGATATTTGCTGTATTATCATTCAGTAAAGTCGCAGTATGACTGTAGATGCTGAAAAAATTATTAAAATCAGCCAATGATAAATTTATATTTAATCGTTGATTTATAAAATTAGCAAAATCATCCTTAACTATATTTTTATTTAATTTATCATATTCATCTATGACATCATATATTTTTTTAGCAGATACATTTAGATTAACACTTTTCCTAAACTCATTATATGCCTTAATAAAATCATTATTTGTATCTAATAAAGTTCCATCAATGTCAAATACAATTCTCTTTATCATATAATTCGGTTCAAATTTGGTGCTGGAGGTAGGACTCGAACCTACGATGGGGGAACCCCGGCAGATTTACAGTCTGCTGTCATAGCCACTAGACGACTCCAGCTTAACTTAACATAAAGGACTGTGTCTATTTTAGCATAAAAATTAGAAAACGGCAAAAAATCTAGTATAATGAAGATATGTTAGGTGGCTTATTTAAGAAAACAAAATGTCCAATTTGCCATAAAGAAATTGGTGCTTTAAGTAAATCAATCTATAAGTACAAAGCGGCTTGCAAGAATGCACAAGAGGTTCTTTCTATGCTAAATGTGATTACTAATCAACAAGCTGAAAACAATGATCGCGGTGATACTATTAGCTCGGCTGACGAAATCAAGAAATATAAAGAGCTATTAGACTCGGGAACAATTACAAAAGAAGAATACGAAGCTAAGAAAAAACAACTCTTAGAACTATAAAACATATTTTGTCAAAAAACGATTTTAATAAGGGTAATTATTTAAAGTAGCGATTTCTCATTATTTAAAGTTAAGAGACGTGAACAACCGTATGTTTCAAGCGGTGAATCTGATGAAGATCCTCATCTACAACGTGAGTATAAGTCATAGTAACTTGGATGCTCACATCGCCGATGGTACTTCTATCTACTCCGAAACGGCCCACTACTGCTCCTACTGGTTTTCTCTTTGCAACCAGTATTTTGATAGCAAGATGCCATTATTCTATGTTGCAAAGGTTGTGAAAGTCGTATGTAGAATTTACTTTACCTATTTCATACAAAATATATCGGCTCTAAATTCTGGAGCCGTGACCGGGATTTGAACCCGGGACCTCATCCTTACCATGGATGCGCTCTACCAACTGAGCTATCACGGCTTAATACTTTTCTATATTAGCAAACTTTTTCTGATACCGCAAGGCAAAGTTACTGGATTTTGCGCCGATTGCTAGGGGCGCGGCGTATCATACTAGCCCGCGTAGTGGTAGAATGATTACTAAGAGAGGGCATGGCTTTTTTGACTGGCCGCCTGATCATTCTTCTGCTTGCAAGACGGCGTTTTTTCTTCGCGTCAGAGGCGATTTGGGCTTCTATGCGTGCTGTGGTTGCAGCAATTGCTTCTGTATCTTCAGCGGCTTCGTGCAGTGCCAAAATGGAACGCAGTATACTGACGGTAGGATCTAACGCATAAGCGGCTTCTAATGCATCAAGAGCGGCTTTGCGATTGCCAAGTTGCTCCTGGGCTTTTGATAATGCAATGTATCTCGCCGGCACATCACCCTCTAGGTCAATTGCCTGCTGAAACGCCATTACGGCTTTCTCGTATTCTCCAGTCTCTAAGTAAATTAGACCGACATTATGTAATGAGGAAGCGTTCTCATCTAGTGACTGGGCGATTTCAAAGCACTCAATCGCCTCGTCAAATTTCTGCCCTTTTGCGTAAAGAATACCTAAGCGGTTATATGCAGCAGCATTTTTCTCGTCAAGTTTAAGTATAGCGAGTAACGCCTTTTCGGCACGCAGAGGGCGACGTTCACGCATGGAAGTCTGTGCGATTCCCCATAATTTTTTAACTTGTACAGACGATTGACCGTTTTCCGCATCAGATGTCTTCTTCTTGAAAATAGGAAAGAAGAATGTCATATAAACAGTCAATAAAAGAATAGCCAAAATGCCTAACATGATTCTATTTTAACATAAGTCAGCTATTAGATGAAGTTTTATGTTACCATTTTTCTTAAGATTATCATATAGTAGCAATAAATGCTCTAATTTTTTCAGAAAAACTGAGTTATTAGTTTTAAAAAACGATTTATAGGTCATTTCTATTGCAACCTCACAAATCTGAAGTACAAAAATGCGAGAGTTGTCTTTTTTCTTGTATTCTTTATCTTTAGTAATGTCATTTGCAAGATCAACTAATTTCTTGCCAGAGGTGGCGATTAATTTACGAGCATAATTTTTGATATTGTCTGGGGCGGTGATAGCTTGTTCCAGAACACCACTTTCTTGATAGATATAGAGATTACCTCGCGAAAGAATTGTCGGAAGTAGTGCGGATAAAGAATGTGCGATAAAAATGATATGATAATGTTTCGCTGGTTCCTCTAGGAATTTTAGCATGGCATTTTGAGCGGCAATATTCATATAATCAGCATCATTGATTAAAATATAAAAATCTTCCTTTTGCTTAGTCATGTTTTTTTCTAGGACTTCACGAATTTGATCAATGCCAATTTTATGTTTTTCGTCAGGGTTAATCGTCAGTGAACTTTCAAATGAAGGATTTGTACCCCTGGGCAAGAAAAAAATAGAAAAATCGTTTTTTTTAGCAATGTCCCGAATAGCAGATAAGTCATTAAAAAACATAATGTCATTTTTCCAATATACGATTAAAATCTGCAGAAGAAAGTCTGGTTACGCCAAGAAATTCTTGAGGTATTGGAGCAGAGAAAGTTTCGCGTGCTCCACCATCTGTTCCGGGTATAGTAATTTCCAGTGAATAAGCATGGAGCATTAAACGTGGGGCATTGTGTTCTCCGTATATTCTGTCGCCTAAAATCGGACAACCAATATAGTTGAGGTGAACCCGAAGCTGATGTGTGCGACCAGTGATAGGATGAAGCTCTAAGAGAGAGATTTGGTCATTAGACCATAGTATGCGGTAATGAGTTTGTGCTGATCTACCATTTGGATCTACGACGAAGGTCGTTGGGCGTTTGAGATTTCTACCGATAGGAAGATCAATCAGAGCTTGATCATTTTTGGGTTTACCAGTGACGAGGGTGAGATAAGTTTTGTGTGCTTTTCTTTCCTGAAATTGTCGTCGTAACATTGTCCTGGTGGCTTCATTTTTTGCTAGGATTACAACCCCAGAGGTGTCACGGTCTAGACGATGTACCAATAGTCCGTAGTCTTCCAAAGTTGACTCTGCACTATATTCCCCTTTCGCCATTGATAATAGTCCAGCCGGCTTGTTTAGAACTATTACATTGTCGTCTTCGTAAATTCTAAGATGGTCTAAATTAGCTGGCGTATGACGTTCTGGGATATTACATGTGATTTCAGGAGATAAATGTGTGATGATATCGTCCTGTCTCGTACTGAGCAAAACGCTAAAGTTCGGTTTTACGACTATTTTACCATTTACGGTAACATAGCCTGATTTAATAAAATTCTGAATTGTAGATCTATTGTATTGTGGAAATTTTTCTACTAGCAGTAAATCAAGACGCTGGCGATTTTCTATCCTGTCTTTGTCGGCAAAAACTACATCGCCATTCTTGACGCGTGACATTGTTGGTTTGGAAAACTTTTTCCCTGTTATAATCATAACGAAATTATAACATAAAACTCAAAAACCCGACTATTCAGCCGGATTCTCAAGTTCACGGTAGGAGCTACTTATTTTCTTTTTTCTCAAAAGTCATAGTAGCACCGTCCATGACGATTGTGATTTTGCCATCTTTGTAAGTATATTCTAGATCACCCGTCTCATCATTTGATTTAATCTTGCTGTTGTCGTAAGTGATTGGTTGACTTTCTTCACTGAATAGATTAATTGTACCGGTTTTATCGCTATTGAAGGTAATAGTACCAGACATACCGAGAGCTTTCATGAAGTTGATCATAGAGCTTTGATCTTCGCCATCCTTTTCCATAGAAACGATCTCGTAAGTGCCAGATCTGTTATCAAATACACCATTAATACCTAAAATAATAAGTGTCACGATAGCAGCGACAAGAATTATCACAATACCAATGATGAGAGGCTTCTTGCATGATTTTTTCTTTTCGTTAGACTTTTTTGCTTCAGTCACATAATTCCTTTCTGGTTACTTTTTCTCATTATAGCATAAAGATAGTCGATACAAAAATCTCTTTCGTAAAAATCAATAATCTGATAAAATAAACTTAGTGGGGTATTAGCTCATTTGGTAGAGCGCTTCTATGGCATAGAAGAGGTGAGGAGTTCGAATCTCCTATACTCCACCATATTGCATTACGATATATTTATGAAAACGATTTTAACTGGTATTAGAGTAAACAGCGAGCCAACAATTGGCAATTTTTTGGGTGCACTTTTACCGATGGTACGTTTATCAAATAAATACAGTGCAGAAGGATGGCAAATCAACATTTTCGTGCCGGATTTACATTCCATTATTTCTGAGGTAGATGGTGATTTTCAGAAAAATTTGCTTAATTCTCTCAAGTACTACATTGCAGCTGGTCTAAAAATTAATCAAAACGTTCATATCTATCGTCAGAGTTATGTGCCAGCACACAGCGAAATGACCTGGATTTTGAATTGCATTGCTACTACTGGTGAGTTGAGTAGGATGATCCAGTTCAAGGAGAAAAGCGCAGGTAAATCGTCAGTTAATAATGGGATTTTTGATTATCCCGTTTTGATGGCTGCGGATATTTTACTCTATTCTGCGAATTATATTCCGGTCGGCGAGGACCAATTCCAACATCTGGAATTGACACGTGATTTGGCTTTGCGAGTTAATCATAAGTTTGGTGAGATTTTTGTGGTACCAGAAAAAACTGAAGATCAGGCAAAATTTATGGGTAATATGAATGGCAACGGCATCAGAATCCGCGATTTAGCCAATCCAGAGAAGAAGATGAGCAAGTCCACTCTGGGCGAGAATAGCAAGATCATGTTACTAGATGATCCAGCCAAAGCCGCGAAAAAGATTATGTCTGCTACGACAGATTCCCTTGCAAAAATCCAGTATGATATGCTAAATCAACCTGGTATTTCTAACTTATTACAAATTGAGGCACTTATCAATGACGTTCCACTACAAGATGTAATTTCTACGTGGGCTGGCGAGAGTCACTATGGTGATCTCAAGAAAAAGGTTGCAACAAGCGTCTCGACTTTTCTTACAAGTTTTCAAGAAGATTTTTCGGCTATTTCTGATGAACAAATTTACGAACTATTAGAAGTTGGCGAAGAATATGCCAATAATATAGCAGATAAAAAACTGTACGAGCTACAGAAAGCCTTTAAGCTGAGATAGGCTAGTTTTGAGTGAATTTTATTACGAAATAGAAAAGGTTCTGCCAAACAGTCTAGGGCGTGCTGGTATTATTCATACGCCTCACGGTGTCATTAAAACTCCAGCTTTCATGGTGGTAGGAACGCATGGTTTCGTAAAAAATATCAATAATGATGAACTACGTAGTATTAATGCGCAAGCAATGTTATCAAATGGGTATCATTTGCGCAAAAAATCTTCTGAAATTGCAAAAAATGGAGGATTGGCGGTTTATACTGGTTGGAATGGACCGACTCTGACAGACTCTGGCGGCTTTCAAGTTATGTCGTTGGGGTCTGGCTTGGGTAAAGTGGTTTCTATGGGACGAGCATCGCTAGAAAACGAACTGGGTAATAATGGCATACATAAGGAAAGGCTTGCCAAAGTGACCGACGAGGGAGTAAATTTTACTGATCCGTTTACGGGCGAGCCGGATTTTATTGGACCAGAAGAGTCTATGCAGATTCAATGTCAAATTGGTGCAGATATTCACATGGCTTATGATGAGTTGACATCTTTAGCAGATACTTATGAGTATAATTGTGAGGCATTAGAACGTACGGAAAAATGGGCAAAAAGGAGTTTGGCAGAACATGTGAGATTGCGTGATCAGTTAGGCTATCGTCAATCACTGTATGCTGTACTTCAGGGTGGAAGATGGGAAAACTTGCGGCGTGGAACTGCTAAAGTCCTTAGTTCTATGTGTGTTGTAGACCAAAAAACTGGAAAGAAAGAGTTTTTTGATGGGTTTGGTCTGGGTGGTGCATTTCTCAAAGAGGATTTAGGAGAGATTTTGCGTTGGTGCAACGAGGAACTGCCTATGACTAAACCACGACATTTACTTGGCTTGTCGCATCCAGATGATTTGTTTGTCGGTGCGGAGATGGGGGCTGATACTTTTGACTGTGTTGCGCCTACTAGAGAAGCACGCCATGGCAAAATCTATAGCAAGCAGGGCGAGTATAATCTCAGAAAGTTCCACGATTCTCCGTTACCATTGGATGAGGATGGATGTGATTGCACGACTTGCAAAGCTGGCTATACAAGGGGTGCTTTGCGTGCGCTTTGGAAATCTGGCGACCTAGCAAAAAAGCAAAAATTTTATAACTTGGCTTCTATTCACAATGTCCGTTTTGTTGTACGGTTAACAGAACAAATCAGACAGTCAATTATAGATGATACTTTCTATGATTTTAAGGCGGAATTCTTGAAGAATTATTATGGTTAAAGTATAATGTAATTATGGCTAAACCGATTAATGTTAATGTTGATACGAAAACTTTCGTTAGATTTTGGGTAGTAATTGGAGTACTAATTATTCTGGCGAATTTAGTGATTATTGCAAGGTCGGCGCTTTTGATTATCGGGGCAGCTTTATTCCTAGCTGTAGCATTAATGCCGCTCGTCAAAAAAATTGATAAGAAATTCCATAAAAATAAGTCCAAAATGGGTTTGTCGGCAGGTTTAGTAGTTGGTGGTATTGCGGCGATATTGCTGGTGGTAATTGCTGTGGTTGGTCCGGTTGTAGTTAGAGAGACGACGAATTTCGTTTCTACGGCGCCAGAACAGATTCAAAAGACAATTTCTAGTTGGGATGGTATCAACACTCTGGGGAATGCTTTAGGGATAGATGATGCTCGTTCTCAGATCGTCAATTTACTGAAAGAAATGTCGCAGTCATTTTTAAACTCTTTTCCAACGACACTTCTTTCTAGTGTAGCGGCAGTCGGGGCTTTCTTTACGGCGGCAATTCTCGTAGTCGTTTTGACGATTCTATTCATTACACAGGGTCCAGATTTGCTAAATAAATTCTTGGAAAAGATTGACAACAAAAACGGCAAAGCTTCTTCTTTGACGAGGAGGTTATTGTCGCGATTTGCAGCAGTAATTTCACGCTATGTTACTGGACAAGTGTCTGTTGCGATATTGGATGGGATTGTGGCTGGGGTTGCAGTTTTTGTCATCTCTCTGATTTTCGGGCTCTCCACTGGTCTTGCTTTACCGATGGCGATGATTGCGATGATTTTTTATTTAATCCCGATGTTTGGTCCAATTATTACAGCAGTGGTTGTCTCATTGATGTTGTTTTTCTCGTCGCCATGGGCAGGACTCTCGTTCTTGATCTTTTATGTAATTTATGAACAGATAGAAAATAATGTCATTGCACCAAGGATTCAGGGTAATTCTATGAACTTGCCACCACTGGTGATTTTGATTTCAATTGTGCTAGGTATGTATATGTTTGGTCTGGTGGGCGCAATTATCTCAATTCCGATTGCTGGTATTATTAAAGTTTTGATTGATGAATATCCAGAAATCAAAGCCCTAAAAAATAGCGAATAACTAAGCTAAGAATTGCCAAATGGCACCATGCTCGGTATCTAGAATGGTGATGTTCTCTCTTTTGAGCTCGTCGCGAATTTGATCTGCTAGTGCGTAATTGTGATTCTTTCTAGCATCTTCACGGAGTTGGATCTTTTCGCGCAGGGTTTGAGTTTGATCTGGTGCTGATGCAATAAGATCTAGTCCTAAGAGTTGATCAGCGAATTTCCAATCATCTAAGGTGAGGAATGAATTGTCAATCAAAGATAATAATTCCGCAGAGTTGAGGTTATCATTGACGAAGTCCAGAGCTTTTTCTTGTGAGAAAAGAGTTTTATCTGACTCTGGATGCTGATAAAGCATAGCGATACGATTGCGCCAATTCAATCGGCGAGTCTTAGCAGCCGAGAGATCAGAGAAAGAGAAATTTCTTTCACTGCGGTAGTGCCCTTGTAGAACCCAGAGCTTAAAGTCTAATGGCGAAAATCCTCGCTCTTTAAGGTCTGACAAAGTATAAGTATTACCTAATGATTTGGAAATTTTTTCTCCATCTATAGTAATAAAGTTACAATGCAACCAGTAATTAGCTAGTTTCGTGTCGTAAGCGGCTTCAGTCTGAGCGATTTCATTAGTATGATGGACAGGAACGTGATCAATACCACCCGTATGAATGTCAATTGGTAAACCTAATTCAGACTTAATGATAGTGGAACATTCCAGATGCCAGCCAGGATAACCAGGACGACCAAGATATTGCCACTGCATTGCGTGATCTTCTCCTGGTTGAATAAATTTCCAGACTGCGAAATCGGAAACATTATGTTTTTCGTTATTGAATTTTACTCTTGCACCAGCACGCATTTGGTCTAGGTGTAAATTGGCGAATTGACTATAAGATTGGAATTTGGCGGTGTCGTAGTAAATGCCGTCTTTTGTCTGATATGTATAGCCCTTTTCCGTTAATAAGTCCACGAGTGCCAAATCTTGCTGAATATAATCAGTTGCCCGAGCGATTTTTTGTGGTTCTACTAAATTAAGACTATGATAATCATTCAGAAAATAGTTAATATATTTTTCCGCTATTTCCCAAACGGTCTTATGCTCCTTTTTTGCGCCTTTTTCTATTTTGTCTTCCCCATCATCAGCGTCAGAAGTAAGATGCCCAACATCGGTCAAATTGAGAACTCTGTTAACCTGGTATCCATTGAGTGACAAAGTCCTTACCAAAAGATCCCAATAAATGTAGGATGTAAGATTACCGATATGTGCATAACTATAAACGGTTGGTCCACAAGTGTAAATTTTCACATTGTTCGGATCTTGGGGTACGAAATCTTTAATTGATTTTGTCAATTGGTTATAAAGTTTAATTTTGCTCATCATGTTCCTTTTCTATGGAATAAATCGCAGAGATAATTTCATGAACGGTATCATCATAAGATAGATCATAAGTACGGAAGCCTGAAGCAAAAGGATGTCCACCACCACCAAAGTACTCTGCGATTTTGTCGGCGAAGGGCGCGACAGAAGATGTGCGGATTTTGCCGGTGACTTTACCGTCAGGATAAGTCTTGATAGCGACTGCAATGTCCACCCCCTCTACCATGCGTAATTCTTCTAGAATTAAAACATTCGGATTGTATTCGTCAGAGTACTCAGAAATATCTTCCCAGGTGATATGAACCGTGGCTAGACGGCCATCTAAATAGTATTGCACGCGTTTGATGAGGTCAGCCTTGTAATCAAGAATACGTGGTGATTTCTTCATAAAATCACGGCGATGCTCGTCTAACTCTGCTACTTTGACACCTCTACGCAAAAGATCCGCAACCAATTCATATGTGTCGTAGGTGACATTCGGCGAGACCATACCAAGCGTATCAGACATAATGCCGTAGTAGAGATATTCGCTAGCCTTTTGCTCTCTGGCGTGATCCTCAGGGCTGAGCTGGTCGGGATCTTCTGATAGGAAATGCTGTTCGCACGCAATTTTGTAAATTAAATCACAACACGCAGGCAGAGTCTGAATAAGCCCTTGGTGGGCAAAGGAAAGGTCATCTTCTGTCTCATGATGGTCAATAACGAAGACTGAACTACGAATTAAACGGTTCTTGATAGTAGGATCGTCTAAAAGTTTGCTAAGCAAAATTTCTGCTGCAGTATCTACAATGATGTAACCATCCGCATTAAAATCAAATTCGTTCGTCACTCTAGACCAATCATCAAAATAACGAAGGTATTTCGGAATATCTACTGGACAATAAAGTGTAATCTCGTAATCTTTTAACAGATAGTCTAATGCCAAGGCAGAGCCAAGAGAATCGCCATCTGGATTCTCGGCTTGGATAATGGAAAGATGATTTTTACCTTTTAAGAAATCAGAAAACGAATCATACATAAAATTATTATAACATAGAAATGCGACTAGAATCCAGAGCTACGCAAGTTCTATTCTTCTTCATTTTCAATACTTACATCCCCAATCATCTTAACTGATTCTTGGGCGGGTAATTCCTCTACATTCTTTAATTTGCGCTCTATCTGGCGTGAGGTGGTAGCAGCAGATTCTATCTTATGTGCAGATTCCATTAATTTTTTGTGAGTGGCATCAAGTAGCTCGCCGAATTTACCGAATTGTGACTTAACTGCACCGAGAATTTGCCAAACTTCTGAGGAGCGTTGCTCAATTGCGACTGATTTGAAGCCCATCAAGAGACCGCTTAGTGCGACTGGTAGCGTAGATGGTGACATGATTGATACGTCATATTTCTTGCGAATTTCATCAGAAAGACCAGGGATACGGATGATTTCTGCATACAATGATTCGGTTGGCACAAACATAATACCGAAGGTGGTAGTAGCTGGTGGGTCAAGGTATTTACTAGAAATCTTTTTGGCTTGTTCTTTAACATCTAGGGTAAGGGCCTTAGTGAATCTAATAATTAGTTCTTTGTCGCCACTGTCATAGGCTGCGATTAAACGTGAGTAGTTCTCTGTTGGGAATTTGGAATCAATTGGTAAGTAGACAGTAGAGTCATCTTTCCCGGGCATTTTAATGGCAAATTCTACCCGATCATTACTACCCTTTTTCGTGATGATGTTTTCTTCGTATTGCGATTGGCTCAGGATATCAGAAATAATAGAGCCTAGTTGTACTTCCCCGTAGATACCACGAGTCTTTACACCCTCCATTACTTTTTTTAGGTCGCCAACACCGGTTGCAAGAGTCTTCATTTCTCCGAGACCTTGATAAACCTGGGTTAATTGTCCTGAAATAGTCTTGAAACTCTCATTGAAACGTTTTTCTACGGAAGCCTTGAGTTTTTCATCTACCGTTTCGCGCATCTGGTCTAATTTCTTGGAATTCTCATCCTGGAGACTCTTTACTCTGTGATCAACTGTATTTTGAATATCCTTGAAGTTTTCAGAAATCTCTTTGCGGTTTGCCCGGAATTCATTAGAAATCTGTGGACTAATTTTGTCCATATTTTTTTCTATGCTGATCATTCTCTCGTCTATTTTTTTGACATTCTCTGAGATTTCATTGGCAAAATGAACCATCTCTTCGTTGCCGGACGGATTAGACCGTTTTAGGATTAAGATAAGTAAAAACAATAAGTTAAGCGAACTAAGAATAATAATCACAATTTCCATAGGATTATTATAGCACGCATATTAGACATTAGTCCGGTTTTCTAGGGCAGCAGAAAGGGTAATTTTATCTGCATAGGATAAATCCACTCCAAGTGGTAATCCGCGTGCTAAACGTGTCACTTTTAGATCTGGAAAACGTTCTGACAGAGTTTTTTGTAACAAGAGGGCCGTGGATTCCCCCTCAACGGAAGGGTTAGTGGCAACGATAACCTCTTTTGCCTGATCTTTTTCTACACGAGCGATTAGCTCTTTGATATGTAGCTGATCTGGTGTGATACCATCAATTGGTGAAATTGCACCGCCAAGTACATGGTAAGTGCCGTGAAAACCACCAGTCTGCTCTATCGCATAAATATCTAACGGCTCCTCTACGACTAAAATTGTTGTTTTATCGCGCGTCGGGTCAGAATATAGCGGAGAAACATCTTCTGAAGCATCAATCAGCGCGAAAGAGATCGGACAAGTCTTCACATCCTGGTGTAGCTTTTCTAGGCTATGTGCAATACTTTTTGAAATCTCCGGATTAGACTTAAAAAGATAGTAGGCATAGCGTTCAGCAGTACGTGATCCAACGCCAGGCAATTTACTGAGTGCTACGATAGTATTTTGCAATGATTGCGGCAACATCTATAAGCCCAAATTGCCCAAGCCAGACATCAGTGGCTTCATCTTGTCGGTAGCGATTTCTTGTGCCTTAGCAAAACCATCACGGAAGCAGTTTTCTATCCAACGCTCTAGCTCGTGAATGTCGTTTAAGTCAATCTTCTCTGGGTCAATTTTGACACTCTTAACCTTCAACTCGCCGTTAATTTGCACGACGACTGCACCGTCGCCTGCTTCAACTTCTACGATTTCGTTCTTTAGCTCTTTCTGTGCTTTACGCAGTTGATTGAGCATTTTCATTTGGTCCATTGTTTGTCCCATTTTTACTCCTACACTAATTAATCTTCGTATAAGTATATTCTATCAGAATCCATGGATTTTGACGAGGTGATAATACGAGAAAGTTCATAAGGTAATTTAGCTGGCCATTTACCGAGAGTTGCAATTCTGCTAAGCTCCTCTTTGTCTTGCGTAGATGGAGTATCACTTGCAATCAGATACTGTCCTTTGTTTTCCAAAATTTTATAAAAATTATAATCTATCGTATTGAATGGTATCAATATAGTTGTACCGGGTTCAACATACTCATGAATCAGAGCTAAATCATTATTAAACTCATCTGCTACGACTGGGTTGTAACGATAGCCAAACATATAGTGAGTGAGACTAGATACAATCATGATGCCGAGAAAAGCAGAGATTGGGATTAGACCAAAAACGCGAGCATAGGGATTTTCTGGAAATAGCCCATACCATTTTTCTAGGATGTAGCGGATGCCATGTGCGGTTAAAATTGCAAATGGCACAATAATTAGTACCGCTGAAGATGGATTAAATCCAGAAATGATAACTGTAAACACGATGAAAAATGAAGCAATAGAATTGCGCGATGCAAAGAAGCCTTTAGTGGTAGAGATTAATCCAGTAAGCGCTAAGGCGATGGAGGCAAGTCCGATCATTGGTGAGAGGAAAACTGATTCAATGTTGCCATTCCACGAGAAGAATGGTAGGAAAGCGTCTCCAATATTACTAAAGAAATGATTCCATTCGTAGCCTTGATTGAGAAAAAGCTGTTCTGCTACATTGTGATACTTGAAAATTTCATAACTTAAGGCTGTAATAACAGCTATTACACCGAGCGATGCCAAGATAAATGGCACTTTTGGTAAGGACTTGATCATAAAACGTAAATGTGGGTGTGCAAAAGCATAAAGAATAATTAATGCTGCAAAATAAATCATGTAAGGGGTGAATAAGGACAGTAACAAACAAATTGCAAAAAGAAAAGCGTAAATTGTTTTTGCTAATGTTTTGCCGTTAATCTTAGAACCGAGCCACAATAGCAAGGTTGGCCAAAAAACCAGCATAATAAGAGGAGTGCCAGAGCCAGCAAGATAAAGAAACGGTGCAGATAAGACTGCCAAAATAGAAGCAATGATAGCGACATTATTCTTAAACCAGCGGTTGAGGAGTAGAATTAAAAGGACTCCGAGACAAAAACTAACAGCAATACTAGGTAATTTGATAGCGTAGGTCGTTAATCCAAAAACGGAGATAGTTAAATGCTGCAGTGCGTGATATGGTAAGTCAACAATATTGCCATTGGAGATTGATTCTAGTGAAACGGAATCAGAAATGATGGCTGACTCTTTTTCTGCTTCAGATAATCCAGCTGGACTAATTAGAGGCATAAAGCAGACTAGGACTATGAACAAAACTAGCAAGATAAAATATCCGATGCCGTAGCGATGTTTATACAAAAAAAGTTTAGAAATAGTTGGTTTCTTCACATAATCATTATAGCAACTATTCGTGCTTTTTGTCTAGTGACATAAACCGTAGTAATTCTGGATGGAAGTAAAGTTGTATTTTGCCGACTCTACCGTGACGGTGTTTTTGAATTAGAAGCTCTGTGATATGAGTTTCTTCATAGTCTGGTTCATTCTGATGATAATAATCCACCCGGTGGAGCATCATGACGAGATCGGCATCTTGTTCAATAGAACCAGATTCACGTAAATCTGATAGTACTGGTCTTGGATCGTCACGCCCGGTAACTTCACGATTAAGCTGGGCGAGAGCAATCACTGGAATATCTAGTTCGCGAGCGAGATTCTTGAGGCCTTGTGAGATTTCTGTGACTTCTTGGACACGATTGCCTTTGTAACGATCTGTACCTCTGATTAAGGTAAGATAATCAATGATTACTAATCCGATGCCATGATCGTGTTTCGCGCGCCTGGCTTTGTTGCGGATTTCCAGTACGGTCATACCAGGAGTGTCATCAATATACAATGGTATTTCTCCCATTTCACCAAAGGCATTGCCAATTTTCGTAAAATCTTCGTCTACGATATTACCAGTTCTCAGTTTCCAGTTATCAATACCAGAGACATCAGAAATCATACGATCAACGATCTCGTTGGCGCCCATTTCCATAGAGAAGAAAAGCACTCCGCAACGGTTAATATTTGCGACATTGTAGGCAATATTTTGTGCAAAAGTAGTTTTACCCATTGCTGGACGCGCGCCGACGATAACGAGATCTCCTTTTTGCAGACCTGCTGTCATGTTGTCTAGGTCGCGGAAACCAGTTTTGAGACCACGTAAACTCCCCTTGTTCTTATATAGCTCCTCAATTCTGTTGTAGGCGTCTACCAAAAGTGACTCTAAGGACGAATAGTCGTCTTTCGTAGTGCCATCTGAAGCATTGTATAGTTCCTTTTCTGCTGCGCCTAGAAGTTCGCTTGTAGATTGCTTGCCGTCGTAGGCGCTTTGAACGATATTAGTTCCTGCTGCTATGAGGTGACGTCTAATGGCGCAGTCAGAAACGATTTGAGCATAAGCAGGAGCATGGGCAGCAGTCGGAACGAAATTGGTTAATTCTGCAAGATAAGACATTCCGCCAATTTTCTTGAGTTGTTTATTGCTGGCAAGTTCTGACTTTACGGTCTGGAGATCAATTGGTCGCGAGTTATTATATAAATTAGTCATCGCTTGATAAATAGCGCGATGGTTAGGATCGTAAAAATCTTCTGCCGAGATCTGTTCTAGGACATCAGGAAATGAACTATCTGATAATAATAGCGATCCCAATAATGATTTTTCCGCATCAGTATCTTGAGGTGGCACACGCCCCTCTTGCTCATTACTTACGGATTGCCTACTAGAACGGGACTCCATCTGTATTTACCTCCTGTACTTCACCCATTATATCAGAAATTTTACTAAAATTTTTAGTTGCTGGATTCGTTTTCTTGTTTTCGGAAATTTCCAAAGCTGTCTCTTCTGGTAAGCATTTTAGCAAGGCTGCGCGATTCTTATCGGATTCTAGGATAGTTTTTTGGATTTTCTTTTCTGGATAAATTGTCAATTTGTGATCGTAAAAATCATACTGGCATTTTTGTAAGATTGCCGCAATGGTGGGATTTTGAGAACGAATAGTAGTTGTAAAATCATTCCAAGAGAAATTAGTAGTACTATCTTTCGGTTTTGGGACCTCTGACGGGGCTGGTTTTGCTACTGGTTGTGGTTTTTGTGGAGTGGTTTTGCGTATTTCTGGAGGGTGTGGTGCGATAGTTGTGCTATCTGCTAGAAACGCTAGAATAATTTTGGCCTCTGGAAATGGATCCTTTACCTCTGGTAAGCGTGCTAGCAATGGCAATAAGGTGGAATTGGGCGCATCTATAATTTTCCGGATGAGATTGCTTGCCAGAATTTCTGCCTTCATACCAGAATCTAATGCGTCATGCAATAGTCGGGTAATGGCTGCTGTGTTATGCTCTTGATATTCATCAAGAAGTCTAGTAATTAGATCTTCGTCAGGAATTCCTAAGGTTTGGCAAACTATTTCCTTTGTGATGATGCCTTTTTCGTTGGTGCTGGTGAGAGTAGAAATCTGATCAAGTAGCGAGATGGAATCACGAAAACTGCCACCTCCTCTTGTGACAATTTGTGTTAGTGCTTCGTCGTCTATGGGGATTTTTTCTTTTTCTGCGATTGACTTTAGATGTGAGAGCATGACATTTGGTGCCGCCAACTGAAAATTGTAAATTTGAGAACGTGAGGTAATAGTGATTGGCACTTTGTAAGCATCAGTAGTTGCCATGATGAAAATTACATGTGCAGGTGGCTCTTCTAAAGTCTTAAGTAGCGCATTAAAAGCGGATTTGGATAGCATATGGACTTCATCAATAATATAGACCTTATATTTCCCTTCTGCTGGGGCGATGATGGTTTTTTCTATTAAGTCGCGAATATTGTCTACGCCGGTATTGCTGGCAGCGTCAATTTCTATAATGTCAGTGTAACTATCTTCTATAGTGTAAGGAAAACCATTGACCTCGTGCGCCATGATGCGTGCTACAGAAGTTTTGCCACAGCCGCGTGGTCCAGAAAAAAGATAAGCGTGAGACAATTTCCCATTCTTTAATGCGTTAGACAATGGTTTTATTACCTGATCCTGCCCAATGACATCCGCTAATTTGGTCGGACGATATTTACGATACAACGCCTGCATAGGCTAATTATAGCACAACTAGATGGCAGCTTCTACTGCAGCCCAGGTTGCGTCTTCGTTATTGGCTGGAATTACAACGGCAACCTGTGAGCCTTCTTTGAGACGGAAATAAGTAACAGAAGCATAAAGTACTTCGTATTCTCTGCCAGAAACCTCTACAAAATACTTGTCATCGTGATGCGTGAGGGTGCCGATGACAGTCTTCCTCTCAACCGGACCGATTTGTTTATAAAGAAACTTGCCTTCTGGAGTGATAGTGAGTTTCATGATGTCGCCCTCTACTAGCTTGGACTTGGAGGCGTAGTTGGCAGGAACAGGATAATTCTTGCCCTCTTGATCTATCATGATTTGACCATCAAAGACTCCTTCTATTACCTTGCCTTCTGGTGCAGAAACCACAACATCGCGAGGCGCAGTAATGACATCTCCGTCGCCCAAAATCGAAATTAAAAGTTCTTTGGCTGCTGACAAATTAGTCTCAGCATCCTGAATGAGACTGCGTAATCTTTTTATTTGTTTTTCCGGTATTTCAGACATACCTCGCATCCTGTCTGTTAAATATAGTATTAATATTATATTATATCAACTTATAAAGTCTGTCAATGATTTTTGAAAAAATTATCTTGGATCTTTTCCACATTTATAACAGATATACTGCCAAAAATGTTGTAATTTTAACAATAAACAAAAAAGCCACCGTGAAAGGTGACCTTTTTGCAAAAAATGATCGTATTCTTTCTTTAGCTAGATTAAGCGAGTTCTACAGTAGCACCAGCTTCTTCTAGGGATTTCTTCATAGCTTCAGCTTCGTCTTTGGCGACCTTTTCTTTAACAGTAGCAGGTGCACCATCAACAATTGCCTTTGCTTCGCCGAGACCGAGACCGGTAGCTTCTTTGACTGCTTTGATTACTGCAATCTTTTGTGCGCCAGCGTCTTTCAGGACGACATCGTATTCGGATTTTTCTTCTGCAGCAGCGCCAGCATCGGCACCAGCGGCAGGACCAGCAACTGCAACGGCAGCTGCAGCAGGCTCAATGCCATATTCATCTTTTAGAGTATTTTTTAGTTCATTAACCTCAAGAACGGTGAGGCCAACTAGCTCTTCTGCTAGTTTCTTAATATCAGTAGCCATAATATAGCTCCTTTCTTAGTTTATAAATTAATTGACTTAAGCGGCTTTTGCTTCTAGACCAGAGATAATGCCAGAAATTCCACCAGATAGACCGGAAATAGAATCTGTAACTGGTGAAAGCAGCTGAGCGACGACTTGTGCGATAAGTTCGTTCTTGGATGGCAAAGCAGCAAGTGCCTTAATTTCATCCTCTGATAAATTCGCTCCAAGATCATTAAACCCACCTGCAATCTGTAAGGCATCATGCTCTTTGGCAAAGTTTGCCAAGATCTTCGCTGGAGCGACCTCGTCGTTGTCGGATACTGCATAAAGAAGCTGGCCAGTTAGACCAGTGGTGTCAGTATCTTTGTAAACGGCGATTTCACCCATAGCGACTCTGACTAAGCGGTTTTTGACGACTCTGATCTTGACGCCGTTCTCACGGGCGGCTTTGCGAAGCTCTTGAAGTTCCGCAACGGTCAAACCTTGGTAACGGGCAAAGACAGTCATTTTAGAACTTTCTAAAAGTTCTGTAAGGTCAGCCACTAAAGTCTTTTTCTTGTCTTTCGTGATTGCCATAATAGGGTTGAGAGATTATTACTCTCTTTCCTTTCCTTTGTTACTTTTAATAATATGAAAGAAGACGACCAAATTTTTAAGTATCGTTACCAATCAGTTTAAGAAAAGCATAAAGCTGTAATCCCTCGGCGACATAATTAAGGAATACTCCCGTCGCTGTCTCTGGTAACTGCTCTTATTATACGCCTTTTTCGTTTAAAATGCAAGATATGATAAAATTAGCACTATGATAAGAGTAATTGCGGGTGGCAAAAAATCTAAAAATTGGGTTTATGAGGGGCAAATAGAGTATGAAAAACGCCTAAAAAAGCCCTATGATGTGCATTACGAGTACTGGGAAAATGACAAAATCACCGGATTGGACCGTAATTGGTCATTTAAGGCCTCTGAGTATGTGATCTTGCTAGATGAGCGGGGCGAAAAAATCTCCTCTCCTGGGCTGTCTGAGCGCCTTGAGAAGTGCTTTATTGGTGGAAAAACGCCAGTTTTTATCATCGGTGGACCTTATGGTGTAACAGATGTCATCAGAGAAAAAGCGAATCTGGTAGTATCTTTTTCTGATTTAGTCTTTCCACACGAGCTAATGCGCGTAATTTTATCAGAACAAATATATCGCGCGCAGGAGATCGCCAGGGGTGGCAAATACCATCATATATAGATGGGGCGATGTGTTATAATGTCATCAGAGATAGGGGACTAGCAGTTTAGGAGGTGATATTATGAAAATGACTAATTCTGACTTTTTTGATAAGTTCTCGGAATGTGTTTATGGGATTTTTGATGCGAAAAAAGCAGATTTACCACTTCTCTTAGAGATAGTGAAGGAGAGCAAAAAAGAATTTTATAGTAGTTTTACTGAAACGGAAAACAAGGTCTTTTTGCAACATTTTCGCGAGATGGACAAAAAAGCTCTAAGGAATAAGATATTTTTCCTCTTTGAATGCAACAAGTGTGATGTAGATTTTCATTATCCATCACCATTAAAGCCGAAGCAGGATGAGCTTTATCGTCTTACACATATTGGTTTTAACCAAAAATGGTACTGTCCTTACGACTACTTTGAACTTTATGTTGAAGAGCTAGCCTCATACTTTGACTTGAGACTAGTTTCAACTGATTGTGTTTTACGTCATCATTTTTATGCTGTTACAAGCTACTGATTATATTATCCCCTCTCAAAAAGCCACCTCATGCAAGGTGGCTTTTGACCTTGTGAAGTTTAATTGTAGGAATTTTCTACGGCGACAGATGGACCCATAGATGTAGTAATGAAAATAGATTTCACATATTGCCCTTTGAGTGATGCTGGACGCTGATTTTTGAGTGAGTCAAAGAAAATATTGGCGTTTTCTAAAAGCTTTTCGGATCCAAATGAGACTTTTCCAAGCCCAATATGAATAATTGCCTGCTTATCAACGCGATATTCAACTTTACCAGTTTTGGCCTCTTTGACCGCTTTTTCTACATCGGTCGTAACAGTACCAGCCTTTGGATTCGGCATTAAACCTTTCGGTCCGAGAGTGCGAGCAAATTTGCCCAGTTTTGGCATAAACTGTGGGGTGGAAATTAAGACATCAAAGTCAATTATTCCCTTCTCCAAGCGCTTTAAGAAAGCGTCATCTTCTGCAATATCTGCACCAGCGGCTTTTGCCTTCTTCGCTTCGTCAAGAGGGGCAAAGACTGCTACTCGAACAGTTTTACCGTTACCATTTGGCAAGACGATGGTGGTACGAATATTTTGATCTGCTTGGCGAGGATCTACTCCGAGGCGGACATGTGCTTCTAGGGTTGCGTCAAATTTAGTCGGATTGGTTTTGATGGCAAGATCAATTGCGTCCCCGAGAGAATAGGTTTTCTTTTTATCAACCAGTTTATAGACTTCTTGATATTTCTTGCCGCGGCGTTCAATCAGAGGACGAACCTTTGGAGCTTCGCCCTTTGGTTTGTTTGCTGCCTCAGCATCAGAGGCGGCTTTTTCTACTTTACGAGCTTGACGCTCTTCTTCGGCCTTTACTTCTTCTAGGTGTTTTTTAGATTTTTTGCCAGATTTAGCAAAATGTTCTGTAGTATCTGATGCGTTCTCATCAGACTTGGTTGCTATTTCAGTAAGTTCGGCATCTTTTTCTGCCATGAAATCCTTTCTGTGGTAATAACGGTCATTATGACCTCCCAACAAATTATTTATTACTATCAGTAATAATATCACAAAATAGTGAAATAAGCAAGAATTCCCACCTTTCCGGTGGAAAACTCCGTTTTCCACCAAAAACCCTCTTGCTTAACTTGTTCCGTTTATGTATAATAAGGTAATCAGGAGAAAAGTCATAATCATGATTTTTCTGGGAGAATATAATAATATATATAGGTAAGTAAAAGGAGGTGTGATGGGCAAC
>JAZUOY010000003.1:0-46901 GCA_045604885.1 Candidatus Nanosyncoccus sp.
GTTGCCCATCACACCTCCTTTTACTTACCTATATATATTATTATATTCTCCCAGAAAAATCATGATTATGACTTTTCTCCTGATTACCTTATTATACATAAACGGAACAAGTTAAGCAAGAGGGTTTTTGGTGGAAAACGGTGGAAAAGTGGAGGTTTCTAAAAAAAGAAGCTCCTGCGGTAGGAGCATACTGCCCCGTGCAAGAACTTCATTACTTATAATTATACTAAATGAGCGACTTGATGTCAATGATTTGACCGCGTTTCGTGATGAAAATTAGTTCACCAATCTGTTTTTGCTCCTTGGCTTTCTTAACGAGAAAGCGACGCAAATTATCATCGCGCATATTCTTAATTCTAGATGAGTCAAATATGATATTTTCTGCCTGTTTTAGTCCGCGCTTAATATTCCGCTCCAGCTTATCCGGCTTATTGGTAAACGGGGATTTCATTTCGTATTCTACTCCATCTAACAAAATGTCTGCGGTGCTAATATTGGACTCTGGGAGAAACTCGATATTATGACCAGCGGAAGCTAAAATATCAGCAATGCGGAGTTCGTGAGCCCACGGTCTACGTCCAGCTGGAATGACGATCTTTCCATCTTTTTTCATGTGGTTCATGCCTCTATAGTATATATAGGGTCAGTTTTCCGCAAGCGTAGGCTTTATCAGCTCGTCAAGCAGTACTGTAATGCGCAGGATCGGGGCTTTCATTTTTTGTAGGAAGTGGGGGTTCAAGCTGGGGCTTCCACGAAAAAATTGCAATTTCGTGAGATTTATCACGTTTTTGCATGAAATTTCGTGATTTTTCTCACGTTTTTTGCATAAAATGTGGTATAATCATAACCAGATCAACAAGGAGTTTGAAATGTATATGTATCGCTCTGCCATTGAGGCACTAAAAAAATGGAAGTCTTCCAATAATAGAAAACCATTAGTCATGCGTGGCGCACGCCAAACTGGCAAAACAGAACTACTAAAGTATTTCGGTCAAGAAGAATATAAATCCTATGTTTATGTCAATTTAGAAGATACGCCAGCTGTCGGTGAACTCTTTAAGCTGGATTTGGATGTTAATCGCATTATAAAAGCAATAGAAAGCATTAGCCAAAAAAACATTATACCCGGAGACACGCTTCTAATTTTAGATGAAATCCAATCCACTCCAGAAGCATTGACAAGCCTGAAGTATTTTCATGAAAATGCACCAGAATACCACGTCGCTGTGGCCGGCAGCCTGCTGGGAATTGCTTTACATGAAGATATTTCTTTTCCAGTCGGCAAAGTTGACTTCTTCGACCTTCATCCGATGTCTTTTTACGAATTTTTAATCGCAAATGGCAAAAAATATCTTGCTGAGCTAATTAAAGATACTTCCCTACCGAGCGAATTAAATGTTTTTCATGACGAATTAGTCAATTTGATGCGTATATATTTTATCACTGGTGGAATGCCAGAAGCGGTCAAAGTTTACGTCCAGGAATCTGATTATAGTCAGGTACGCAAAGTTCAGCGTGACATCATAGACGCTTACGAACTGGATTTCAGTAAACATGCTCCACACGCAGAGATACCGCGAATTAGAGAAATCTATAATTCTATCCCTGCTTGTCTTTCTAGAGAAAATAAGAAATTCCTTTTTTCAGCAATTAAGGAAAGCGCACGATGGCGCGAATATGAAACAGCCCTGCTTTGGATAGAAGACACCGATCTAGCATCACGCGTTACCAGGGTCAATTCTGCCAAATTACCGCTGTCAGCTTATGCTTCGCAAAATGTCTTCAAGCTATTTCTCTCAGATATTGGCATTTTGGGTGCAAAAATGGGCATTGATCCACGAATAATTTTGGCAGATAACGATCTATTCATAGAATACAAGGGCGCACTAGCAGAACAATTCGTATTTCAAGAGTTAAAAGCTAACAACACAACTCCATACTATTACTCCAATGATGATTCACGAGGAGAAATAGATTTCATACTCGATCTTGGAACTAAGCCACTACCAATTGAAGTAAAATCTGGCCAAAATACCAGCTCAGTTTCCTTGAATAATTTCTTAGAAAAATGGAAATTGGAAAAAGCCACTAAATTATCTTTACTGCCTCTTCGCGCTAATGAGCGAGTAGATAATTTCCCTCTTTATCTCGCCGGAATGATACCGTCTTATTATCGTTCATAAAGTGTGATATAATTACTATATAAACAAAGAGGAGAAATAATGGCAGATTTTAACAAAATCTTAACACCTGGCGATTACGAAAACGGAGAAATTAATGTAGTTGTAGAAATCCCAACTGGCAGTAACCACAAAATTGAATGGGATCGCGAAAAAGCTTGTTTTATGTTAGATCGCGTAGAGCCAATTGCTTTCGCAAAGCCTTGCAATTATGGTTTTATTCCCCAAACTTTAGATGAAGATGGAGATGAATTGGACGTATTATTAATCACAGAACAGCCTCTCACAACTGGCATTTATACTACCGCTCGTATTCTCGGTGTCATGAAGTTCGTGGACGATGGCGAGATAGATGATAAGATTATTGCTGTGCCGGCAGACGATCGCAATAATGGTGACTGTTATCAAAGTTTAGAAGATTTGCCGAAGCGTCTATTAGAACAAATTGAGTTCCATTTCAATCATTACAAGGATCTCAAGAAACCTGGCACCACAAAAGTAGAAAAGTTCGGCGACGCAAAAGAAGCTAAATCTGTCGTTGCCGCCGCGATTGAACGCTGGAACAAGAAATAATTTAATTGTACACAAGGATCATACTATCAAGCCTCCAAGTCCTTCTATTATTTGCGTGCCTCATACAACACCGCCTCATCTGCTAGTATGCGTTCGTATCCGCTATCGTTTGTGTTGTCCGGCGCCTTCTACTGGAACAGTAGTAGGTTGTACTATCAGGGTGCCCGCGGCTACTGGTGGTCTACTACTATCCTCTCTGGTACAAACGGTTACGACCTGCGCCTGAATAGCTCTGGTGTCAGCCCAGCGAACGACAGCTACAAGTACTACGGGTTTGCACTTCGTTGCGTCTCGCGCTATTAGCATCCTATAATAAAGTCGTTGATAATACGCTTTCAGCTATGAACATCGCCAACAAATCATAATCCTCGGTTTTGTTGGCATGGTCAAGATATTTATAATAAGCCCGCTTACGCTCTTTCAGAACGAGTGGTGGCACTATGCCGTATTGCATAGCCTGTGTGAACATTATCAAACGACCTACGCGACCGTTGCCATCACCAAAGGGATGTATTAGTTCAAACATAGCATGGGTTTTTGCTAGCCTCTCAATAACGTCATCAGTCGGTGTATTCATGTAAGCCATTAAATCGTCAATTCTCTGTGGCACACTCATATAGTTAGCACGAGCGACACTGCTACCTAAAACTCTCACGCCGTATTTACGAAAAATACCTGCGTCATCCATTAGACTACTTTTTATAAAAGCAATTTACAATTCTCCAATCTTCACTCTTTCCTGTGTGGCGGTATCGCGATCACGCACCGTGACGGTATCATCCTCCAGCGTATCATAATCTATCACTACGCAATGTGGCGTACCGATTTCATCTTGCTTACGATAACGCTTACCAATATTACCAGAATCATCCCAAGTTACGTTACCATATTTTTGACGTAATTGCTGATAGACTTCATTGGCTTTTGCGACTAAATCTGGCTTATTTTTTAGGAGTGGTGAGACACAATAACGGTATGGCGCAAGATTCTCCGGTAAGCGCAGGACGACCCGTTTACTACCTCCGACTTCATCTTCCGTGTAAGCTTGAGACAATACTGCCATTAGCAAACGCTCCACACCGATTGATGGCTCAATCACATGTGGAACAAAAGTTTCTCCTGTGTTTTTATCACGATACTCCATATTCTTACCGGAGGCTTTTGCGATATTCTGCAAATCATAATCTGTACGATATGCCAGTCCCATTAGCTCCTCCCGACCGTTTGGATAATCATACTCCAAATCAACTGTCCGCTCAGAATAGTGCGCACGGTCCTCTGCCGGTACTTCTAGATCGTGAATTTTCTCTGCTTTCAGTCCGATCACTTCTTCCAAAAAGCGGTGATTTTCTTTTAGCATTAACTCAAAGTCTGTCTTCCAGCTATCTGGATGTACGAAGTATTCTATTTCCATTTGCGAACATTCACGATCACGCAAAATAAAATCGCGTGGCGAAATTTCGTTGCGAAATGCTTTTCCCTGTTGTGCAATACCGAATGGGATACTTGGATAAATCGTATCTACGACATTTTTATAGTTTGTAAAAATACCTTGTGCTGTTTCTGGTCGCAAATACGCAATCGCCGTTTCGTCTGCCACGGCCCCCACGTGTGTAGAAAACATCATATTAAATTGCCGAACTTCGCCCCAATCGCATTTACCACACGTTGGACACTTGACACTAGCGGCTAGTAATTCTGCCTTCGTCACATTCGCAGAGAAATTCCCTAATTTATCCGCCCTAAATCTACCATGACAACCACCACATTCTACCAGCGGATCAGAAAAAGTTTTCGTATGTCCAGAAGCCTCCCAAGTGGTAGGATTCATAATAATCGCCGCATCTACTCCATACATATCTTCGCGGTCTTCTACCCAGAACTTCCACCAAATGTCCATAATTTTTTTCTTCAGCATAACACCTAACGGACCAAAATCCCAGGTTCCCGCCATACCACCATACACATCACTACCTGGAAAAATAAATCCCCGGCGTTTACACAAGCTCACAATATCTTCTAACTTACTCATAAATGTATTATATCATATTTGATTAACTGCCTTAGCGATATATAAGGCACTTTTTGCCATCTGCTCTGCTCCAGTTACGCGCAAAATTAAATTCAAATCTGCCGCTAGCATTAGCCGCATCAACTTAATAGTATCCGCATTAATATCACCTTGGGGGTTCAAACGCAGAGCATTTTCTACTTTGTCCCAGCTATAATACTCCTGCTCACTCAGTCTATACCCTTCTATGTCGTATAATAAATTCACCTGTTCTCCGCGCGCTTTTGCAAAATTTAGATAAAACCAGGCCTGCACGAGATCCGATCGTTCGTATCTACTCTTGGGATCTAACTTTGCTGCCTGATTTAAGGCTCGTAAACATTGTTTGGTTAAAGAAAAAAAGTCTTCATTATCCGTCATATCTGCCGCTTTAGAAACTCGTTTGAGAATCTCAGAAGCAACTGCTATATTATCCAAATCAGTTAGCAAATCTTGATAGAACTCCTTCATTTTCGCAGAAGTTAAAATTGCCAGGTCATTTTTCCCTCGACACAATACCACATCAGACAGCGAAAACAGCTCTATTCCCCCCGCCAAGCGTGACCTCTCTTTGCGCACCCCTTTCGCCAAGATAGAAATCTTGCCATGCGGAGTAATAATCTGCAAAATCCTGTCTGTTTCACCGAAATTGGTACGCTTCAAGACCAAAGCTTCAGTCTTCAGATCTCTATCTTGCATAACGAACAACATATCGTTCAATCTCCTTTGGCCGCATCGTTAATTTATTTAGCACCCCTACCACCCCGTAATCTAACAGATCCTCTTTTATGCGTAAGGCCGTCACTAATACAACTGGAATATGTGCCGTATCCTGATAAGACATCAACTCGTTCAAAAAAGTAAAACCATTTGGACCATCCAACATAATATCCAAAAAAATTAAACTTATTTTTTCTACCTCATCAATTGTTTGAATGGCGGCGATTGCGTTAGAAAAAGTTTTAACCTTCTCAGAACTTTTATGCACAATCACTCTTTTAATACACTCCGTCATCACTGGGTCATCATCAATAATAAAAATCATTCTTAGGTCCTCAAAACAAACTCGTTTGTTGCGACGGTAATAATTCCACGAAAAAACTTGTACCATCACGATGACGAATCGCACCGACCTCTGCGTGCATATATTGGGAAAACTTAGACGCAATATACAGCCCCAATCCGGATGAACCTGGACGCATTGCAATGCTCGTCGGTTTTTCTACCCAACCTCGTTTCAGACTACGCCACACATCTATCGGCAATGCTGGTCCAAAATCTCTCACATCTAGCCGCACTTTACCATTTCGGTCTGACAATTTCAGCTCACTACGCGTTTCTGTATCTGAATAATGCATCGCATTAAGGCAGAAATTATATACTACACTATATAGCAAATCTTTGTTCGCTACCACCAACCGCGAACGATTATGATATTCAATTTCCAGATTGCGGTGATTAAACCTAAACAGATGTCTTAATTCTGCTACCACATCATCACAAACCGCCCGCACCGCCACTGGCTCCATTTTATATAATTGCTCATCCAATCTAGCGATTTTAGTCAAATCCTGGACCTGCCTGATTGCGCGGTCTGAAACATCTATCATTTGCGACTGAATATGCCTCAGGTCTTTTTCGTTCTCTGCATAGTCTAATGAAAAGGCAAGTTGACGCAACAAACCCAACGGAGCTTTCAGCTCGTGCGCTGCAACCAAAATACCATTTACCTCGCTCTCCATACCCCCAATTTTATCACATTATTGATTAAAGCGGACGGAATCCAAGACCTTTTGGTAATCTTCTTCAAACAGCATAGCATCAGTCTGAATAATGGCAGTTTTATCGCGAATCTTAAAGACGGCCGCAATACCAACAAGCTTACCATTTGGTAACTCACCAGTGTAAAGATTGGCATTTTCACCGTTGATTGGACGCACTGAAACTGTTAGCTTTCCATTCTTGAGTTGATTCTCATAAGTAGAGATGAAGGAATCGTAGGATTGATCCTTGATAGTGACTCTTAATGCATTGATCGTAGACGAACTGACTGGATAAACCTTATCTGGATTGAGATAAGCCTCGTAGTCGCCACCATTAGTCGCGTCCTTCGCCTCGTAAACGCTCCAAGTCTTTGGGTATTCAAAAGAAAGCTCGCCATAATCAGATGGTGCCGCGAAAGTCCTATACGGAGACTTTTCTCGCTCAATGAATTGATTTTCCATTTCTTCTGCTTTTTCATTAACCGCCTCTGTTACGGCGGTCATAATTTGTCCATCAACATCCTTCTGGACAGTATCCCATTGTGAATACATCCAAATAAATAAACCAATAAAAGTAATCGCCACCAATCCCCCAACAATCGCCAAAATCATCCACAATAAAGACTTGTTCCCTTTCTGATCCGTAGCCGGGACAACCTTAGCAGTCGCCATCGGATTCATTACAGGAGTTGCCCATGAACCCTGAGCCTGCGTATTCAGTTGACCATTCGGCTGTGGTATAGGACCACCTTGCATTGGTACACCTGCAGGATTCATCTGCGGCTGAAAAGGCTGATAAGATTGATTATCCATAAGACTATTATAACTCTTGTGCTATTCTTTTGTAAAGTCCTCTTCTATGAGAGTAATTTCGTTTTTTAGCTGTGCCAAGTCCTTTTCTATCTCTTGCGCCAATTCCATTGTAGCTTTGTAATGTGTTGCAGCTTTTTCCAAACTAAACTCCTCAGAATAAAACCATTCCGTCGCCTTTTCTAACTCTTGCATCTTTTCACTGATTGTTTTTTGTGGCTTCGTCATTTGTTCCTCTCTTTCACTAAATTAATTTTTGCCTCCGCCTCGTGTTCAAATGTTGTAATTTTTACAACATTTCCTACTGTCAGCTCCCCTTTCACCAGTGCATATCCTTGCCTCAATATATGTTCTGGATTTAGGCTTTCTATCATTTGTTTCTTCACCTTAATGGTATTCTCTATATTCTCAATCGTGTTCACTAATTGTCTCTTACCTCCAGACACGAGATCCTGAATCTTGCCGCTGGTGTAGTCAATCTCTTGAAAGATTCTACTACTAATTCCCTGTACAGCGTGTCTGACTTTCGCAAGTTCCGCCTGTCTATCTGGAGTCAACAGTTCCGCCACATTAGACGGCGTAGAGGCTCTAATATCCGCCGCTAGATCCGCTAGACTCTCGTCCACTTCATGCCCAATACCCGTAATCACTGGGATTCTACTGGCTGCAATCTCTCTTACTAATTGTTCATCGTTAAAAGCCGAAAGATCATCTGCACTACCACCTCCCCTGATAATCGCAATAATCTGCACTTCTGCTTTTTCATTAAAATATCTCAGTGCTCTAATAATCTGATCTGGTGCATCCATTCCCTGCACTTGTGTGTGTGCCATCTGAATCTGCAATCCGCCCCATCTAGCGTTAATTATCTTGCAAAAATCCGCATAGCCAGCTGCTTGCCGCGAAGAAATTACCCCAATCTTACTAAGGTTCGCTGGGATAGGACGTTTCTTTTCCGGTGCAAATAATCCCTCTGCGGTCAATTTTTTCTTGAGTAGTTCATAAGCTTTTTTGATGTTTCCTTCACCTACCGGCATAATCTGTCGTACCGTCAGGGAAAACTTTCCCCATTTAGTCAGCTTTGGTTCTCCCCTTAGTACCACTTTCATGCCATCTTCTAACGGTACACGAAGTTGGAAAACTGGCAAAAAACAGCTGATAGAACTTTCTTCATCTTTTAGGTCAAAAAATACCCACTTGCCTTGATTAACTTTAAAATTCGCTACTTCGCCCACGACTAAAAGATCCTGCACCCCACAATCAAGCAACCCATTAATCGTAGCAATATACTGAGAAACGCTAACTTTTTGTTCCATTATTAACCCCGTGGAGGTTCGCCTTCGGCATCGGCTAGGAGCTTTTTACTCTTGATTTCGTATCGCTTCCCGTTCACTGGAGAGACATAATAATCCTCATTTACCAGATTTACAAACATCGTAAGATCTTTGTCGTCCATGATGATAATACTGCCATCGTCATCCGTCATCAGCTCTAGCTCCATCTTGTCTGCATAGTCAATCAGTTGAGATTGATCCATCTCATTTTCCAAATCAAAGGCTTGAACTTTTTTAAGTAGTGGTTTTTTATCTTGCAACAAGGCGTCCAGTGTTAACCCCTCTGAAAAACTTAGTTTATACTTCTCTTGCAATTCCTTCGCCTTTTCCTCAGCAATCACCTGAGCCTTATAATCGTATTGGAAGAGCGTCTCAAACTTAGGTTGATTAAAGATAATCACCGCATCGCCAATAATCGCTACTTGGTTATCGGCTGGCATCTTGATTGCCACCTCAGCCGAAAACGGCTCAAAACTTTCACCATTTAGCTCCCACGCCTGTGCACCTTTCAGCGCCGACGAAGCCGCTACGCCTTTTGCAATATAAAAGGTCTTTGTCCCTTCTCCACCTGGGTAAGAAAACTTCGCGATAATACCCTTGATTTTCTTAAATTCATACTCATTATCAGAGAAGAAATCAATATCCTTGTACTCTTGTTCTATCAGATGGATTAGAGTTTCTGCTCGCCCGACCTTCGTCAGTTCAGTACGATAGATTACCTTATCCTCTCCATCACTTAGCTCATAATCGCGACACTCTAGCCCCTTGTCAGCTTCCTCTGTAATATACTTAATCGCAGCATTCATGAACATTTCTTTAACATTACCCGTCAAAGAATCTGAATAACGCACCTTATACGGTGTATAATTCTTATTGAACAAAAAAAGCTCAACCGATACGTTATTCTTGATTTCATCTACCTCATTTGCCCACTGAAAGACATCAAACTTCTCTGTGTTTTCCATTCTACCTCTCTTCTAAGCTATTTTGAATTGATTATATCATTTTTCTGAAGCATCTCAAAATATGATTCTTGCGAAATTTCCTCTTTGCTCAGGTTAAATAATTTTAGTGTTCGTTTTAAGTCTGACATCACTTCTGCCACCTTATCGTCTTCGTCTAGGGCAGTTTCTATCTTTAGGTAATAATCGTCCAGCTTATCAATTTTATCTAAGTAAATTCGCGAGACATCTGAGAGTTTAATCCTTCTCCTACGACGACTTACTTCTGAAATTAAAATAAACCCAAGCTGTTGGATCATATTTACGATCTCAGTATAATCACGGATTACCGAGCGATCGGTAATCTCTATGCCACTATCTTCAATGTGACGCTTAAAAATCAACTTATAGATGGCTGGTTGGTCAACAGAGTTCATCTCAGTACGCATAATCAGGCGTGGCATATTCATACCATGCCGAAATCCACGCGGTACATAGACCCGGTCGTGCTGATATAGTGTAGGCTCAAACTCCAGACTAATGTCTTTCATTCTCTGTTCCAAATCTGCGAGATTGGAAACTTTTACCTTGATTGTTACCCTTTTCATAGAGTCTCTCCTTTCCTTGCTTTATTCGCCCACCGATCCGCCAACTCATTCATCTCTGTTCCTGCATGACCGCGTGTCCACTCTAGCTGCGTGCCTTCTGCGCGATTGATCCATTTCTCGTATATGTTTTGCACGAGATCCAGGTTCTTGATCGCTCCACTTTTCTTTTTCCAACCGTTCGCCTTCCAAGTCGGTGCCCATTTCGTTAAGACATTTATCCAGAATTCAGAATCCGTTATAATCTTATACTCTTGTGGCTGATGTTCTTTTGCATATTCTAAAGCTGCGATTAATGCCCTCGCTTCCATTCTGATGTTCGTGGTCTTAAGCTCCTTTCCTAATGCGACTGGCTGTCCGTCCATAATCACAGCGAAGCCACCTGGTCCAGGATTCGGTGAAGCACTCCCATCTGTCCACAACATCTTCATACTTATATTATAACATGAGATTGTAAAACTGAGAAGAACTCTATCTGCTATAATAGTATTATGGTCAAACACAGTGAACGCGTCAAAAAAGCAATCGCCTTCGCAAAAAAAGCGCATGAGGGGCAAACTCGTCGCTCTGGCGAACCATACATTACCCACCCTCTTGCCGTCATGAAAATCGTAGAGGATTGGGGTATGGATGAGGATACCATTATCGCTGCCGTACTGCATGATACTGTAGAAGATACCAATATTACACTTGGGGAGATTAAACAGGAATTTGGTGAGCAAGTTGCTTTCTTAGTGGATGGCATGACAAAACTATCTAAAATTAGCTCTGGCATGAAAGATATTGATACTTACCTACCTAATACAAAAGATAACCTATTACGTTTACTCGTAGCTACTGGTTCAGATATTAGAGTGTTAATTATCAAACTCGCTGACCGTTTACACAATTTGCGAACTTTATCCGCCCTACCACCCGATCGCCAAAAACATATCGCAAAAGAATCCCTAGAGGTCTTTGCTCCACTAGCAGACCGTCTCAATATGGGGCGACTTCGTGTAGAGATGTCTGATGTAGCTTTCTCCTACGTCAACCCAAAACGCTATAAAGAATTGCAATCTATTATTGACGAATACTGTAAATCAGCCGAAAAAACCATGCAAAAAATCCAAAAAGAAATTTCTGCCGCCCTGGGTCGCGAAAAGATCAAGTTCCAGATATCCGGTAGGGTTAAATCAGTTTATTCTCTCCACAAGAAACTCAATAAACATAATCAGAATATGGGAGAAATCTACGATTTAATGGCGCTCAGAATTATTGTAAATGACATCACTGATTGCTATCTAACACTTGGCGTAATTCATTCCCTCTATATGCCGATGGACGGCCGCATCAAAGATTACATTGCAATGCCGAAGCTTAATGGCTACCAGTCTCTTCATACCACCGTCATCACGAAAGACAAAAAAATTATAGAATTTCAAATTCGCACCAAAGAAATGCACGAATTTGCCGAACGTGGTCTGGCGGCATCATTCTATTATAACGAGCAAAAAATGACCGAAAATTACCGTACTGGCAAGATCCAGCATTTACCGACTTCCCTACTTTGGATTACTGAATTGCAAGACACCGCCGCCAAGCTCAAAGCTGGCAAAAAAGTCAACATAAAGAAACTACGTCTCAATCTCTTTGCTGATAAAATCTTTGTTTATACACCAAAAGGCGATATTATTGATCTCCCCAAAGGCTCTCTACCACTTGATTTCGCCTACCGCTTACACTCAGAAATCGGTGGACATGTGACAGGAGTCAAGATCAACGGCAAAATGAGTAGTCTCAATACCAAACTAAAACACGGCGATATCGTAGAGATTCTCACTAGTAAGAATCAGACCGCCCGTGAATCTTGGTACGATAAAATTTTCACTTCCCACGCTCGTCAAAAACTTCGCGCTCAGCTTAATGAACGCAAAATAGGTAACAAATAATATTTTTATTGCAGTTGCTTCAAAAGTGTGTTCAATTCTTTTTCAGTCTTACAGGAGAATGTTACAGTTTTTTTGCTGATTTTTACTTTGACGCCATATTTCTTACCAATTGTTTCTTCTTGCTTCATGTGGGTACGAATTTTCATCGCCTGGTAAGAACTGTTTTTCTTACTTTGCGCCACGTAATGCTCTACTTGTCTAGTGTTCCAATCTTCATTAATGATTTTTGGTAAAACCTTATCTACAGTTTCTGGACTTGCAACGATTAGTGGACGCATCACACCTTCTGGAATCTTGTGCTCCTGCATTGCCTTCTTCGCTTTTTCTGGCAATTTCAAAAATCTGATCGTGTTGATTACTGTAATTTCCGCCTTACCAACCCGCTTTGCAATGTCAGCATTAGTCATATTAAATTCATTTTTCAGCTTCACATAAGCCGTCGCTAATTCTACGGCATTAAGGTCTTCGCGTTGTGCATTTTCTATAATGGAAAGCTCCAAACGGTTTTGTGCATCAGCAGTACGAACAATCACTGGAATAGTTTTTAGACCAGCCAACTTCGCTGCCCGCCAACGCCGCTCGCCAGCGATAATCTTGTACTTTTTGCCGTCCTTCACTGCCACAATCGGTGACAGTACACCATGCTCCTTTATGGATTGCGCTAACTCTTCTAGGGCATCCATATCAAAAGCCTTGCGCGGTTGCTCTGGATCACGTTCCAGCTGATCTAGAGGAATTTCTCTTAGGACTTTAGAATCTTCGTCCCTCGTCGGATCAAACCCTTCTTCTACTAACTCTGTCGGAATTAAACTTTCAAAACCTCTACCTAAACCTCTTTTCACCATTTTGTTCTCCTTCTTTACTTCCCCGTCCGTTTTTCTACTTCTCTTGCAAAGTCCTTATATGCTTTTGCTCCCTTAGAAAACTTGTCGTAACTTCCCACTGGTACACCATGGCTAGGGGCTTCCGCTACCCGCACATTACGCGGAATCGTCGTTTGGAAAGTTTTGTCCTTAAAGTATTTCTTAATCTCCTCCAACACCTCTCCGCTTAACGATGTCCTCTTATCATACATGGTGGCAAGAACCCCTAATAAACGCAAATCTGGGTTCATTGCTTTTTTAATTAGAGCCATACTATCAAGTAATTGTGCTACACCTTCCAGGGCATAAAACTCTGTCTGTACTGGTAAAATTAAGTATTCTGCGGCGATCATACCGTTTACAGTCAGCAGGCTCAGTGATGGTGGCGAATCTATGATAATGTAATCATATTGGTCCTCAATCGCCATGATGGCAGTCTTTAATTGGACGAATTTATTGCTAAGATTCGTCATTTCTACCTCAGCATTAGCCAGCTCTGGTGTCGTCGGAGCAAGGAATAAATTCTTACACTTCGTTTCACAAATGATATCTGAGAGCTTTGCTTTTCCTAAAATGACTTCTGTCATACTAGCAGAGAGGCTATCCTTCGTGATTCCCAGACCACTTGTAGCATTGCCTTGTGGATCAAAATCAATAATCAAAGTCTTAAACTTATCTTTCGCCAGATAGTAACTCAGGTTGACCGCAGTCGTGGTCTTCCCTACACCTCCTTTTTGGTTAGTTATACAAATAACCGTAGCCATAATGCTATTTTAGCATAAAATTTGTTTCTTTGGCAAATAATGTATCAGTTGACGCAAAACTGGTCTTGTGATAGAATAGACAACAGTAACAAAGGAATTATATGAAGAAAGCAGTTATTTTGGTTGGCGGGAAGCAGTATCTCGTTGCCGAAAAAGAGACCCTACGGGTGGACCTCCTCCCGGCAGGCACTAAAGAGCTCCAAACTGGTGCTTTACTTCTCATTGACGGCGACAAGGTCACAGTTGGCACGCCAGAGGTGAAAGACGTAAAAGTTTCAGCAAAAGTTGTGGAGGAAAAAGTTGCTGGAGACAAAGTACGCGTCATTCGCTACCACTCAAAAAAGCGTGTCCACAAAGAAACTGGTCATCGTCAAAAATACTCCACAATTGAGATTACTTCCATCAAATAACTACCAAAAAACTTCGGTCTAGACCGAAGTTTTTTGGTGGCTCACTGCCTACTCTTCTTCCCCATCATCTTTATTTTGTGGCTTATTCTTGATACCTTCTAATACAATACTACTTTTATCAGAAGAAATCTCTTCACCATTAGCCGCGGATGACACCTTGCGCAACATTCTATGCGAACGGTAAAGATAGAAGGAACCGCCGCCAATCGTGATCAGGATTACTACCATCATCACAATCTCACCAGGACCAGTTTTTGGCAACACTGACGGTGTTGTAGTAGTTGTCGTGGTGCTTTCACAAGCCCTCTTGACGGTAATCTTCGTCTTATCAGAGTTTTGTCCGTCATAGGTCGCTACATAAGCGGCATTATAAATCGTTGTTTCTCCACATGGAAAGATGTCTTCAGACTCTGAAACCTTCGCTTGGTAAGTCACCCAAGCCTCTTCGCCGGCAATCATCGCACCAACTCCGAGACCATCGCCGAACAATGCTTCCGGTGACTGCGAACCCTCCGGATGGCGAGTAGACTTAGCGTAAGTAGATCCAGTAATATAAGATAGTCCGACTGGCAATAGATCGTGGAAAGTAACACCGGTCTGTTCCATAGTTCCAGTATTCTTATAGTGAATTTGGAAATTGAGTGTATCACCTGGCACTACTGTAATTTCGTCTTTGTAACTTTCTGGCAAATCAGACAAAGCGACTTTCTTATCTACAGCAAAGTCTGGTTGATCTACCTTAATACGGTATGTCACATAACCAGCATATTCATTACACCCTGGCACGAGCCCCCACAAGTCGTTCCAATAGGCGAGCGTAGCACCCTGATCGCTGAGGAGTGCATCGCCAGAGATGCCAACACCGTCAGACGAGCCACCGTTATGAATCACTGCAGAGTTAACCACATAATTCAGGTAAACAGTTCCATGTGCATTAAGTAATGCTGTATCCCAAATTTCGTTTGGTGTCGCATTGGATGAATTGATAAATGCCGTTACGACACCACTCTCTCCATCGTTCAGTACACTCGGAAATTCTGTACGCATATAAACATTTTGCGCAATACCCTTGCCACTCGCATTTAGTGAGCCAGAAGCGTTATTGTGATAATACACGAAAACTTCGTATTCTTCACCAACTTCTAGATCGACCTCGTCAGAATTATAACCAGTATCACCAACTTTACGTACGCGTACGAAATTGCGCTCATCACCAATATTTGGATTATTAGTGATAGAGTTAAACGTTACATGATCCGCTGGTTTTTCCCAAGTGTAAGTACTACGATCTTGTGGTCCCCACGACGTTGCCACTACCGCAGAGGCGTCGTCACTCCTTAAGATACCGACTCCAGCAATGAATGCCAAAGCTAGTACTGGGATAAGGCTTAATCTTTTGAAATTAATTTTCATCTTTTTCTCCTTTCCTACCTTTAACTCTCACTACCCTCTGATGAACTTGACGTGCTACTGGATGAGCTGCTCTCGTTGGAACCACCGCCCTCAGATGATCCACCTTCATCAGAGCCACCGCTACTCTCAGAAGATGAGCTACTCTCACTAGAGCTACTTTCGGAAGACTCACCCTCGCTGCTTTCACTCTGCGTTCTACTAGCTGCATCATTGACGGCTTCTTCTGAGGTTGCATTTTCTGTCCCGCCAGTATTTGTATCTTCTGCTGGAGCGGAAGATGGTTCTGCCCAATCTTGCTGGTCAGCAGGATTCTCATTTACACCTTCAGTATTTGGTGCTGGAACATTTTCTTCACCACTTTGCACAATATTTTGTTCAGGTGTCCATTCTGGCGTTACTGTCGCATTCGGATCAGCGTCATTGCCTTGATGATTCTCATCCGTTTTCGGTGCTAGAGGTTGTTCTGGTGGATTCTCTGGTGGATTCTCTGGAGGATTCTCTGGAGTACTTGGTACGCCTGGCGTTACTACAGGGTTCTCCTGAGTCACCCAGAACAGTATTGGATCCACTGCTGGTATTTGCTGAGTTTCTGGAACTACTTGCTGCTCCGTTTTAGTCGTCTTTGGCTCAGTACTCTTCTTGACCAAACTCTGCGCACACCATTGTCCACCACAATCAGACTTAATGCCAACTTTCCAATTCTTTAGCAGACCTTTCTCCTGTGCTTGTTCAAGTGTTACATCTGGTGCGATTTTACCTAAGACCTGCAAACCACGCAGTTTTGTCGCATCATCTTCTACCTGGTAGACCGGGAAGTTAAGTGTCTTCTTTACACCATCGGATATTACGATGTTGTGTATTGTACCACCATTACCATCATCCTCTGCCGTCATAGATTGTGAAGAATAGGTACCAACCCAGTTGACCATATTAAACTCATTATTGTCCAATCTCTGTTGCCAGTTTTCTGAAAGCGCGTCCATAATCATCTGCTGTTGCTCACGTGGTAACTGAGCAATTTTTTTCGCATCACGATTGATTGCTTCCGGAGAAATATCGCCCTGCGCTGTCTCTAGCTTAAAGGTGCCATCAATGCTTCTGCCAGTGCTAAATTCCACATCTTTTAATGCTTCCGCCGCACCAGTACCAGCAAGGAGAGAGGTCATCATTTCACTCTGAATCGCCGCCCTATCCATGAGTTTTTCGTTAAACTCTCGTTCAGCAGCATCTGCATTACCAACTAAGCCATTTGGTGTCAGAGTTGTTCCAAAAGCACCCTTTGACTCTTTCTTGTCTGCCGTTAACGTTTCGCCTTTGGCGCGTGCCTCTGTATCGTATGGGTTCGTACCACCATAGTTCACTTCACGGTAAAAATCATTGGAAATATCATGACGTTCACCGTTACTATCTATCGTCCAGAAGTTTGCGGTGAATTCTGGGACCTTCACCACTTCGCTCTCATCAGCGTCGGTCACTTCCGCCGCCTCTTCTGTAATTTCTGACTCCGTTTCGTCATTCTCAGCTAGATCACCAACTGAATTTTCTACTCTTGCACCAGTATCCGTGGTTGCGTAACTATAGTTACTCAAGTGTCCAGCACAGCTCGTCAATGTAGTAATCATAATAAACACTGCGGCAACCGTAACAGCAAATTTCTTCAGACCGTAACGAATACTAAATTTACGATTAATCTTCTTAATCTTCTTCTCTTTTTTAGCACAATCTTTTTCTGCTTTGTCGCGTGCTTCACCGGTCTTGGTATCTATCACCATCAACTCGTACTTTTTCGCCATCACATCTTCGAACTCAGCAAGAGCTTTATTTGCATCTTCAATCGCCCGATCTTCTAATTCTTTAATTTCTGCTGGGGATGGTTCTTTCTTTTCCGTCTTCACATCCTTGTCTGGTTCCACATCATCTGCTGGCTTATCTGGCTGGCCTTCACTCTTACTATCTTTACGGTCATTCTTAGCATCCTGGTCTAAGCTCTTCGCAAAGTCACTGAGCGAGCCAAACTTCCGATTAATAAATTCATCGTTGTCTGCGTCAGCTTCTGGTTTCGCTTCTTTGACTGGTTCAGGTTCACTAGTATCATCATCTACCGTCTCATATATCACCTTGATGGTTCTCTTGCCACCATTGATGCGTTCCATGATCGCCTGGTATTCAGTGAAATCTTTCTTCTTCTGCATAAATTCCTTCAGCTTATTATTAAAGGAATCAATTTCACTATCTATTTGTTCTTGGCTAACACTATCCAAATCTACACGATCGTATATTTCGTTCTGCTCACTCTTCAATAGCGCCTCTTCTTCTAAGATCATTTCCTCGGTCATATTTTTCAGATCTGCGCGATCCAATAATTCTCTAGTTCTGAGAAAATCTTGTACTGCCTCGCCGTAAGAAGCTTTGCCATTATTAGCGGCCGCCTCTTCTGAGAATTGTTGACGATAGTACTTGGCATCATGCTTCATACCTGGAATCATTATCTCGTTAATTTTTTCTGGATGCTTATTATAATATCCAGTAATTCCAGCATAGCCCCGACTGAGTGCTTGCTTGCGTTCTTGACGATCCGCAGCAATTTTTTGCAATTCTGCTTCACGTGCCGCTTGCTCTTGATTAGCCTTTTCTATCTCAGCACGGAGAGCTTTTTCTTTCGCATCACCAGAAAATTCAAACAACTCCACCATTCGCTCACCGAGCCTTCTTCTAAACTCTTCGTTGTAGCGTCCTTTAGTTTCTTGGTTTTCACCTTGTCCAGCAACCGTATTAACTTTTTCAGGATTCATTTTATGCTTCCTCCTTCACTGGTTCACCCAAAAACACTTCTTGGAATGTTTCCAGTGTCTTTCGCAGGATTTCACCCATATCTAATCCAGCCGACTCAATTACCGCACCCGCATCATCTATATTTTTACTCTCATCATCTACAATTTTTTCGTACTCATCTAGTTTATCATCAGGAAGTTGTCGCAGAACCTCCTTATTAAACTCTTCTGTGAGCTTCTCTTTAATTTTTTCTTTTAGCTCTTCCAGTCTATCTTTTGGAAGATTGTTTAATCCTTTTTTCTCAATCAGTAAGTCAACATACTGATCAAAGGATTGCATGAATTGGGTGTCATCCATAACATTTCTTTCGTTTTTATTTTAATAATATGACCTTTTGTACCCTTATCGTAATACTAATGCTTAAAAAAGTCAAGCACTTTTTTCTGTCTTCTTTGCTTTTTACCCATCAAAAAACCGAACATTTCTGTTCGGTTTTTCTCGTAGTGTTCGTATTTAGGTAGTATTACTTAATTAATTATGGTTGAACAAATTTTTTATTCATTTTCTGATCTATTCTTTAGAATACTGAATCAGATTTAAAAAGTACTCCTTGGCTAGCAAAATGACCTAATCTTTTTCTGGTGCTTTCGCTGATCTTAGCTCTTTCTGAGTTGTAACCAGCCTCCTTTGCCTCGCTACCACCTAAATACTCGTATTTCATATATTATATTCTCCTTTTTATTTTTTGTTTATTTGTTAGATTTTTGATTTTATTATCTAACTGCTTTCTATACTAGCACACTTTTGCAAAAAAGTCAATACCTTTTATGCTTAATTTTCACTATTTTGTCAAATCTTCCCTGTTTAGACCTTCTCTAGGCTAATCGTAATCTGCTTGCCGTCCACTTTCACGATCTCATCGTAAGCATAATTTGCTTTTGTGTCTTCACGAGCTGTTGCCGTAATTTCTGTCGCTAAAGTTTCCGTAGCAATTAGCTCCGTCAAATCCGGAGTGATGTCATGCGCAATATACAACTTGATTCTGTCGTCCACATTAAGTCTAGCTTTTTTACGCGCCGCTTGAATGACACGAATCAGCTCACGCGCGAAACCTTCAGCTTTTAGCTCGTCAGTTAGAGTCTTGTCCAACTTAGTCTGAGTGCCATGAATAACTTCCTTAACGTTAACCTCATCCATGATCATTTGCTCATATACGGTCGGCAACCTGTCTCCGCCATAAGTAAATGTCGCTAGCGGCTGTCGCACCTTGATTTGATCCTCAGTGTCAGATTTCTGCATCCTAAGTGCTAGCCCCTCTGAAATGATTTCTCTGGTTCTATCCATTTGCTGTACGACTTCTACATCTACCTCGCCAGCTTCTGGCCAATCCAATAAATGCACTGAATCAGAATTACCTGTCAGACCAGTTAAATTATGATACAATTCTTCCGCTAGAAATGGCGTAAATGGTGCTATAATCTTGCTCAAATACAACAAGACATAGTACAAAGTAGCATAAGCCTCATACTTATCTTCTGAATCTTCTGATTTCCAAAAACGTCGACGGCTACGTCGCACGAACCAATTAGATAAATCATCCACAAACGGCAAAATACCAGCCGTCGCTTTCGGTAAATTGTAAGCCTCCATTCCTTCCGTAATCTCATCACGCAACATGTGCACTCGCGACACAATCCAAATATCTAATGGATTAGACAAATGGGATATGGCGGATGCTACCATTGGATCATATCCATCTACATTAGCGTACGTCGCGAAGAAATCATATACGTTCCAAATCATAGAAAGTTTACGCGCTACATCGCTGACATCCTTATCTAGCAATGCAAAATCCTCTCCTGCCAATACAGGCGAAGAAATCAGTAAGAAGCGCAACGAATCCGCGGAATACTGATCCATCAACTCATTCGGGTCTGTGAAATTGCCGAGTGACTTGCTCATCTTGCGACCGTCGTTACCAGCTACCGTACCAGTAGTAATGACATTCTTATATGCGTTCTTGGTTTTACTCTGCTGGATCTTTTTACCAAAGGCTCCGATCTCTGCCAATGCTGTATTAACGGTATGAACATAATAAAACCATGCTCTCACCTGCCCCACATATTCCACGATGAAATCTGCTGGGTAGCCTGCCTCAAATTTTTCCTTGTTTTCGTAAGGATAATGCATCTGCGCAAACGGCATAGATCCACTCTCAAACCAACAGTCCAAAACTTTATCTATGCGCTTAAAATGCTCCCTGTGCCAGCCTTTCCCGACCGCCACAGAAGCGGTCGGCTGATCATCAATCGCACGAAGACCTAGTAATGAGTCGTCCTGTTTGCGCGCCACCCACGCATCAAATTCAATCTGATCTACCCACGGACGGTGATAATCCTCTAGCCGCACACCTGAATATTGTTCTAACTCATCATAAGACCCCACCACGAGGATAGTACCTTCCTTGCTCTTCCAAACCGGCATTGCCGTGGCCCAAAACCGATCGCGTGAAAGGTTCCAATCCGGTGCCTGTTCAATATTTTTAGCAAAGCGTCCATGTTTTAGGTAAGCCGGGAACCAATTAATGTGTTCATTTTCTGTTAACATGAGCGCCTTACTGCCAGCTACATCATAGAACCAGCTTGGAAAAGCCCGGTACATGATACGCTGCTTACTACGAGGGTTAAATGGGTACTCATGTTTAATGTATTCAATTTTGTATACAATTCCTTTTTCCTGTAAAACTTTCGCAATAAATTTATTACCCGCCCAAATCTCAATGCCGTGTTCATCCGTATCACGTACACCCAGCTCATGCAATTTTGCCGCCATGTTTGGCAAGTAGTAGCCGTTATCATCTAGACAATCTACAAAATCTACTTCTTCCGCCTGACCAAGTGCGTAATCATCCTCACCATAAGCTGGAGCAATGTGGACAATACCAGTGCCCTCTTCTGCCGATACAAAATCCGCCGCATGTACCGTGTAGGTACCTTTCTGGCACTCTTTTTCCGGTACGGTTTCTATGAGTGGTTCATAACGTAGCCCTACTAGATCTGCCCCACTAAAGGTTTTTAGCACTCTCTGCTCTAGAGTGCCAGATTCCCCGTCTTTTCCCAATTTATCATCTGTCAAAACCTTATCAGCTAATTTACAAGCCAGCACTAATTTTTCTCCGTTCACCTCATACAAGCCGTATTCTAAATCTGGATTGATTGCCAATGCTAAGTTCGCCGGCAAAGTCCATGGTGTTGTAGTCCAAGCAAGAAGATAAACTGGAGATCCCTCTGATGTAAAGGTATCCGCCGTAACTGCGAATTTCACATACGCACTCGGATCGGTGACTGTCTGATATGCGTCATTGTCCATTGTGACTTCTGCTTTACTAACAGGAGTAGCAAACTTTGTATCATACATTAAGACCTTGCGCCCCTCATAGATTTTCCCTGCTTCGTACAGCTGCTTAAATGCCCACCAGACGCTTTCCATGTAGTTTTTGTCCATAGTTCTGTAAGCGCCCCGAAAATCCACCCAACGCCCGATCCTGTCAATCGTCCCCTCCCAAACCTCAGAATTAGCAATCATGCTCTCGTGTGCTTTTTTGATGTAAGTCTCTAGTGAAATTGCCCCTGGCGTATCCTCTGATGCGCCAATCTGTCGCCGATCCGTGATGCCTAACTGTTTTTCTACGAAATTTTCTGCCGGCAAACCATGGCAATCCCAACCCCATTTACGCTCACAATAATATCCCCTCATCGTCCAAAAGCGCGGCACGACATCTTTGACGATAGACGAGAGTAATGTCCCGTGGTGTGGTAAGCCAGTGATAAACGGAGGACCATCATAGAAAACGTAGCTATCCCCTGCTTTTCTAGCATTGATAGATTTCTCATAGATGTGGTTTTTCTTCCACCAATCTACTAGTGCGTGCTCGTATTCTTTGGCTCTTTTGCGTGGTTGAAACCTCATTTTTTACTCCCTTCTTCTTGTGCTAAATCTGCTTCTTGTTGGACTATTGTTTTTTCTACGTCACCTGGAATCCCCTGAAATGGCGTCTGCATAATTTTCTCACGAAATAGCTGATAAATATCCTCGCCGACTTTTTTACTAAAGTATGTCTTGAGATCATATAACCTATTTAAAGTCGTTCGTGGCTCTGGCATGCCATGTCGTCTAATCACGCTACAGAAGCGCCTCTCAATCGTCGTCACTCCGTGCGCTCCCGACATATAATCCGCTAGTTGAATTAACTTATCATAGTCATCATACTTTACGTTTAAAACATAGTCTTTAACGAACTTTTCACGCTTTTTGTCATCCAGTTGCAGGTATGATACGCTCTCTTGCGGATCAAAAGAATGAGTCAGACAAATGCGCGCAATCTCCTCTGACATCTCTTTTTGCTGGAGAAGATCGTAACCATCAATAATGTGATTTAATCCAGTATATGGTCCAAGATAGCGCCCAATATCATGTAGCAACCCCGAGGCGTACGCTCTATCCACATCCAAACCAGCTCTGGCGGCAATTTTCTCTGCTACCTCTGCTGCACCTCGCGAATGATTACTCCATGCTCCAACAATCCCGTCACCAAAATGGCGCGTACGATAATCAACACCCCACGCAAAAATTTCTTCAGCTTGTTCTCGCAGTATCATTACCTCTTATTATAGCATAAAAACGATCAGCGTGTACTATTATCATCCGCCCAATAAGCAACTTGTTCTATCTGTGGTAGTGGCGTCCCCTTCCACATCTGTAAAACTTTGCCGTCATCGTCCAAAGCCAAAATTGTCGGGTATTGCACGATATCATAAGTCCTAGCAAAACTATCGCCCGCCATAGTTTCTGGATCAAAACTTTCTATCTGTTTAGTTCCACCTGTATCATGGGCAAAATCCTTCAGCCATTCCCTAACTTCACTAGCATAATCTGTTTGTTCATTCCATACAATTACCACCCTCATGTCTTATTCTCCTTTATTTTAGCATCAGTTTCCTTCTTGCGCTTTTGCTCTTTAATAATCTGCTCAAATTCCGCTAAAGTTCTAAACTCTTGGAATACGCTCGCAAACCTCACATAAGCGACTTCGTTTGTCTCTGCTAGGACGTCCAAGGTAATTTGACCAATTTGCTGCGAAGTAATCTCCTCCTCCCCTAGCTTGTATATCCTGTCCATCACCTGATCCACTACGGCTTCTACCTCTAAAGAAGAATTAAAAAACTTACCCACACTTCGCTTGACAGAAGTAATCAATTTGTCGCGGTCAAATTCTTCCCGATTACCGCTTCGCTTCCTCACCATAATAGTCGGCATTTCTATACGCTCATAAGTGGTAAAGCGAATTTTACCATCAGGTGTCACCCTCCGACGTCTAATCATCGTACCATCCATGGCTTCACGACTTTCTAGAACTTTACTATCTCCGATTTTTATTTCCAGCACCTTTACCTCCTTTTTTGGCTCCAATCAGCCAATAATTAGCACTCTTACATGAAGAGTGCTAATCGCTATTTCTTACCACGCAGTTTCGCGCGTAAAGAAGGTGGGACATCCAGATCTTCTTCTCCGTCCGTAGAACGGATAGAATCCCACATATTTACTTTGTTTTCTTTCGCAAAATCTTCTTGAGCGACTGTTGGCTTCTTCTCTGCTAGATCAGATAGATCTGGTCCATCATCCTCAGGTATAGTTGCTACGACAGGTTCCACGGCTTCCTCAGCAGCAACCTTGGCATCACCTACAGTAGCGGCGACCATACTATTTGCTAGTTCTTTTTCTTTGCGTTCACGCTCCTTAGCGCGATAGTAATCAGAATCAAAACCGGTTGCAACTACAGTAATGACAATCTCGTCCTCTAGTTCTGGGCGGATAGATGCGCCAAAGATGATGTTAGCATCAGGGGCTACTGCGCTTGTGATGACCTCTGCTGCCTCCTGAATCTCTGACATGCTCATATCATAGCCACCAGCCACAGAGAACAGCACACCCCTTGCGCCCTCAATCTTGACTTCAATTAGTGGTGACTCAATAGCCTGTTGTGCAGCGAGCACCGCGCGATTCTCCCCACTTGCCCGACCGATGCCCATCAGCGCAGAGCCAGCGTTTTTCATGATGGCTTTTACATCGGCAAAGTCTAAGTTAATCAAACTGTGCTCAGTAATCAGCTCAGATATCCCCTGGACACCCTGGCGCAAAACATCATCTGCGATCTTGAAAGTCTCTAGTAATGGAGTACGAGGATCAATAGTCTGCAAAAGACGATCATTTGGGATAGTGATAAGCGCATCAACCTCATGAGAAAGCTTCTCAATCGCCACATCTGCATTCGCTTTGCGCTGTGCACCCTCAAAAGTAAATGGCTTCGTCACAACGCCGACAGTGAGGATATCGCGATTGTGTGACTCTTGCGCAACAATTGGACCTGCACCTGACCCAGTACCACCACCAGCCCCAAGTGTAATAAATACCATGTCCGCTCCATCAAGAGCTTTTCCGATGTTATCACGGCTTTCTTCAGCTGCTTCGCGACCTTTTTCTGGATCGCCACCAGCACCTAGCCCCTTCCCGATATGAACCTTAGTATCTGCATCAGAATGATGTAGAGCTTGGGCATCTGTATTAACTGCGACAAATTCCACCCCATTTAGTCCAACTTCTCGCATGCGATCTACGGCAGAACCACCAGCACCACCTACCCCTACGACTTTGATACTTGCTGTACTTTCCACCTCTGTTGGCTTAATTTCAGGCATTTTATAAATCCTCACTTTACAATAATTACATTCATTATAACACAAAAATAACCTTTACAACCCCTATTTTGTAAAATTACTCTAGAACTTTTTAAAGATTTTGCCAAAAACACCAGATTTTGACTTTTTAGAAGTTGGTTTATGTTGTTTTTTGCTTACCTGAAGCTCTTGTCCGCTTTCCCTTGCCGCCGTAATCGCTAACCCAATTGCCGCAGCATATTCTGGTTTTTCAATCGCATCAGCGACACCGCCCAATTTACGCGGTAATCCTATCTTAATGGAAGCCTCCAGCGCCTCTCTGGCGTAAACTGAAATATCCTTTAGCCTTGCACCACCACCCACGAGGACAACTCCCTCTGGTAATTTGCGATCATAATGCGCCGCTTTCAGCTCTTTTCTGACACGCTCAAAAATCTCTGCTAGCCGGTCCTCCACAACCTGATTTACCTCTGCACGAGAAAATACCAATTCTTCCCTGTTACGCCTGATAACAATGTCGCCTTCTGGCTCCTCGCCATTCAGGTTCTTTGCTACAAAACGCCGTTTAATATCCTCTGCAATCTCTGAATCAATCTTAAGCATTATTGCCAAATCATTAGTAATGTTATGAGAACCTACCGGTAACACCCCTACGTACTGCAAATCACCTTCTTCATAGATTGCAATACTAGTAGTCGCACTACCAAAATCAATCAGTGCTACACCATTTTCCGTCTGTTTTTCTGACAGTACTGCCCTCGCCGCTGCAACCACGCTCGGAATAAGTTTCTCTGAAGTTACTCTTGCCCGCTCGGTTGCCTTCCTAAGGTTGAGAGAGTTCGGCGCCAGTGCTGACAATACGCTAGCTTTTAGCTCTAACCGTGAGCCAATCATACCAATCGGGTCTTTGATTCCACTCTGCCCATCTAGCGTGTAAGATAACGGTAGAACATCCAAAATATCCCGATTGGCTGGCACTCGTCCTACCACGGCTGCCTGTTCTACTCTGTTTAAATCTTCTTCTGTAATCTCGTGATCTTCTGGGCCAAGTGCAATCATTCCCTCGGCACGCGTACACATGACATGAGCACCATTAATAGAGACATAGGCCGAATTAACCTCATAGCCACTCATCCGTTCAACTTCACCCAACATTCTATCAATCGCTTCACCTGGGCCAGTCAAATTTGCAACTACACCCTTGCGCATGCCATTGTTTGGGCCTTCGTTATAGCCTACGATAGAAATAGCTCCGTCTTTTCCGACTGTTGCCACCACGGCACGAACATTTTCTGTTCCAACGTCCAGACCAACTGCGTACTTCGCTATCTCATCCATAAGCATATTATAGCACACAGATTTTTAATCGGCTAGTGTTAGTATTTCGTAACCATTTTTCGTAACTAAAATCGTATGCTCGCAGTGACAGCCAAAACTACCATCATTCATCACTACAGTCCAACCACTGCCGTCATCCGCGATATGATTTGCCGGCTTCCCTAGGGAAGACATCGGTTCTATACAGAGAGCATCGCCTTCTTGTAAGACATATCCGTGCCCCCTTTTACCATAATTTGGCACATCTGGTGGTAAATGCATTTTTTCCCCGATAAAATGCCCGACATAGTTCTCTATAACGCCTAAATGCCCCTTTTCTAGCACCTTTTGCACCACATAGCCAATATCCCCTAGATGCGCTCCGGGTTTCACCTGTTCTATCCCCTCATACAAAGCGCTCTCAGTCACAGAAATCATCTTCTTGATAGCAGGAGAGCCTTTTTTCCCCACCATCATCGTGAAGGCTGAGTCGGTATAGAAACCCTTATATTTGATTACCATATCAAAAGACACTTTATCGCCTTCCACTAGGGTGTAATCACTCGGAGCGCCGTGCACCAGCTGTTCGTTCGTGGAAATACAGATCGCCCCTGGAAATTTTTCTTCTAGCTCATCATAGGCGACCTCTGCGCCTCTTTTTACTACCTCTTCTCTGACCCATGCATCAATCTCTTTTTCAGTCATCCCTGGTTGAACATAAGTTCTTAAATCGCGCAACAAATTGCCCAAAATCTTACCCCCTTCGCGCATCGCTGGGATTTTCTTATTCTCCATAACTTTTTTCCCGCTCCAACGCGTCGTTTTCTATCGCTTCTGGATCATCATCCTGCCAGACTTCTGGTGCTGGGATCATACGCTGAACAATTTTAATAATTCGCTCTGTTACTTCTGCAAACGAACCAGTGCCATCCACCTCATGAATTGGGACATTTCGCTCTTTTAACAGAGGTAAAATTGAATAAATATTTTGTTCAAAAATAGAAAATCGCTTTTCCACTACCTCCATCGTATCATCCACTCGCCCACGCTCCTGAATACGTTTTAGTAACTCCGTCTTCGGAACATTGAGAATAATAGCACCATCAATGTTGCCAAAAAAATCTCTTTCTTTGTTTGCCATTAAGATCTGCGCCTGTGTTATATCGCGTGGATAACCATCCAGCACGATATCCATACCTTCTGCCCTCGCGAAGTCAATCTGCTTATCCATCAGATTTACTACTTCCTGGTCATCAACTAGTTCCCCTTTCTGCAAAATCTCGTCGTACTCACCAGTATCTCTCAATACTTGCCCCACAGAGAGCCAGCGCCAGCCATACTTATCTGCGATCGTTCTACCCTGTGTACTTTTACCACTACCTGCTGGACCAAAGAAAATAATCATATTGCCTCCTTAACACGCTGGTAAACCTCATCTATTGTCCCCTCACCATTCACGCGCTTGATTTCCATACCATGGTTCCAAAATACCTCTTCCACGTCACGGCGCATTCTTTTGTAATCTTCTATCCTTTTCTTGGCAATTTCGTTTTGATCTTGTTCACGTCCACGTTCTGTTAATCTCTGATAAATCTGATCCTCTGGCACAACGAGTTCTATCACCTCTGTAACGCCTAGTTCTTTAATTGCCATCTCGGCTTGCTCCCTGGTACGTGGAAAACCATCCAAGATTGCATTATCCTTACCGTTTAGAGCGTTCTGCAATAACTTTAGCATCATATGATCATCAAAAAGCTCAGCCGTTTTGAGCTTGTCTTGCACCCACTGCTCTTTACTCTGCCTCAAAATCTCACCAGATGAGATCCAAGGATAGCCCAATTCTGCTGCTAATTTTTGCCCCTGAGTGCTTTTACCACTCCCAGGCATCCCAAATAAAACAATTCGCCTCATATAACGATTTTAGCACGAATTGTTATTTTAAGCCTAATTTAATCCGCTCAGTCTTCTCTGCTTTACGAATCTCACGGAGAATCGCTTTTTTGCGGCGTTCACGCTTAGAAATCGGCTTGCTGAATCTAGTCTGAGATTTCGCAAGTGGCATCATACCACTCTGAAGAACCTTACGGTTGAAACGGCGAATAATGTTCTCATTCGCCTCACTCTGATCTTTTCTTGTTACTTTGATAGCCATATTGCAAACTATTATATCAGATAGCACACTAGATTGCAACACTTAATTTCAGGATCCGTCCTTCCACGCTTTTTGTGCCCATCCATTCATTTTCTACTAGGCTAACCCAAATATCCGCTTGTGATCCAGCAGAGACGTCCAACCACTCATCTGGCGCATTAAATGCAACCAGTTTCATGGTGTTACCCCAGTTATCACGCGCCAAAAGACGCAGATGTTGTTGTTCTTGCCCCATTTGAGAGATACTTAAAATCATCATGTCTTTCAGCTTAAAAATCGGCTCTGGATTGCCATTGCCAAAAGGCTCTAATTTCTGTAAATTTTCTAGCAAGTCTAAGTCCAAATCAGCTAGATCACTCACTTCTAAATCAGCGCTGACATCTAGATACTTTTGCTGATCTTGCAAAGCCAAACTTAAATAGTAGTCATTGATTCTTTGCGTGAATTTTGGCAGATTCTCTTTCTTAAGCCTAATTCCGCATGCCCCAGCGTGACCACCACCAGAGATTAGCAAATCCTGGCACTCTGATAGAGCGAGTGCCAAATTGAAGTCTCCAAAACTCCGCCCCGATCCTTTATAATCGCCTTCCACCTCTGTTAGAACAAAACTTGGTTTCTTATATTTTTCGGTCAACTTGCCAGAAATGATTCCTACGATACCCTCGTTCCATTTTCCAGTCACAATAAGAACTGGATCCTCACTAAGATTACTTTCTCCAACTTCTCTGATCGCCTGCTGTTGTTGTATGCGACGCTCTGAATTAAGCCGATCCAGCTCCTCAGCAATTTGTGCAGCTTCTGCTCCCGACGTTGTCATCAGAAGCCGAAGTGCCAGCTCCGCCGTCTCCATTCTACCTGCTGCGTTCAGCCTCGGACCAATCTGGTAGCCAATTGCAGTAGAGTTTAGTTTCTTTACCTGAGCTTTTCTCACTAATTCTCGTAATCCTGGACGACTAGTTTTACCAAGCACGATTAGACCATAGTAGCAAATAGTCCTATTATCACCAGTCAAAACCATTGCATCGCAAATAATGCCGATCATCGCAAGATCCAATAACCATTTTTCCATCCCCTCTGGTATCGCCCCAGCATTCATCAGAGCTTTTGCCAGCATAAAAGCCACCCCCGCACCCGATAATTCTATTAGTCCGGCAAGCTCTGGTTTCTGTTGAGTCTGTAATCTAAAATCTGACCTCTTGGGATTAACTACGGCAACTGCCTCTGGAATATTACCACTTATTTCATGATGATCGGTAACAATGACATCTATTCCAGAGTTGTTCAGTTCGTTTATAATTTCTGCATTATTACTACCACAGTCCACCGTGATTACTAAGTTTACTTTTTCTGCCTTAGCTCGCTGAACTAAACGCTTACTCATACCATATCCATCTATGAAGCGATCTGGCAACATGGTCTGGAGATCTTTAATTCCTAATCTCATCAGCGTTTTAGCAATAATCGTCGTCGCCGTTACACCATCTACATCATAGTCGCCATAGATTAACACCTTTTCTTGCCTTTTTTGAGCAATCAAAATTCGCTCCACAGCCTTTTTCATATCTGGCAGCTCTTCTGGGGCGGTCAATTTATCATACTGGGGATTCAAAAAATCTACCCCAATTCCCCGCACCTGCATTAACTGGTCAAAGATTTTGCTCACAAACTAACCGATCGTTTTACTCTGATTTTTACGATCAGATAATTGCTGACTTTTAATTACCATGCTCTGGAGCTCCTTTAGAAGTGGAAATTGTTTATTAGTCTGATAGATTAAGGTGTTACCCCTTTTGGTAACGATCAGGAATTTACCTTTTTCTAATCGCTTTAGCTCCCTCTGTATATTGCCAGCATCCTCCTTGATTAGTTTTGATAGACCTCTGACGTGAGTCTTAAAATCTGGATACTTCGCAAAAACCACTAAAATCTTTCTTCGTACTCTTGAAGTAATGAAAACGTCTAACATATTCACCTCCTGTCTTTTCCTCATTTTATTATACATGATTTTTTCATTTTTATGTATTTTTCACAACATTTTATAACAGATTAGCTAGGATGATATAATAAAATCATGTTTTACGAGGTAGTACCAATTCGTCAATTCCGTGAAGATGGTGATGTGCTCACCTATTCCTCTGATACTACGCTCACGCCTGGACAAATCGTAGAAATTCCCCTCGGCAAAGGTAGTACTTACGGCATAGTTTTTAGACGGGTCAATACAGTTGACTTTCCAACTAAACCTATTAGTCGCCTCGTCTATCAGCAACCTCTCCCAGCTCATCTAGTCAAGGCAATGAAATGGCTCTCTGATTATTACCTCTCTCCCCTACCAACAGTTGCAAAAATGATCTTACCATTAGGTATAGGCAAAAAACGCCGCCAAAAAGCTAATTCCTCTGATCCTAAGCAAGTATCATCCCCTGACAACATCAACATACCACTTAATAATGCCCAGAAAACTGCCCTCCACAGTCTCCAAAACATCACTAATAGCACTCGTTTACTGCATGGTATCACTGGTAGCGGTAAGACGAATATTTACCTAAGAATGGCCCAAGAAACGCTAAAAAATGGCAAATCCGTGATACTTTTGGTGCCAGAAATCGCCCTGACTTCACAATTGGTACAAATTCACGAAGAAGTTTTTGCCAAAAAAGTCATCCTGCTACACTCCCGTCAGACCGAAGCTGAACGTCATCTCATCTGGGAAAAAGTTCTTCACTCTAATCAACCGCAAATCATCATCGGCCCACGTTCAGCGTTGCTACTTCCAGTCCAGAATCCTGGTTTAATTATCATTGACGAGGCCCACGAATCATCTTATTTTCAAGAAAATGCCCCCCGTTACTCTACACTACGCTTAGCTAGCTTCATGGCAAACTCGCTCCATATTCCCTGTATTTACGGTACCGCTACCCCTTTAATCTCTGACTATTACCTCGCTCAATCTCGCCAGGCCATCGTTACCCTCAGCCAAAAGGCTAAGACTTCCGCCACAGCACCTAATTTCCATGTGATTGACCTCTGTAATCAAAAAAATTTTCATAAAAATCACTATTTTTCTGATCCTCTTCTGGAAAACATCAGCGCCAATCTCGGTGCTCATCATCAGAGTCTAATCTTCCATAATCGACGTGGCTCGGCCAATCTGACTATTTGTGAACACTGTGGTTGGCAGGCACTCTGTCCTAACTGTTTTTTACCTCTCACTTTACACTCAGATAGTTATCAGTTAATCTGTCACACCTGTGGGACACGTCAAAAAGTTCCTTCTTCTTGTCCCGACTGTGGTCATGTAGAAATTCATCATAAGGGGTTCGGAACCAAACTCTTAGAGGCAGAACTAATAAAACTTTTCCCTACTGCCCACATTATCAGATTTGACGCAGATAATACCAAAAAAGAAAGTCTGGATGCGAAGTTTACAGAGGTCAAACGCGGTGATTATGATATTATCATCGGCACGCAAACCATCGCCAAGGGCCTTGATTTACCACTTCTTGCCACCGTTGGTATCGTACAGGCTGACGCTGGTCTTTCCTTACCAGATTACGTTTCTGAGGAACGTACTTTTCACCTATTAACACAAGTTATCGGGCGGGTTGGTCGCGGGCATTTGGATGTGGCAGATGTTTTCGTACAAACCTACCAACCAGAACATCCCATCATTCAGGCGGCGCTTCATTCTGACTATCATCGTTTCTTAGAGCATGCTCTAAGCACTCGTCGCAAAGGTCATTTTCCACCATATTATTATCTCGCAAAAATCTCTATCACCTACAAAACAGAATCAACTTCTCTTAAATACATCCGTAATTACCACCGAGCCTTAAGCACGAATCATCATCTTTTAATCTCGCAGCCTACTCCAGCCTTTCATGAGCGCGCCGCGACTGGGTATACCTGGCAGCTTATCTTACGCTCCACTTCTCGCAACCAGTTATTATCAGCACTTAGATCTTTACCTAAAAACCCTAAGATGAGTTTTACAATAGATCCACCATCTCTACTTTAGCTCTAGTATGAGTTTAAGATTATTCAGCATCGTATCAAATAGATCCAAGACTTCAGCTCGCCAACCAATTTTCTCTTTCAGTCGTTTCTCCATTAATACTAAACTGGAATTACAAACAATCACTTTGCCGTGCGCCATCTCATCCACTTCCCGTTTAAAATCCGTATCCTCTAGGCAACATTCACTCTGCACCATATCTATCCATTTTTCACTATTTGACTCATTAATCTTAGTCTGTTGGCACTCGGCTTTTAGTTTCTGATAACATTCAGTTTTTCTGACTTTGTCCGGCATTAAGATTAAAATCCCTCTCATCTTATGGATTAGTTCTGGCAAATCCCAACCATAACCGACAAATTTTTGCTCTGGAAACTCTAGTTGTAGATAGTCTTTTACAATCATAGCCACGGTTGGATTAGATAGCACGATTACATCTACTTTGTCGATGAATGGCAGCAACGCTTCCTTCGTCTCCTCTATAATTTCCCAGTTTGTTTTACAGTGTAATTCTTTGTCACCACCCAAAATTACTTTCTTTACTTCTACTGGCAACTCAGTTTCTATAATGTTGCCAAGTTTCAGCCCAGAAAAACCATAATCAAAAATTAAAACCTTCTTCATTCTCTCATCTCCCATTTAGATAACCATCCATTTTAAGCCTACCACTTTTCCTACTCATGAGAGTCTTCCCCTGTTTGTATATGCGAACTGACTGGGCATATTCATAACAGGCATTTTATGTTATAATAGCAATATGAAGGTTATTACTACCCCAGATCCACGCCTACGCAAAAAGTCCACGAGGGTTACCACGATCGATGAAGAAGCTAAGTCCACCATCGCTAAGATGATCAAAAGCTCTATTGATTGGGAAAAAGAACACCCTTACGAGCTAACGACGGCAATGGCAGCACCACAGCTTGGCATCAACAAGCGTATTATCGTGGTGCGCGATGATTTTGACGACAAAGAAAATAACCATTTTACCGCATTAATCAACCCAGAAGTGATTAAGACCGACGGCAAAATGGTGAAAGATTACGAGGGCTGTCTATCCGTACCAGAGATTTATGGTCTGGTCCCTCGCCCAGAAAAAGCCAAAATCAAGGCGATGCTAGAAGATGGCACTGAGGTGCGTATTAAGGCTGATGGTTTCCTCGCTCGTACCCTGATGCACGAAATTGATCATCTCAACGGCATTTTATTTATTGACCACATTAAAGACGACACCAAGGCATTCTATCGCCTCAATAAAAAGGGCGACCTGGAGCCAGTTGATTACGCGAGTGAAATAAAGACAAACAAGGATCTCTTCCCTGATGACTAAAACCTCCGCTCAGCCAATCATCTTCTTCGGTAACGGTCCCTTAGCAGATTACACTTTGGCGGTCTTACAGAAAAAACATGAAATTATTTTTCATGCCAGAACTCGGGACGACCTCGCTATCGCTAGAGAGCTTAAAATCAAGACACCACAAGCCTTTGGAGTGCTAGCTTCTTTTGGTGTCATGATTAAGCCAGATCTCCTGGATGTTTATGAACCAACTGGTATCCTGAATATTCATCCATCTCTATTGCCACTTTACCGCGGACCTTCACCGATTGAGAGCGCGATTCTGCATGGCGATCAAGATTTTGGCGTTTCTATTATGAAACTCGCAAAAGCGATGGACGCTGGACCGATCTACCACCAAATTACCCTATCAGAGGCAGAAATTTTTGCCGATGACCAGTTGTCCGCAAACGATGCAAACGATTACAAATTAACGATTTATCAAGCCTTAGCAGAAGCTGGGGCGAACTGGCTATCTGATCACTTAGGTAAACTCCCCACACCAGTTCCCCAAGATGATAGCAAGGCCACCTTTACCAAAATGCTAGATAAGAGTCTTTCTCCTCTGGAGCCCACAGAAAAAACTTCTTCCGAGCTTCTCAATGAGATTCGGGCTTTTGCTGGTTTTCCAAAGAGTAAATATCAGTTTTGCGATCTAGAGTGCACCATTATTAACGCTCACATTTCTGAGCAAAATCCTGGGCGCGATACATTGTATATACAATGTAAAGACAAAAAATACCTCGTTATAGATTATCTCCAGCCAGCTGGTCGTAAAATTATGGACGCAAAATCATTTCTCAACGGCTACGCCAAAAAGTAAAATTAGACTAATTAGGCAGTCGCTGCTAAAATCTGAGAATTACCAAAGCGAATCTCCTCTTTCAGCTCTGCGATAGTAGATTGGACAATTTCATGGTAATCTGGGCAATTTTTCTGAATCCATTTTACAGATAGGTATTCTCCAATAATTTCCCATGTACCTTCTGTCACGTTATATTTTTCCAGGATTTTCTTGTAAATCGGATCTGTTCTAAAATCCATCCCAAGCTCTGCCACTACTTTCCTAATTACTTGCTGGTCATTTTCCATGATTCCTTCAAACTCTTCTACTTGGGTATCAGAAAGTTTCTCGCTCATCTTCGTACCGACACGAAGCTCCAGCTCGTCCTGAGCATGTGCCAAAAAAGATTGTTTTTGATCATCTGGGAGATTTGACAATCCCACCTCTGAAAGAAAATTGTCATCAAACTTCATGTTTTAAGTATAAGCGATTTGCCCACAAAAAGCAAGTTAATTCTATTATATGCTTACAGGGTACGTTTTTTCATCTCGCGCGTGAAGAACTTCAGCCTATCACCAATCTGGAGGCCAATCTTATGCTCCGTTTTAAGCGCAAGACCACCAATCTCACCAGAGACTAGCTCATTCACGTCCATTTTTTCTTTCTGGACGGAAACTACTTCTACCTCTCCAAGTTCCTGTTTAGCTCGCAATGCTCTTGCAAAGAACCCAGGTTTTACACTGCCTTTTAGTACCTCTCCCCCTGCGATAATAGAGGTTTTCTCTGTCCTAAACACTCCCTCCACCTTCATTTCGCCCATTTCAGTCTCTACCACTTCCGCATCAAGTAACTCTTCCATAGAATGTTTAGCATCGTCTAGTAGTTCATAAATCACCTTATAACAACGAATCGGGACATTATCCCTGGCTGCCATTTTCGCAATATTGGTCGGCACTGTAACATTAAAACCATAGATAATTGTATTCTCCCCTGTCGCCATATAAACATCATTCTCTGTTACGTCACCCACTCCTGTTGCTACGATATTTAATGTCACTTCACCCTTAGTATCTATCATCTTAAGAGAATCTACTACTGAAGTCACCGAGCCTAACACATCGCCCTTGATTAAGACATTGAACATCTTAGAGTTATCCGCCGTATTCATCATACGCAAAAGATCATTGGATGTTACATTGGCCGAAGCCGTAGCGTCTGCACTAGCGTTAGCATTTAATAATGCCATTTTGCGTGCGGTTCTCTCGTCTGCTACTTCGTTAAATTTATCACCAAAATCTGGTAACTCTTTAAACCCAGTCACCGTAACAGGAGTAGATGGTAAGGCCTTACCCTTCGGCTTACCCCGGAAATCTACCATCGTTCTGACTTTTGCATAAGTATTGCCAGCGACGATAAATTCCCCAGTTTTTAATTCTCCACCCGTCACTAATAGATTCACTACTGAGCCTTTTCCAGTCTCCATGTGGCTTTCTATGACCAAACCTTCCGCCGGAATATCAGTATCAGCTTTTAGCTCTTCCATATCCGCAATCAGAAGTATCATGTCAAGCAGTTTATCTAGATTTTGGTTCAGTTTCGCAGAAATCGGTACCATAGTGATGTCGCCACCCCATTCCTCTGGCTGAAGACCGTGTTGTGCTAGATCTGCCATTGTGCGTGGTATATCTGCACCTTCCCGATCAATTTTGTTAATCGCGACAATAATTTTTGCATTCGCCCCCTGAGCAAACTTAATCGCCTCTATAGTCTGTGGCTTCACACCATCATCCGCCGCCACTACAATCACTACAATATCTGTCAACATAGCACCATGTTGACGAATCGCTGCAAAAGCCTCGTGCCCTGGCGTATCCAAGAAAGTAATCTTTCTACCATCGTGTTCCAGTTGATAAGCAGAGATGTGTTGCGTAATTCCACCCGCTTCTTTCTCTACAGTTTTCTTGTGAAGTAAAGTGTCTAGGAGAGTAGTCTTTCCATGATCCACATGTCCCATCACAGCTACCACTGGTGGACGTTCTACCGCCTTATCCGACAATTCGCGACGATTTTCTGAAATCTGGGTGGCAGAATTTTTCTTTTCAAGACGCACACCCTCTATCCCAAGCTCGTCAATGATGATTGAAGCAGTATCATAGTCAAGTCTTTGATTAATCGTTGCAACGATCCCCTCTTTGAACAACTGACCAATCAGAGTCGTAACCGTTAGACCGAGAGCGTTAGCTAACTCATCAACCGTAATAGAACCCGCAATCTGAATAACTTTTTCCTGCGAATCTTGTGAACTCATCTGCTCTCCTTTCTCCTCTTTTGCAATCAAAATTATGCCCAAGTTATCGTTATTATTCTACCACATATAGACTTTTTTGCCAACTTGTGTTATGATACTTTCTAATGGAAGGGCTAGATGATAGAATTTATAAATTCGTAATTGTTGGACGCATTATTTTTATTGCGACATTACTCGCAACTTTAGTCATTCTCACCATGACCACTATTTCTGTCCATACCACTACCACTGCCCGTACTATGCAAAATCCTGATTCTTCCCTGGTTACTAGACAAGCTGATGATCCAGAAGTGCCTGTAGTTGGCGACGAAGAAGAATCTATTCCGGAGCCAAATGACTCTGAAACAACAGCGGAGACGGCTACTATGGATACTATTCCTGAAGAAGCGCCGGCTACAGCAGAGGCAAATCCTCAGCCAGCTTATACCTATCACCCTAGTTATTCTTATACAGGCAACACTGCTTCTACTCCCACGGTTAATACTCCCACCCCTACACCACAGTACGATTATAATCAAATCGTCTTAATAGATGACAACGGCACAGCTATAGATAGTGGTAGTGAACCAATTATTTATTCACCGGAAACCCCAACGGATATCACCGATACAGAAGAGCCAGAAACCCCAGAAAATCTTCCTTAGCCCTTGCTTTTTTCTAGAAATAGCCTTATAATTGGAGAAACATTCCCCGGTAGCTCAATGGTGGAGCAAGAAGCTGTTAACTTCGAGGTTACTGGTTCGAGTCCAGTCCGGGGAGCCAGAAATTTTCAACACCTAGTTGTTCGTCTAATCTAAAATTAGGCGGTTTTTTATTTGCATTTTTTTTGGCATTGTTTGACATAATGTAAGTATATTCGGCACCTAGCCGCACACACCCCAAGCGAAAGGTTGGGGCAAATTTTTTATACCTCGTACTCTGCAATCTCTCCATTCCCCAGATGGAAGCTATCAAAATCCGTGTCATCATCGTATCCTACAATGTTAAAATGCAGAGTCTTTAACAAAGTACCATGTCCCACTACTAAAATCTTCGCATCGGTTAAGTTCTCAGATTTTACACGTTCCAAAAATTCCCCTGATCGCTCAAGTACGCTTTTGATCGGTTCTATACCATTTTCGTTAGTATTCAATCTTCTATTATAGTCATCCACTTTCCAAGTTCGCGGATCCGTCCCCTCAAGCTGACCAAAACTCCGTTCTTTCAGATTATCATCATAGATAATTTTCGTACGTCCACCTACGACAATCTCCGCCGTCTGAGCTGCACGCTTAAGAGGTGAACAATAGCAAATATCGTAATCATGAGTCGCCAGTTTGTCTCTTAAATCTTCCGCTTGATGAATCCCGGTAGCGTTCAATGGTATATCAACTTGCCCCTGAGCTTTATGTTCTAAGTTCCAATCTGTTTCTCCATGACGAACTAGGTACAGTTTCATTTGTCTTTTAACCTTTCAATGGCTTCTAATACTTCGGGCAGTTCTGTGAGTCCACTTTTTTTACCCATGTGTCCGATTTCCGGAATATACCAAGTCTCCGCCATGATATCTTTAGCGTATCGCCGAAGCGTCGCAAAAGGAACAATATGATCATTATCGCTATAAATAGCATAGCGCTTAGCCGCCAACTGCTGTATTTTCTTTTTTTCTGCTCCAGAAAGTCTCAATGGCTTAATCACTGCGTTTAAATCATCTTTCCCTTCTACCTCAAACGGCTCCCCAAACCCCGCCAGACTGATATAACAGCCCACTCTGAGATCGTGTTCACACAAATATTTAACTAACATAATATTGCCGACAGAATGTGCAATTACTACTGTTTCCTCAGAAAAATCAGCCCTATACTGATCAAGCACCGCAAAATATGCCGCCAAGGTAATATCTTTTTGTGTTGGGAAAGTTGGCATAATTACCTCATACCCATCTTTTCCTAACTCCCGTTTAAGGTAAAAATAAATTTGCGGAATGCCGTTGTAACCATGGATCAAAATAGCTTTTTTCACTTTTCCCTCTCTACTCACCGATATCATACTTTCTCACGCCAGTCTCTTCTCTAGTATAAGACCCTTTTTCAATGACGTAGTTATAATCGCTCAATTCAATTGGTCCTTCTGGCACCTCAGATAGCACTCTCTGATAAGGCAGTTCTCCCACCAAATCGCCTTTAGCGTTTTTTACCTCTATCGGACGACCGTAATCCAACAGAAGCGTTTCCCCAAGTTGATTTTCCACGATGTTAAACGCATGTTCTCTCTGGTATTTGCCAGCTTCCAAGCTCCCCGTACAAAATGTACTCTCATAGCCCAAGAAAGTCAGGAGGTTTTGTGCCATTGCCGCATATTCCGTGGAACCGGCAGCATTTTTACCCTTTAAGTCAGTAATTGAGGATTGCTCCAAAGCGGCAAAAAGCTCATCGTCTGTCCTCGTGTTACTCAAAGCGTTAAACAACAAGATATCTTCCTGATTTTGCCTTTTGCCGACACCTTTACCAAAGTAGTTGTTCATAAAACTCACAATATGATTAAGAGTAGCAGCGTCACCGTCAATTTGTCCATCTCTTAGGCTCTCTGCGAAACCATAAAAATAGTCGTTCCCTCGCATTTTGTAATCCACAAGGCTCATCGCGTCATATCTAACTTTCGCCCCTTCACCGATAAATCCTTTGTGTACGGGGGTAGCTTTGCCATATTTTCCGAAACCAATCCTAGCCTCTTGATTAGCATCTGCATTTAGTTCTGCTATGCGATTATCAATGAGAGAATTAAGCTTCTCTGCACTACAAGACAATAATTCGCTCTGGAAATTAGCATGTTGTTGCTCATGATTTTCCGCTACATCAGTCACAATTTGCCACTCCCCCTGCAAGTCTGTACCACGCTCTCGGCTAATCTGTTCATTATTATCCATATCTACCTCCTTTACAACAATTATACCACCTCATTATTGAGATGGTAAAATTGCACTATTCTTAGCGTGGAGATAAATTGACTAGATTAGTATTTTCTTGACTGTAGGCAGAATGATTCAGATTGGCGTTTTATCCGTGCGAAGCGCTACTTAGGTAGAGCAAGCACGAAAAAACGCCAAGATGGACCGTTATGCCACAGTCAAAGAGATTTTACGACCTTCGCGATCAATATCTAGTACTTTAAACTCTTTTCGTTCATTTAAAGTAAAGACCTTTTCTGGGTCAACATCATTACCTTCACCCAGCTCAGATACATGGACCAAAGCCTCTACTGCTGGAGAGATCTGTACGAATGCACCAAATGGGGTGATACGTGTAACCGTGCCCTCTACTTTGGAACCTTTCTTCAGGCCTTCTACTTCTGATAGCCACGGGTCGTCTTTTAGCTGTTTCATGGAGAGTGATAAACGTTCTTTATCAATTGCGATAATTTTCGCCTCAATCGTCTCGCCTGGCTTGACATAATCAGCTGGATTATTCACTCTCTCCCAAGAAATTTCAGAGATATGAATCAATCCTTCAATTCCGTCCACATTAACAAATACCCCGAAATCCACCACTCCGGTCACAAGACCTTTGACGGTGTCTCCGACTTGCATTTCTGAGAAGCGTGCAGACAAAGCATCCTTTACGGCTTCTTTCTCTGAGAAGATTAATTTGTTGTCTTTCTTAGACGCATCTAGGATGCGAACCTTAATCGCTTGACCTACAAGAGAATTTAATCTCTGGAGAATCTCATCTTTATCGGCAGAACCAACTCGTGGATAATGTTCTGCAGAAAGTTGAGAAACTGGCAAAAAGCCCCTAATTCCTTCATATTCCACTAAGAGACCACCACGGTTAGCATCAAACGGAGTAACTTCTACAATTTCTCCTGCTTCTAACTTGGTAGCAATTTCATCCCAGCCCTTGTCTTTGACAGCCTTACGCATAGACAACAGAACTGTACCGTCATCCATCTCCGTATCAATGACAGAAGCGGTAACATCTTGTCCTATCTCTAGATTGCGCGAGAATGATGCTTCTCTGCGTGGTACCATACCGACCCCGTTTGCGCCGAGGTCAATCAAGATTTCGTGCTTTTTTACAGAGATCACTTTTCCAGCAATAGTGTCTCCAACAGATAGTTGCTTAACAGAATCACTGGTCTGCTCCAGCAATTCATCCATAGTTAATTTTTTGGCATTAGCCATTTATATTGTTTCCTTCCTTTAGACCCGTTCAAGAATCCGTATCGCAACATACACTCACTAAATAGAGGAAGCCCCAGAATCCAAACTCTTGAACGAGCCTAAGATAGGTCAATTATATCAGAGGTCAACCAACTTGTAAATAGATAATCATTACGATTTTTATTTCGCTTATGATATAATCACACTATGTATATCGTCGTAGACATAGGTGGCACTAAGACTCTAATCGCGGTTTTTAACAAGCGCGGTCGCGTCATCAAGAAATATAAGTTTAAAACTCCTCTCCACAAAACAGAATTTTTGGCAGTACTAGAGAGTAGTCTGATCAGCTTTGCTACTCGTTATGGGGCTAAGGTTTCTTGTGTCATAGTTGCAATTCCCGGACTCGTAGAAAATAATATTGCCGTCGCATTCGGTAATCGTCCCTGGAAGAACACTGATGTTGCTGCCTGTATAAAAAAATTATTCAGTTGTCCAGTCCACCTAGAAAATGATGCGAATCTTGCCACGATTTATGAGTCTTCCTTTCATAAGGGGCTAAGTTTGTACTTAACTTTTAGTACCGGAATCGGTGGCGGACTAGCACGACAAGGTGTTTTAGCGCGCAATTCATCCTCTGTAGAGCCTGGTCATACAACTTATATCTGGCGTAATTTACCAACCGAGTGGGAAGATATTGCCTCTTGCGCCGCTATTGGCAAGGATTACAACTGTCAGGCTACCTCTGTACGTGGCGAGAATGCTTATACTGATATTGCCTACCGCGTTTCCATCGGCTTACCAGAGCTAATTCTCCGTTATCATCCAGATTGCATCATTATCGGTGGTCCATTAGGTATGTTATTTAACCACTTCAAAGATCAATTACGCTACAACATACGCGTTTTGATGCCAAGGACAAAGAAATTCCCACGCATTGTAGCCGCCGAACGACCAAAAGAATCCGTAATTTACGGCGGCTACCATTACGCTAAAACTCAAGAAAAGCTCTCACAGCGTGGGCAATGAAAGCTGCTATCCCCCGTCTGATACATCGTCAGTCCGCATTTTTTGCACTGCGTTTTAGTATGTATCCATTCCCTATAAGTATCTAACTGAGTTTGAACAAATTCCTCGTCCCAGATCGGGATTTTATTTTGCTCATCAGAATGAGTTCGCTCGCGATATTGTAAAAGTAGCGTTTTTGCCCTCTCCCAGGCTTCAGATTCGTTTTTTAGTCTTTGGATGAGTGTTTTATAATCTTTATGTCCAGAAAGGCCGTGACCGACCTCGTGGAGCGCCAGAAGGCCAAAATTTGGCTGGGGTTGACCCAAAAAAACCGTTTTTTTGCTTTTTATTTCACGATAGGAAAATCTCTGGCATCCCCATCTAAACTCCATCCCTGGAAAATCACGCTCTAAGCGCTCTACGAACCTTATCTCATCATCTATTGTCACCGCTCCCACCTATTTTCCCTCTTTTCTTTCGGCTTTCGGCTTTCTGTAAGTTTTGCTTTGCCACCTCAGAAAACGGCACTCCCAAATATCTTGCAATTGTCGCCGTATACCAAAGGACGTCTCCTAATTCTTTTATGATCTCTTTTCTGTTCTCTTGGGAGATACGACCACCCTCATCACGCAAAATTTTCTTGAATTTATCCGCAGTCTCACCCGCTTCTCCTGCCAATCCCAATACCTTTTCCAAAAGCCCAATCGGCACTACTTCATTCGCTGGATTACAGAGGTCATATTGAATTATGTCCTCTTGGTATTTATCAAATTTCATCTTACCTCCTGTCTATTTCATTCTAAATAAAACCAATTCTGGATGCAAGCATAAGCTATAAACAAAAATCGCCTCCACCGGGCGATTCTCCTTTAAGCAACTCGCAGTTTTTGCTCAAATCTATCTCTATTATATATCATGATATGAATAAAAACAAGCCTCTTTCTATTAGCTAGGACCGAACGACCGTTCGGCAAGAAAAACCATATTATAACACTTTTTTGTTTAAAAATATATTGACAAAACTAAAGCGGTATGATATAATGAAGACATAAACCCCTCTGGGGATTGTTTATTAGTAATTGGTGGGCAGAAACGGAGCAATAATGGCTGGTACAAAAGCTGGTGGCCTCAAAGCTGCCGAAACCAACCGCAACAAATACGGCAAAGAGTTTTATGCTCAAATTGGTCGTAAAGGTGGAAAAAATGGCCACACTGGTGGCTTTGCCGCTAACCCTGCACTTGCTCGCATTGCCGGTGCAAAAGGTGGTCGCATTTCCCGTCGCGGTCCTGCGAAGAAATCTGTCTAAATACGAAAAGAAGTCAAAGTCCTTTGGCTTCTTTTTTGTTCCGTGTTAAAATAGTTAATACTAGTTAATAACCTAGGTTTTGCTTGTTGTTTAAAAATCAAAAAGGAGGGAGTTGTATAAAAATGATTAATGTTGCTCATATCATCGCTTCTGGCGAAGCGCATGATTATCATTTCTGGTACTCAGATAAGGTCATGTCTTTTACACCTGCAATTGTAGGTGTAAATTACGTTTGTGATGATAATAATCCGTATCTGTTTCGGCGTAGAGACGAACATCTAGCTCTAACCTTGTTAGATAGGTATAATAATCACTACGATTTCGTCTTCTCGCCCAAACTAATTCAGCTATACCGTACTATGTTGATTTTAGCCCAGCTCAGCCATATCAATAACCATACGGTGCGAGATTGTTATTTACTCGCTTCGCGCCAATTCTCTGATGAAGTCCGTGATGCGGTCAAAAGTCTAGAAAGAAGTGGGGTTGACGCTTTGAGTATTCAGACGGCGATTTTTTCTCAAACTATAGAACAAAACACGTTGCATAATATGATTCAGCATATTACTGAGGCATGTGTTAGGGTTAATCCAACAGAGCTAATGGAGGAAATAGGTTTTAACTATATCCCAAATACCATGTCGGTGCAAGCCCTCATGGCAAAATCCTTTTAAAACAGCCCGTACATTTATTGGGAGCATTCTGCTCCCTTTCTTTTTTTGCTCAAAAGAAATAGTCCACGGTCAAGTGGACTATTTCCCTATTAACAATTAACGTGAAAGGAATTCACTATGGTGGAGTGTTCGTGCGGGGGAGCGCAGAACACCCCATGTGGTGGGGTTATGTGGACTTGAACCACAGACCTCGTCATTATCAGTGACGCGCTCTAACCAGCTGAGCTATAACCCCAAATGAGACGAACGAAGAAATGTTTACATTTATTCGTTCGGCGAATGCCGGGGTTGAAGTGTGTAACACGCATCACCCCAAAAACAAAATTGGTGGAGTAACAGGGACTCAAACCCTGGACCTCCGCCTTGCAAAGGCGGCGCCCTAATCAACTGAGCTATTACCCCATATAAAACACCAGGGTTGAAGTGTGTAACACGCATCACCCCACAGGATTATTTTACACTATCTTTTTTATAAAATCAAGCGTATAATAGAGATATGGACTGGAATTTTAGCTTTGGATGGTTTTTTCTAGGGGTTCTAATCTTAATAGCTGGCACTCTGGTAACTGTCAATTACCAGAGGATCGCTGATAACATGGCCTCTGGACCTTCATCTTACGAACGAGTTAAACTTGTCGGAATTATCACTTCGGCTGTCGGTTTTATTGTAATGTCTAACTTGCATACCTTAATTCTGTCTTTTTTCGTCAGTATCGTATTCTCTGGCTTTCAATAAGATTTGCCTTGCCCACTCATACATAGCTATACCAGCAGCAACTCCGACATTTACGCTTCTTGTAGAACCAAGATTTTCTATTTCACGAATATCGTCACAACTTTTCAGTAGCTCATCCGATATTCCATTACCCTCGCTGCCAAAAACCAGAGTCGTATCCTGAACAAATTTTTTAAGCGCAAGTGGTTTCAACTCTGGAAAATCCTCTTCTGGCGGTATATTATTTTCTATCGCCACAATTTCTCTATGATCTTCCCTTCTCTGGTCTTTTAGAAATTCTTCTACCGTTTCCCAATGACAAATTTCCAAGTACTTATCTGTACACATTGCCCCTCTACGGTTATACTTCTTGCGACCAATAATATGAATACGCCTAGCATTAAAATTGTTCGCGCTTCTTACAATTGTTCCTACATTAAAATCATGTTCCACATTCTCTATCGCCACCTCTAAAGCAGAACGCCGTTTGGAAAGACGTGCAAAAACTTCTTCATTAGAGAGGCCCTTAAATTGATCTATCAAATTTCTCGTATCCATCTGTAACGTCCCTTATTATAACATATCTGATTGAAAATCCCCGAGTTTAACTCTCGGGGACCTTCTTCCTTCAAAAATTACTTCACAACCGAAAGAGTGATATTAATCGGTACATCACCCGAATACAACACGAACTTACTCTCCATCTTGAGACAGTCACTCATTTTGACCGCCCGACAAAGAATCCCATCCTCCTTGACTAAGTCAACCAATTCCTCACTGGTAATTGTTCGGCCAACTATCTCGGCAACAGTCTCAGATTCGTTATGGATATTTTCGTCCGGCTGTTTTTCCGCAACTTCTTCCTTCGCGGCTTTGCTCTTCACGATTTTGGCACTGTGCTCTCTTCTATTCTGATACTCCAGTTCCAACACCGTTATTCCTTCGTCACCTCTTTTCCTGAGTTCTTCTATTAGAACTCGTTGGACTTTATTCCATTCTTTACCATTTTCGCCGAGTACCCTCAACATGGCATAGGGTTTCGTTACTGGTGTAGGTGATGTTTCTACGAACTTACGGTACTCATTCATAGAAAGCAGATGTTTCAACGGAAGCCAATCATAGGCCGCCACTAAATCTTTCAGGGCTTTCTCTTCCTCCGTCAGTTCTTGCGCGATCGGTTCAGGTTGCAAAACTACTTCTTGCGTAATAGGTGTAGTCGGCACTGTGGCCGCTTGGTTGTCACTAGTTCCAGACATTTTTGCCTCACCTCCATTCTTTCCTTTTACGGGAGTTATAGTGTTACCATCTTCCATCTTGAGGTCAGTTCCAAACCGTTTCTTCCATTCTACTGCGATTTTGATTTTTGCCTTCTCCCACCGTCCTTCACCAATTACAATTTTAAGCTTTTCGCCATTCAGCAACGAGTCTTTTTCAATCTGCTTAATAGTTGGCATCACGCCGCCCAAACTCTCACACTTATCTATTATGAGGTCAAGCTGTCGCTGATATTCTTCCCTGGCTTTCTGGTGCGCCCGTTCTCTTGCTACTTCGTGTGTTTCACTCTCTTTCCATCTCATTGGTTCCATTCAGAATCACCCCCTTTCTATCAAACCAATTAAAATGTGTGAACAAACTAAATGTACTTTCCCAACCTAACTTTTTTCAGTATACCATATCTGATAGTACTCGTCAAAAAACTACACCAGATCTGGTGTAGTTTTCATCTAACTTAGCAACTCAGTTGTGCAATTTATACTATCATCCGTCGTATTTTCGCTTGTTGTCGGCCTCAAAAGAGGAATGTTATGTTTCAAGCTTACAAACATAACCCGACCGACCTAGCCTCTAAGGGCTAATTCCTTCTCTAGAAAGGAGGTAATCCATCGACACGTTCTCGTACCGATGCCTTGTTACGACTTAACCCCAATCATCTCCCCCACCTTAGGCCGCCGAAACGGACTTCGGGTGTTGGTGACTCTCATGGTTTGACGGGCGGTGTGTACAAGA
>JAZUOY010000004.1:0-2614 GCA_045604885.1 Candidatus Nanosyncoccus sp.
CCATCAAGACGTTTTAACTCTCGCAAAAACTTTTTCTGAAGACGAACTGTTTACGAAAGGGAAATATCCTTGGGTCGGCGGTTCCGTTCTCGGCTCATATTTCGTCAGTTGTCTTTCTTCTCATTACGATTGGGCGATGAAAAAGCTAAAAGCCCACAAGAAAAATTGCGAAAAATAATCTAAGCGTCTAAAAAAACTATTATTTTCTACCAGTATTCGGTACTTTCGGAATTATAACTTCCTCCTCGGTTTTTTCTTCCTCTTCTACGATTAAACTCTTTAGAATTGGCATAATACTTTCAGGAATATGACCAATAACAAGGTTCTCAGCGTTATCAATAAGAGTATAAGTATAGTAGAGCGAATAGTTCTCGCCGAATGTGTTTTGGGTATAAATAGCGTCAGCAATCAAAATGGGCGAGAGAGCTTTAACCAATTTTGGCAAGTTTTCTCTAAGAGCCTCAAACTCTGTTTCGCTAATACTTGGAGCTTGGCCAAGTTTAGTCTCATAATCACTATATTGCCCCATATAATCGGTAAGAATTCCGATTAGCTCATCGATATCCTCATCAGTTGCAGTGCCTTTTAGAACCTTAACCAAATCAAGATAAGCCGGAAAACTGGCCAAATCACCAGTATAATTTGCTAATAAATCATAGAAAGCGTTTCCTGCCACCATACCAGCGAGACCATTGCTAGTATCGCTAATAAATCCAGTAAAATCGCCTTGCTTGTCTAAGGTTCTGGTTTGATATAGTTTCATTATAGCTGACAATGGCTCTTTGACCTCAGTATCAAAGTATTCACGAGTCAACCCACTATCAGTCACAAAATTTATCCAAGCATCCATAAATTCACGACCATTCATATTGCCGACCTGTTCGACAAGGCCATCATTATCCGATAGAACATTGGCAGCGGTGGCCGGATCGGCGAGCTCGGCGATATTAATAACAGAAGTTGCAATTTCTAGATCAGCAGGATGTATTTCTTCATAGGTGCCAGTATTATAAAACCCCCATAATTCTGGGAAAACATAACCGAGAAGTAAATCATTACCATCTTTGACATCATGTATATTAGTATAACCTGGCTCGGTAAGGCTAACACGAGGTGCACCAAAAGTATAGACATAAAAATCATCTGCTTCCATGTCATAATCTAAAATATTTTCGTTTATCTTTTTAGCAACAAGATCAACTACCGCACCTCCACGAGAATACCCAACCATCCAAATTTTATAGTCTGAAAGATGATTAGCATAAATATATTCGTCAAGCCTATCCTTGATATATCCGGCCGACTCGCTAAAACCAGCATGGTCACCACTAGTGCCAACATTAAAGTTCGAAAGCCATTCAGTCATATAATTATAATTTCTAGGAGCGACGACGATTAACGTTTGTTCATCCGGAAGAATCTTTCGTGCAATAGTTGTCCCCATAGAGTGCCCATCCTCATCGGATTCTGTATCCCATTTTTGAAAATTGCTAAAGCCAAGTTGTTCTAGAAAAAGTTGTAATTTTGGATTTGGCGTAGAACTATCAGACGGATAGCCGTCAGCCTCATTCTCAAATCCAGCAAGGCCCAATGCATATGAAACAGCGCGAAGCTCTGGATGATCGCCAGGGGAAGGTGCGTCGAAATAGCTATCACTATATTTTATAGTGTCAGTTGAATCTAGAGCATCCCAAACTGTTTCCCATGGACTGTCTGGGTCTTCCACGAAGGCATAATAAGGATATGTAACCGTGATGGTGTCTGATGATCCAGAGGTGTTATCGTAGCCACCTGGACCAATCGCAAACGAAACTACTGGAGTAAAACATGAGGATAGGAGACCGATAATCAAAAGTGTTACTATAAAATATCGTCGCCTTTCATGTCTTTCTTCTTTTAGTTCTAAATTCTCCATAGTAATTATATCTACTGCGATTATTATCGTTTTTCTTTCTTCATCAAAACACCTGCCACTACGACAACTCCAACAATTATAGTAATGACCAGGGAATCGTTTGTTATTTCTGCGCTGCTACCTTCGCTGGTAAATGCACCGGTGTTGGGGATTACGATATCTTCGTCGGCACCATCGTCATCGTCTGTTTTCGGTTCGACGATTTTGAAACTGGCTTTTGCGCTTCCTGAGTCTGGTTCTGTGAAATATGCTTCAAAGGAATGTTCACCCAGCGCGAGAGTGTTTAAGGAACTCGCTGGGAGGATGATAGTCTGGTTGTCTGGATCTACTTCACAATCTGTACGCATATCATGATATTCGCCATCAATGATGAGGATGCCTGTGCCGCAGAATGTTGTTACATCGTTATCGATCTTGAAGACTAATGGTTCTTCACTACCGATGATATGCTCGCCGCCGTCACCTTCTAACACTTCGTAAACTCGGAGGAAGGTTGCACGGAAAGTCAAAGATTCTGTACCAGGGGTTACTCTGAAAATGTTGTCTTGTATCTGATCAGTGACTTCTTGGCCGTCTAATTCTAGATATACTAGCTCATTGCCTGGTTCCGGAACAATTCCTACTTCTACATCGGTACCGCCGACTACAATGTTTGGCACATCGAGATTTCCGTTGCCTGTGATGTATTTATAAACGGAA
>JAZUOY010000005.1:0-13006 GCA_045604885.1 Candidatus Nanosyncoccus sp.
AGCCTGGGGCGGAGGTTAACCTCAGCCTCAGGCTGAAATTTTTTATCTTCTGAAACCAAGTTAGAATCCCAAAACTCGTAAAACTATTTGGTGATGAAAATACGAAGCATTAATTCTAAGATGCTTATGCTTGACGAAAAATTTGCCACTATATACCATGAAAAAATGGAAGAAAAACGCTTTGATGAGTGGATAAAATTGAAAGAGAAACTTCACCGAATTGGAAGGATTAGAACTATTCATGATGGGGAAATATGGTGGACAGCTGTCGGAGAAAATATTGGCGTAGAGATAAACGGAAAGAACGAGGGATTTACTAGACCAGTTTTGATTTTTAAAAAATTAAGTAGATTAAATTTTCTCGCAATTCCGCTAACTTCTCAATGTCACGATGGGAGCTGGTATGTTCCATTTGTTTTCAAAAATAGAAAGGAGTGGGCTGTCTTATCTCAAATCAGGATTATGAGTGTTCATAGATTAAACAAAAAGATGGGCGAACTATCTGCGTTAGACTACGACTTAATTCGTGAGGGGTTTCGTAGGTTGTATTTACAAAAATAGCCCCCAGACTTGGAGCTGGGGTTGGGCGGGTATTCCCGAATACACTTTCATTATAGCACGCCTGTCCAAAAATTACAAGATCTCCTGCCAAGCGTCATTATCATGTGATGATGACAGAATCAATACGACGCTATTGACTTTTTAGCATAAGTGTGATATAATGAAGCTATACGCTTACGGTTTTATAGAGGTGTAATAGGGATAAACCCCTTATAAATTTCTGCAAGACTGTAAGCGAGTAACTTATAAACCTAGTTTCAAGGAGGGGAGTATATGAACACTTTTTTATTTTTAGGTAACATCAACTGGCTCGCAGTCGCATTATATTTTGCGATTTGCGTAGCTCTTGCCGCGGTCGCTGCCTGGGCTTCCGTAGAACTAGAGGTTGAAGACTACGGTTTTCCGCAGACGATCTGCGCCGGATCTTTAGTCGCTATAATTGGATTTATGGCGACGGAGGCTGGGCTGGAGTTTTACGATGGCAAGATCGCGTTCTATGATTTTGCCATCAAAGCTACCATCGGTTTGGTCGCCGGCATCGTGACCTACGTCGCGACGACGGAGACAGTCAATGCTGTTTGGCGTAGGCTGTCTGAGTCGGCACCGGCGATTCCGGAAACGGAGCTGGAGTTAGATCCAGAAATGACGGAACTGACTCAGGCTTATGCATGGCTGGACGAGGAGGACTTGTCCGTTAAGCAGCTCCGGCAGCAGGAATACAGAGATAATTTCCTGTTGGACATAGCCCAGGCGCAAGCCGGACGCTATGTTATTATGCCGGACGGGCATTTACGTCCGGTGGAGTAGCCGAGCCCCCTCAGAGGGGAAGTTGATGGAAAGATAAAATTAGCCTCGTGCGTTCTTTGCACGGGGCTATTTTTGTCGTTTCGTGCAAAAATGGCACTATAAATCTTGTCGTTTCGTGCAAGAAGCGGTAAAATAAGCATGGAAAGGATACAAATGGACGAGAAGCATTTTAGAAGAAAATTATATAATAGGCTACTTATGTGGAAAGAGAGAAGCAACGGCAAGACAGCAATGCTTGTGGAGGGGGCGAGGCGTGTTGGTAAAAGTACAGTTGTAGAGGACTTTGCAAAGAATGAGTATGAAAGCTACATCTTGATAGACTTTAATATAGCTCCAAAAGAAATAACGGATTTATTTAGTAATTATAGAGACGATCTAGATATAATCTTTGAAACACTAGAAGTATACTACAAGAAAAAATTAAACAAGCGACGTTCTGCAGTAGTCTTTGACGAAGTACAGAGATGTCCAGCGGCGCGATCGTTGATAAAATATCTCGTAGCAGACGGCAGATTTGATTACATAGAAACTGGATCGCTAATTAGTCTACGAAAAAATATTCAAGATATTGTGATTCCGTCTGAGGAGGAACGTCTGCAAATGCAACCGATGGATTTTGAAGAATTTCTTTGGGCAATGGGAGATACTACAACTATATCATTTTTGCGAGAGAGATATGAAAGAACTCAGCCAGTCGGTGCATCGCATAGAAAAATTATGAAAGATTTTCGGACTTATCTTTTGGTAGGTGGTATGCCACAAGCTGTCTCCGCATATTTGGAACATAAAGATTTTGAAGAAACGGATAGGGTAAAACGTTCAATTTTGAATCTCTACCATGAAGACATCCATAAATATGCGGACGGAAACGATGAAAAAGTCGTTGCGATTTTTGATGGCATACCAGGGCAGCTTTCCAAGGGAAATAAAAGGTTTGTTTTGTCTCATCTGTCAGAAAATGCTAGGAGCAGAAGTTACGAGGAGGCATTTAACTGGTTAGACGAATCAATGGTTGTAAATATGTGTTACAATGTGACCGATCCGACCGTTGGTTTAGCATTAACCGAACAGGTAACTAATGCAAAATGTTATCTTGTAGATACGGGATTGCTAGTAACGCAAGCTTTCTTAAATAAGCCGTATCTAGATAACGACATTTATCGTGAGATTTTATTAGATAAGTTGAACATTAATGAAGGAATGATTGTAGAAAATTATGTTGCGCAATGTTTGAGGATGAATGGCTATAAACTTTATTTCCATACAAGTAATGATGATAAAGATAGAAATAATGACATGGAAATTGATTTTCTGATTAGCGATGATAGAAAAATCAATCCGATAGAAGTCAAATCTGGAGCGTACAACAAACATTCGTCAATTGATAAGTTCAAGGATAAGTATGGAAAAAAGGTTGGGCAGAGATATTTACTGCACACAAAAGACATTAAACAAGAAGATGATCTGATATTTTTGCCGATTTACATGGCTATGTTTTTGTAAAATAAAATCATCTGTTATAATCGTAATATGAAATCATTCTTTTTCTATGACTTGGAAACCTCTGGACTTAATCCGCGAGATGATCGCATTATGCAGTTCGCAGGGCAACGAACGGATATGGATTTAAATCCTGTCGGTGACCCAGTTAACTTGCTTGTGAAATTATCTGATGATACTTTGCCAAGCCCAGGTGCGATTATTGTGACGAAAATTACTCCTCAGCAGACTCAGCAAGATGGTATCACGGAAGCAGAGTTTTGTGATCGTGTAGTTAACGAGTTTTTCATTAAGGATACTTGTGCGATTGGCTATAACTCTGTGCGTTTTGACGATGAATTTATGCGCAACACACTTTGGCGTAATTTCCATGAGCCTTATGCTTGGCAATGGCGTGATGGTAGAAGTCGCTGGGACATGTTAGATGTAGTGCGCTTGACGCGAGCGCTTCGTCCGACCGGAATTAAGTGGCCGACTACAGAGTATGAAGTGACCGATAAAGAGACTGGCGAGAAAAAGTTGGTAGAGGGAGCGACTAATCGCCTGGAATTAATCACGAAATTGAACGGCGTAGAGCATAGTCACGCTCATGATGCGATGAGTGACGTTTTTGCGTTGATAGAAGTAACAAAACTGATTCGTGCGCACCAACCGAGGCTCTTTAATTATTTATATGAGATGCGTGAAAAGAAAAAGGTGGCACGCCTGGTTAATTTGGAAGATAAGCGTCCATTTGTCTATGCTTCTGGGCGATATTCTGGGAAAAATCAAAAAACTACAGTTGCTTTTCCGTTGACGGCTGGTAGAAATGGCAATGTGTTGGTATACGATTTACGATATAATTTGGATGAATAACTAGAGAAGCGTCAGACTCCAATTGAAAAAGCGGTCGCTACGGGCGAAGCAAAAGTGGATTCCCTAGACGATGGTAACTCGGCGACTCTGGACAATGCCTCATTCTTCCCGATCGTCAAAGAACTTTGCCTGAATAAATGCCCAGCGGTAGCACCGGTTGGCGTCTTAGACGCAGAAAGTGACGGTGAGACTGGTTGGCAAAGGATTAACCTAACAGCAGCAGAAGTTGAACGCAACTGCGAGGCGCTTTTAGCACATCCAGAATTTGCCGAAGCGATGCGTGAGCGTTATGAAAACAGGGAAGAATTTCCGCCAGCTGTAGATCCAGAATCGGCACTTTATAACGGCTTTCTACAAGGAAAAGATGAGACTTTTTGCAATCTTATTCGCAACTCAGACGAGAATCGTTTAGCGGACTTACATCCAGAGTTTCAGGATGAGCGTTTACCGGATTTGTTGGTTCATTATAAGGCAAGGAATTATCCTGCCGCTCTAGCGGAGGATGAGGTGCGTGCTTGGGAAAAATATCGTCTGGAACGGCTTAACCGACAAATGCCAGGTTTTATGAAGCAAATGGAGCATCTGCAAGGGATATTGCAATCTGGACAGACAGAGAATGAGAAGGGACAAACCATTGATCCGTTTATTTTGGAAGAGCTGATGCTGTGGTGCCAATCCTTGCAGCCGGATGACTATTGAGAAATGAAAAAGGCGACACGAGAGCGTCGCCTTTTTGTTATTATCTTTATTTTGCACAATATGCGGAAAGTGCTTGCTGAATTGCTTCTTTGCTGGTCTGCGCGCCATTCCACCACCAACCAGTGGTATAATTACCGGCGGATTGCAGGACAGTCTGTTGCTCTACGGTAAATTTTCCGTTTCTATTGGAAAACTCAATCGTCCGTTTGACCAGACAATCCGTATCTTGGACTGCCTTCCAATTGACGTTCCAGCCTCGTTCTACAGCGTACCATCGCAGATCATAGGTCTGCTTTTCCGCTTCCGCATTGATACCAGTATTCTTGGCATTGATAACGATGTTACTGTTGTTCGTTTGCGGTTGTGGTACTGCGGCACCATTGATATATTGCGGTGTCTGCGGTGCTACATACTGCGGATAAGTTGGCGCTACATATTGCGGTACTACGCATTGACCAGGATAAACTTGCTGAACTTGTGTCCCTGCAGATGGCAAGGTTGCACAAGGCCAATAAGTAATACCATTGATTACTAACGGTCCTGCATAGGGGTCCGTCGTGTAATAATAGTATGTGGTGTCCGCGTATGCCCTTTGTGGGAACGCAACTGTAACTACCAATGCCGCAAAAACTGCGGCTGCCAAAGATAATAACCGGATACTCTTCCTCAAGAGTATCACCTCCTTCCTTTTTTAAGTTGCGTGGGGTTGCTAATCCCATTTAGCTCACCTTATCACCTCCCCTCTGGTCTTTATATTATATTATCACGAAAATGAGATGATATTCTATAACTTTCGCGATGAAGGTACCAACCTAATAATGAATAAGCTGGCAAGAGTGGCTCTCCGAGGTATAACCAAGTCTGTTCGGTGTAATCCCCGTTCTGCATTTCCAGATAAACTGGAGTATGGACGGACATTCCACCCATCAGCACAAGGCTGGATTGCTGGAGGATTAGTAAAATCATATCCTCAGCTTTCAGCCTCGGTAGGGTATTGACGATGTCGCTATTCCGCTCACTGAGGAGCGGCAGGCGTCTGATATTGTGGAATCTCAACATCGCTTTGGTGATGGAGATTTTCACTGCCGGAATAGTCCGGACATGTTCGCTAGAATCGCGCCGTATATAATAATGATTAGACGCCACCATGCACTCTGAGACTTTAAATCTTAGGTTGTTAGAGAGCATGTCTTCGCTTCCCATCGCGAACATTCCGGTATCGTTTCGGTTAATTGCATCAGTGACCACCTTACCCACTTCTGCAAGCTTAACTCTTCCGTTTTTGGTCAGATAATCTTCTGACGGAAAAACTATTGTTTTCCATGTAACAATTTTCATAATTTCCCTCCTTATGAAAATCTCTTCTTTTTCTCCCCAAGCTCCAGTATTGGGCGCAAAAAAAGAAGGCGACCAGTTGATAAGGTACTATCTTTTTATTATATCACACTTTGACTATTTTTGCAAGAGGTGACACATCCTCTGTAATTTGCTAAAATAGCAACATGAATGCAAGTGAAATCCGTCAAAAATTTTTAGATTTTCAGGTTAAACGAGGGCATAAAGTTATTCCGCCCGCTCCATTAGTACTAGAGAATGATCCGACTACTCTTTTCACTGGCTCTGGTATGCAGCCACTTTTGCCATATCTGTTAGGTCAGCCTCATTCTGAGGGAAAGCGTTTAACGGATTCTCAACCATCCCTGCGTCTACAGGATATAGAAGATGTTGGCGATCCTCGTCACACTACAGTTTTTGAGATGCTGGGTAACTGGTCTCTGGGGGATTATTTTAAGGAAGAACAGATTCGGGGATTTTACGAGTTTTTGACGAGTATTGTTGGCCTAGACCCGCACAAGATCTATGTCACCTGTTTTATTGGAAATAAGAAATACGGCATTCCAAAGGATGCAGAAGCGGCGAAAATTTGGCAGAAAGTTTTTAAGGAGTCTGGCATAGATGCTAAAATAGCCGAAATCGGCTCAGCAAAAGACGGAGATAAGAGAGGAATCAAAGAGGGGGAACACATCTTCTTTTACGATGATCATGAAAACTGGTGGTCTAGAGGTGGCGGCTGTGATTCTACTCCAATTGGTGATCCTTGCGGTCCAGATAGTGAGGTATTTTATGATTTTGGCGAGGACAAGCAAGATGTGGAGAAATATGGTCTAGCACATCCAGCCTCTGATGGGGCACGTTTTATGGAAATTGGTAATCAAGTTTTCATGCAATACAAACGTAATGAAGATGGCACTTTTTCTGAGCTAGAGAAGAAAAACGTGGATTTCGGTGGTGGTCTGGAACGCATTGCGGCGGCATCTATTGATAGTTACGATGTCTTTAAGATTAGTTTATTACGTCCAATTATTGACCGAATTGAGGAGATTTCCAATAAGAAATACGATAACAATACTGATGAGATGCGGATTATCGCCGATCATTTACGAGGTGCTTATCTGCTGTCTGCGCAGGGACTTAAACCGAGCAATAAACAGCAGGGTTATGCGCTGAGACGCTTGATTCGGCGAGCAATTCTGAAGGCGCTTGATTTGGGTATTGCTCAAAACTTTATTTCGGAGATCGTGCCAATTATTGCGCACAATTATCAGGATCTTCCAGATAGTATCTTGACAACAAGAGAAGACGCTATCGCGACCCTAGAAAGAGAGGAAAAAGCTTTCCGTCAAACTCTAAATAAGGGACTAAAAGAAATGCAAAAAATGGCGCAGAAAGCGAATCCGCCAGCTTTGACTGGTTACGATCTTTTTAAGCTCCAGGATACTTTTGGCTTCCCGTTTGAAGTCTCTGTAGAAGAAGCCTATCGTCAGGATATTAATCTTTCAGATGACTATCAGAAAGAATTTGACGCAGCGCTGGCCGAGCAACGTGAACGGTCTAAGACGGCTAGCAAAGGAATGTTCAAGGGTGGGCTAGAAGATCACGGCGAAATGAGTACCAAATACCATACGGCTACGCACCTAACTTTAGCTGCTTTGAAGAAGGTTATTGATAAAGATATTCATCAAAAGGGTTCTAACATTACGCCAGAGCGGATGCGTCTTGATTTCAATTTGGATCGCAAACTCACTCCAGAGGAAAAACAGGCAGTAGAGGATCAGGTAAACGAGTGGATTACGGCAGATTTACCTGTCATATATGATACTTACGACAAAGAATACGCTAGAGACCAGCTAGGTGCAGAGGGGCAGTTTTGGGAGAAATACGACGACCAGGTCAAGGTTTATACGGTCGGTGATGAAAAAAATCCAGTTTCGCGCGAGATCTGTGGTGGTCCACATGTAGAACACACTGGGGTGTTAGGACATTTTAAGATTAAGAAAGAAGAATCCTCTTCAGCTGGGGTGCGTAGAATCAAGGCGGTGTTGGAATAAAGGAGGTAAGATGGAGAGATTGTACGGACATTTCATTCCAGAGCATTATTTTATTCAGTTGAATATTAATAAACATACAGAAAAAGTTTTTGGGCATGTAGAAATTACTGGTGTTGCGCACGAGGAACACATTCGTCTCCACGCAAAAAACTTAAAAATAACAGAGGTGAAAGTTAATGATGAGGAAGTAAGTTACCAGATTGAAAAAGACGAGTTAATCATAAAAAAACCTTCAGAGAAGTTATTCGTTAAAGATAAAATTGCGAAAAAACTAAAAATTGCCATTCGCTATACCTTCATGCTGAATAAAAATATGAATGGCTGCTATCTGTCTGGTTATGATTATCGGGCTGAGGGCGAGAAAGAAACTCATAGGGAATTATTAGTATCAACACAATTCGAATCGCATTATGCTAGAGAATGTTTTCCTTGCATAGATGAGCCAGAGGCGAAGGCGACTTATGATCTTAAAATTATCATTCCAGATACGGGAGATACGGTAATTTCTAATATGCCCGTTAAGGAAGAAAAAATTTTAGAATACGAAACAGTTAATCCTGATCAAGATCCGAGCAAAGGTGTGGCGATTAACACAAAAACAAAGAAGAAAATTGTAATTTTTGAAACGACGCCGCGAATGTCTACTTATCTTTTAGCATTTTGTATCGGAAAGTTCCACAAGAGATCCAAAGTATCAGCCAAAGGTATCAGAGTAACAACTTACTGCGCGCTTAATCACCCCGTGTCTTGTATTAACTATGCAAATGAAGTAGCTACGAAAGCATTAGATTTTTATGGTGAGAAATTTGGGAAATATCCTCTGACAAAGCTTGATCAGGTAGCGATTCCAGATTTTGAAGCTGGTGCGATGGAAAACTGGGGGCTAGTGACCTATCGGGAGTCGTGTTTGCTGGTTGATAAAGAATCTACCAGGGAGAGTCGGGAATACGTCTCTACTGTAATTGCGCATGAATTGGCACATCAATGGTTTGGTAATTTAGTGACGATGAAGTGGTGGGACAACCTCTGGTTGAATGAGAGTTTTGCTAATATGATGCAATATGTTTGTGTGGATGCGATTTATCCAGATTATCGTATTTATGAAGATTTCTTCACGGGAGAATGTCTTGCCGCACTCAACAGAGATTGTTTACCTGGTGTGCAGGCAGTTCAACAAGCCGTTAATGATCCAGAAGAAATCTCCACTTTGTTTGATGGTGCAATCGTCTATGCTAAAGGTGCGCGCTTAATGCTCTGGCTTTATCGCTTATTAGGCGAAAAGAACTTTTACAGAGGTATGAAAGATTATTTTAAGCAATTTGCTTATGATAACACGACTGGAGATGACCTCTGGGCGGCTCTACAAAAGCATGCAGACTTTGATGTCAAAAGTTTCATGGATACTTGGATTTTGCAACCTGGTTATCCAGTGATTACAGATGATAATCAGCAACGCTTCTTGCTAACTGGGGCGACAGACGATACGAAATGGGAAATTCCAGAGCTGACTGATGATATGTCTGGACATTATCTTATCAATTTGGCAACTGATGAATTTGCCGATAAAATAGATCATTTTTCTGATTTTTCGCTAGAACAAAAATTGCGTATTTTGACAGACAGGATGTTCTTGGCGAAGACTTCACTTGTTTCCTCGGCTTCTTTATTAGATTTACCACCATTATTTAGAGAGAAAAAGAATTATCGTATTTGGGAGATGATTTCTGGGATTTTTAGTAATATTAAATTATTCTTTACTCCTGACGATGCAGATTATGCTGATTTCCAGAAGTATATTTATCGGGTGATAGAACCACAAAAAAATCGTCTCGGCTTGGTTACGCGTCCGGACGATAAGGAGGATGAAGTAAAATTACGCTCACTCATCGTCGCATATTTATACTTTTGCGAAGATAGGGGTACGGATGAGGCTTTGGCAACGATGTATAAGGACGATTTGACAGAGCTGGATCCAGAACTAAGGCAGGCTATTTTACGAGCAAAAATGCGTCAAACGGGGGAAGAAATTTTCTCAGAGTTTTTGCAAAAATATCAAGATGAGCAAAGCCCAGATATTAAAGATGATCTACTTTACGTTCTGGCGAGTACTAAATATCACGAATCTGATCTGATCAAATTATTAAAACAGCCAAAAATCGTACGTCCACAGGACCATATCTATCTGTTAGCCTTTATGTTGCGTAATTTTTACACGCACAAAGCAGCTTTTGCTTGGTTGACGAAAAATTGGGATTATGTCACCAAATTAACAGGTGATAAATCCATAGAAGACTATATCAAAGTTCTTGCTGGGACAATTAGGACGAAGGACGAGGCGAACCTCTATGATGAGTTTTGCGCGCCAATCATCAATAATCCAACTTTACATCGTGCAATTGAGGTTTCACAAGGTGAGATTGCTGCACGACTAAGACTAATGTCTCTAGATCAGGATGATGTTCATCGTCACCTGAGCGAAATACTAGGGAAATAACAATTTGACTTTGTACCGTGATTATGTTAGTATTATAAAGATTTTTTAATCGTAACTTATCAATTTGGTTTTCCTAACAAAGGAGGTTTGTATGATACAAGTAATCACGGATTCAGGATATAATTATGGAAAATGGATGTCACTCTGGGATATTTTTACGCCAGCCGTCTCTGAATATGAGGCGAAAATGACGAAAATGCCTGAGTCTGATTTTAAGATCAGGATGCTGGACAACGTGCGGCCCTTTTTTCTCACTGACTTTACAGGGAAACGGGCAATAATGGGACAGCCGACTCGCCTCATTAAGATAAAAGATGAGTATGTTCTTGAAGCTTGCGATGAGGCAGATGATGAGAAGATTCTCTTGCTATCTATCACGGTACCTGGGAAAAACGATGGTAATTACCCGATTTCTGCCAGAGGATCATCAGATATAGACATCATTTATTTCGGTGAAGTCAGAGAAGGTTATATGCCACGTGTTTTGACGGCGGCAATTCGCTACGAGAGGAATGATCTGAATCGTCAGGCGGAGCCATTTTTACGACTGAAGGTAACAGGTAATTTCCCCTTTAGTACAGATGAGTGCGATAACGGAGTATATAAGTTTGTCTCTTGGAACACTCTCTCTGATTGGCAACAACTTAAAAAAGCTGATGTCAAAATACTAGAGGCGTTGGAAAATTCAGACTCGTATGTCAAGAGATTTTTCGGCGAGAATTGCGCAGAAGAAATTGAAAGATTAGCAAAAGAGTCACGGCGGATAGGCATGAATCAGAGAAGATATATCTATTTGCCAGCAGCAAGGAGGTGATTGTATGCTACAAATTGTGACGGATCATGGGCTAGGATTGACGTCTTGGCAAATGTCATCCATGATGATGAAGGGATCATTAACTGAATTAAATGAGATTCGCTCTCAGGTTAAGCGATCTTATCATATTAAAATTCTGGAAAATGTTTATCCTTACTTCTTGACAGACTCATCAGGAAGAAGAGAAATTATGGGACAATTCACTAGGCTTTCCAGAGTGAATAATCAGATGATTTTGGAAGCTTGCGATATGGTGGACGATGAAAAAATCATGCTTTTCTCGCTTGCGCTGCCGAGAAGTCTGTTATATTCAGATGGCCAAGTTCCTGGAGTTGGTCTGGGAATTGCTCGCGAAAAAGTGGAGTTGGTTTATCTTGATACTTCGTGCTTCGCTGGGGTGGTCAATGCGATTTTTAAATTTAGTGACAATGAGTATTGCAAGAGTGTCGGACCGCGAACTTGGGTTGTAGAGCCGTTTTTGGAACTTGTAGTGCCGGGAACGCCGATTCACATTGGTCAAGACGGAAAATTCCATTACAGTGAAGACGAAAGACTCTTGAATCAGCCAAAGTACCATCGTTTTTTAACTTGGAATAGTATATCTCCCTGGCATAAAATTGACCCTGCAGAAGAAAAAATTTTGCAGAGTTATTTGAATAATATCAATCGTCCCAGTCCGAGTTTGGAGTCGTACTTTGGAGATGATTATTCTGAGGAGATTAGAGAGTTGGCAGCCAAATCCAGATCGTTAGGAATGAACCAGAGGTGTTATATTTATCGCCTCATACCATGAACTGAAGGGACCAGAAAATTGGTCCCTTTCGTCATTTTTAAAAATGTGCAAAAAAAGTCTTGCATTTTTTTGCGTGGTGCGATACAATAGTGGAAGTTAAACAAGTAACATCTTGTTACCTCTGTCAGAAAGTCAGGAAATAAAGCGAGGTAAGTTTCCGTTCTTGGAATTTGCCGTTTGAGCAGGTGATTATTTCCGGTTAACAATTTATCAACAACAGAAATTGTAGACGGATCTAGCAAGAGATTGAACATCGATTGCTAGTTAAGTCAATGCATAAAAAGGTTACAAGGGCACTAATAGTGGATGCCTTGACAATCAATACCGATGAAGGACGTAGAACTCTGCGATAAGCCTCGGGGATCTGAGAGCAAGAATTGATCCGGGGATTTCCGAATGGGGAAACCTAATATGGGTTATGCCATATTGCGCTTATCTGAACACATAGGATAAGGAGACGGGAACCAGCCGAACTGAATCATCTTAGTAGGTTGAGGAAAAGAGAATAACCAATGATTCCGAAAGTAGTGGCGAGCGAAATTGGAACAGTCCAAACCTTATAAGTTTTGTATTTACATTGTGTATACAATGTCAATACAATATGGATTAACGTCTAATGCTTAAAAGGGGTTGCGAAATTAGATAATTTTTATGTTAAATGCTTCATTTATTGGAACATTTGACATAAAAACCAACAGCGTTAACTGAGTGGATTAAGAAACCTTAGATCTTAGCTGAAACACTTGGAATGGTGTACTAAAGACGGTGAAAGTCCAGTAAGCGAAAAGGTCTTTTAGGCTTAATATATCTTTTTTCAAGTAGGACGGGGCACGAGAAACCCTGTTTGAATCCGGCAGGACCACCTGCCAAGACTAAATATATTGATTGATCGATAGCGAACTAGTACAGTGATGGAAAGGTGAAAAGAACCCCGGGAGGGGAGTGAAATAGAGCCTGAAACTTAGTGCCTACAAGGTGTCGGAGCCCGTAAGGGTGACGGCGTGCTTTTTGTAGAACGATCCAGCGAGTTAATGTTGTCGGCGAGGCTAAGTCAGTTGATGGAGCCACAGTGAAAGCGAGCCTTAACAGGGCGA
>JAZUOY010000006.1:0-29359 GCA_045604885.1 Candidatus Nanosyncoccus sp.
TAGTGGATACGAACGCATACTAGCATGATAAGATGATGTATATCATCTTATTTTCTTTAGTTTATTTTCTTTAGTTTATTTTCTAATCTTTTGGGGACCAAAAGCGGATTTCCCCTGTTTTAGAAACTGCGAGCAAATACCCCAGGAGTACCGTTTAGTCGGGCGGACTGAGGATTTGCTCTTGTTTCTAAACAGGCGGAAACCAAGTGTCCCCAAAAGTTAGAGAATAGACTAAAGAAAATTAACATATATTACAACATATTTTTATGTATAATTCCCTACTTTTTTCACAAAAACCCTGACATTTTTCATGCCATTGTTCCCTGTTTGCAAAAACAATAATTATATTTTATAACAATGTTTATTTCCCTGTTATCCACCAGATTCATCAAGAAACGTCGTTTTTCATTTCCAAAATCTTGCTATCCAAAAAACACCCATCATTTCTATTGACATAACATCAAAATATGGTTTATTAACAGCCCACCTCTTTGCTTGACGAATGTGCTAAATCAAATTTCGTGTGCCAAGCTTATTGTTATAACCTTAGATTAGCATAAGTATGATCAGATAGCAATAGTTTTTTTGTGATAAAATTGTAATATGGCTTTTATCCGTAAATTTAGGACAAATTCAGGAGCAACTGGCGTACAAATTTGCGAAAAGAGACACGGTGTGATCGTCAAGACTACTCATATTGGATCTGCATGGACGAAAGGGGAAATACGCTTACTTGAGAAACAAGCTCAAGATATTATAGATAAGCAACGAACACCTCTTTTTGACCTCAAGCAGTACGAAGTGAAGGACAAAACAGAGGTAGGGAAGGGAACTATTTTCTAAAAATTTTACGCAGGGAACGATTAGTTTTGCGTGCCAATTCATACAGATGATATTTTTTGGTATTTAGAATGACGTCGTATGTGCCACAATATGAACGCTCATACCCACCGAACGATTTCTTGAACGCCGTAAATCCTGCCCAAGGATGATCTGCTGGAGCACCATCTGGGGCAATACCCCAAAAGTCAAAGCGCTTTTTTCCAGCTTCTTTTGCATCAAAGATGGCGGAGGTCAACAAAGCAACCGTTGCCGGCAACTTACGATAATCCATATCCGCCGCAGATTGCATATAGTATCTCGTCTCTTTATCATCAAAAAACAGGGAAGCAGCGATAACTCTGTCGCCAGAGTTGATATCCGCCGGTGGATTATTCGCCTGTGCAGGATCATAATGCACAAGATAAAGCGTGGCAAAATCTTGAGTCAATTCAGTTTTAAGATAATCGCTGGAGAAAGTCCCTATCCCTTTCTCACGAGCTAATTTGTGCTGCAATTCTACCAAGTAGTGAATATCATCCGGATTATGCGTCGTAGTAACTGAGAGACCTTTTTTCTTGTACTGATTATAACGCGTCCGTGTGCCTTGAGAAAAATTTGTTAAAATAGTTGCTTGATCCTGCGTGAGATCCAAAACCCATGTCTCTGCTGGGTTTAGGTCCTTCGTTTTCTTGGAATGGGGTAAATTTGCCCAAAAAGCGACCATTTCACGCGCTTGAGGCTCAACCCTGACAAAGATAGCACCTTCCCGCTTTGCAAGCTCTGAGATGGCTTTCCACGCTTCCTGAGCGCTTTTTTCTGTCTCGGCGCAAGGTCCGTAAGGCAGATACAAATAGACACCAAATTTCGTTTTCTTCTTTATTGCAAGGAAAAGATAATCTGACTCTTGCCGATAAAAAGTCTCCTCCCCCAAATCTCTCTGTAACTTCTCCCATGACCTAGTCTGTTGAAGAGGAACATCCATGAATCTATTGTATCACAGAACGCGGCATAATATTAAACGAGTACGGATCAGTTAGTTTTACACTAGAGCCAATCTCATAAAACGCCGCCATCGCTACCATTGCCGCATTATCTCCGGCAAACCGTGGAGCAGGGAAATAGACCTCAGGATCGCCACCGTTAAACTCTGTAGTTGCTTTGTCTCTTAAGTCTTGATTCGCACTCACACCACCCGCTAAGATTACAGATTTTGTCTCTGGAAAATCATGGTAAGCTTGAGTAAGTTTCTTCAGCAAAATCTGATTGGCTTTATTTTGGAACGATGCGGCAAAATCTGCTTTCTGTTGATCTGATAAAAACGATGCTAATTCATGGGACGGATAAGAAATGGGTACATTAACTTCTTTCTGAACAGCACGTAAAACGGCGGTTTTTAGTCCAGAGAAAGAGAAATCATATCCTGCAATTTGAGGAGTAGGGAAAGGGTAACGCTTTGGATCACCCGGCTGCACCGTGATGGTTGATCCATCTGCAGTCGTAATTTCTCCGGCAGCAGCCTTTGCAATCGCAGGTCCGCCAGGGTAGGGAAGACCAAGAATTTTTGCAATTTTATCGTAACATTCGCCAACAGCATCATCCAATGTCGTACCAATAATTTTATAGCTATTATGCTTTTCCATACGGATAATCTGGGTATGTCCACCAGATACCACCAGAGCAAGCAAAGGGAACTGCGGCATTTCATTATATATTTTGTCGTCATTGATCCAATTAGCATAAATATGAGATTTAAGGTGATGTACAGCATAAAGCGGCTTGTTGTGTAAGATCGCTAGCACTCTAGCAGTAAGAGTGCCAATTAGCAGTGAACCTAGCAACCCTGGTGCATGTGTGACCGCAATTGCATCAATTTTACTCCAATCATCAGAGGTATTCCCCTGAAAACCAGCATCAGAAAAAGCCTGGTGAATAACCGGCAGGATTGCTTCTAGGTGCGATCGTGCCGCTACTTCTGGAATAACACCACCATAAGCTTTAAAGATATCTATCTGAGAAACTACAACATTAGAAAGCAACTTCGGCTCTTCTAACAGGGAAGGATTACCAGAAATAATTGCCGCAGCAGTCTCATCACAAGATGACTCAATTGCAAGAATATTCATCTTAGTATTATAAAATAACTATCAGATTTTTGCAATCTCCTAAAACTACTGTAAATTGCCTCTCGTTCTCATCTCGTAAACTAGACTTTCTTGTGCTGGGTTCTCAATATCCGCCTTCCCAGACAAGAATAGACTATCAAATAATTCTGGATCGTCCAGGTGTTCTTCTATGTAGCACCAAACTCTATTTACGCCGTTGTAGTAGGCTAAATCTTTATTGTTTGGCAATTCGCCCGTACCTCTAAAACATCGTTGCACCGCATTAAGAACTTTACTGTCATCTTCTCCAGTTAGACTCTTTAAATCTTTCTGAATTTCGTACACTTCACGGAAATTTTTGTTCTTAAAAGTTGCTAATCCAATGTTAATGTAGTGATCCACACCAAAATCTTCGTATTCTCCCTTTAATGCCTGCTCAACACATTCGGCAATCCCTTCATCAGGCACTCCGTAAAGATTAGATTGGCTTGTTTATGCCATTCCGTCGCTTCAGATTTCTCTTCTTGAGATTTAGCACTATTATAGGCAAGATTAGCTGCTAAAAATTCGTTCTTCTTTTTACTATCATCTGCAATCATTTTAATAAATCTCGCCTCATTATCACTGATAGGCAGATCTTCGAGCTGATCATCAATTTGTCTCAGTAATAAAAGATTCTGGCGTACTTCCTCTTCGTTAAGATTGCCGTACTAATTGTTTGGATGTTCTAAGCTTTCATCCTCAAGAAATTCTTGTTTTGCCTCCTTATCGTTTGACGCATTAAGTTTTTCATAAACAACAACATCTGTCTTACTAATCTCATCTATTAGCTCACCAATTTGCGGTGCGCTCTCCCCTGTACTACTTAATTTTTCTACCATAATAGCCACCCTCCTATAAACTTGGCGGAAGCGAGAGGATTTGAACCTCCGAGACGGTCACCCGCCTACACGATTTCGAGTCGTGCGCCTTCAACCACTCGGCCACGCTTCCACTCACTATTTTACAATAGATAAAACTCCCTGTCGAGAAAGTTATTCTGAATCACGCCAAGTATACAGATAGCGCTTAATCATTGGCATCAACTTCAAATATTCCCACATGTCTTCGTAGCCATCCGTCCTACCCTCTGGATTACCATAACCACCAGTCATACTCTGATATTCTAGTAGTGGTGTACAGATATCGCCTGTAGAAACCCACTCTGATTTCAGTCCAGTTGAGGTAATTGTAGCATTGACCTCTATTCCGCCAACCCATGCTCGTTTCAAGTCACCTTGACCAATTTCACACATTGTATAGCGCAAGTTATCATTGAAAGAAGGGAACTGCCGCACCGTTACGACACCATACATCTTCGTGTCCATTCGGTAGTGATCAAGTTGTTTGCGGAAATTTGGAGCATTACCCTTATCAACATCTATACTTTCTGGTGGATGTTTCTCTATAGAGAGCACACCGAAATCTACGATCGGCTGGTGATTGACCTCTCTGTAGTAATCAGAATCCATCTTACCTTCTGCCACTAGCTGTTTGTATTCTTCTTTCGTATTAAAGCGTTTTGCTGTGCCGCCAAGGAAAAAACTTGTATTTGCACCCGGAATCTCGTGAATGCCTTTCTTACAAATCATATTTAATTGCTTCTGAATCCTGAGTGGCAAAGTCAAACTTTCTTCGTTAAATCCTACGCCATACCAAGCAATCTCTCCGTTACCTCCAACATAATCTGCCAAAAGCCGCCACATACCTTGGGAATTGCTTCTGTAATAACCTCGTACTTTTACCGCACCATTATATTTCACATACGCAATCGCCGCCTCATGTACATCAGCCATGAACACGCGCGATAATGCAATCTCTACGCCACCAATCTCCATTAAATAACGCGGGCCGAGACCGACCTTTGCTAATAGCTCTGGACGTAGCATATAAATCTGCCCGTTTTGCAACCAAGCGTCACCAGAAATTTCTGCGTACGGCAACAGCTCTGCAGACATTTTTTGCGCTTCTTGGTCAATACGCCACTCATCCGCCTCTATGAAGAGAATCTTGGACTGTTCCCAGTACTCTTGCTTCTTGCCATAGATGTGTAGACAAAAATTATGGATTGCAGTTTGATATGCCTCATATTTTTCTACAGGATTGCTATGCTTGATTGCAGCAAGAAAATCGTCGCTGGCAGGCTGGAAATTCATCGGATTAGGGTAACGCTCTAGGAAAGTTTCTACAGATTTCGGGCGAATGTTTTCATAGTTATCAAAACCAAGACCCGTCATATAAGCTAAAATACGACGTTCATAATTAGTGGCAGAAATTTTCGCAAAAATCGCGTCAGCGCCCTCACTTTCTAATGGACCTTTAATACTGATAATCATGCGGTCCGCGTCTGCATTTTTGATAATACCTCTATTAACCAAGTCATAAAACCGTGTCCTATCCGCCTCCGTCACCTCTGTATCACTCTGACCAAGAATTTTTGCATCACGATTGAGGATCGCTTGGATCAATTTACGACGTTGACGCTCGACTTGGGTATCAGAATTTTGCCCTTCGTTCATCTTGTACTTATTTTATCATAAAAACTCTTATGCTATAATACAATTATGTTTTCTCCTATTTTTGCAGCACCAACTAACACTCTTGTTTTGGAAGTCAATCCTTTGGACGCGAATGTCATATTCAATATCGGACAACCAGTCTTAGTCGTCCTACTCGTTTTGTTGGCGCTCTGTGCAATTATTGGCTTTATCGCCAGGATCACTGGTCTAACTCGTCTTGATATAGAAACCAGTAAGTGGACTAGCCGCTTTGCTCTGATCTTTCTATATACAGTGCTGGCTTGGCTGGGATTATCAATGCTGATAGGGTATATGGGTGAAAGAATCCTTGATATTATCAACGGCGGACTGCTACTAGCTGCCATGGCAACATCTATCATCCAACGCGCCATGTCCAACCAACCTGGAGCAAACCGCACATTGGCTTTTGCCTTTGGGTTCTTGGCCGTAATGTTATTATGGAATTTCATTTATGGGCACGTTATGGACGCTTTGCCAGCGGAATTTATGGATTCAATCGGCTACGAATTTCATGCAGATTTCTTTAACGATGCCTTTCGGTTCTGGGGGTGGATGTAATCCTGGCTTGTTTTGTTCGCCTCGACTTCGAAATCTTTCACGATCGGATCTATGATTATTTTGGCCAAAAATCCACACAAATTTCACCGATTATGTTCAATCGGTGAGCGGTGGTCATTTTACCTTTTTTCGCACTTCTTTTTCTATATTTTTTGTTCTTACGCTTATGTTTTCCACAAGTTTCTATCTATTTACCATAGACATTTTGACAATAGTATTGACATATTGCATAATATTGTGATACAATAGAAGTATATTCCGATGCGGGTAATTCGAACGGAGCAATACCTAAGAAGAGCCCGTTTTTTGTTATTTATTCTTTTTCTTGTATTCGATCTTTTTCTTGACACCAGTGTTATCTAAGAAATCTACATATTTAGGCGTAAATGGGCGATACAAGGAAGAAGTGGAGTGACGGTTTGGTGCAAGTAATTTCTCGAAGCGATCATTTTCAATCAGATATTTAACCATTTTATAATAATCCCCATCACCAGATACTAGAATTACATTATCAAACTTCTCTTTGTCGGCAATTTTGGACATTACGGTAAAAACGATATCAGTGTCTACGTTGCCCTTCTTTTTGCCAATCATACTTTGACTATGTTCACGAAATACAAGGATAAATCCAGAAGTTTGAATCTTCTCGTATAAGTTTTGGTTATCTTCGTCTACCGCGCCAAGGAAATAATAAGCCTTTTCAACATCATAGCGTTCTTTAAGATATACCCTGAATCGTGCCAAATCAACCGTCCACGAATTGGCTTTCGTGTTCATGTAGAGATTTTGGCCATCAATAAACAACTGCCCCACAGATACGGCGCATTCCGTCGTCCACGGCACCAAGAAGCTCTTTGCGGCGTTCGCCAAACAAAAATAGCCCTAAAGGGCTTTTTTATTTATCGTGGTACACCCGACAGGATTCGAACCTACGACCTTTTGCTCCGCAAGCAAACGCTCTATCCAGCTGAGCTACGGGTGCACATGATGCTAGAAGATAGTTAATGCTCGGCCTATCCCCTAGCACAAAAATGGATATCGTTCCTAACCTTTAGGGTAAGAAACGACAAATGTGGACAATCGCTAAATTATCTGGCTATGCCAAAAAACATCTAGCGGAAAATCCACCTAGAAATTAAAAGTTCATCGCATAAAAGCGACGATACTATTTTAACACATTTCCTTTTTTTATGCTATACTTATCTTATGGAAAAGAGAGTAAAGGGAAAATCAGCGAAGACAAAAACGGGGAAGCTAAAAGCAAAATTCCTGTCCACCTACTACGGTCACCCTATTAAGGATATGAAACTCATCTGTATTACTGGCACTACTGGCACCGTAGAAGTCGCTAATTATGTCCACGAAATCTTGCGCGCCGCTGGTCAACCCGTTGCTATCTTGGCTTCTGAAAGCCCAATTAAAGTCGGCGCCTTACATAGATTCCTCTCTACCGCTTGGAAAGCTGGAGCCAATTATGTTGTTGTTACCGCTCCCGCAAAATCATTGGAAAAAGATGTGTTTATTGATCTTCCAGTACATATCGCCGCTCTGACGAATTTTGTACCAGCATCTCTTGATGCTCCGACTGCCAGTGAATACGCTGCAGGGGAAACTACTCTCTTTAATATGGATCCAAACTTCGTAATTCTAAACAAAGACGATTCGCATTATCAAGACTTCACTAAGTTCGCAGGGAGGGAAGGAACGATCACTTACGGCTCGGACAGATTTTCTAATATTCAAATCGTCAAATCTCAACTTTATCGCAAAGGCACAGAGGCGGAACTCGCGATCGGCAGTACAAAATTCACTGTAGCGACTTTTCTTACTGGCGAACCATATGTTTCTTATATGGCCGCCGCTACTGCAATTGGTGACGCCTTACATATCACTCCAGAAAAAATTGCAGAAGGAATTGCCAACTACGATCCAGAACATGTCACAGCACTCGACTAATCACTTTATCTATAGTATGCGTTCGTATCCACTATCGTTTGTGTTGGGAGGGTATTATCACTGGAGAGATAGAAAAATCTTTCTACAAGGTAGTTTTGGTGAATGGTGGTCACCAAGCATCGTGCTATATGCAAATTCTTTTTATTTAGAACTACGAAGCAACTCTGTGGAATTAAATCGTAATGATAGCAAATTCCATGGTTTTGAAGTTCGTCTGCGTGCTTTAATGCATTTACTAAGATTCGGTCTTATCCGCTGTCGTATGTATTACCAGGTATTTTTAACTGGAACGGGGGTAAGCTATATAGCCAGGATGCTCTCGGTCGTTGGCGGTCTATGACTGTAAATTCTAGTGCAAATGGGTGCAGTCTAGGATTGAGAAGCACTGAAGTTAATGCAATTTATAATGGCAAATATCTTGGGTATAATCTTCGTTACATGTAACGAAGCGGAAAACCAAAAGCTTTTATTGGATCACTACCCGATGTGCCAACTGTGGAACTTCTCATACCCATATAGAATGCATATGAGCCAGAGAAGATAGTAGAAGACCACCAATGTCCAACAACACCTTGCCCATATAGTGCACCATTTCCCCAAGCGATACTTCCTCCCATCACAAACGATAGTGGATACGAACGCATACTAGAAAATGAGAGAATCTTTTATTTATCAAGTTCTTGCATGAGCTTCATCAAGGATTCAGCCTTTTTCGTTTCGTCTGTCATCTGAGAAGCAACATTATAAGCGCCAGCAATCAAGTTCTTGTCATGCAAAGTTTCCATCGCATCTTGATAAATATCAAATTTCTCCTCTGGAGTGCTCTGAACCTTATCCATTAACGGCATTAGATCTTTCAAGATACTTTCACGCACCTGTGCCAAATCACCATTTTCTGGCGTATTACCTAATGACTCAGTTAGAATTTGCTCTGCGCTTGGCTCAGTATTTGGTGCAGCCTCTGGCGTACTGGAATCTACTGGAGCATTAGACACATTCTCTACCGGAGCAGAAGGTGCAGCATCAGATGGAGGTACAGGGTTCACAATGTCAATTGGGTTATTAACTGGCGAATCAGTCGGAGTATTGGCTGGTGGCTGTGAGGCATCACCTACGGGAGAAGGAGGCAAAATATCAGAAAATGGGGCGACATTTTCTGGGGCAGGGAAAGGTTCTGGCATCGGAGGCACACCAAGTTGATTTTGGATTATGTCTATATTCTCGCTTTTTTCGTCACGATTATTTTTTGCGTTACCATTGGTAACCTGATCTATCGCCTCTTGTAGATCGTTTGTCTGACCGAACTGGCCCATAACCACCCTTCTTTTAATTTTAATTTTATTTTTCCTATTTACCATCATATCACAAGCATTTTAGAAATGCAAATCTTTCTTTATCTATAAGTTTTCGCTCTAAATTCTCAAAGCCCTGACAATCTTGTCAATAAAATCTAGTTTTACTTCTTCCATCGGCAACCTTGCACCAAACGCGTCCACAATTCCTTCACCTTGCCGCTCGGGAAAATACACCCATGTGCGTGGAGAAAAACGTTTACGCGGAGTTAACACGATCGCATAATGTCCGCCATCGTTAATCACTCCAAACGCCCGGAATTCATCATAATTATAAAGTTTCTCGCCCTCTTTTAGCCCCTTAGATGTCATAGTATACTTCAACATACGCGGCGGACGCACAGAATAAACAATCAGCGCTACTACGGAGACTACTATTAGCAGAGAGAAACTCCACCAACCGAGCCAGATACCGACCCCAGTCAACAACAGCCCCACGGCGATCAGTGCAATGTACCAACCAGTGTTCTTATCACGAGAGACATATTCTTGTGCTTCCCAAGATATGTTTTTTAACTTATCCATGTATCTAGTATATCATGTTATAATAAGCTTATGCAAATTGAACTTTCTTCATTTTATGCACGACTAGGTTCAATTCTCTTGATTTTGATGCTAGGTTTTTTCCTCGGCAAGACAGGAGCAATCCATAAAAGCACCAATAGACAGCTGGTCAACTTACTGCTTTTTGTTTTTATGCCGGCATCATTGTTCATGGCGTTTCCAACCTCTTTTAATGCAGAGTCCGCCCATTTGTTTTTCGCTGGCATGGCAGCTGGACTAATCGTGATGCTAATGTTGATCATTCTATCTAAAGTCTTATTCAACAAACTCTTCTTTCGGGACGAATTACGGCGCGAAGCGCAATTTGGTCTAATTTTTAATAATGCAACTTTTCTCGGTTATCCGATTGTTGCTAACACCTTTGGCGACCAGGGAATTATAGCCTATTGTGGGTTCATTATCATATTCAATATAGCACTATTCTCCTATGGTATTTATCTGTTCAAGAAAGAATTTTCTTGGAAAATGCTCCTTGATACCATCCTCAATCCAAACATCATCGCCGTAGTGGTTGGTATGGTGCTCTTTTTGACAAGTTTCCAGTTACCAGTGTTTCTGACAGACGCGATCAGCTTCGTTGGCAACGCCACGACACCACTTTCCATTATCTGTATAGGTTTTATGTTATCAGAGGCAGACTTACGCAAAATCATTAAGAAATGGCAACTCGTTCTACCCGCCATTATTCAGTTAATCATCGGACCACTAGCAACTTATTGCCTTCTAAAAGCTTGTAATTTTCCAGATGCAGTAATTCAGGTTTGCACCCTAATCCAAGCCTTGCCTACTGCTACTAGCCTCGGTCTCTTTGCTACGGAATACGGGGGCAACGAAGTTGAAGCATCAGAACTTGTCGCTATTTCTACACTATTATCCGTCGGCACAATGCCACTCATGGTGGGACTATTACTAGGGTAATCTAGTCAAATAATTTAGCGGAGGGAGATTGTCTAGCAAGTTTTTTATCACAAGTCACTAAGGGTTCTCTGTTAGTCAGTTCTGCATCACTGGCCAATAAGCAATCCGTGAAAGAGAGTTTTGGATGCTCCATCCAAAATGGTATTGTCCTAGCGATCAAAACATGATCATATTCAATTACATCAGAATAGCGTGTCAGAAAAAAATTAATTAAATTAGCCACTTCTACTCGTGGTTTCCGATAGACTCGCTCCAGCACGAAAACCGCCTCCGCTAAAGCAATAGTGGAGAGATGATGTAAACTGTTCGGTTGGCTCAAAAATGCGAGGATCTTTTTACGCTGGACAAGATCATCAGTAGTAATTCCGTGCACAATAACGTTCGTATCAATGGAGTCACTATGCATGAGATTCCTCCAAGTACTTTTGTCCTTCTGTAGAATTAGCCCAGATATCAATCATCTCACTAGTGGACTTACCACGATATTCACCTGGTAAATGCTGCTCATAGGATAGCGACTCGGGGCTTTTTAGACAATCTAGCTCTTTCAAAAATTCCTCATCACTCTGACGTGGCTCTATGATGATCTTAGAACCCTGAGATTTGACCGTTAGACGGTCACCAAGCTTCACGCCAAGCAGCTCACGAGCGGACTTCGTAAGGGTAATTTGTCCAGATTTTGTAATAGTGGTTGTGTACATGTATTAAGAGTAGCATACTTTATTAAAAAAGTCAATGATTATTAAAGAAATTATTTTTAATAAAATGGGGGGAAACCTGCATAGCAGTATCTCACCTCTCCTCAAAACACTCAGATACCAAGTGTGAAAAACAAGTTTTTCAGTACTCACAAGGAATAAAAAATATGAGAGCAAGCTCTCAAATTTCATTCCTTGTTCTTACTGCAGAAAAAACTACGCTTTTTCTGTCACACTCAGCATCTGGCGGAGGGAGGGAGATTCGAACTCCCGCTCCAGGTTTCCCCAGACTAACGATTTAGCAAACCGTCCCCTTCAGCCACTTGGGTATCCCTCCAGTGCCTCTATTATAACATATCTTCCCAGAGAATAGATAATTCTCAACAAATCACTCTCAGTATGCTATAATATCAATAAATAACTGCGAGAAATAAATGAACAAATATCTCAAATTAGCTGTACAAATCGTTACTGGTCTTGCCGCCGCTGTTACCCTTACTGCTGGCAAGGTGATGGCACTCTCCGTTAAGGAGGGGGCAGAAGTCGCCAGGGCAGACGGAATGCCAGCTGACCTCATCGGCCCAAACGGCGTATTTACTCAGATTACTAATACCGTCCTCTATGTCGTTGGTATTATTTCGGTGATTATGCTAATTTACGGCGGTTTACGCTACGTCGTTTCTGGTGGCGACAGCAAGAAGGTAACTGACGCCAAGAATACTATTCTTTATGCTATCATTGGTCTCATTATTTCAATTCTTGCCTTCGCTATCGTTAACTTCGTCATCAACGCCGTCACTGGTAGCGACAATTCCGCCGCCAATCCGGACAATCTCCAAGAATCATCAGAGAGTCAAGAAAGTCAGAGTAATTAGTTTACCTGCCAGTAATAATTACCGCTGCAGCAATATTCACGAGATCCGCTCGCTCTAGCACGGCAATCGCCGCTTCCATAGAGGCTCCTGTCGTCCAGACATCATCTAATAATAGAAACGTAGTATCAGCGTCTGCTAACTGCTTTTTATGGAGTTGCCGCAAAAATCTTTGATTGATTCCATAAGCTTGCTTCGCCTGAGTAAGACGCGCTGCACGGTCTGCGCCAACTTGGACGCTATGATTCAAACGCTCTAGGATTGGCAAAAACTGATAGTTGGATCGAGATGATTTATCCTGTTGTCGTAGACTCTTGTTCCTCAGCCGTACAAAATCCTTGGCGACTAATTTCATGTGATCATAACCACGCTCCCGAATATGTTTACTAATAGTTGGCAAGGGAACAACAACCGCCTTGCTGAACTCCGGAATAATTTGATCATAAATCTCCGCCAAGACCTTGCTAGTAGCACGAATAGACTGATACTTATATTCTTCTACTAATCTCACGATCAGCCCCTCACGATAACTCGCAGCATAAAGTGGCACCTTACAAAAACATGATTCACGATTTTTTCTACACCTGGGACATATTTCCAATCCTGTCTTGATGTTGTGTTTTTTACAACGGTCACAAAGTAGCGTTCCCAATTCGCCGCAACCCCGACAGGTGAGTGGTGCAATGAGATCCAAAAACCCAAAATTTGTTGTGTTTTTTACAACGAAACTCATAATTATCTTGATTTTATCAAATGAAAGCTTTATAATAAAGCATAACAACAATAATTGGAGGTTATATGGCTCGTAATAACGACGATATGCTGATGGAAGACGAACTCGCCGCCGCTTTTTTGGATAACGGTGCAGATGTTCCAGCAGCAGCGGAGGAAGGTGCCGCTACAGAAGAGGCTCTTCCAGCAGAAGATGACGGGTGGGCAGACAATACCGACGATTTCCCAGGGCAGCTCGCAGTAGATGTCTATGAAACCGCCGAACAATTGGTAGTAAAGGCCCGTACTGCAGGTATTTCCAAGTCAGACCTTGATGTCAGCATTTCTGATAATATCTTGACGATTTCCGGTGTCCTCTCCGGTGGCGAAGATGAGCATACTACACGCTGGCACATTCAAGAGTGCTATTGGGGTGAGTTTTCTCGTACAATCGCTCTTCCTGTACAGGTTCGCGAGGATGAGAACAGTGTCAAAGCCGAACTAAAGGATGGCGTTCTCACTATTACCTTTGAGAAAGAAAAGGTAGAAGCCCCAAAGAAAATCCAGATTCAATAATCTGGTACACACCTAGAAATATAACCGCCGAACATTCGGCGGTTTTTTAATTATAGCTAAAGAAAATGGTCGGCAGTGGAATCTTTTTAAGATATCCTGCCAACCATAATATTTGTTCTTCTAGCTATCCCCCTCAGAAGTGTCATCCACTTCAGTTGTGTCGGCGCCCTTTTTTGGATTAAACACCCCGTCCAAAACAAAGTTCACCACGGCGAAGGCCAGAAGTGCTACTACTAGACCGATAATACCATAAAGAATGGTATTTTTTGCCTTTGTAATTTTGCCTGGATCGCCTAAGGAGGTTGTATATGTTACACCACCGACGATAATCACAATCACTGCCACGATCCCCAATACACTGAGAGCAAAGTTAATAATACCTTGCACGGTTGTCATGAGGGTATCATCCTCTGCTGGGTCAATGTTACATTGAGTAGGGTTATCCACTGATTTTCCATGACGTAAAGTACCTTGCGGACAATTATAAGCGGCAGATGCTGGCTCCGCTATACAGATCGCTGTTAATCCCATTGCCGCTATCGCTACCAACCCCATAACTAGCATTTTTATTTTCTTCATAGCTGCTCCTTTAATGATAAATATACTATATATAATATAGCACAAAAAATATCTCCCCAAAAGGGGAGATATTAGATTCTGAACTAATTATTGATTAAACACATTAGTCAAGATGAAGTTGACGATTGCGAATGCCAAGAGGGCAATCACCAAACCAACAACACCATAAAGGATAGTATTCTTTGCCTTAGTAACCTTAGCAGTATCACCGGAAGATGTAGTATATTGTACGCCACCGACGATGATCATCACAACGGCCACGAAACCAATCACGCCAAGCGCAACATTGATGATAAGTTGGAGAATAGACATCAGATCGCGACTATCACCCGTAGCTGCAGTCTGTGCATCTGTACCTGTATATTTCTGTGCAGGAGTCTCTGCGTGCGCTATTGGTGCGACCAAAGCAGAGGCGCCAAGCGTAGTCACAGCGGCTAACCCCATAATTGTCATTTTTAGTTTGTCTGTAATCTTCATAGAATTATTTTTTCCTTTAGATTATTTTGATTTTATTATAGCACTCGTGTTATTTGTCTGCAATAGTTTTTTATGATGAGGTCACGCCCGTAATGACAAAGTTAATAATCGCAAAAGCCAAGCCCGCCACAATTAATCCTGCAATCCCATAGACGATCATATTTTTCGCTTGAGTAATCTTGCCTGGGTCACCCTGAGAGACGATATAGCGGTAACCTGCCACCACAATCACGATTACTGCCACGATCGCCAATACCGCAATTACCCCATTGAGAATATTAGTCACCACACTTGGCGCAGTATTATTTTGCTGGCAACCAAGGGCAGCTTTTTGATCTGCTGTTGCGCTTTTGCAAGCGTCCTCTGTGAGTTTGTTGGCAGCATAAGTAGAAACAGGGAATAAGAGACCGCAAAAAGTGGACACCGCGAGCGCCACCGCCAAAACTACTGCTGAGATACGAGATTTCATTGCGCTGCCTCCCCTACCATATTAGATACGAAGGCAGTAATTGCCGTAGCGAGAATCACTATAATCAGACCGATCACTGAAAAAACTATCGTATTAGTCGCCTGCTTAATCTTGCCGGGGTCGCCTTGCGCAGTTTGGTATTGTATGCCACCATAGATAATCATTGCTATCGCCACCAAGCCTGCCGCTGCAAAGACCCAGTACAACACATTCGTCAAAGTAGTAACTCCCACGCCGCTGTGGTTCGGAAGTTTGTCTATCGTTCCTTTGACTTCATCCATCGCATCTGCAAAAATCATTACATTTCTCCCTTTAACTACTGATTAAAATCGTCGATATCGTGTTCATAATTACACTTGCTAACATTGCAATAATCAAGCCTGTAATCGCTGCAATTAAAGTCTTCTTGCCACGCTCCACCCGACCGACATCACCACGTGAAAACATATACATATAACCACCATACGCCACCATAATTACTGCCACATAACCTACCAATACCGCAACATCATACATGAGATTAAGAACAATTGACCAAACAAATTTTGGGATTTCACCCTTACCTGGCGCCTTAATATTGCACTCGCCATCTGTCCAACCAGCATACCATGGCTTGAGAGCGAAGAATACTGTCGCTCCTGGCTCACAACCGTCATCTGCGTAAACATTAGTTGTCGTGGCAGACAAAAACCCAAAGACACTAATCAGTGCCACCACCAAACTGATCAAAAATTTCTTCATGCCTTCATCATACCATAAAAGTATATTTTTGATAAGATGACTTTACTCTTGACTATTACGCTTATGTGTGCTATAATTATGGAATAAAGCGCTTTTCTAAAGCCGGTTGATTGTTATGAGTGTGAAATTATCTCTAAAAAACCGCCTACACAAGTCATTTTTGGGTCTGGTTTTTGTTGCTTTTATTTCACTCTTCATCAATCTAGTGCCAGCCTTCATCCCCTCCGTTTCTACCCCTGTTTATGCGGCACCTGAATCCATAGAGGCCTACGATCCGACCGATCCAGCCCCTGGTGCTGGCGAGACCGATACCAACACTTGTTTTGACCAGGTTGGCGCAATCGGCTGGCTCGTCTGTCCATCTACTGGAGTGCTAGGCAAGGCGATTGATGCAATTTATTCTCAGATAGAAAAACTTCTCGTAATTGATCCGGTGGCAACAGACGGCTCGTCACCGATTTATCAAGTTTGGGAGATTATGCGCGATATTACCAATGTCGTCTTCGTAGTTGTATTACTGATCATTGTATATTCTCAAATCACTGGCTTAGGGATCTCTAACTATGGCATCAAGAAAGCCCTACCAAAGCTCGTCGTAGCAGCGGTCTTAGTCAATCTCTCTTATATTCTCTGTGCATTAGCGGTAGATGTAAGTAATATCATCGGAGCTAGCCTCAAAGGTGTCTTTACCAGCATAGAGCAATCCGCAGTTGCTGCTGGCGGACTAGGTGATGCCGCGAAAATTACTTGGACACAACTAACTGGTGCTCTGATTGGTGGTGGCACAATCGCTGGTGTAGCTATTGGCGTAGCAGGTGGATTAGGAGCATTCCTTTGGCCTCTAGTCACGGCTCTGATTGGTGGCATTCTATCTGTTTTAGTTGGTCTTATCACAATCGGCTTGCGTCAGGCACTCGTCTCCATGTTAATCATGATTGCACCACTTGCTTTCGTCGCTTACATGTTACCAAACACCGAATCTTGGTTCAAGAAGTGGAAAGATATCTTTGTGTCTATGTTGATCTTCTATCCAATGTTCAGCCTGCTCTTCGGCGCAGCACAATTAGCTGGCTGGGCTATTGTCGCCAACTCATTGAGTGGTAATAATACTTTTGGCATCGTCCTCGGTATGGCAGTACAAGTATTTCCATTATTCCTGTCTATATCTCTTCTCAAAATGTCCGGTACAGTCCTCGGCGCGGTGTCCAATAAGCTCAACGGCTTTGCTGACAAGCCACGCGCTGGCGCTAGAGCATTTGGCGATCTACAAAAGGAAATAGCCAGACAGCGCTATATTAGCGAGTCACATCGTCCATCGGCAGCTTTACGACGTTATCTGGATGGCCAACAACGCAGACGAGAATTAGACCTAGAAAATGCAACCAAGACCCGTAAGGCTCTGGCAGAGGTTAAGGCGCAACGTGCAATTGCTGGCGGAATCTATGAGCCGGCGGCAGGTTTGGGTCAAAGTAATTTACGTGCTAATCGTTCTACTAGAACAGCAAAGAGCGCAATGAACGCTAGCCTCGCTGCTCAATACGTAACTAAAGATAGTGCCCATCTACTCGATCAATACGGTGATTACTATACTACAGCGCGCGATCAACGACTTGCCCATCAAGCTGGACAGAATTATCTGGAGTTCTACCGTACAATGCTGGCAGAAGAGAATGATGCCTTCGCTGATCAGGATTGGGTCATGGATCAGTTCAATCAGTATCGCAAGGCATATAATCCTAGTAGTTCCTCTACAAGTGCCGGAGCACAGAGGGCAGCACATAATTATAACCACTATATCGTGGGTGCAGCAGGTGCACTTGGTAAAGGCGGAGAAGTCACTGTCTTAGGTGAGGTGATCAGCAAATCTGCCGCTAATGAAGCAAAGCGTAAATCCTATACCAACTATGCTTTCGCCAAATACGGCTATAATAAACGTGATGCACGCAATATGATGGTTGGCTACTATAATAACGACGATGGTTTTGCCGCCAACCCAGATGGTAGTGACTATTATTATGAGTGGGATGATGCGAATGGCGAGCATCACCGCGTCAAAGAAGAGAGTCCTGGCGAATTCTTGAAATATCATCCAGAGTGGCTCCAGCCAGTTGCTTATGATAAGTATGAGATAGATAAGAATGGCAAAAAACAGTATTATTATGATGCGAAAGACCAAGATGGCAAGTTTATTGGGCGCGTTTACAAGAGTGATGGCCCAGCCATGAAAGAAATTATTTCCAACTGGGATATGCCAATCGCCGACCCAATCAACGGCCTATATGGCATCTTATCCGGCGTGAAAGAGGGGCAATATAGCGATTATGGCCTGGATAGTGTAGGCTTAGCACAACTAAGTACTACACTTGGTCGGGCGACAATGTCTTCTGGCTTTAAGGAGAAAGCCACTTTCGCTGGCCCAATGTATGCTACATCTGTTGGCCAACGCTATATCCAGGATTACATCCACCTCAATCTGGCACGTCTAGATAACCTCATCAAAACTGCTAAACCGAGCGGATTCAACACTCAAGATGCTATGGAATTACAGCAATTACAAATGCTAATGAACCCAGAAAACTGGGAAAAGATGCTGTTTGACTACGATTCGCTAATGAGCTTTAGAAATGTAAATGGTAGCCCAATGAAAGGCACCCGTTATGTTAGGAACCCTGAAACTGGAGAATTAGAGACAATTTCCATTCCGCATGATCAAGCAACCTTAGACGATCTCAAGAATACTGTTATTAAGAAGTATCTCTTGCCGGCAGCGCCAAAGTTTGCCAACATGATGTCTCGTATCACTAATGGTATTATTGATAACCAAAAACCTGGCGCCGCTGATAACTGGAATAAACTCCTAGATTCTATGGAACTCTGGAATGATGAAAAGTGGAAGAAGAAGTATCCACAGTTAATCAATCCATTCGCCAAGCAAACAACTGATACAATTTATCGCGCCCGCCAGATTAGCCGCAGGATTCGCCCAAGTGACGCTAATAAACCATCACCAGAGCTCAGGGAGCGTATGTATAACTCCCAACAGCGCGCTAATAGTGGCATGGACGATCCGAATAATCCGTTTGACACTCCATATCAGTTGTCCGAAGAAGATAAACGCGTTGATCGTGAATACGAGAAAGAAGAAAAACAGGCACCATGGTCCATTTATAATCGTAATGATAACGACGAGGACTATTTTGAAGATACCATTACTAAAGATGTAGAAGATAGTGCCGATCATTTCGTCCGCATTGATTTAATGGCGGCAGAAAATTCCGCCTCCCCTGATTTCTTCTTTGATGCCGTAAGAACCTATCTGGATGACGCAATTCTAAATGATCCACGCTTTAGTGAAGTGATTGACAGTTACGAAGAATATATCACCTTCCACGGCCAAGATGCCTCTCTGACGGTAGAAGATCACGCTCAGGCGCTCAAAGACCTGATTGTCAGTTACATCCACGATTAAAAACCAATATCATTTTGCGAACAACTATGCTAAAATATAAGCATGGCGCAATATAAGGTCCCACAGGATGTTGAGGCTGATGATAAACTTCTCGGTCCGTTTACATTCCGCCAGTTTGTCTATCTAATGATCATGGGTGGATTTATTGGTGTTGCTTTTGCGCTCTTTCAGATTTTCCCATTGCTCGCTCTACTCGCTGTACCATTTATTATCTTCTTTGCAGTGCTAGCTCTACCACTTAAGAAAGACCAGCCGATGGAAACGTATCTCGCCGCAGTGGTCTCCTTCCATATTAGACCGAATAAACGCTTCTGGAATCCTGGTCAACGTGAGTCCACTATAGAAATTACTGTACCAAAAAAAGTAGAAACTCCACATACGCGCGATTTATCTCAGGAAGAAGCCGGTAATCGTCTTTCGTTTCTCGCTAATGTCATTGATACAGAAGGTTATGCCGTAAGGGGAGATATCAATAATGCTCCGATGCGTGCGAAATTCTTAGCGGAAGCCGATGCCGCTCCTGATATTCTTGATGAAAAATCTTCTCCAGTAATTAACCAGATGCTCGCTAAACAACAAAATACACGTCATCAGGAATTAGTCAATCAGATGAGAAATGCCATCCAGCAATCAGAGAATACTAATACCACCGGGCAATTGCCAAATCAGCGTACTATTACTCCGCTTTCTACTGCTCAATTTGCTAATCCGGCTGCAATGGCACCACAACTGCCACCTACACAACCACTTAATAACTATCCGCCACAGCCAACGGCGTATCCTCAAACTGCACCTAGCCCTACTATGCAAGCGAAACTCAAAGATCTCGCTCACAACCAAGATTTTTCCGTCGCCACTATTTCCAAAGAGGCAGCACGCATAGAAGAACAGAACAAAGAAGGCTATATATCATTGCATTAAGGAGAAAAATGAACCCACAAAATCAACCAATTCAACAAGCATATAACCCTTACACGATGGGTCAGCCTCCTCAAACTCCGCAGCCAGCTCCAGCCCAGCCTGCGCCAGCTGCACCAGTACAACCGGTTGCTCCTCAATCTACACCTCAGCCATCCATGGTCCAACCAAATGTTAATTCCGCTAATAATGTCACCGCTAGTCCACAACCAGTTTCTCCAATTAATAACGCACCCATGAATACTAAAGTTGGTGGGACGCCAGCTCATGCTACGCCAGACGATCCACTTTCCACTCAATCTACTTTGCTAATTTCTGAGTTGCGTGATGGTCTCGTCATTATGAAAGATGGATCATTCCGGGCAGTGGTAGCCTGTCAATCCATCAACTTTGATTTGATGTCAGAAACCGAGCGCGAAGCAGTGGAATACTCTTACCAGAACTTTCTCAACTCCCTTCATTTCACTACTCAAATTCTCATTCGTTCACAACGAGTAGATATTGGACCATACCTAGAGCGCTTAACAGAAATTCGCAAAAACAATGATAATATGCTACTTGGCGTTCTAATGGATGATTACATTAATTTCATAGACATCCTTTCCCAAGAAGCTAACATTATGGATAAGTCATTCTTTATCGTTATTCCATATTATATTTCCGATGAAGCTGAGAAAGTCCTCACGCAAACTCGCAATTTCTTTTCTGGAGTCTCTCAAAAGAAGCAGTCAGAAGTGACAAAAATTGATCGCGGCACCTACGATAAAGCTATTACAGAAATCAATAACCGTGTAGAGTCCGTAATTTCTGGTTTGTTCCAAATTGGCATACATTCAGTCCGCCTCAACACGAGGGAGCTCGGTGCATTATATTACAACTTCAATAACCCTGATACTGCTGTCCGCGAACCCCTGGTAGATTTTACAAAACTAGCTACAACCTATGTAAGAAAAGGAGAAAAGAATGAGCAGGAAAGATAAAAAGAAACAGAAGCAAGAGCTTTCAGCCGCCCAGATTGCCGCTCAAGCACAAGCAATGGAAGAAGCGGAGATTCAGAAAGCTTTCGAACAAGGTATCACTACCCTGCGCGATCTCATTTCTCCATCATCTATAGAAATTCATTCTGACTATTTTCGTTTAGGAACCAAATATGGACGGACTCTTTATGTTTATGGTTATCCTCGCTCCCTCTATACTGGTTGGCTTTCTCCATTAATTAACATTGATGAAGTGCTAGATGTATCCATGTATATTTATCCAGTAGACACTACCATCGTCATGAAAAACCTTCAAAAGAAAGTGACTCAACTAGAGGCTTCTATCAACGTTAATACCGAAAAGGGCAAAGTGCGTGATCCAGAACTAGAAGCTGCTATCGGCGACGCTGAGGAATTGCGTGATCAGCTGCAGGTTGGTGCGGAGAAATTTTTCCGTTTTGGGCTTTATGTTACTCTATGGGCAGATTCATTAGAAGAACTAGGCTTTGTTCAAAGAAAAATAGAAACCCTCTTTGGACAGCAGATGGTCTTCTCTAAGGTGGCATCTTCACAGCAAGAACAAGGCATGAATTCTGTCATGCCACAATGTACAGATCAATTGCTGATTCGTCGCAACATGAATACTGGCGCTATTTCCACTTCTTTCCCATTTACTTCAGCCGACTTAACACAGGAAAAGGGTATTCTTTATGGCATTAATATGCACAATAACGGTCTCGTCATCTTTGACCGTTTCTCACTAGAAAACGCTAACATGGTTGTCTTTGCTAAATCTGGTGCTGGTAAGTCGTTCACTGTGAAACTTGAGGCTCTAAGATCTATGATGGTGGGAGCAGAAGTTTTAATCATTGACCCAGAAAACGAGTACCAACGTCTCTGCGATGCGGTGGGTGGATCTTATATTCGTCTCAGCCTCAATTCTGATGTACGCATTAACCCATTTGATCTACCAAAGGTAATCGATGCGGAAGATGCCAATGACGCCTTACGAGCAAATCTCGTGACCTTACATGGTTTATTCCGCCTCATGCTTGGTGGCGCACAACAAGCTGCCGCTGGCGCACCAGCTGCTCCAGCTCTAACACCAAACGAAGAAGCCGATCTAGATCAGGCGTTGATTGATACTTATGCTCGCGCCGGTATTACCTCTGACGCCTTGACTCATCAATCTACTCCACCTACTATTGCTAACTTATACGATACCTTGTTACATATGGGTGGTACTGGTCCAAACCTTGCTCAACGCTTACGCAAATATACTACAGGAACTTTCGCTGGAATCTTTTCCCAACAATCCAACATTGACATCAATAATCAGATGGTCGTATTTAACATTCGGGATCTAGAAGATGAGTTGCGTCCAGTAGCAATGTATATTGTCCTCTCACATATCTGGAATGTGGTACGTGCGCAACAAAAACGTCGCCTTCTTATCGTAGATGAGGCTTGGCAGCTAATGAAATATGATGATTCTGCCAACTTCCTCTTCTCCCTTGCCAAACGTGCTCGTAAGTACTACTTAGGTCTTACGACAATTACCCAGGACGTAGAAGATTTCATGTCTAGTAAAATGGGGCGTGCTATTGTAGCGAACTCTTCCATGCAAATCCTACTCAAACAATCTAGCTCAGCGGTAGATGTCTTATCTGATGTATTCAAGCTAACGAGCGAGGAAAAGAAACGTCTTTCCAATTTCCCAGTCGGACAAGGGCTATTCTTTGCTGGACAAAATCATGTCCACATTCAGGTTATCGCTTCAGAAACCGAAGAAAGTCTGATTACAACCAATCCAGTCCAGCAAAACGCCGACCAACGTAACGGTTCCTAGACTAGTATTTTTACGCAGAATATGTTATAATTAACATGTTATGGCTGGTCAGAAGAATTACTTCGGAAAGGGCAATATTCGCCCTACTCTTCCTGGTGTCAAAAAACCAGATAATCCCGCCGATCCCAATTTGATCGCACGTGAGTCTTTACGCACGGCAGAAAAGTCCGCTTCTGGTCTAGAACATCATTCCTTGTATCATCCGACTAGCACCAAATCAAAATCCAATAAATTTCATCCTACTAGACAGAAAAAACCACTTCGCGCGCGCCTACGTAAGGTTGCTCCTGCACTTCTCATCGTTGGCGTATTATTAGGTGGCGCACTACTAATTTTTGGATCTTCATCTTTCTTGGGACCCCACCTAGAATCACTCTTCACTGAAGCAACTAATACTGAATATACTGCCTACACTTTACGTAGCAACGAGATCTTTAAAGAAATCCTAGATGGCAAACTAGAAATGACTGATTATTTAAAAGAGCGTCTAGAAAATGAAGGAATCAAAGTCAATGGTAATAGTCTAGAATATGATGGAATATCAATTAATTCTGAAAATTTTGATGCTATATATAATGGTAATGTGCATTTTCGTGAGGCTTTAACTTATGCGCGTCGCGGCAGAATTGCTACTTTCTTTGACTCTGCTGCTCAAGAATTCTACAAAAAACTTGGACTATCACGCGATGTTTTTCATGATTATAACGTCACCGGAGACCAAGCCACGGATGATGCAAATTACGACGAGCTAATGACGAACTATTTCAGCGGTGGAAGCGATATGACAATTGATACAGCAGAAAAGGAAATCACCACAGACGAAAACGGCAACGAAATAATTAATTATATAGCCACTGGCGAAGCAATTAACTCCACTGCTTCTGGCGGAGAGTCAGCAGAGGATCGTGCCAAAGCCTATCTTGACTCGGTTGGTAACAAAGTCGCTGCCAATACACCGGGATGTGCAGCTTTGGAAATTGGCAATATGGTAGCAACTGCCGTTGCTAACAACGAACGCTATGCTTCTTCACATGATTTTATGACAAAAATGGAAAGCCTCAGTAAGTCCCGTGAAGGCAGCGGCGATAGTTCTGCTGTAAATTCAGTCCTTAACTGGTTTACTAAATCCGCCACCTCGTCTGTTTATGATGCAGTTACTGGGGAACAATACGAAGTGACCGGCGCACCATTAGAGGCAGAGGGAATGAGGGTAGTGCTGGGTGGACTAACCGCCAATCGTTCTAACGCCAAAAAATACTCCATAGAACGATCTTACGAGTCTACGAATGCCAGTATTGCAAATGCGGGGCTTTCTACCGCCACTTGTAACATAGAACGCGCCACTAGCACCTTAATTAGTCTTTCTGCGCTCGCCGTACCTGGCGGTCCTCTCGTTAAAGCTACGATTGGCATATTATTGGACGTTGGCCTCAAGATTGGCGTCAAAATTACTGCTAGTACCGTACTGTCCCTCTTAGTACCAACCGTTGCACAAGTAATGTATAGTAATCCTTACGAAAATGCCATTGGGATTTCTGGCGGAGAATACTTTGCCGAGGGAGCTTCTAATATCAACACTTTGGCTGCCCAACAAAACTCTGGCGCAACTGGTGCGACTAGGGAACGAGTAATTGCTTACAATAAAGCTAACGCGGAGCTAATTGCCCAAGAGGCAGAAATAGATCGTGCAAAATATAGTCCTTTTGATGCCTCACAAAAGCATACCTTCCTCGGTAGTATTCTTAATTCTTTACTACCACTCACCACTTTTGTCTCCAATATTTCATCGTCACCTATTTCTACATTATCTACGTTATCCTCCATCACAAATACCGCTCTTACATCTCTTAGTACGTCTTATGCTGGCGGAGAAAATACTTCATTAATGACAAACTTCGCTGACTATTGCGAGAAAATTGGAGAAATCGGCGCAGCTGGAAACATTTATTGCACAATGTCAGCCACTCATGATTTATCCACTATTGACGTACCAGAAGATGACGAAATGTACCGTAGTGTCATAGAACAAAGTGTTATAGAAGAAGACGGTAAAGAGATTATTATTGATGGATCGCCCCTTTCGCATTTTATTAACTATTGGATGGGGCGCTATTCCAACCCTGGCATTTATGACGTCAACATTGCTAATGCGTGTGAGAACAGTACTATACATGTACCACTCCTTAGTAATATTGTAGAAATGGTCAAATCCCTTGGTAGTGACTACTGCAGAAGCGTCGCGGACGGTTCACGCTACGTTAATAGCCCAGACAACCCAGCTTGGGAAGAAACAGAAAAATGGCACCAATTGTATGTGCTTTCTGCTCGCATTAAGAAAAATCTTGGTATGTATGGAGAAGCAGACGATCCAGTTACCGCCTATCGTAAAAATTATGAAGCGAAACATCCACTTGATAATTCGCGTGCCGGCTACCTTGCTCGTATCTCTGGTATTAGCAAGGAAGATGCAAAAACCGTACTAGCCGTCGTAGATTATGAACAAAGAATTGCCAATTATAATCCTGCAACACGTTACAATTTTACTAAAAAGGAAACAGCCCAAGCCCTCAATTATAATTCTGAAAACCTCCAACCAGTAGCTACCGCTATTTTATTAAAAGATATTAAATATATTTACCCTAAACAGGAGATTACTTTATGAAATATCTTCATCGTTTATTAGCTATTTGTACAGTAATTGCATCCTTGATTACACCTTCTACCGTTTGGGCAGTGTCAGATGCTTCGCAAGACAAATTACTAGATTACCTAGATAAAAATGGAATTTTTTATTATAATCCAACCGGTTTCTCTGACAATTGCTACACCGGCGTAGGGAGTTACGATGGAGTAGCTTCTGCAGGTTTATCCGCCCTGCAATCATCTTTCGTGGATCAATATCACGATATTGCCGCACAACTCGGAGCACAATATGGAATCCCGTGGGAAGCAGTTGTGGCTCAAGGCATTCTAGAGTCCGCTTCCGGAACGAGTCGCTTCGCCAGAGAACGTTATAATTTCTTTGGAATTGGCGCGATTGATAGTAACCCTGATAATGCTAGGCATTATAATTCCGCCGCTGATGGATGGAAAGGATACTATGAATTTATCAATAATAATCCACGCTATCGTAATCATGGAGCTTTTAACTATGCTGGTGACCCTTACGGATATATCCAAGCCATTAAAAGCGCTGGTTATGCCACCGATCCAAATTATGTTTCCAAAGTCAGTAGCCTAATTAAAGCAATTCAAAATCGTTCATCAGAAAGAGGCTGGTCCGCTTCATCCGCAAGCCCTAGCAATATTAGTGTTGCCTATGTTTGCGCGGATGGATCAGAAGGAAATGGCGATATTAACGCCATGGCTTTAGCCCTCTCGTGGAACGATCGTTCACACTCATTAGATGATCCAAATTCTGCTTACCGACAAGCTCTTGCAGCAACAGGATTGAGTGGCTACGGAGAAAAATTTGTCCAAATGGGTGCTAGTTGTGATGCTTTCGTGGCCGCAGTCTTGCGCTATTCTGGTGCCGACCGTAATGTCCCGTGCTGTGGAACTAGCACAATGCTTAATTATTTCGCTTCACATCCAGAACTTTATGAGGAAATTCCTAACCTCGGTAATTCTTCCAACTTACAAGGTGGAGATATCAGGATTAAAGTCGGTCATGTAGAAATTTATACGATTGATCAGAATGGAAATGCCAAGATCGCTTCCGCTTCTCATGGCGATAGAACCGCCGACCATGCTAGAGGATACTATACAGATTCTAGTTATAGAATTTTTCGTCTAAAGAAAGGGCTGTAAATGAAATTGATTAAATCTCATCCTATCAGTTTTACGATTCTAGCAATCATGATCTTCATTACAACAATTCTTGTAGTCACTGCCCTTAACCTTCGTGATACTGCGGAAGTTGAAATTCGCATTGCCCCAGCCTCAGCTACGATCACTATTGATGGCAAACAATATCAAAACGGGAGTTACAAATTACCAAAAGGGGATCTTTCCGTCCATATAGAAAAGGACGGGTTCATTCCACAAGATTTAATTGTCAACAATAGTGATGGTGCAACAAAGATTTATTCTTATCTCCTTCAACAGGATGGAACAACATCTTGGTACGATACACATGAGAGTGATGCCATCCTCCTAAATACTATTGGCGATTACCTAGCCAACATTACAGCAGAAAAATACAACGAACAATATCCAATCATGACGGTATTGCCAATTATTTATGCGAATTATGACGAACAATATAATTACACTGAGTATCGTATAGATGGCGGTAAATTTTTAGAGTGTCAAAATGAGTTTTGTCTCAAAATCACTGACACGACTGGCGACAACCAAACAGATGCTTTAGAGCAAATCAGATCTGCTGGATATAACCCAGACGATTACGAAATTATTTACGAATTTACTCCAATCCAACCCTTGGAATAAAATAAGCATAATTTTTTCTTTTTCTGCTATAATAAAGGTGGTATGGGTCAGAGAAGAAAGTTTTTATTATGTCTGATTTGTCTGTTTTTTGTTCTTCTGTGTGGAATAAACTCCAGTAAAACTGCTAGTGCCTATACTCTGGGCGATGAATGGGAAACAATTTTTAAAAATGATAATTTTATATTCTGGAATCCATATCAGAACCTTCGTGGTCAATGTGACGATTTTGGCGAAGACGATCCTTATCCACCAGATGACGAAGACGATTGTGAGGGTGATGAATGTGAAGAAGAACCAGAACCAAGTGAAGATGTGTGGGATGGACACTGCAGTAGTGTACAAGCCTATGTGAATAATGGACGCCTAGAAAAGTTTTTTGGTGACGTCTATTCAGTAGCTAAAATGAATGGTTTACCCTGGGAGGGAATGATGGCACAAATGATTCTAGAAAGTGGGCTCGGCGCAAAAGAGGCTTGCCCCTATAATCCATTAGGGCTCAAAAGTTGGAAACCATATCCGCCCGCCTGTGATAGTCATCATCATGCCACATTCAAGAATTATATGGAGGCATTCCAGTATTATACAGATAGCATCATTCGGGTCCGTGAAGCAAAACATAAATACCCTAATAATCCTTACGCCTATATCGTATTCCTACAGAGTGGCAGTAGCAAATATGCTACTGACGAGCACTATGTCAATAAAGCTACCGGCATCGTTTGTGGGCTACAGAAATGGGCGCAAGCTACCGGCAGACCAGTCTCCTCAGTTACTTACGATAGATATGAAGGCGGGAGTGGAAAGGTCCTCGGTGGCAACTCGTCAGATTACTCCTCCTCTACTGACCCAGATCCAAGAGTGCATCGCAGAAAAGATATAGAATGTCCAGAAGAGGAAGAGGAGGAAGAAGAATGTCAGGAAGTGGATGAAAATGGAATCTGTATTTGCACTGGTGATGATTGTGAGGATGATGAAGAAGAGGAAGCGGATGATGATGAAGAGGATGACTGTGAAGGTGATGAATGTGAAGAAAAAGAACCAGAACCAGGATGTTTAACTCTTTCTGAAGGGCAAGCACTCATGAATAAATACCGTGCATTCTCTCCACGCTGGGTGGATTCGAATCCAATGTTAGGTAGTTATTATGGGATTAGTAGAACAACATCCTGCACGAGCGACCTAGAAAACTGTGTAGCTTTTGTAAAATACTATGTTAAAGAAAAGACTGGAGTTACAATGTCTAGTCTCGGAAATGGTAGCGCCGTCGCTGGTAATTTAATTAGTCGAGGCTGGACTAATGGTGGCCACACACCGAAGCCAGGAGCAGTCTTTAGTACTGGAAATGGTAGTACTATTTGTGGTGGTGGGGTGCTTTGCGGACATACTGGTGTTGTGATTGGTATTAGTGGTGACAGTATTTACATTGCCGAAGCAGGCTGCAGTAAACCATTTAGTTGGACAGGAATTCATACATACTCCTTATCAAAATACTCGTCTCGTAGCTTTACTTACGCTTATCCACCGGGGTGTTAATTATGAAAGAGAAATTTAGGGAATTATTTAAATCAAAAATTATACTAGCCATTACAGCTATTATAGTTTTACTATTCATCGCGATTGTATTATTAATTATTAATCAAAAACATAGCACAAGGATTGATAATCTTGCATCTTACGACAAAAACGCACCTAATGATATTAAAGAAAATGTTTATTCTTC
>JAZUOY010000007.1:0-20536 GCA_045604885.1 Candidatus Nanosyncoccus sp.
AGCCTGGGGCGGAGGTTAACCTCAGCCTCAGGCTGAAATTTTTTATCTTCTGAAACCAAGTTAGAATCCCAAAACTCGTAAAACTATTTGGTGATGAAAATACGAAGCATTAATTCTAAGATGCTTATGCTTGACGAAAAAAGATATTGATCTATAAAATCGAGGGAATGAATTGTGCAAAAAAGAATGGAGAAATCATTATTCCAGCAGGGCGCAGTATGTGCTTAGCGTGAGGGCTTCTTTTTTAATAAAAAAGGTCGCATATAGCGACCTTTTGGATGGGGTGACGGTAGTTATTTACCCGGGTATTTGATGCAGGTATGTACCTTATATCCTTTGTTTCTCAGGTATTCTTTGCCCTTAAGCCCCTTTAATTCCATAAGGGCAAGGATTTGAATTACCATTCCTCCACAAGCTGCGATCAGTTTTGCTGCGGCTTCTGTGCTGCCGCCTGTAGCGATGAGATCATCAACCAGAACGATCCTTTGCCCTTCTGAGATCGCATCGGCGTGGATTTCCACCTGGTCTTTACCGTATTCTAGACCATACGCGACTGATAACACATTTGACGGCAATTTTCCGCTCTTCCGGATCGGAATAAACGGTTTATTGGTCTCATCTGCTAATATTGCTCCGTAAACCCAGCCGCGTGCTTCTATTGCGGCGATGGCGTCAAATTCGTCTATCTCGGGCATCTTTTCCAACATCATGCCAATAGACAAACGAAATTCCTTCTGTGATTTCCAGAGTGTAGTAATATCCCGAAACATCACGCCTTTTTTCGGATAATCAGGTATAGTTCTGATCGCATCCTTGATCGTGCGAACGTCTGGGCTATCTTTTTCGGTAATGCCATCACCAAAAATCTCTGTATAGTTTTGTCTTTTCACCTTCTTGGCCGACTCAGATTTGGAGGATTTAGATTTCTTCTTTATCTTCTCCTCTTTTTTGGCATTTTTACTCAACAAGATCACCTCCTAACAAAAAACACCCATCCGTTCCATATTATAACACAAAAATCCCCTTTTAGGCAAATCTATCCTAAAAGGGGAGATAATTATTCTACGGTCACACCCATAGAACGAGCAGTACCAGCGACAATCTTTACTGCACCTTCTAGATCTACTGCGTTGAGTTGTTCCATTTTCTTCTGGGCAATTTCTTCAAGTTGAGCACGACTAATCTTGCCAACTTTCTCTAGATTTGGCTTGCCGGAGCCTTTCTTGAGATTGATTGCCTCGCGGATCAAATCATCTACCGGTTGACCAAGACATACCCAATCAAAGGTACGATCTTCATAAACCTTAATGTGAACGATTACGTTTTTGCCCATGTATTCTTTGGTAGCTTCATTAAATGGGTTAATGAAATCCATCATATTAAGACCCCACTGACCAAGTGTGCTACCGACTGGAGGACCAGCTGTTGCCTTACCACCAGGTACGCGTAATTTCAGATTTCCAATACATTTTTTTGCTTCTGCCATATATATATCTTACTGAGAAAGGAAACTCTTTTTCCTTTCTTCCTTTCTTTTACTGGTTAATTTAGTGCGTAACGTGCTTATTTTACCAGATATTTATAAAAAAGTAAAGCCACTTTTGGTCTGTGAGCTAGATCTTCTTTACTTGGAGTGCATCAAGTTCTACTGGGGTTTCACGCCCAAACATAGAGACCATCACTTTGAGTTTGCCTTTGTCTGAGTCGATTTCTGAAATTGTACCATCAAAACCCTTAAATGGACCGTCTGTAATAGAAACGACTTCATCTATTGCATAATTGACGGAGAACTTCGGGTCTTCTACGCCCATGCGTTTTTTAATTTTGGCGATTTCTTTTTCTGAGACGGGAGTCGGCTGTGTGCCAGTGCCAATAAATCCAGTAACGCCAGGGGTATTACGAACGATATACCATGTTTCATCGGATAACTTCATCTCCACAAGAACGTATCCTTGAAAAATCTTGCGGTCTACGACTTTGCGTTTACCATTTTTGATGTCAATCTGTTTTTCTTTTGGCACTAGGGCGTCAAAAATTTTCCCTTTCATTTCTATGCCGCCTACACGTTGCTTGATAGACTCCGCTACCTTATCTTCGTAGCCAGAGTAGGTACTGATCGCGTACCATGCTCGTGTATCATCATATCGGTTAACTGCCATTTCTTCTCCTTTATTTAATTAATAATCCAAAAATCCAAGTAAAGAGCATGTCTAAGAGGACAATGAGAGCGATAAAGATACCTGTATAGACGAAAATTGCAAGTACTAGTTTCCAGGTAGCTTTGCGTGATGGCCAACGAACTTGACGAATTTCACGCCAAGAATCCCTGATATAGCGTCCTAGATATACAAAAGGACGAATTAAGATAAAAGGCTTCTTTAGCTCCTCAGAGGCTTTTTTAGAGGCCTTCTGTGGTTTAGGGGTGTCTGATACTACTTTCTCCTTCTTCGTCTTCTGAGGCTTTTTAGGGGCCGATCCTGAGCTTTTACCCGGATCAGAGGCTTTAATTTTCGTGATTTTTGCCATTTTTGCGTCTGCTCCTCTTTATAAAAAATAATCTCCTAGGAGATTGTCAAGTATATTTTAACAAAAATCAGAAAAAATGTCTAGACTTTTATTTTTGGATAGGCTAGAATGAAACAAGGTGAGTGTATCTTGAGAGAAAGAGGTGATCGTAAATGAATGAACCGAGCTTTAATGACAGATTTTTTGGGAATCTTTGGCGTAATTACGAGAAATTTACCGATCTAACTTATGTGATGAGAGGTGGGTTTATCGTTAGTAAAATGTACAGGAAGCCAACAGAGGAGGAACTGCATTTTCGTCCGGAATCCGTGGCAGAACATTCGGCCAGAGTAGCTAATCTGCTTTCAGAAATCATGTTATATTGTCCGGAGGCTTTTAGCTCGTATGACAAACTAGCGGTCATGAAGGTTATTCTCGACCATGATATTGGTGAAATTATCACCGGAGATATTCCGGATGACGGTTCCCCTGCACACGATGCGAAAGCGCAAACAGAATTAGATGCTATAAGAGAGTTTTATGCGGGAATACCAGAGTCGGCTGAGAGCTTGCTTTTGACTTATCATCAACAATTTGAAGATGCTAATACCTTTTTGGGGCAAATGTTGAGGATGGTAGATAAGGTAGATGCGATTGGTCGTTTAATTCTGTATGAAAAAATGGGAATTTATGGCAATATTTATGACAAAGAGCCACCCTCTGCGATGGATGTGAAATTCGCTGAGGAGATTGGTACGGGTAATTGCACCGACGTTTGGGCACGCCATCTGCAATGGTTAATGTACGAGAAGATACATTTTTATAGTAGCATTGCCGAACTTGGAGAGAGGTTCTTACGCGAAGGGCTACATAGTATTGGTAGATCGTGGTTTAATTTTTGGATTACAAGATATTAACACTCACCTCACCCCTGAGAGATAATCTCGGGGGATTTTTGTTTCTTATGATATAATGGAGGAAACGGAGGTAAGATATGAGTAAATTTGATGATCAGTATCTTGATCTTTGCGAAAAGGTATTGATCTACGGAGAAAGGGTGAGCAATGATCCGGCCGTTTTGTCTAAAAAAATTAGACAATCTACCGGAACGAATATGCCAAATCATTATGCGCAAACTGTGCACCCTGTGACGACGATCCGTTTGCCGCATGAAGTACTTAAATTTGACCTAGAAGAAGAATTTCCGATTCTCACGTCAAAATTGGTCGCTTTTAGAGTAGCAGTCCTAGAAATGCTCTGGATTTATCAGGTGCAAAGCAATGACGTTGGATGGCTACACGATCGCAATATCAAGATCTGGGATGAGTGGGAATTGCCCGAAGATGGCAAATATATGGGCAAAGATTTTAAGAAGCTATATAAGGAAAAGGGTCTCAAAGAAGATTTTGCGCATACAATCGGTACGGCTTATGGCTGGATTGTGCATCGCTATCAGCTTACACAGAGTTTAATAGAAACACTTAAGTCTGATCCTAATAATCGCCGGATGGTGATGTCGCTCTGGCAGAATGAGTTCTTAGAGACCGCTGCTCTGCCGAGTTGCGTCTGGAACTCTGAGTGGAATATTACAGATGGCAGGCTCAATGTTTTGGTTAATTCCCGGTCTTCAGATATTCCGCTGGGATTACCTTTTAACATTACGCAATACGCGACACTCTGTTACTTAATTGCTCATTCCATTGGAGTGCGTCCAGGAGAAATGACATTTGTAACGAATGATGCTCATATTTATGAAAACCAACTCCCTGGTATTCGTGAGCAGTTAAAGCGGCGAGAGAAATTACGTGCAAGAGGGCAAGATTTACCACCAGCACCACAACTTTGGATTAATCCTCAAGTCCACGACTTCTTTAAATACGATAATTCTAAAGACTTAAAAGATATTCGCTTAATTAATTATCAGCATCTAGGTAAAATATCAATGCCAGTATCGGCGTAACGGAGGAAATGTGAGTTTTTCTATCATTGCGGCAATTGGTCAAAATCGTGAGTTAGGTAAAAATGGCGAGTTGATTTGGCATCTTCCAGAGGACCTGCGTTTTTTCAAACGAACCACGATGGGGCATCCAATTTTGATGGGGAGAAAAACTTATGAATCTCTTCCGATGCTTTTGCCTGGACGCAAGCATTTTGTCTTGACGAAAAATCCTTCAAAAGTTCACAAGAGGCAATCTGTTGATGGAGCCGATATGACTGAGATCGTAACAGATGATCAGAAATTCGTGCAGAAATATATTTCTTCACCAGAAGAGATTTTCGTAATCGGTGGAGGAGAAGTTTATCATTCCATGCTACAACATTGCCATGCCTTGTATTTAACAGAAATAGAGGCATCAGATTCATCAGCAGACACATTTTTTCCAGCGTACAAAAAAGAGGATTATAAGAGAGAAATTTTAGGAAAAGGAGAAGAAAATGGTCTAAAATATACCTTTGTTCGTTATCTAAAACATGAATGAAAGGAGAAATATGAATAATGATCCAGTTTTTGCGTTAATTGACCAAGAAATTACCCGTCAAAGAGAGGGGTTAGAGTTAATTCCGAGTGAAAATTACGTTTCAGAGAATGTATTAAAGGCAATGGGTTCAGTTCTGACTAATAAATATTCTGAAGGATATCCGTCGTTTGAGGGCATTTCCAGCCTTTCTGAGCTGACTACTGAAAAAGTGCAGAAAGATAGCGGTGCATTGGCAAATGGGCTAGAAAATGCCGAGAAAGGCATTTCAGAGCGAATTTTAGACAATTATCGTTATTATGGTGGTCAACAAAATGTAGATCGTATAGAGAGACTAGCAATTGAGCGGGCGATGCGTTTATTCCATGCTGATCACGCCAATGTGCAACCACATTCTGGTGCTAACGCCAATGAAGCGGTTTACTTTGCTTGGTGCGAGCCGGGAGATAAAATTTTAGCAATGAACTTGGCGCACGGAGGACATTTGACACACGGTTCTCCAGTCACGAGAAGTGCAAAAATCTATAATTTTATCGCCTATGGTACAACACCTGAAGGTGACATTGATTACGACGAGCTAGAAGAAAAAGCCCTTTTAGAACAGCCCAAAATCATCTTAGTCGGTTATTCTGCTTTTATGAAGATTCCAGATTTTGATAGAGTAGCTAAAATTGCCACAAAAGTTAAAAAACAAACTGGTCAAGAGGTCTTATTGATGGCTGATATGGCACATGTAGCAGGTTTAATCGCTGGTGGGGTTCATCCGAATCCGCTTGACCACGGTTTTCATGTGATGACTACCACCACACATAAAACTTTACGTGGTCCGAGAGGTGGACTGATTCTCTCACGTGGTACTGTCGCTTCCCCGTTACGTAAAACTGAGAAGACATTAAAAAACATCCCAATTCTAATTGACCGTGCCGTCTTCCCTGGTACTCAGGGTGGGCCGCTAGAACATGTGATTGCAGCCAAAGCGGTTGCTTTCGGTGAAGCTTTGCAACCAGAGTTTTCTGATTACGCCCAGAAAATCGTTAAAAATGCCAAGGCATTAGCCATGGCGTTAAAAGAAAGAGGTTTTGTCTTACAAGGTGGTGGTACGGACAATCATTTGATTTTGATCGACGTAAAGAAGAGTTATGGAATTTCCGGCAAAATGTATGAAAAAGCTCTAGATCTTGTTGGATTGACGCTAAATGCGAATGCTTTACCGTCAGATAAGTCAGCTGCTTTTCGTCCGTCTGGCGTACGTTTAGGAACTCCTGCCATTACAACGCGCGGTCTCGGTAAGACGGAAATGGTAAAAATTGCAGATTGGATGAAGAAAGTCGCAGATATTTGCGTTAAAATCGGTGATGAAGAAAAACTTGAGACAAAAGATTCACTAAAGTTATTTCAGCCAATTCGGGAAGAAGTGCGGGCATTGGCATTGGATTTTCCTCTGCCTACGGAACAATAATAGTATGCGTTTTGGTGGACCGTATGAGATTCAAACTCACGACCTCTGCAATGCGAATGCAGCGCTCTATCAGCTGAGCTAACGGCCCATATTCTAACCTATTATAACATATTTTATTCACAAAAGGAAAGCACCCTGATTTTGGGTGCTTTTTTGAAATTATACAGTGATTTTCATTATTCCGCATGGCGCTATGCCCGGAATTTTAGCGAGATTATTGTCAAATTTAACATTTCTTGTAATAAGACGCAATGTCGTCATAAAACCGGCGTGTGAAAAAATCATAATGTGTGCATCAGAAGGATAGGTATGATACAGATGCTGAAGAAAATCTTTCGCTCGCAATTCTAGCTGAGTAATGGTTTCTTCTTCCCAGTGCGATGCAAGAGAGAAGCTATAACGCCAGAGATTGTACATCTTAATCGGATGGAATCCTCCTTCACAGTTACCATAATATCGCTCTATTAACCGTTCATCGTAATTGATTTCATCATGATACCAATCCTTCGTAGCGATTTCGGCTGTCTGTCTTGCTCTTAATAAAGTGCTAGAATAAACCGCATCAACCATTAATGTTCCACTCTGATCTAGTTCCACTAAATGATCATGGAGTTTTTTTGCCTGAATAATGCCCTCTGGCAAAAGCGGATAATCTGTTGTGCCGTAGAGCAAATGGTACTTATTACCCCTCGTTAGACCGTGTCTTATTAATAATAATTCCATTTTTCATTTACACCCTCTTTCCCTAATGTTCTTGAAAATCACTCTTTATATTATACCACATTCTACTAATATTGACAAAAATGACAATCTGTGCTATAATAAGGAGGTAGGGTTGTAATTTTAAATTTTTAAGGGGGAAAATATGAAGAAAATGATTCTTGCCGCCACACTGGCGGTTTTTACCGTAGCAGTTTTTCTGGGCGCAAAGTCGCGCGTTTCTGCCGCAGAGGTGGAAAACACCGATGATATCATTCCTTCTGTAGAAGTGACGGTAGGAACGGAATCTATGATTGAGATTCCACTCATCATTATTGCTGATGAGGAGCCTGTCGTTACGGCTGAAGAAGCGACAGCTATGCCGGAAGAACAGCTAGGAGTCACTCCGCTTGCGGAAACGACAGCTGTTCCAGAGCCAGTTTTGCTTACCTCAACTTCGCCGGAGGAGCTTGATCTTCTGGCAAGAATCGTGCAAGCCGAAGCAGGAAGCGACTTTATTCCATTTGAGGAAAAGGTCTGCACTGCTTTGACCGTACTACATAGGTGTGATAGCGCCGATTTTCCAGAAACTATCTCTGGAAACATCAAGAAGAGTGGCGCATATACCACGCCAGCAAGGGCAGCAACAGAGCAGAATGCTCTGGCGGCCCAGGTTGCGGTAATGGCTTGGGAGAATGGCGTTTCGTATGAATTACTCCCAAGCAACATGTTATATTTTTATGGGGATGGGCGCCACAACCATTTCCATGATAATCACGGCAACAAATATGAATTGCCGTGGTAAAATCCTACAAAAAGGACCCAAAGAATGGGTCCTTTCTTTTTTGCCTGACACTGACTAAGCAATGCCTAGCGTTTACTGAATTGCTCTTTCTTGCGAGCGGAACGTAGACCGTATTTCTTGCGTTCTTTCTCTCTTGGATCGCGCTTGACGAAACCAGCCTTCTTGAGAATTGGACGTAGATCTGGTGCATCTACCGTCAATGCCTTAGAAATTGCTAATTTGATTGCGTCAACTTGACCTGCAAGACCACCACCAGAAACACGAATCGTGATGTCATAATCCTTTTGTTTCTGTGCAAGTGCTAACGGATCAGTAATTTCTGCTAATTTGGACTTGTCACCAGATAAATACTCCAATGCAGGCTTGTCGTTGATGGTGATATTGCCCTTGCCTTTATAGAGGCGTGCGCGTGCAGTGGCAGCTTTACGACGACCAAGTCCGTATTTGTAAGAATCTTTCGTAGCCATTATTTAATCTCCTTTGGATTCTGTGCTGTATGAGTATGTTCGCTACCAGAGAAAATCTTTAGACGGGTTAAACGACCCGCGGCCAATTTATTCTTTGGAATCATACCTTTGACAGCTTCGCGAATTGCATAGGCAGGATCTTTTTCGATCACTTCTGCAAGAGATAGCTCCTTGATTCCACCTGGGAAACCACTGTGGCGGAAGTAGGATTTATCAGTCATTTTATTGCCAGTGACGACAATATTTTTAGCATTGATTACTACCACATAATCACCGTTGTCAGTATGTGGAGTATAAGTGACCTTAGATTTACCCATGAGCTTATCAGCAATAATAACTGCCAATTTGCCAAGTGGCATGGAACTAGCATCAATTAAGTACCATTCGCGTTTAATCTCTGAGGATTTTTGTGAATAAGTTTTCATTATTCGTCCTCCTTTATTACAATGTCATCTACGAAAGCAATCTCAGACATCTCAGAGTTGTCGCCCTTGCGATAACCCGACTTGGTGATGCGTAGATAGCCAGAATCACGTTTAATTTGTGGTGCAATCTGGTCCATCAGAAGGTCAGCTGCATCCATATCATTCAAACGCGCGATTAAGACGCGACGATTGGCTAACCCACCTTTCTTTGCGATCGTGATGAGTTTCTCTGCTTCACGACGAATTTCTTTCGCCCGAGCAGTTGTAGTTGTGATAGATTGATATTTGATCAGGGAACACATCAGCCCACGAGTCAGCGCTCTCCTTTGATCGGTTTTACGGCCAAATTTTCGGCCTTTATATCCGTGGCGATGCATATTAGATATTTAACTCCGTTATCTTTTCTTTTACTTCGTCCAGGGCCTTAGCGCCGAAACCTTTAAGATCTTTCAGGTCAGAATCGGAAAGCATTACTAGATCACGAACAGTCTTAATGTCGTTATTGGTTAAGGCGTTAGCAGTTCTAGCAGAAAGACCAAGTTCTTCAATTGGAAGCATCAGACCAGTGTCTTCCTCTTCCTTGTTGTTGCCTGGAGCAGGTGCACTTTCGACTGTAGTGCCACCAGCAAGTGCAGTGTACTGATTGACGAGGATAGCAGCGGCTTCCTCAAATGCCTCGCGTGGGGTCATCGTGCCGTCGGTATCAATTGTCAAAGTAAGTTGCTGCAAGTTAGTATCTTGTCCGACACGGGTATTTTCTACCTTGTAACGTACTCTCAAAACTGGAGAAAATACTGCATCAAGGGCGATCATATCTGAACGAACGCGATCTTCACCGGATTTTTCTATGGTCAAATAACCACGTCCCGTATCGCAAACCAAATGCATTTTTAATACATATTTTGGATCGTCAATGTGGCAAATTACTTGATTTGGGTTAGCAATTTCCACCTCAGATGGTAACTCAATATCACCTGCTACGACCCTCTTGTCGCCGTCTTTTTCTGATTGGTCAGAGCCCTTTATCTCAAGGTAAAGCTCAACTGGTGCATCAGAATGTGAACGAATACGGATATTCTTTAGGTTTAACATGATATCTACTACATCCTCGCGAATGCCAGGAATTGCAGTAAACTCATGGTTGGTGCCTTCAATGCTAAATGAAGTAATTGCGGCACCTTTGATACTTGAGAGGAGAACACGACGTAAAGAGTTGCCTAAAGTGTTGCCGTAACCATAATATAATGGACGTACGACAAATTCAGCACTGTTTTCGCCGAGATCATTCACCTCTGCAAGTGTTGCTTCGTGAATAACTTTTGTTGTCATAAAATGTTCTTCCTCCTTAGCGTGAGTAGTACTCAACGATTAGTTGTTCGTTAATGCCCGCCTCTGCTTCTTCGCGCTTTGGCAAACCAGTAATTTCAATTTTCATTTTCTTTCCGTCGGCCTTCAGCCAAGAAAGAGTATTCTGTCCTGCTGCTCCAATAACCTGATTTAGGTTCTTAAAGTACTCAGATTTCTGAGATTTTGGACGAACTTCTAGAATATCACCTGGTTTTAATCTGATAGACGGAATATCGATTCTTCTACCATTTAGCATGAAATGTCCGTGAGAAACAAGTTGACGTGCCTGACGGCGTGTCGTAGCGAAACCTGCACGATAAACTGCGTTATCGGTGCGTCTCTCAAGAAATTGTAAGAGGTTTTCGCCTGCGAGACCATCAGCACGAGTGGCTTCTTTCATTAATTTTGCGAATTGTTTCTCTAGTAAACCATAGAGACGGCGGACTTTCTGTTTTTCGCGTAACTGAGTTAAGTAAAGACTACCGCCTCTGACACGCATATCAGAATGTTGACCTGGAATCCCAGTCTTTTTTGCCATCACTTTTTGAGCTTTTGGTGCAAGGGCATAACCCTCACGACGGCTCTGTTTTACAATTGGTGATTTATCTCTTGCCATTACGGTTTCCTTTCTCCCTTAGGGCGGACGCCACCGTGGGCAATTGGTGTTAAATCGGTAATACTATCAATTTTCATTCCCACTGATGAGACTGCACGAATTGCACTATCGCGACCAAGACCGATGCCTTTTACGTAGACATCTACGCTAGTCATACCATGATCTTTCTTTGCGATTTCGGCTGCTTTCTCAGCTGCAATCTGTGCTGCATAAGCTGTACCCTTCTTACTACCACGGAAGCCATTGGCTCCAGCGGAAGAGGAAGAGAGAACCTCGCCTCGCTTGTCAGAAAAATTGACAAGTGTATTATTAAATGTTGCCTGAATGTGCATCTGACCAGAAGTGACAATCCTCTTGCCCTTCTTAGCCTTGCTAGTTTTTGGAGACTCAACTTCTGGAGTTTCCACAGCTTCAGGTTTTGTGTTCTTATCTTCTGCCATTTTAGCTCCTTTCTTTAAGTCTTACTTGCTGCTTTAGGTTGTGTACCACCAACTGCAATTGCCTTACCCTTACGAGTTCGTGCATTCGTACGAGTTCGCTGCCCGTTGACAGGGAGTTTCGCCTTGTGACGAAGCCCCTTGTAGGAATTGATATCCTTGATACGCTTTATATTATTTGTCACCAAACGTCTGAGATCACCTTCAACATGATATTTGTTCGCAATAATATCGTTGATTTTCTGTTCCTCAGCCTCGGTGAGATCTTTCACCCGAGTGGTAGGCTCAATCTTAGCCTCCGCAAGGATGGCTTTCGCTGTTGTTCGTCCAATACCGTAAACATAGGTCAATGCAATCCAGACCTGTTTTTCGTTAGGGATAACAACACTTGCAATTCTTGCCATGCTTAACCCTGCCTTTGCTTATTTTTAGGTTTCTTCTTATTGATAACACGTAGAACGCCTTTACGACGCACTATAATGTCATCTGGGGAGATTTTTTTAACACTTGCACGCACTTTCATAAAGTGTCAAAATCCTTTCCTTGTTAGACGTTGTAATTTTTACAACATTTAGTATTAATCTTTTAGGCGAAAACTGATCCGCCCCTTCGTGAGATCATAGGGGGTAAGTTCAACTTTTACCTTATCACCCGGCACGAGGCGGATATAATTCTTGCGCATTTTACCGCTCATGTGGGCAATAATAATATGACCATTCTCGAGTTCAACCCGAAATTGGGTATTAGGCAAGGCCTCAACGACTTTGCCGGTGAGTTCTATCACTTCCTTTTGACTAGCCATAAATTACCATGCTATTTTATCACAGATGGAAGAAAAAGTAAACCATTTTCTTTAGGAATTTTCTGTCTCTGCTTTCTCCTGTTCTTCCTTCTCTTTTGCTTTGCGGTTTTCCTCTAGTTCATTGACGATTTTCGTTTCTTCATAATTTGTATCAGTTTCAATGAGAAGGGCACGTAAAAATTGGCGTGAAAGGTAAGTTTGTTGCACCTGAGACCACTCCCCAGTACACGTGATAAGCGATAGAGACTCATGATCTTTTTCTGGAGATTGCATAATTGTCTTCATGTATTCGTTTGCTTCACTCAGAGGCACTTCGGTATTGTCGTAAACAGAATAGCGGAAAAATTTGCCATCTCCTCTTTCAATTACAATAATATCGCCGACAGCAAGTTCCGGCAAATGTTTAAAAACCCCTTCCTTCGTCGGACCGCCGTTATGTCCATCTATTACGACTGTGCCGCCAAAGCCTGGCTTGTCTGAGCCGCGGTACCAACCAACGTCATAGATACTTGCTGGCGTTAACATTTGCCCAGTATTATTAACCCCGACCTCTAATACTCTTGCACGATCTACGCCAAGTTTTTCTATAGAAAGGAATCTCGGACGATCAGGATTGACCTTGTAGGACTGCTTCATTTGCTCGTCTATGTCATCCTCATTAACATCTTCCGTAGAATCTGGAGCAGTAGTACTGCTATCGGCTGTGGCACGAGTGCTACCCTCCATCCGTTGATAATAATCATTTTCCCAAATTGCAACTCTCAGAAGGAAAACGGCAAGAATAAGCAGAATGATACCCCAAATGATTTTGGGAAGATTTTTCTTCCAGTCAAATTTCAATGCCATATTACTTATAATCGTCGTAAGTTATCATTAATGCCCGCGAATCCAGTTGACGGAGACTTTCCAGCGCTACCGTTACCACGATCAAGAGTCCAGTGCCAGAGATAGATAGACCAATCGGATAGCCCATGGTCATAATGAAGATGTAATCTGTAATAAATGGTAGCATTGCAATTAAGCCAAGGGCAAAGGAACCAAATAAATTCAGGCGATTGACAACTTTATCCAAGTATTTTGCCGTCGTTACACCTGGACGCACTCCTTCAATGAAGCCGCCTTGTTTCTGGAGATTGTCCGCGATTTCATTTGTGTTAAAAATGATAGAAGTATAAAAATATGTAAATAATACTACTAATACGAAGTACATTGCCGGATAGAGGAACCATTGAGCAGTGATACCGTCTGGGTACATAGTGGAAAAATTAGAAGCAGATGGAGCAGTAAATAATGTAACAAGCGATTGACCAAATCCGTTACCAGGATCAAATGCTTGGATTAGTTGTCCGATGAGAGATGGTAAGGCCAAAAAGGATGTTGCAAAAATAACTGGAACCACGCCTGCAGCGATTAATTTAATTGGCAGAATTGATTTGATACCACCATAACTACTATTACCATGCACACGTTTAGCATAATTGATTGTAATAATACGCTGAGCTTCATTTATCTTCACTAGGAAATATATTACTATGAGCAACGCAACAGCAAAGCCAAGAATGATCCAGAAAACCGTCGGATTGACTGGAAGATTGAGCCAACCAAATAACGACAGAGACCCCGAGCTAGTATCAAAGAGTGACGCGCCTAATGATGCGAGCGTGGTAGGTAATTGAGAAATAATGGACGCAAAGATAATCATAGAGATACCATTACCAATTCCTTGTTCTGTAATTAACTCACCAAGCCACATGAGAATAATTGACCCAGCGGTCATTGCAGTCACCGCAAGAAACCATTGTCCAGAAGATAAAGTAATATCAGAAGTCGTATTTGCTAGGGCTGACTCGCGTAAAATAAAAATGTAAGCAATGGACTGGACAATTGCTAGAGGTACCGTCAGCCGGCGTGTCCACTGATTAATCTTGCGACGTCCACTTTCGCCATCTTGAGAAAGTTCTTCTAGTCTCGGAATAGCCTTCGTGATCAACTGCACAACAATTGAAGCAGTAATAAATGGAGAAAGACCAACTAGGATAATTGAGAAAGAAGTAAGACCACCACCAGAAATTAAGTTCAAAAAACTACTAAAATCAGACTTAGACAATAAGTTCTCTATCGCTTCCTTAAAAGTGCCCGCATCCCCAAGTGGAACTGGAACATGGGCCAAAATTCTATAGGCGACCAAAATACCCAGTACTATAAAAATGCGTTTGCGCATATCTTTGTTCAGAAATGATTTGAATATTGTTCTGAAATGCATAATTAACTCTATCTTACTCAATCTATGATACCACAGATTAAAGAAATGTGGTATATTTCGCGCAAAAAAGTCCTCTAGATAGAGGACCTCAATGCTTATATGGTTACCCTATTTCTGCTCTTTAGTAGTCTCTTGGGCAGTTTTTTGCTTCTTAGGTACCGCAATTTGCTTGAAATTGCCACCAGCTTTTTTGATTGCTGCAACTGCAGATTTGGATGCAAATTGAGTGGAAAGGTCAATTTTCGCGCTCACATCTCCTCTGGTAATGATCTTAACTTTGGTGTATGGCGTAGATATTAGTCCTGCGTCATAGAGAGTAAAATTATCAACTATTCCCTTCAACTCATTTAAGCGATCTGTATAAACAACTTCAGCCTTGTCATGAATAGACTTAAAGCCTTTCAATTTTGGTACAGCTTGCATAATTGCACGTTGGCCACCCATGAAACCAGCTGGCATCTTGTTATGACCAGCGCGGGCTTTTTGACCTTTGGTACCGCGACCTGCAGTTTTGCCTTGCCCAGCGGAGATGCCGCGTCCCTTCCTAGACGGACGAGCATTCTTTGTAACATTTAATTCGTTGTATTTCATTACTTAGCCTCCTTTTTAGATGGCTTTTTTGCGATGCTAGCTTTAGACTTCGTCGTTTCCCATTCTTTACGTGGAACTTGTTGCCTTAAGCCTTCAACCACTGCATACGCAATATTAACTTTGTTGGTGGAACCAAGACTTTTAGAAATTAGGTTTTTAACTCCTGTAAGCCCGATAATTGACCTTACAACGCCACCAGCGATGATACCAGTACCTGGAGCGGCTGGTTTTAGGAGTACGTCAGCACCCGTAACTTTCGTTTCTACTTCGTGACAAATTGTCTCACCGTCAGTACTAAACTCTATGATATTTTTCTTTGCTTTTGCGGTAGCCTTTTGGACGGCGGATGTTACATCGCCGCCTTTTGCAACACCGACACCAACTTTATTCTTATGATTGCCAATTGCAACCAATGCTTTAAAACGCATCCTACGACCACCTTTTACAGTGCGAGAAACACGATCAATGTTGATTGTTACCTCGTCGTACTCCTTTGGTGCTACATCTGCTCTGACACGATCACGGCGACGATTATTGCGTCGTTCGTAAGGGCGACCGCCGATATCTTTCTGCTTACGAGTCGCAGCAGTTTCATCAGTCATCTTGAGTGTACCAGACTTATTGATTACCTTTGGCTGATTAGTATTTTCTGCCATATTAGAACTCCAATCCTTCTTTGCGTGCAGCATCTGCAAGTGCAGATAATCTGCCAGCATATAATTTTGCGCCACGATCAAAGACAACTGACTTCACTTTCGCCTTTTTGGCTTTCGTAGCAATTTCTTTACCGATGACTGCAGCTTTTTCTGTCATTGTACCACTAGTTTTGCCACCAATGGTTGTAGCATAAGCAAGAGTAGCCTTTTTATCGTCATCAATTATTTGTGCTGTAATATGCATATTACTGATATGAACAGATAAACGAGGTCTTTCACTTGTACCATGAATTTTTGCACGGGTGCGGTTAGCACGATATTGAGCTTCCATTATTTCTTACCTGCCTTTCCAGCTTTACGAATAATATGTTCGCCCACATATTTGATACCTTTACCCTTGTATGGTTCAGGTTTCTTCAAAGCGCGAATTTCTGCAGCAACTTGACCAACTTTTTGCTTGTCGGCGCCAGAAACCGTAATCTCCATTTTGTCAGTCTTTAATTCTATACCATCCGGAGCGGTATATTTTACTGGATGAGAAAAACCAAGTGCCATTTCAATTTGTTTACCACCGCCAGAAAGACGGAAACCGACACCATTAATTTCTAATTTTTTCTCATAGCCCTTCGTTACGCCGATGACAGCATTATTTAGAAGCGCCCTCTGAAGACCATGCCAAGCCTTTGACTCTGGCTCATCATCTTTACGGGTCACTATGATTTTGTTGTCTTCTACCTTTGTGGTAGTATTAGCTTGCACGGGAACCTGAAGTGTGCCTTTTGGACCAGCGACAGTGATTTCTTTGTCGCCGACCGTGATTGTCACACCTGAAGGTATCTCTACAGGCAGTTTTCCGATACGACTCATCGTATTTCCCTTGTTTAATATCTATATGATTTTATCATAGAAAGCAAAATAAATCAAGGCTTAAGACTATGTACCGTTCGTAACAGATCGATTCCCATCAATTTCTTTGTCATAACAGACATCGCCTTGATAAGCACGACGTGCGCCTAGGTCGTCTTCATACTTCTCGCAAGGTATAACACTTTGTGTACCGGTAAAAAATACCCATTCGGCAGTCGGACTAGAACGGTAAAATAATCCTGCATAGCCTGGCAAACTCGCCGTTAATCTTTGATAAGGTTCAAATGGGCTGTTTTTGATATTATTAGTATTTGCGCTGATGAAAATTGGATATTCTTCTTCAACCTTGTAGTAGGCGTCGGCTAGGCTTGATATAAGAGCAATAGTGTCAGCAGCGATCCAAGATGTATGTCCACAGGAAATAGTGTATGGAATAGCATTTTCTTGAGATATACAGATTATTTCAGTCTTAGGATTGTATAATTGCGTAATGCCAGCAAATAAAGGAACGACACCGTATTCCTCATAACCTTGTGCCATCAACGATCGTTTAAACTCCTGCGATAAGTTGTACATTAATGTACTATCAGCAGAATTTGATGATTTAAGACCATAACTTTTTTCAACTGGGATTGCAGTTTTGACTGATGCTAGCTTATAGACTGGAAATGTGTAATCATAGACCTGCTCTAAACTCTCATTTGAATTATTATTTTGCAAAAACTTATTAGCAACAGAAGATAAGTCAGAGATTAGATTTCTGACGAGAGTATCATTACTCGTAGTTGGCTTACTGTTTTCTTTTTCAGTACTACTGCTAGTTTCAGATGAACTGCCACTTTGTGGCTCAGACGGCTCTTCATTGTTTGTATTAGCGAGAATAATTATTGCCACTATTATTCCAATCAGAATAACAGCCAAAATGAGATAAAACCAGGGCTTTTTATAAAATGCCTGCGGGTGTGGCTGATTAACCATGTTTAAATTATCAAATTCGTTTTCCATGATATGTCCTAATTATGCTTTTATTTTAGCACAAGTATTATGAATATAACAAAAAAGGACCACCGAAGTGGTCCTAAATGAGCCATCTTTTTTATTCGATTTCCTTACGAATATTGAGTAACGCCATCAAAGTCAGAACATCAATTGTTACGCCGATAATGAATCCAACGGAACCGGAAGCAGATGCAAAGTTATTTTGTGTAAAGATACTAACAAGTGAAGAGACGAGAGAAAGAACGGTTAGAACGAGTACAAATGTTGACTTGTGCGCATCTTTTGCTGCACGGCAAAGTAGCCAACCAATGATTAGGTCAATTACGCCTGCACACATAATGCCAATAGAAGCAATTAATCTAATGTTATCATCTGAAAGATTTTGCTCATGAAGCTTTGCTAAGTCAAGGCCAAGTTGGCTGACATCCATTTTTGTAGCTAGGAAGACAACGCCCATCACTATAACAAGAATGGACATAATAATATAGATAATACCTAACGCTTTAAGGTATTTTTTGCTTGTAGAGTTTTTTGAAGATTTTTTCACTTCAATTTCCTTTCATTAAATTTGAGTTTATTATATATCAAATCAAAAATAAACACAAGCATTTAATTTAAAATCTTAAAATAGTCTAAAAAAGGACCCTTTCTTGAGAGTCCTTTTGAGGTTACGATTTTCACTTACCAAACTTTAACTAGAATTTCGCCACCGAGTCGTTGTTGTTTTGCTTCTGATCCGCTCATCACCCCTTTTGATGTAGAAATTAAAATGATGCCGCGACCAGATTTGATAGTTGGAATATCATTTACAGAAGTATATACTCTGCGACCTGGCTTAGAAATTTTTGTGATTTCATTGATTTTAGCATTTTCATTCTCATTATTGATGGTAATATTGAGAAAATCACGTGGGTGCGCTTTTTCAACTTTGTAATCAGTAATATATCCAGCCTTTTTGAGACCATCTATTACTGCAACCTTAAGTTTTGACGTTGGAACACGAACCTCGTTTTTGCCAACCAAGATAGCATTGCGGATGCGAGTAATAAGGTCGGCGATTTGGTCAGTAGATTGTAATGACATAATTCTCCTTTCTCCTTACCAGCTACTCTTAGTTACACCAGGGATCTCACCCTTACTTGCTTTTTCACGGAAATTAATACGAGAGAGACCAAAACGACGCATATAACCACGAGGACGACCATCAAGTAAATCACGATTCTTCAATCTAGTTGGACTAGAATTGCGTGGAAGCTTCTGCAAACCTTCTAGGTCACCTGCTGCTTTCAATGCAGCACGCTTTTCCCTATATTTATCGTACATTTTCTGTCGTTTTTGATCACGAAGTACTGCTGATTTTTTTGCCATTACTTTTCCTCCGTATTCTTCTCAAACGGCATTCCAAATAGTTCTAACAATCTGGTACTCCCTTCCTGAGATCCATTCTTAATAATAAATGTAATTTCTACTCCGTGCAAAACAGCTGCATCCTCAAAAGTGATTTCTGGAAAAACAGTCTGTTCACGTAGTCCAATGCTATAATTTCCTTGTTTATCAAAACTCTTGCGTGAAACACCATGAAAATCGCGTACATGTGGTAGAGCAATGTTGATAAAACGATCAACAAACTCATACATCTTGGCGCCACGTAGAGTCGTTAAGTAGCCAATCGGAGCACCCATTCCTTTACGAATTTTGAATGTTGCAATAGATTTCTTGGCAAGCCGAGAAGTAGTAGCCTGACCTGTAATTTTAGCTAGAGTTAGCGCTACTGTTTCTGTAAACTTCTTATCATCACGCTTTTTTCCAACACCAGTTGATACAACGACCTTTTCTAGTTTTGGAACGCAGTTGATATTCTTATACTTCATGTCTTGCATAAGCTGCTTAACGATTTCTTGATCGTATTTCTGCTTTAGACGTGGAACGTAATCAGCCATTATTTACCCTCCTTTTTAAGATTAGAGATGTCTATGCCGACATGGATTGTTTTTTTGCCACCAGCAGGGTTAAATTGAGTTTTCTTCATATGACGTTCACGAATGCCAATTCCCTCAATCATCGCTTTATGCCCTTTTACATCCATTTTGACAATTTTACCAATTTTACCTTTATTATCTCCTGAGATAATCTTGACTGTGTCTCCAGTTTTTAGATTACTAGCCATTTAAAGTACCTCCGGTGCCAAACTGATAATTTTATTAAAACCACGTTCGCGTAATTCACGAGGTACAGGTCCAAAAACGCGTGTACCACGTGGAGTCTTATCATCATTAATTAAAACGGCTGCATTATCGTCAAAGCGAATTGTGGACCCATCTGGGCGACGAATTTGCTCGCGAGTACGGACGATTACAGCGCGTACAACAGCCTTTTTCTTTACTCCTCCAGTTGGAGAAGCATCCTTGATGCTGGCAGTAACTATATCACCGACACGAGCATATCTTGCCCTTGTCCCACCAAGGACCCGGATTACACCAAGTTCCTTGGCGCCACTGTTATCAGCAACTTTTAATCTAGTTTCCTGTTGGATCATGTTTACTCCTCTACCTCTTTAGGCATTTCTGCAGTGGACTTTACATCGGCTCCGACCTTTTCCGGCATTTCCACTTCATTTACATCTTCTTTCAACGTAATAGTATCGTGAGATTTCTCAATAACTTTCACTAACTTATAGCATACCGTCTTTGAATAAGGGCGGCATGCAACGATTTCAACTTTGTCGCCAATATGCGCCTCATTCTTTTCATCATGAGCGGTATATTTACGAGTTTTTGTATATTGCTTCCGATAGAGAGGGTGAGTTTCGCGACTAGCGATGGAGACAGTGATGGTCTTATCGCGTTTATCGGAAGAAACCAAGCCAATCAGTGATTTAGCCATTACTTTTCTCCTTTCTGTTCTTTAGCTGAATCGGTTTGTGAATTCTCAGCAGTCATAGCGCGTGCAATTTCTTTTCTAATACTACGGAGTGAATGTGGATTCTGCAATGTACCATCATATAAACTTTTTCTAGCTACTAATAAATCAGCACGAAGCTCTGCTAGAGTCTTCTTTTCTTTTGCCTGAGTCTTTTTCACAGTAGTTTTAGTTGCCATGATTAAAACTCCTCTTTCTTAAT
>JAZUOY010000008.1:0-33163 GCA_045604885.1 Candidatus Nanosyncoccus sp.
TGCGGTATTACCACACCTTTCGGTGCGTTATCCCACACTTTGGGGTCCGTGCCCACGCGTTACTCAGCCGTCCGCCGCTCGTCAGCAGCTGCACTGTTCCCTCGAAAACTAACCTCCCGCGAATACGCCCGGAGTGTCAAGGAAACGGTGAAGCCCTGTTACCGCACGACTTGCATGTATTAGGCACGCCGCCAGCATTCATCCTGAGCCAGGATCAAACTCTCCATTAAAGGTCCTTAAAATGGATTCCTGTCACACATCTCCCTCTTGGGAGATAGCCGGCATCCCAGACCGTAATTTTAAGTTCAAAAACTCATAAATAAACTGACGATGATATTGTGTTATAAATAACACGATAAATTGCACAACTGAATTGTTAAATACCACTAAACAACATAATTCTCACAAATAATAAGTGTCTCGCAGTTGTTAGACTAATTTCAATCTTACATCACCCTTAACTTAAAGTCAAGACTTTTTTTGAAGATTTTTGTTATTTTATAGACTTTTTTCAATGACTAGCACATCAAAATCTACCGCCAGCCAACATAAACACCAGGACCCCTACCACTACGCCGACCATTGCGCCAACGATCACCTGTGGTACAGTATGCCCTTCTACAATCTTCTGTGGTTTAGTTAGAGGGTTACCATCGGTCTCTGCTATTTCATTTAGCAATTTGCCATGCTCTCCGACCGCATAGCGTACATTGATAGCATCATAGATGAAAATAATCGTCGTACAAACAGACAGTGCGAAAACTGGCTGATCGTAACCATACATCAGACCAATTGTAGTAGTCAAAGCTACAAAACTAGCTGTATGTCCAGACGGCATACCACCAGATTTACCAAAGAAATAAATGATCTCTTTTAAACTTAGGAGCTTCCCCTTATTAATCCAACCGATAATTAATTTGGTAAATTGCGCGATAAACCAACCGATGAAAAACGCTAAAAGCAAAAACCATACTGATTTGTTCTCTACTGTCCCTATCATAACTCCATTATAGCATAACTTTTATCGCCTGAAAATGTGGCAAGTTAAACTTGCCACATCAGAAATTATAATTATTTAGGTAGCTTTAATAAGTCTATCTTTCTTCATTCTCCTTTCTTTCTGTTATTTTACTTTTGCCAAAGAATAGAAGCCACCATCCCGCTGCAAGCATCAACAATCCTATCGCGATTAAGATTGGAGCCAATAAGGACTGCTCCGATTCTTTGCTAAGATTAGGAATCTCCACCTCATCAGATCCGGAAGCGATACTAGAAAAGCTTTCATCCGATTCCTGATTTTTCTGCTCTACAATCTGTTCTTCTTGCACGATTGGGCTTTCAGATCCGGACGTGCTGTCAGTTTCAATAATCTTGACGTCACTCGCTAGTATAGCCGGAGCGGATGGGGTAGATGGGGTAGACTCAGCAGTAGTTAGCGCATTAGTACTGGTATCTTCAATTCCATTCCCATTCCCATTCTCATTCTCATTCTCGATTTCTTGGTTTTCTCCGTCAGTTTCTTCGCCAGCTTCTTCGTTAATATTATTCTCGGTATCACCATCCTCGTCCGCATACCATTCTGGACCCCAATCTCCAGGCTCCGCTCGCCAAGATAGGGTTTCTGTGGTCAAAATCGCATCCTCCTCTGCGCTTAGTTCTAATCTGTTACCTTGCGAATCATAGGGCTGATATTGCAACATCCCATCACCAAGCAATTCCGCCCGACATTGTGTCGCTCGTCCACTTAGGAATGCTTCTGATTTAATACATCTGTTATAATCTGCTCTTCCCCTAAAAGAGTTATTCTGATAAGTCGCAAAGAGATATTCTATCCTACCATAGCCATTATCTAGCATGGAGCGCGATCTAATCCACGGCTGACCAAGTGTTACCGTTGTTCCACTACGGAAAAACGAGTCAAAGTTAGTGGGATCACCAGAGTAAATCACCACATTTTCATCGCTGATCTGATTGGAGCTCCACCAGTGCAACTGATAATCAGTCATCGGTCCATACTGCAAGGCAATCATTCTGACCATGAGATCATTTTCGTTGTCCGTTTCATAGGACATACTGATCGTATTACGACTAAAATCTATGACCGATATGTAAGCATCTTGCGCTACATTATTGACATATACGGGCGGTGCCGCATAAGCCATCCCCGGTGACAAAACTGCCGTCATAAAAGTTGCTATTGGTATAATTTTTAGTATTTTTTGCTTACGCATAAAATCTCCTAATTAATGATTTTGCCAAAAGCATATCATTAACCGTCCCCGCTACAAAAGCATAAGGTTTATCTTTTTTCTCTAAACTGCCTATGCTTGATTTTATCTGCAAAAAATGCTTGATCTATTTTTTACCCACTTGTCCGGTTTTTGTGTCTTCATCCTCTGGTAATACAATACCAATACTTGCCACTGTATCACCCTCACTCATCCTCATAATGCGTACACCTTGCGTGGCGCGACCCAAAGTTGGGATTTCCTTCATGGCTACCCTGATAGCCTGACCTTTCGTGGACATCATAATCACCTCTTTAGCAGTCGGATCTAGTGTATGTACCGCCACAATCGGTCCAGTCTTTTGTGTGACAGAAGCAACCTTAATACCGACTCCACCTCTCTTATGTACTGGGAAATTCTGAACCAAAGTAGCTTTCCCGTAGCCATTAGCAGAAATTGCCAAGAGCTTTTGCGACGGATCGGTCACGATGTCCATACCGACAATCTCATCTTTTGGACGAAGCCTCATACCTCTGACACCCTTCGCCGAACGGCCCATTGCTCGCACTTGGCTTTCATTAAATCTGACCGCTTGGCCGGCAGAAGTAGAAATGATGATGTCATTCTTCCCCGTAGTTCCCTTCACCCATTTTAGCTCATCACCCTCGTCTAGCTTAATTGTAATCAGCCCATTGGTGCGGATATTCTCATAATCTTTAATGGATGTCTTCTTAATTGTACCTTTCTTGGTCGCCATGAACAGATAGCCATCTTCACCCAATTCTGTTCCCTGCTTAATAATAGCCGTGATTTTTTCTTCTGGATGCATATTTAGCATGTTAACTGCTGCTGTACCTTTTGCGGCAAGGGTCGCTTGTGGTACTTCATAAGCCTTCAGACGGAAAATTCTACCCTGAGAAGTAAAGAACAATAAGTAATCGTGTGAATTAGCGGTAACAATCTGTGCGATTACATCTTCTTCTTTCGTCGTCATTCCACGTTTACCTTTACCGCCTCTGTTCTGCTTACGAAAATCGTTCTGTGATACCCGTTTCATGTAATTTTCTGCCGTGAGCAAGATAACACTCTCTTCTTCTGGAATTAGTTCCTCTTCAGAAAACTTTCCGACTTCATGATTGATAATCTTGGAGCGACGATCATCACCGTATTTCTCTTTCATTACGAGCAGCTCTTCTTTAATGACACGCAAGATTTCGTTCTCATCAGCAAGAATCGCCTCTAGCTTCTTGATAAGATCATGCAATTCTTTCAATTCTGCTTCTATCTTATCGCGTTCTAGTCCTTGCAAACGACGTAATTGCATCGCCAAAATAGCTGCCGCCTGAATCTCTGACAAGCCAAACTTTTGCATTAACTGCTTATCTGCATCATCGTAGGCCGCACGAATGGTCGCAATTACCTCATCAATGTTGTCTAAAGCAATCTTAAGACCTTCCAAAATATGCGCACGCTCCTTCGCTTTGCGTAACTCATACTCCGTACGTCTCCGCACCACTTTCTGACGATGTTTGATAAACTCACCTAGTATCTCTTTTAGACCAAGAATACGTGGCTGTATGCCATCAATTAAGGCTAGCATATTGTAGTGGAAAGTCGTCTGCAAACCGGTTAGTTTGTATAGCTGATTGAGGATTTTCTTCGGGAAAGCATCTTTTTTCAGCTCTACCACGACGCGGATTTTTCCTCTTGCAGATTCATCACGCGCGTCTGCAATGTGATCAAGTTTTTTGTTCAGAGCTAACTCGCGCACCTTATCAATGAATGCTTCTTTACTCATACCATAAGGCACCTCTGTAATCACAATGTTGTAACGCCCGTTCTTGCGCTCTTCTATATTTGCTACCGCCCTGATCGTCACCGATCCCTTACCAGTTGCATAAGCTTGTTTCATTGGTGTACCGCCATAAACTTCTGCTCCAGTCGGGAAATCTGGACCTTTAACATGGGTCATTAGCTCATCAAGAGTAATCTCTGGATTATCAATCTGTGCCACCGTTGCATCTACCAACTCACTCAAGTTATGTGGTGGTATATTAGTCGCCATACCAACCGCAATACCCATCTGACCATTTAGGAGAATATTTGGTAATGCGGCCGGCAAGACTACTGGCTCTTGTTCTGTACCGTCAAAGTTATCTCTAAAATCAACCGTATCTTTCTCAATATCAGTTAGAAGTTCAGCACCAACCTTATCCATGCGCGCCTCTGTATAACGTGAAGCCGCCGGATCATCACCATCCATAGAGCCAAAGTTACCTTGCCCCTCCACTAAGGTGTAGCGCATCTTCCACGGCTGTGCCAAATTCACCATCGCATCATAAATTGACGAATCGCCATGCGGATGATATTTACCCATTACTTCACCGACGATACGCGCTGATTTAACGGTAGCATGAGGTGCTTTCCAGCCATTTTTGTTCATAGCATAAAGAATACGACGGTTAACTGGTTTTAGACCGTCACGTACATCAGGCAACGCACGATCAATAATAACTGACATGGAGTACTTCAGGAAGTACTCTTCCATCGTATGTTCAACCTGGCGCTTCTCTACGCCATCAATCACTTCGCCCTCATCCAGTTCTGTAGCTTCAGCTAGATCACCAGTATCTGGAACACCTTCCACTTCTGCGCCTTCGTTTTTCATATTTTCTTCGTCTTTATTCATAGTTTATCTCCTTAGAAATCAAGGTCATCCAACTTAACACTTGCTGCTCCTGCCTGAATAAAATTCTTACGAAGATCAACCTGATCCCCCATCAACTTCGTAAATACTGCGTCTGCCTTTTCTGCATCATCAATATGTACCTGCACTAAGATACGATTCTCCGGGTCCATCGTAGTTTCCCAAAGCTGTTTTGCATCCATCTCGCCCAAACCCTTAAACCGCTGCTGTGCAGTATAACCTGCCTGCTTAAATCTTTCTTGGTTTTCATCAATCTTCGTTCCCGCTTTTTTCTTTGCCTCAATCGTGTCTGCCAATCTTTTCTCTAGTGCCGCTTCATCATAGAGATAATCAATCTTGCGAGTGCTCCCTGTGCCCTTAATCAGTCCGAAAAGCGGTGGCTTCGCCAGATAGACATGCCCTTCCTCAATCACTTGCGGCATATAGCGGAAGAAGAAAGTCATCAGAAGTGTTGCAATATGTAAGCCGTCAACATCAGCATCCGTCATGAAAATAATCTTGTCATAGCGTAATCCATTAATGTCAAACTGTTCACCAATTCCCACGCCGAGCCCTTTAATCAAAGAGACTAGTTCCTGGTTGGCTAGCATCTTGTCAAGACGTGCACGCTCGGTGTTAAGCACCTTGCCTCGTAGTGGTAAAATCGCCTGAATACGAGGATTTCTACCTTCTTTCGCTGAACCAGCAGCAGAATTACCCTCCACAATAAACAGTTCACATTCTGACCTATCACGAGATGAACAATCTGCCAACTTGGACGGAAGATTCATCCCCTCAAAAGCACCTTTACGGATTACATTATCACGTGCCGCTCGCGCTGCTTTCCTAGCCCGCGCCGCCAAAGTAGCCTTATTGACAATTTTTTTCGCTATCTGCGGGTTTTCGTCTAGGTAATAGCCGAAGTACTCGCTCATTACCTTATCTACATAGCCACGTGCTTCTGGGTTACCTAATTTATTCTTCGTCTGTCCCTCAAACTCTGGATTTGGCAGTTTAACGGATACAACTGCGGTTAGGCCTTCTTTAATATCGTCCCCTGTAAGATTTTCTTCTTTCTCTTTGAGCAGACCATTTTTACGAGCATAATCGTTTAGTACTCTGTTAAGCGCCGTCCTAAATCCTACCACATGTGTACCACCATCAGGGGTCAAGACATTATTTGCAAAAGGTTTCATCGTCTCTGCAAAAGAATCGTTATACTGCAGAGCAATTTCTACCCCTGCATCTTCTATCTTCTTATCTACATAGAAAATATCATCAGATAGCACCTCTTTGCCATTATTGAGACGCTTCACATAAGAGGTAATGCCACCTTCAAAATAAAACGATTCCTTCGCCCCTATGCGCTCATCCTGAACCACAATCAAGATACCTTTAGTCAGATACGCTTGGTGTCGGGCATAACGCAAAACCCATTCGTAGTCTATATCTACTCCACTCTTAAAAATTGTTGCATCTGGGTAAAAAGTAATGCAGGTTCCGACCTTATCAGTTTTACCGGTAATCTGTAGATCTGAGGTAGGCTTCCCTGTATCAAACTCAATGTGATGAATCTTACCATCCCTATAGACCTCAGCAATCATACGTACTGATAAGGCATTTACAACAGATGACCCGACACCGTGCAGACCAGACGAAACCTTGTAGCCACCTCCGCCAAACTTACCACCTGCGTGTAGTACCGTCAATACTGTTTCTAGGGTTGACTTCTTGGTTTTTGGGTGAATATCTACTGGGATGCCACGACCATTATCTTCCACCTTTACACCCCCATCACTCAAAATTGTAATTTCTATCTTTGTACAGTAGCCCGCAATTGCCTCATCTATAGAGTTATCGGCAATTTCCTTAACGAGATGATGTAAGCCATCATATCCAGTAGATCCGATATACATACCCGGTCGTACACGAACTGCCTCTAGCCCCTCTAGCACCCGAATTTCAGAGCTATCATAATTTTCAGCTTTATCAGCCATCAGATTACCTCATCTTTAATGTTATCTTCTCTATTTTATACCTTATAAGGCTTTTTTTCAAGCATTTTAGACCATTTTAGCAAAAATACTATGGAGGGATACTAAAAAGCCCCAAACCGCGCTTAAAACACGCCTCCTGCGCCCAGAATGGCATATATTAACGTAGCTTAATCACTTGATCATCTTCCAGTTTAGTATCTTGAGATGCGAAATGACTAATTACTGGAGTCTTTTGATCAGGTAATGACATCTGTTCCGCTGATTGCCCGCCCTCATGTTCCACCTCCTCATCTGGTACAACATTATCGAAAACCGGTCCATCTTTTACAATTGCCGTATCTACCCCTGATTTACCCTGCATTTGCACTAAAACCTGTTCTGGAGTCAGTCCTTGATTCTTTTTTTCTAACCAAGAATCAACGAACGATTTACCACCATCACTTGCATTTTTGCTTTCCTCTACAACTTCTTTTAGATCTTTCCCCATTCTATCATTTATCTCTTGATCCACCTCTGATCTGGTACGCCCATATTTCATAGCAGAATAAACCCTGAGGTTTTCTAATACTTCAGGATTACCCTTAAAGGCTGGTGGTCGCAAATCCATCGTAAAAGGTTTACTCGGCATATTAAACATCATCACCTGAGTAATCGCATGGTAGTTTGGCTGATTATGAAGATCTTCTGCGTTGAAAGTCGGCAAAAAGGCTTTCTCCATAATCTCCGCATCAGTAATGCCGATTCTACCGCAAATAATTGTGCCAACGTTCCCTAATAGCCCCTCTCTGATCTTATCCGTCAGCTGAGTCATGAACTGGTTTGCCACAATCAAATTGAGACGGAATTTCCTCGCCTCAGACAAAATACTCTCAAAACTCTCTGTTGCAAAGTTCTGAAACTCGTCCACGAACAGGCAGAAGTCGTTCCTCTGATCCTCTGGTGTATCTACTCTTGCCATTGCCGCCGTCTGAAATTTCATTACAAAAATCATACCGAGTAATTTAGAGTTAATCTCGCCCATTTTACCCTTAGATAAGTTAACCAGAAGAATCTTCTTATTATCCATAATGTCTCTAATATTAAAGCCTGAACGGACCTGTCCTAAAATGTTCTTCATCATCGTATTAGAGAGGAATGGCCCCCATTTAGAAGCAAACCAAGTAATCACTTCACCAGCGTCATTACTTTTTTGAGAAGCTGGAAATTCTTTTGTCCAATAATCGTAAACTCCCCTATCTGTCACATATTGTAGTTTACTCTTTACAAATTCTGGATCAATGAAACACCTTGGTATATCAATAAAAGTCGCTCCATTTGGGTCGCTCATCAAGAGCAAAGCGGCATTTCTGAACATATGTTGGCCCCGTGGACCAAAGAACCCCTGATTATTTGGATCATATAGGCTCTGCAACATATTAATCCCTTCTTGAACGATAAAATCTTTCTGATCCTCAGTTTCCCATTCAAACATATTCATCCCCATTGGATGTTCTATATCACCCGGGTCAAAATAAATCACATCGTCTATGCGGTCCTCTGGCACCTTAGAAAGAATGTCTTCTACGACATCACCGTGTGGATCAATGAAGGCAAATCCCCTTCCTGCCATCATGTCTTGACAGGCGATATTAGAAAGCAAAACTGACTTACCCATACCTGTAGCACCGATAATATAAGTGTGACGCCGACGATCATTCTCAGAGAGGCGGATCTCCTTTTTGACGCCACGAAAGACATTGTCACCCAGCCAGACACCGTCACTTGGAATTTTTACAGGTCCATCAACCTGCTTAGTTAATTGCCTCTCTACCTGGCTATTCGGAATAGAATTCTGGCTCGGCAAGTGATAAATAGAGGCCAGCTCTACCGCGTTTAAAATCATACTTTTTCTCTTTTGCGGGAAAATGCGAAAAATAAAATCTTGTGCAATCCTCTCTTGGTTCTTTAGACTATCATATTTAAAACCATTCAGCGTGGAGGAATTGAATTGAGAAAAAGCACTCACAAGCCCACCAATAAGCGCCTCGGAGCGCGCTTGCGAATTAGAGCTAGCAACAAATCTAATCAAGGTCTCGTAACCTGGATAACGCGTTTTCTCCTCTATAGCTGCAATTTCGGCTTGCTCCACATTAGTTAGTGGCTTTTCTGCATTTTCATGCTCACGTGCTTCTGGCGGTTCAAAAGGTGCTCTAATTAAATCTGACACTTTGTCTGCAATCCAAACTCCAGTTCCACCTTTTTTACCTTCCTTTAAATTTTGTGTTCGCTCAGATGATTTTTTTATCCAACCAGGATCCGCCGGTCTAAACATGAGCTGCAAAGCCATACCTTCACCCTGCTTAGTAGCAGATAAAGCATTTAATAGTGCACCCGAAGCGCCCCATTTAGTTTCTTCGTAAGTAGCAATCGGATAAACATAATCTTTTTGCAAAGACAGTTCACCGCCTGCTACCCCAGCGACTCCTGCTTCCTTGGAAAAAATGTTATCCTCATAGGCTTCCTCTAGACGCGCAGTTGGATAAGCTGATACAATCGCCTGTTTTACCGTCTCTGTAATGACCGCTGGGACCACCGCATAATATTTGATCATACCGTTGGTGGCGATAATCTCAAATGAGATGTGCCTTTGCCCATAGATTTTTGACTTTAGACCTTTTTTTAGGGTAGATGAGATGATTGAATACATCACTTGGGCCTGGGATAACGCCTCATTTGTTACATCTCGCTCGTCTCTACCGCCACCTTGAATATCGTCAGTCTGTGGTGGAAGATGAATTAACATCGGCACCATCTTAATACCGCGCTCTAGATTTTTTGCCTCTCTCTTACTGTTAATTTTAAGCATCACCAAAAATACTACTACACCGAAGATGAATAAAATCACTAAACTGATTACAATCCAGGCAAGCGAATCTATCATACAGTTTTGCTCCCACCCTGTTCGCTTACCTCATTGGTATTGTCGTTACCAAAAATTCTCCCAAAACTACCCCTAAGCGAATCTGCCATTGCTTCGTCTCTGTAATTACTCAACTCATAAGGTTTCTTTTTCAGATCCGATATCTTGTTCCTCAATTCTCGTTCTGATCGTTTATCAATTACTTCACCAGTTAGCGAGAGAGTAATTTGTTTTCCTTCAGTAGAACCATCTAGAGCGAGCGAGCGACTCTCCATTCTGGTAGGCATTTTTTCGGCGATTTTATCGTAGTCAATCTCTGGCGTTTGACTATCTATTTCCCCTGTTGACACCTCAGTCGTAACTGACGTTTCTTGCTCATGATTAGCTTTAGATAGCCCACTCGTTTCAGCTGGAGAGACACTGTTGAGTGCCATACTACCGATGGAGCGTCTTTGATTCTCTGGTTTGATATCTGTTATAAGTTCTGGCGAACCCTGTGGTGGAGGCGTATCAAAAAGCCGTGAATTACTACTCTCCCCCATACCTCCGAATCCAGTTTGATCCATACGCTTATTTTAGCATATTTTTGTCTATTTCCACAAAAAACTTATGCTTTTACTGAAACCTCTTCTTAATTACGAAGCATCCCAAGAAAATGAATATCGCAACTAGGGTAATTGTAAAGAGATTCAGACTACCAAATGACTGGATTAAAAGCAACATGATCGGACCAAATGCAATTGTAGCGGCATAATAATGTCCTTTTCTAATACTCTGTTTCTTCTCTGCCGCCTTCAAAAAAGCTGCAACTATCATGTTGATCACTCCAAAGAAGACGATATAAATCATTGTAAAAAATACTAAAACACCTAACGGCCCCACGCCGGTAGGTGTAGTAAAATTCATCATTGCGAGAATAACAACCATCGCTACGAAACTCAAAAGAATAGACACACGGTTAAACATAAACACATTATAGCACGAATTACGACATCACGGGAACACACGCTCTATCTCAGATTCATCTGGCAACCAACTGCGAGAAAATTCGCCAGATCATTCCCTTTTGTTTGTTATTCTCCCAAAGACAAGAAGTTCTAAGACTAAAGAGTGGTGGTCATCCGGTACAATTAAATTACTTAAAACCGCGACCATTAATCCACTCTCTAGCTTTTTGACCGCCTTGCGATAGCAAGGCATAGTCCTTACCATTTCCCTGATCATTCTATTCATTCTAAAGTACTAACAATCACAGAAATAGCGCGCTCAACGCTTTGGCGGAGCTATAGGTAATTCCTATTTGTAATTTATGGCTAGAAATTACCTATTTGCCCGCCAAATACTTTCGTTATTTGTATTTCATTTTTGTCCTTTTTAATTTGCTGTTTGTTTTTGTCTAACTGACTGATTTTAGAATAGCACATATGCTTATTTTTTTCAAGACTTTGATCCGCTTTTTTATGTTGTAATTTTTACAACGATATACTTTTTTATTCGGTTTTGTATCTGTTTTTCTGTTTTTTATATTATGTTGTATTTTTTACAACATGGACTAGTTTTATTTTTACAACAGCTGAACAAAAAAGTTGTTTTTAGCTCCTCTTGCCGTTCCCCCTTGCTAAATATGGGATCACATTCATCTTCACTATTATCATGCAAGCCAAAACAAATCAAAACGAGTTTTAAAACTTCGCAAATGATTACTTACTGTATATAAAAGTCATTTACGTTCAAGTAGGCAGTGTAGCATGATCGCAAAATCCGCAAAAAAGTCTTGTGGAAAAGTCTTCAATTTTATTAAAAAATTTATGCAAAAAATGCTTGACATAAGCATTTTGCTGCGATATTATAGAGATAGCTTTTGAATAAAAAAATTATTCACAAGCCAAAAACAAAAATCTAGCCAAAAAACTCCACACTCTACAAAAACCCAACTTCCTCGCAGTATGTTGGGTTTTTTCTTGGTTAAAACTCCTGAATTTAAGCAATAAGATAACAAAAAAACACCTTCCTAGGTGTTTTATTTCTATTGGTGGAGCTGCCGGATACTGCCTCCGGGTCCGAACTATCTTCATGATATCATTCTACATGCATAGTTCATCTGTTCATCTTGGTAAAAATTCAGCAGAAACAGAGGAACAGATACTGCTGAACACCATGACTAAATTCAGATAGATATTCGTCGCTCATCTACCCTATTCCCATAAATCTGATAATCTTAACCGCTATGGAAACTCACGTCAAGATCAGCCTATCTTAAATCTAGGCAAAAGCAGGCATGTATGCAACATGCTTAGCTTGTGATTTTTCTTCACTTATTCTGTACTTACGGTACAAATCGTCATGCTTGATATCTGTTAATAATCCGTCTAAGCTTTGTCAGCCCCAGAAACACCTCTATTATACTACCATTATTCATTTTTTGCAAGATGCTCCTGCTTTTCTAATTGATACTATCGCTCAATGTATATCTGTTCAATTATTTTTTACAACATTATATTTAGCTCGTGCTTTACAATAATCACTGTGTGAATTAAGGTGGTGATATGATAGCAAGAACTGTTTCAGCAATTCCCTTCGGTTATAGCGGTATGACAATCGTAGTAGAAGGAACGGAAGTACATGGGTTGCCCACTTTTAATATTGTGGGAATGGCCTCTAAAACAGTACATGAGGCGCGTGAACGCGTGAAATCGGCCCTTAAGTCATCTGGCTTTATTTTTCCCGATCAGAAGCTTACAATCAATCTTGCTCCAGCTGATCTCGCAAAAAATGGCGCCCAATTAGACTTATCTATTGCGGTCAATATTCTTGTCATCACTGGACAACTACTTCAAAAAGAGGCGGATGATACTATGTTTGTAGGAGAGCTTTCTCTAGACGGTGAGTTACGCCCAGTGCGCGGTGTCGTAAGTATCGCCGAAATCGCCAGAGAACGTGGATTTAGCCGACTCTTGTTACCGAGTAAAAATTTTGCTCAGGCTTCCCTGGTCTCTGGTATCAAGATCGTCCCTGTTGATAATCTGTTTCAGGTTTACCTTTTCTTAAAGGGACAGCTTCACAACTCTCCAGTACGACAAGATGCTGTTGTAAAAAATAATAAAACAGTAGTACAGTCGCCAGATTTTACTGAAATTCACGGCCAGCCTTTAGCAAAACGAGCTTTAACCATCGCAATGGCTGGTAGACACAACATTTTACTATCAGGACCACCTGGTACAGGCAAAACCATGCTCGCACGGAGCGCCATGAATCTCTTGCCACCTTTATCCGAGTCTGAACAGATCGCCATTACAAAAATTTATTCCCTGATCAATGCTGACTCGCCGATTGTTACCGCTCGACCTTTTCGTAGCCCACACCATTCTTGCAGCCTTTCGTCATTGATCGGTGGCGGAGTTAACGCGTTACCTGGGGAAATTTCTCTCGCGCATATGGGGGTACTATTTCTAGATGAACTTCTGGAATATCCCCGTAACACTCTGGAAGCGCTACGCCAACCACTAGAAGATCGTCAAATCAATATTGCGCGTGCAAATTATAAGGTATGTTATCCTGCTAATTTTATGTTAATAGCCACTATGAATCCCTGTCCTTGTGGGTACTTGGGTGATCCCATCCACCCGTGCAAATGCACTGAAAGTCAAATCGCCAACTACCAGAAAAAACTATCTGGGCCATTACTTGATAGGATTGATCTTTTTACTGAAGTCGGAAGGGTTGACCCTGCTGCTATTCTAGGTTCTCCTCAGAATAGTGACATTGATTACGCCGTTGTAAAAAATACTGTAACTGAGGTAACTGCCATTCAGCATCAACGCTTTAATGATGATAGCACTTATAATTCTTCCCTTTCCACTGCCCAGATATCCCAGTTTGTTCACCTTAGACCAAAAGCTAAAACTTTACTTGACTCCGCCGCTCGTTCACTAAATTTATCTGCAAGAAGCTATCTCAAAGTCATTAAAGTTGCCCAGACAATCGCTGACCTCGATCATGGAGCTTCTTTAGTTAATTCGGCTCATATCTCTGAAGCTCTTGCGTTCAGGCAAAAGACACTAAATTCCCCTTAAAACCCCTTGAGTTTTAGTAAAAAATTTGATATAATAGCCTGGATTAAGGTTAAGAGAAAGGACTACCATCAGTAATAACAATACACACACACGTATCAACGGAGAAATTCGCTATGCGCAAGTTCGTGTAATTGGATCAGATGGAGAGCAGCTTGGCATCATGAGTAGCCGAGACGCTCAGCTCCTTGCAAGAGATAAAGGCGTGGATCTTGTAGAGATTGCACCTAACGCTGATCCTCCAGTAGTCAAGATTATTGATTGGGGCAAGTATCAATATCAGAAGATGAAGGAGCAAGCCAAAAATCGTAAAAAGGCTCGCGAAAAACAATCTGAGCTGAAACAAATGAAGATTGGCCTCAAAATCAGTGACAATGACCTTAATATTAAAATCCGTAAAATTCGTGGCTTCCTAGAGAATGGTGACCATGTCAAGATTATGATTGTCTTTCGTGGACGCGAGATGGCACATAAAGAATTAGGCCAAGAGCTTCTCGACAAAGTACTAGAAAGTCTAAATGACATTGCCGTATCAGACGGGAAAGCGAATTTTGCAGGACGCAATTTATCCATCGGAGTACGGAAGAAGTAACTTAGACTTTCACGGCTCAGGATATGCCCTTTCCACAATATTAACCCATTAAACTAAGGAGTAGTAATTATGCCGAAATTAAAGACGCATAAAGGTACAGCTAAACGTATCAAAATTACCGGTTCTGGTAAACTCGTTCGTGAACGTGCTTATAAGAACCACATCTTAGCCAAAAAATCTAAAGCACGCAAGCGCAATATGAACACTGCCGCTACAATTGATGGCAAAATCGCAAAAAACATTAAGACTGCATTAGGAGTATAAGATGAGAGTAAAACGAGGCGTAGCTGCACACGCAAAACATAAGAAGATTTTATCTAAGGCTCGTGGGATGCAACACTATCGCACCCGTAGCTTTAGGCTAGCGAAACAAGGTGTTATCAAATCATTGCGCTATTCATACCGCGATCGTCGTAATAAAAAACGTGATCTTCGCGCTCTTTGGATTACTCGCATCAATAATGCCTCTCGTGAACTTGGAATGAGTTATTCTCAGCTTATTGCTGGCATGAAAAAGCATAATATCACTATTGATCGTAAGATCTTAGCTGATTTAGCCGTTAACCAGCCAGAGGCCTTTAAAGTAATTGTAAATACCGTGAAGGAGAAATAAGATGGCAGTTTGTGAAATATCTGGCAAAGGTAAGATGTATGGACATAATGTATCCTTCTCTCAGAGAAAAACCCGCAAAGTGTTCAAGCCAAACATCCAAAAACGTACTTTGACTGTTAATGGTCAGAAAGTTCGTGTCAATGTCGCTACGAGTACACTTCGCACTCTGAAGAAAAAAGGCTTATTGAAATAATCTAAATTAAAACACCAATAAAAAACGAGTCAGGACTATGTGCCTGACTTGTTTTAGCTCTCAATAAGCCGGGTTCTGTTTTGAGTGACCATCTATCTAGACATTAGATTGCTCCAATGTTCAAGCGGTAAACATGCATCCTCGGGTCAAGGTATCTAGCACTCCTTGCAGCCGGTAGGGTTTGCCTCCGATATGTATCGCTACATACCGCTGTGAGCTCTTACCTCACTCTTTTCACCTTTACTGACAGAAGCCAGAAGTTTAGTCTCTGTGGTACTTTCCCTATCCTTACGAACGGTCGCTGTTAGCGACTACCGTACCCTGTGCTGCCCGGACTTTCCTCTGCAAAACAGCGGTCACCTTTTGAGCTAACCTGATTATATCACATCAAACGCAGAAAACTGAAGTTATTTTTTCTTTCGTGAAAAATGCCCCACTAAAGCTTTGTTCGCTTCAGCGTCCGCCTCGGTATTTTGTGCCCTTTTGACGTGCACAAAAGCTACCGCCTCAAAATTACTCAGCAACCGTATAATATCATCGTAAATTGGCATCAAATCCTGATTTTTAACCTGATAAATACCCCTCAATTGGTTAACCATCATGAGATTATCGCTCACAAATCTTACTCTTTTTATCCCTAGTGCTATTGCTTGGTTGACCCCTTCCTTCATAGCGTAATACTCCGCAATGCGCGATGTCGCAAAGCCAATAAATTCTCCACCCCTTTTTACCTCTTTACCATCCTCACCTACGATATAATATCCCACTGCAGAAGGACCAGGATTGCCTTTACTACCACCGTCCACATATACCGTGGCGCCATTTAGAACGCTTCTATTCTTCTCAGAATCACCAAGCCCAGAGATACTATTCGTATGATTAGTTTTACCCTCTAGTATTTCTAGAACGGAAATTGCAGCATCATCTAGTTTTAGAGCTGCCATTTCTTCCATTCTCAGATACTTAAAAGCTGTGTATCTCTCCATGGGGACAATCTTTACATCTGGCACAGTCACTTCATAAACAATATACAAATTTCCAAGTTGAGAACTTCCTGCAATGTCAACAAAAGTAATTACATCCATTAAGGATAAATTTGTTACTTCCACCCCCAAAAATTCATAAAATGATCTAGCCAGAGCTTCTTCAGGCTGTTCACCAAATTTAATCTTCCCAGTTGGCAATTCCCAAGTCGGGAGTTCTTCTGAACGACCAATTGTTCTTTTGAGCAACAAAATCTTATCTTCTAAGCGTACAATGCCAACGACTCTAATTCTCTGCTTCATGCCACCCTTTTATCTGTTCATATTCAGGATAGCCCTAGGACCTTTGTTTTCCCTGTCATAAATACAAGGTGGGTAAAATCTTATGCACATTTCCACAGAAATGATACCGCGAAATCCCTAAAACATGATTATTCAGGAAAATCATGCTATCTCTAGGGCTATTTCCATTATACCAGAAAAATAGCTATACAACTACCTAATGCCTATCAAGAAATAAAAGAACCGAAATATTCCATTTACAGCATTAGACATCAAATTAGATAAAGCCGAGCCAAAAACTACTACCAGAAGCAATATTAGCCAAATACCCATTGTCCTCTCTAGCTGTTCCATCACTTCCCTCGCTCCATCTGGAGCAATTGCATACAAGACACGCGATCCATCAAGAGGTGGAATTGGTAGAATGTTAAAGACGAAGAAGCCGAGGTTGACGATGACCATTTGACGTAGAATATCTCCAACTATTCCAGGATCATACAATCCCCCTCCGAAGTGACCGACTAAAAACGTAAGCAATGCTAATAGGAAGTTCGTCAATGGACCAGCCACAGCAACCAATGCCATTCCCCAGGCTCCGCCCTTTAGCCGCCTAGAATCTACCGGTACAGGTTTCGCTCCACCGAAAATCGGGCCACCAGTCAGATACATCATCAGTGGCACTAAAACTGATATTACAGGGTCAATATGCTTAATTGGGTTTAAAGTCAGCCTACCTTCATCTCTAGCAGTAGTGTCACCCAAGCAATATGCGACCACACCATGCGCTAATTCGTGCAACATCATGGATACCAAAATTACCATCAGTACGACAACTAAAGCCCAGATATCAATCATTTTTATCCTCCAATTTTAATTTAGAGATACCACTTCTAGAGTTGGCGGTAAGGCATCTGCATTTTTTATTTTTAGTTTCTTCTCTACTCGTGCCGACAGCTTCAGCTCAGATACCATTCCGTCAATATTACCAGTTGCAATGACTAATTTTGGCTCTATTTCCCTGATTGCTCGCACGGATGAAGTGCAAAGAATATCAGACACGCCCAAATCATCCAAACCCTGTTCATTATCACCGATAATACCAATATGAACTCCGCCAATTTCTACATCATAGATGGTTTTGCCAGAAAGCGCTGGTCTAATTCCATCAGCCTTGCCATCGGCAGTGTCTTCAGACGATGATCCGTGTATCGGTGTTGCAATTCCCCTGATAGCCATGTCGCCTATCTCATATTCACCTGGCCCCTGAATTAGTCCTACTTCTAGTCCTGCATCAATCGTGAATTGTGCGACATTAATAGTTACGGACTTTTTCTTAGTAGTAATCGTAATTTCTTCTGGTTTTTTACTTTCAATTTCGAACATTTTTCCTCCTCGTTTCTTCTTTAGGCTTCCTTTATCATTCGCTCTGGATCATAAAGCTCAGAAATTTCCATTTCCATTAGTTCAACCAAAAAGCGATCTTTAACACTCTTACGATAGGTATAGTCGTCAGTACTGAGTATTACATAGTTTAACGGCTTACCCATCTTTTTTTCTACAATCTCCGCCCAATGAGTAAGTTTCTTAGTTTTATCATCACCGATAATTAGCATATCAATGCCATCCTCACCTGGAACACGATTTGTTACAATTAAACCCGTCAAATAATTTTTTACCGGCTTAATGTAATCTTCCCATGAGTTTAGCCTGCTGCTCTCTTTTGCCTTCCCCTCTGTAATTTTTACAGAAAAGATTTCGGACAGCGCATGGCTGAATGGATGTTTCAGATTAGCTGAGTAATAAACCTTATTATCATAGGTATCATTTTTGACAATACCAATACTTTCTAAATTCATCAGTTCCCTGCGAACAGAGTTGATTTGTTCATCAATTACTCGTGTAATTTCTCTTACATAAAAGGATTTTTCTGTATTTTCGTAAAAAAGTGCCAAAAGCTTGGTCCGTGTCTTAGAACCGAATAATTTTTCTAGTGGTGAGGCTTTTTCTTTAACCATTCTGTATACATTTTAGCACGGCATCAGAAACTTTTTCAAGTGGTAGCCAAACAATTTTATCATTTCTCTTAAACCAAGTCAGCTGCCTTTTCGCAAGATGCCAATCATCAGTTACAAAAAGTTCTTTTGCTCTCTCCAGGCTATATTCCCCCTGCATATATCCCCAAGCAAATTGATAAATATTGCTCTTCATCGCTTGGCTTTCCCAACCATACTTTTTGACGAGAAGATCCGTTTCGTCGTACAGACCCTGAGCAAATAATTTATTCGCTCTTTCTATCAGCCGTTTCCTGAGTTGTTCTGAACTCCAACTGATCCCAAAAATATGGTATTCCGGTAACATTTTTTGTCTATCTGAACACATTTTTTGTTCAAGACTAGCATTATTGTCGTATTCTACCTTTTGTCCAGTTTTACCAATGAAGTGATAATCATACACTAGCGCATCAATATATAGTCCAGTGCCCCCCACCACCATTGGTACACGCGACTTTTGCTTAATTGAACAAATTTTTTGTTCGGAATACTCTTTCCAATCAGAAACCGTGAACCTTTCCCCTGGTTCAACAAGGTCAATACCGTGATGTGGAATACCATCCATCTCTTCTCTCATTGGTTTTGCTGTACCAATATCCATATATTTATAAATTGCACGAGAGTCAGCCGATATAATCTCTGCAGCTGGACCCGTTTGTGCTATAAATGGCTCTATTTGCTTCAGTTTTTTGGCAATCTCAATGGAAATACCCGTTTTGCCCGATCCAGTTGGACCGACAATCACTATAACCGGTCCACAATACTCACTTCCTTGTGTAATCATGTTTATTTGAGAGTCTTTAGGAACTTCTCTAAGCTGGTAAGTTTGACTTTTTCCTCCTTAGATCCCTTCTCCTGGGTTTCATCATGAGTGCGTACGCTAATTTCGTTGTTTTCCATATCCTTCGGACCGACAATCATAATACAAGGAATTTTCATCTCTGTAGCACGCTTAATCTTCTTCCCTAATGATTCGTCTGACACATCACAAGAATAGCGCAATTTATTATATGCTAGAGGCTTCTCTAGCGTAATCTGATCTATTTTCTCTGTAATTTTTTGAACATATTCACCCACTTGATCATTCACTGTCATAAGCCTAATCTGTTCTGGAGCCGCCCAAAATGGGAACCAACCAGCTGTATGCTCAATAAAGACACTCATAAAACGCTCAATGGAACCGAGTGTGGCATGGTGGATCATGACCGGACGTTCTTTTTCGCCTTTCTCGTTAACAAATTCCAGGCCAAATCTCTCTGGTTGTACAAAGTCTAACTGGACTGTAGCCACTTGATGCTCACGTCCAATTGCATCCTCCGCCATGAAATCAATCTTCGGTCCGTAAAATGCAGCCTCACCTTCCATTTCGTAGAAATCAAGTCCATTATCTATTGCGGCTTGTTTAATTTGATTTTGTGCCATCTTCCAGAGCGCCGGATCGCCAAGATATTTATCTTCTTCGTTACGGTAACTTAGTCTAGCACGCAATTTATTCATACCAAATTCCGTGTATAGTTCTCTAATGATTGTAACTAAACTTTGAATCTCATCTTTAATTTGCTCTCTGCGGCAAAAAACATGAGAATCGTCCTGGGTAAGAGAGCGTACCCGAGAAAGGCCACCTAATTCACCAGTTTTCTCATCACGATAATCTGTTGTTTCCTCCATATAGCGCACTGGCATTTCTCTATAGGTGCGCGGACGAGATGCAAAAATCTGGGCATGATGTGGACAGTTCATCGGCTTCATGGCAAACTCTTCCCCATTAACCTGCGAGTGAACCAAAAAAAGCTCATCTCCGAATTTTGCATAATGCCCTGAAGCTTTATAAAGATCCACCTTCGTAATATGCGGTGTCCAAACTCGTGAAAAACCAGCCCTGGCGCGCAAACTCAAAGAGTAATCTGCGAGTACCTTGCGCAACATTGCTCCACGTGGCGTAAAGAGTGGTAAACCTGCCCCCACCAAGTCTGAAAACGTAAACAGATCCAGTTCTTTTCCTAGCTTACGATGGTCGCGTGCTTTAGCTTCTTCTTGTCGCTCAAGATAGGCATCTAGCTCTGCTTCAGTCTCATACGCTACGCCATACAGACGCGTAAGCATTTCTCGCTTTTCATCACCGCGCCAATATGCACCAGCTACTTTAACTAACTTAAACGGGCCACATTCATCTGTATTATCTACATGTGGTCCCTTGCAAAGATCGGAAAATATATCACCCAAATCATAAAAAGAAATTGTCGCATCCTCTGGAAGCTCGTCAATCAGCTCTTTCTTCAAAGTCTGCTCCTCAGCAATAGCCCAGTTTAGTGCTTCTTCTCTCGTTACCTCACGACGCGTCATTGGTAGCTTACGCTGGATAATACCACGCATCTTTTTTTCTATTCTACCGAGATCAGCATCAGAGATCTTCGTATCACCAAAATCTATGTCGTAATAAAAACCATTCTCTACAGCTGGACCAATACCAAATTTTGCATCTGGATATAGGCTCTTGACTGCTGCCGCCATCACATGAGAAAGTGTATGACGCATTTTTTCCACGAAAGGCACCTCGTTCTCTAGCTCTTTAGGTGCTTTTTTTGCACTACGATTAACTGTCTGTTTTTTACTCATTAAAAACACTTCCTTTCTTTGTTTTATTTTACCATATTTTACGATAAAGCGTCTAAGAACTCTTGTGAACCTGAATGAGGCGTAATACCTCTTCTTTCTAGGTCCTTCTTTTGCTCTGTTAAAAACATTATCATCGCTTCATTCAGATTACGATATGCGAGTTCTTTAAGTGGAGTCCACTCCTCGGGGAGATCATTGCGACCAATTTTATCTGCCAAGAAAATAATTTTATCATAGTCTGTCATTTTCTTATTAGGAATTGTATGATATTTAATTGCTTGACAAATCTCATCATCCAAGTCAAACCATTCCTTCGCAACTACTGCACCAATGTCAGAGTGACGATAGTTTTTGGCTATGTCCGTCAAAAGTGCTGGATCTAATCGATATTTTTCTACAAAGTATTTCTCTTCTTCTGGAGAAAGGCGTTTAGCAATATCGTGCACGAGACCTGCCGTATATGCTTTTTCTGGATTCAGACCATAATGGAGAGCTAAACTCTTTGCCTGCTCTGCAACTAACAAAGAGTGGATATAACGTTTTAGATCCACTGATTGATACAATTTTTTTCTGATTTTCTCATCTAATTCGCTAATGAAGAACGGCTCCTTGATAGTAATTTTTTGTTGTTGTGTATTCAGTTCTGTAATCTGACCATACGGCAGAATCATTCGTGGTGTACCATGCCCGAAATTTAGATTAAATGCTACCGGAAGCTGATATTTTTCTGCTATCTCTGTCAAAATCTGTTTATATTCATCATAATACTTTTCATCCATTGGCTTACCAACCAAAACACCTGCCACGACATCATAAACACCATATTCCTCCAATTTTTCTATCATTTTCTTATATAATTGAGGATCTGGCTGCTCTTCGCTCGTTTCTATAAAGAGGAGTTTCCCCTGCCAAGTGGACAAATCTGGAAAAATACGATATTCAGAAAAAATTTTCTCTTGTTCCTCTGGAAAACGCGAAAAAGAAAGCATCTCATAGAGGCTATCTAGGCATCCTCCTAGCAGCTCCCCCTTCACAATTTTCTTAGGCCCAATAAATTCTATACCGCGCTTTTCTTCAACTTCTTCCGCTGGAATACCGACTTGATCTTCTGCAAAACTAGTCCGTGCTTTATACCAAACTGGACTACTTTTTATCTCACGCTCCCTGTTATTATTGAACAAATTTTTTATACAATCTGCTGTATAAGGTAACATTTCTGGAGAAAATTCCGCTAAATCTGGCAGAAGAGCTGGACCATAGTAGGTATTTAGCCCAAGCCGATAGAACATGAGGTGGTTGTTCGTGGTATCAGAAAAACCCATAAAAATCTTCGGATGAGTGAGCACTAATTCCTGAAACTCTTCATTCATTAGATACGGCAAAATACGGAAAGTGTCATTTCCTCCCAATGCACACCAAATCATGCTAATAGAGTCGTCAGAAAATGCGGTTTTTAGATCTTCAGCTCTTGCTTCCGGATGTTTTTCTATGTAATCAAGTCCTTTTCGCGAATTTGGCATATATTTGCAGTTTAGCCCAAGTTCCGTTAAACGCTTTTCTATTAGTTTAACCTCGTGTCGAACAAATTTTTCCCCTAAGACCCCACTAGACAATGATACAATTGCAACTGTATCACCTTTTTTCAGCATTTTAGGCTTCACCATCATTTTCTCCTATTTTTCTCGCTTGAATCCATTATATCATTTTACTCTCTAATGTGATATAATAAGGAAGTCTTGGGTCGCTAGCTCAGTTGGCTAGAGCGTCTCGTTTACACCGAGAAGGTCGGGGGTTCGAGCCCCTCGCGACCCACCAAGGCGAAAAACAACGGGGGCATTTTTTTATGCTATAATTTAACCATGAACAAAAAAGAGCCAGAAATCTTTGCAAAAGGTCTTTGTTTCAAAAAATACTTTTTCTTCTTCGTCATTGGATCTATTTTTGGTTGCTATTACGAAATGATTCTTAACTTAATTTCACATTTTATGGGTGGTGACCCGTGGTTCTGGGAAACCCGTAGCGGTGTAATCTATGGTCCATTTAGCGTAATCTATGGTCTTGGAGTAATTATTATGATTTGGTGCTTAGCAGAAAAAGGTCTCAAATGGTGGCAAATTTTCATCTATGGCGCCTTGCTCGGTGCGGCTTGCGAGTATATTGTTGGCTTTTTACAGGAAACATTTACTGGTACAATGTCTTGGAACTACAGCGATCATTTTCTCAACCTACATGGTCGTACTTCCTTTTTTGTCGCTTGCGTGTGGGGTCTGATTTGTTTAATTCTTATAAAATATGTTTATCCCTTCATTAGTCGCCAAATAGAGCGAATTCCAGTCAAAATCGGCAATATCATCTTTTATTCATTATTAGTTTTTCTCATTATTGATATTTTTATTTCATTTTCTGCCGTTATCCGCATGAATCTGCGGCATCACGAGGTACCGACTTTTACACCTTACGGTCAATTTTTAGATAGTGTATACCCAGACGAACGCGTTCATCGAGCTTACCCGAATATGGTAGATCTACCAAATAATTAGTGCTTAGCAGCTTCTAGCTCTTTGCGTTTGAGAGAGATCGCATTAACGATTACGACTATCATTGTAATTACAACAAACAAATAAAAGCTGATGCCGCGATTCAATAACATCGCTGAGGACAAGTATTGCTCACCGAACGCTGTACCATATAGCGTTAAAAAAACACTCTCGCTTGCGCCAATTGCCCCTGGTAGTGGCAAACCAGAAGTCGCCAAAAACAGCACAGACTGAATTGTAAAAATCTGGATTACAGTCATTTCATGTAAACCAAATGCTTTATAAACGCAAAACGGAATCAAATAATACAATGTCACCTGAAGTAATGCTCTTCCAATAGATAGCAGAAACTCTTTACGATGAGTTCTAATGTATTTTGCACTTTCTTGATAGTTATCCAATGATTTTTCTATTGACATTCTTTTTTCTTCTATCTTCTTGACGCCAATTTTCTGCAGAAATTTTAGCACCCAATTTACAATCATCTTAGTCATCCTATTTGAGAAAATACAAAAAGCCAAGGCAATTAGCGCCACGCCATTAATAATCATACCAATCCTCAAAAGCCATGCAACTGTTCCGGTTAATAGGTCTGGATTGGTAAACCACATAATCACCTGCGAAATAATCCCAATTGCCATTACAGCAATCTGAAAATCCAAAATCTGGACTAGCACTGCCAAAGTCGCCTTGGAAGTAGGGATTTTTTCCTTCGCCATATAATATATCTCTATCGGCTGTCCGCCGCTCGCACCAGGAGTTAAGGCACAAAAGAAAAACTCTATCATTGTAAACTTTAGCGACTTAACAAGGGAGATTTTCTCGCCAAAAGAAGCTAAAATCTTACGCACATTTTGGGCTTGCACTGTCAGATAACCAAACATTAGCCCTATTCCCAGTAAAATATACCAGTAATTTACTCCTTTAAGCGCCTCATAAACCCCCTCAATATCCTGATCTTTGAAAATCAACCAAAAAGTTAATGCCATCAGCGCAACGAAACCAACCGCGTATTTCGCCATGCTCTTGACCATGTCCTGAGATCGCTCTTGCTTGCTTGCCATATAACTCTTTTCATCATAGCATATTTTTTATTAAAAATCAGTTGATTTTACAGGACAAGAATCCAAAAATCGGACATTTGTCCAAAAATGTCCATGTATTTTTTTAGAAAAAGTATTACAATAAAACTTATGAAGGTCTCTAGAGTTATTGTTAAACACCGTTTTTTAATTATTCTGGTCTCTTTTCTTCTAATGATTCCAGCTTTAATTGGTATGCTTAATACCCGTGTCAATTATGATATGCTGACCTATCTCCCCCAGACGATGGATACGATGGTTGGTCAAGAGGAGTTAAAAAAAGAATTTGGCAAGGGTGCATTTTCTTTCATCGTATACGAGGATTTACCAGAAGAAAAAATTGCAGAAGCAAAAAATGCTATAGAACAAGTAGATCATGTGGACTCCGTGATCTGGTATTCTTCCTTTTCCCAAAATCTGACTCTTCCGATGGAAATCTTACCTAGTACTATTCATGATGCTTTTAATTCTGAAAATGCCACAATGATGATCGTTTTTTATGATTCTAGTACCTCTGAAGACGCCACACTTGATGCCGTAGTCAAGATTCGTGAAATCGCTGGAGAAAAAGCTTATCTTTCTGGAATGTCAGCTCTCGTACTTGATCTTAAAGATCTCTGTGAACGTGAAGAAATTATCTACGTAGCTATAGCAGTAATCCTGTCTATCTTAGCCATGCTAATCTTCCTAGATAACTGGCTAACCCCATTCATTTTTATTGTTTCAATTGGCATGATGATTCTCCTTAATCTCGGTACAAACATCTTCCTCGGCGAAATATCATTCATTACAAAAGCACTTGCAGCAGTCTTGCAACTTGCTGTAACGATGGACTATTCTATTTTCCTTTGGCACAGCTACGAAGAAGAATGTGGACACGAAAAAAATCGCGAAAAAGCAATGGAATCCGCCATAGAAAAGACTTTTTCTTCTGTCGTAGGTAGCTCCATTACGACGGTTGCTGGATTTATTGCACTCTGCTTTATGTCATTCACCATGGGATTAGACTTAGGTGTCGTAATGGCAAAAGGTGTCATACTCGGTGTGATCGGTTGTGTCACAATTTTACCTGCCCTGATACTCTGCTTAGATAAATTGTTATCTCGTACTGCGCACAAATCATTACTACCAAACATGCAAAAATTCGCTAGCGTAGTGTTACGCGCCTTTCCAGTCCTCTTAATAATCTTCGCTGTTATTACAGTACCAGCGTACCTATCTTACCGTAAGACCCAATCAGAGGTATATTACAATATCGGTGGATCCTTACCTGACGATATGCCACACGCCATTGCTAATCGGGAGCTAGAAGAAAACTTCCAGATGGAATCTACTCATATGCTGCTCATAAGTACTTCTACTCCAGAGCAAGATGTCCGCCAGATGATTGATGAGATGCAAAATATAGATGGCGTGAAATACGTCCTAGGAATTGAATCCATTGTAGGACCGCGCGTACCACTAGAATTTTTGCCTTCATCTGTGACCGAAAAGTTGCAAAGTGATAAATGGAAATTAATGATGATCGGATCTGAATATGGTGTTGCAACCGACGAAGTCAACAACCAACTCACGACTTTAAAAGATATTCTCAAACGCTATGACGATAATGGTATGTTGGTCGGAGAAGCTCCTGCCATGAAAGATATGATTGAGACCACCGATCATGATTTCCAAGTTGTCAACGTTATTTCTATCGTAGCAATTTTCATCATTATTGCTCTAGTAGAAAAATCCTTCTCTCTGCCATTTATTCTGATCATCGCTATTGAAGTTGCTATTTTCATCAATCTCGGTATTTCTTCTCTGACCGGCACTAGTTTACCATTTATCGCACCGATTTGTATTAGTACAATTCAACTTGGCGCCACAGTAGATTACGCAATTCTCATGACTACACGCTACAAAGCTGAACGTATTTCTGGCAAAAATCGCGACAAGGCTGTACATATTGCTCTTTCTACTTCTATTCCGTCAATTATAGTTTCTAGCGCCGGATTATTCGTAGCGACACTTGGAGTCTCCATTTACTCCAATATTGACATGATTAGCTCAATCTGTATCCTCTTAGCTCGTGGTGCCATTATTAGTATGTTGATCGTGATTTTCGTTTTGCCAGCTATGCTAATGCTATTTGATAAATTAATTTGTAAAACTACAAAGGAGATGAAACCATGTCTAAAAAACTAAAAAATATTGCACTGCCAATTGCCGTTGTTACTGCTGGCATCGTCACGACTACAGCACTAACATACGCCACCACCAAATCGTCTGATACAACAAAGGTTGTCACCACTTCCAACTCTACCAGTACCGGATCATCAGATCTCAAACTGATGGATGAGACCGTCTATGTTTTAGCAGAAACTAACGGTAATGTTCGTAAGATTATCACTTCCGACTGGAATAAAACTGCCCAAAATGAAGATCAATACAGCAAGCAGGAAGATAATTCTAAAACCGTTCCGATCAGTATGAAAGTCACTTACAAATACGATGGCAAAGATATTTCTGCCGAGGAATTAGCGGGTAAATCTGGCAAGGTGACAATACGCTACGAGTTTACTAATAACGAACGTTCTGGCGGATATTATATGCCTTACGTTATTCTAACTGGTATGATTCTAGAAAACGATCATTTCTCTAATGTCTCTGCCACCAATGGTAGAATCCTCAATGATGGCAGTCGTTATATCGTTGCAGGTATTGCCTTACCTGGGATGCAAGAGAACTTAGGGCTAAACCAATCCACGCTTTCCTTACCGTCTTATCTAGAAGTTAATGCCGATGTAAATGATTTTCGTCTCAATATGACCGTTTCTATTGCAACAAGTAAAATATTCGGGGAATTAGATTTAGATAACGTTGTCTCAGTAGCCGATCTAGAATCTCAACTCGGTAAACTTTCTGACGCTATGAGCCAACTCGTTGGCGGATCATCCGAATTAGCAAAAGGCGTAGAGACCCTTTATAGCAAAGTAAAATCACTCCCTACTGGCATCAATGCCCTAGCTGATGGTTCAGAGAAGCTCAAGAATGGTGCCGCTGCTCTTGATGATGGCATTTCTACGTTGCAAAATGGTTTAGAGAATCTCTATACTGGGATTAACGCCCAACTCGTCTCCCAAAACGAGAATCTTCAAAATGGTGCGCGTGCTATTTTCCAAAATTCTCTTACCGCAACAAACAATACTGTCATTGATGAAGATGGGCATCTTTTCTCTGATCTCGTTGCCGGTTACTGTGGTGCTTCACACGGTATCACGGCGTTATCATATGACAACTACAACAAAAAAGATACTGCTACTAGTACTTTAACTTGCATAGAACAGATCGTTGCCCAAACTGGCGGCACTGAATCTAGCCCATTTTCAGGTGCTAAGGCACAGCTTGATCAACTTAATGCTTTTTATACTGGTATCGTCGCGTATACTAACGGTGTAGCCGCAACAAATGAGAATGTCATCAAAAACCAGATTCTTACTGGTATTACGGCAACCGACGGGCTAAAGGCTGGCTCATCTGCTCTTGCAAAAGGAGCCTCAGATCTTAATGATGGTGTCTCCACCTTAAAAGCCTCTAGCTCTGCTCTTCTAGATGGAGTTGGTCAACTACGCGACGGTTCTGGTAAACTAGCAGATGGAATCCAGCAATTTAGCAATGATGGCGTCCAAAAACTTGTTAATATTTACAGCGGTGATATTAAAGGATTAATCAACCGCATCAAGACACTAAGTAATCTTTCTAAAGCTGGCAAACCAACTAAATATATTTATCGTACAGACGAAATTAATTTTTAACGACTTTCTTGGTGACCTCAAAATTTTCCATGTAATGCCCAGTCAGTAATCTAGTCTGAGCATAAAAAGCTGCCGCACTCTGATACAAGATTGCCACTACTGGGCTTAAAATCCATTGAGCAACCATACCAACGGATTTAATACGATTATACTTTTTTGGACGCGGCGGTAGCATTCTTAGAGAGATAAAAACTGTCACCATTAGACCGAGTGAAGCAAAAAGTTGAATCCACGAAACTGTATTTGGCAAATTATAAGTCAGTAGTTCCCTACTTTGTACATTCATGAGTCGTGGTATCCAACCGCCAAAAGCTACGATCGGAGACATTGCCGCGAGAGTAACGTGTCCATCCAATAAGCGCCAAAATTTCGGAAAAAGAAACCAAAGTGGCATCCTACGGCGTTTTTTATCCACCATTCGTACACCGACATAAGCGACATCACTTGCGCCATAATCCCATCGTCTAAGTTGTACAAACTGCGCCTTAACGGTTTTCATGAAAGTTTCTTCTATCACTGCATCTTGATAAATCGGCACCTTGATAGATAAGACCTCGTATTTTCCCCGAAAATGAAATAGACTACGCCAGTACTGATGCCCATCCTCTACTATCGTGCGTTTACTCCAAAAATTCATTTCTTCTAGAGCATCTAACGGCTGTGAATGTGAAGCAAAATTTCGTAAAAGATGCGGCCTTTTAACATTAATAACATTGAAAAACGAGTTAGATACTGCAATTACACGCATTGGAGCACTAGCATCCCAAATGTTGTTTGTAAAGATAGATACTGGCTGAAAAGCCATGCGTTTGCGATTTTCATGCACAATAAATTCGTAAGCTACATAGTCCAAATAGCTCTTGCTCATACGATTATCAGAATCAAGTGAAGTAACAATAATCTGGTCTTTTTTTAGGTGGTGTTTTACGACGTATTCTGCTAGACGCTCACCTGCATAAGTTAGATTTGGACCTTTCCCTTTAATCTCATTAGGTAGATTCTCTGGATGTTTCACAATCACAAAATCATAAAACTCGTCTTTATATCTGCGTTTCAACTCTTTTGCACAAGCTTCTATCTCCGCACCTCCACGCTCCTCGTACCCCATAAAGAAAATAATTCTCTCGTTGGGAAAAGTAGTATTCATGACAGCTTCTACGGTAGGGACTAAAGTCTCCATTCCCTCATTATATGCCACCATAATGACAGCATGATAAACTTTGTCTACTGCTGGAAAGTCATCTGGCGATACAGAAATCGCACGCAGATTTTCTACGTGTTCATCGTATGCAAATTCGTTGCTATCTCTACCTCGTAATTGCTCAAACCTCCCATGTGGGTTTTTCAGATCTTCTAGCCTACTGTGCCAATCTACCCGCATAGCATTCTGAATTTCCTTATAACCTTGCACTGTACGAACGGCAATACCAATTGCTTTGACGAGCGTAATCGTAATGACAATTAAAAGATAGATCGCACCCAATGTTGGCGAAATAAACGAGAGAATGAAAAGTGCCAAGATCATAGCGAAGGATAATAACCCTGGTAACACCTCAAAAAAACGATATAGCTTAGTCCTCTTCCCCAAAGGCAGCTCTAAATCATCATCTCGTTCCATAATGAGTTAGTTCTCTCCTAAGAGACGTAATAAGACGACAAAAGCTCCTACCAGAATTATCATACTCACTATCACAAAAGCTTTCGCAGCATCCTCTCCTCTTCGTGAGAATAAACGAATTGCAATTAAATTGTGCATCACGCCGATAATTAATGCGAGAATTGGAAAGGTCAACAAACCAGTCCAGCCACCATCACGGTATCCACCAGCCGTACGCATTTCTGTTAGACCCTCTCCTGCGAAACTCCCGACATCACCGTACCCCACCTTGACAGTAGCAGAAGATGGAGAAAGCGTGACGAGAGAAAAAGTCAACATGACCAAAGATAAGACTGCCAGAAAAATCATCAACAATAGTAGTCCTCTATGCTCACTGTAAATAACTTTCAGATCTTGTTTGAAATTTTTCATTTGATAGCTATGTTATCTGCTTGATATTATATCACGACTAAAAAAGCCGAGCAATATCCGGCAATAGATTTTTCCACAAAATAGGTGATAGGACTAGTATTTTTTAACTAAATATGTTATAATAGAAGTATCATGTATGGGTTCATCAAGAGGTTAGTGGACGTGGTTTTTGCTTGCATCGGGCTTATATTTTTAATACCTGTTTCTATTTTTGTCAAGCTATGCTATATTTGCACAGGAGATTTCCACAGCATTTTCTATACACAGACTCGCGTTGGTCGCAATGGTCAGCCATTTAAAATGTACAAATATCGCACCATGGTGCCAGATGCTGAAGAAAGATTGAAGGAGATGATGAAAGATCGTGATCTAAAAGAGGAGTGGGAAAGATTTCACAAGATAGAAAACGACCCGCGTATCACAAAAATCGGCCGCTTCATTCGCCGAGCATCTCTAGATGAATTACCGCAAATCATCAATGTCCTATCTGGTCAGCTTTCCATTATCGGACCACGACCGCTTGTCCCTGGTGAAATAGAAGAATACCGTGGTAAGAAAAAACTATATGAAAGCGTCCGTCCAGGTATTACAGGCTGGTGGGCAGTTAATGGCAGGAGTGATACAGAATCAAAAAAGCGCCTCTCACTAGAATACTACTATATCAATCATAGAAGCCTAAGCTTAGACGCCAAAATATACTTCAAGACGATTGGTGCGGTTTTCTCCCGTCGTGGTGCAAAATAAGCAAAAATGCTATTTTCCTTGCAAAATTTGACGTGGATGGTTAATTAATAGACCTTTGCTTTTTTCCTGGTCATGTAATAATTTCTGAAGTTTTTTCTGAGTCACATCCAGTTGATATTCATCTCTTTCGTGATGAGTATCAGAAGCCAGGCAGAAGATCAGATCTTTTTTGAGTAAACGCTTAAGAGCCTTTTTAGGAGCTTTACCATATTTCCCTGTTAAGGCTAAGTAATCCCCCTGTAGAACGCAGCCGATTCGCACTAGTTCCTCAGCGTATTTAAGATTGCGCTGAATATATTCATAACGCTCTGGATGCGCAATCACCGGAACCAGTCCGCTACGAATTAATTCAAATAATGTATTCGGTGCCGTCAGGTCTTCATGCTGTACTGGCAATTCTATCAACACATACTTCTTGCTATTTAGGGTAGCTAGTTCATATTTCTTTTCGCCGTCCTCGTCCGTCAGCATTTCTGGTAAATCCTCGTCTATATAAATTTCATTACCGAGGTACAAATTAATTTTTAGGCCTTCTTTTTTTGCTACTTTTGTCAATTTTTGTAGTAGTTCCCATTTTTTCGTGTTATCTGCATTATATTTAGTTCCCTTGATATAATGTGGGGTCAAAATTAAATCTGTAACACCGGCGGTCTCAGCTTTTTTAAGGATAGCGATGCTTTCTGCTATGTCTTTTGCACCATCATCTATCCCCGGCAAGATATGACAATGAATATCAATCATTATTTGTTCAATTTGGTATAATACTCGTTTGTATAGTATGACGAATATGTACCACCCTTCGCTTTTACTCTGTTAATTATGACTCCTGCGATCTTGGAGTTGACCTTTGCGAAATTCTTTTTGACGCTTTCTAGTTGATCAATTTTCGTCTTGTCGCTAGATACTGTAACAATATTAACATCAGAGTACTTAGACATCACAAGCGCATCAGAGAGCCCTAGGGCTGGTGGACAATCAATTAAGATAATGTCGTATTCTTTGCGTAAATCTTCAATTAAGCGTTGATTATTCTCAGAAGAAATTAGTTCCAATGGATTCGGTGGAGTCGGTCCAGCCGGCAGCAAGCAGACATTCGGCACCTTTGTCTCACGGACAAAAATTTCTGAACGCACAAAATCCAACATGCTATTATCATTGGTCTTCTTGTATTTTAGAATATAATTAGAGTAACCTTGTGTTGATTTGTTTGGCAGGTGGAAAATTTCATGTTGACGACCGCGGCGCATATCGCCATCAATGATCAATACCTTCTTTTCATCCTGCGCAAATGCAGTAGCGAGATTTGCCACGATGAAACTCTTACCATCACCTGGTTCTGGCGAAGTTACTAAAATTACTTTTACATCCTTATCAATGGAAGAAAAGATCAAGTTAGTTTTAATGGACTTAATCGCTTCAGCAAAAGATGATTTTGGATTATTCGCAATTACTAGATCTTCTATCGCCTTAAGTCCACGCGTAGAAGTACGATGTTTAGTTTCTGTCATTAGCCTTTCCTCCCTACTGTCGGTACTACGCCAAGTACAACTAGACCGACTTTATCTTCCACTGTGGAAGCATTTTTAATCGTGTTGTCCAAGTAAAACTTCACCGCTACAGCGCCTACACCTAACACTAGACCTATTGCTGCATAAGTAATAATTTCTTTAGCTTGATTAATGTTATACGGAGAATTCGCGAGTGATGCTTGGTCTACAATCTGGACATTGTCAATCTTGTATAAACGAATAATTTCTTCTT
>JAZUOY010000009.1:0-61842 GCA_045604885.1 Candidatus Nanosyncoccus sp.
GAGGAAATTAATCATACTATTCGTCGTAGTAGTGGACGAATGATAAATGCCGTACACTCCTTGTTCATATAGTTTGCCATTTACCCAATTTAAACCACCTCCCAACACAAACGATAGTGGATACGAACGCATACTAGCAGAATAGGAGAACGAATTACTTCTCGTTGGCTTTGACTAGGAAGTCAAGCGTCTTCTCAATCGTCATGCGATTTTTGACGTCTTGGCGGATTTTTGGATCTTTAAGATTCTTCAGTGCTTCTGGTGATTTCTTGTAAACATCCTTTAGTTCGGAAATCTTAGCGGAAACATCGTCGTCAGAAACAGTAATCTTCTCATCGCGTGCTAGAATTTGCAGAACCAGTGAAGCTTTAACACGAGCTTCTGCGACTTTTTTGGCCTCTTTTTCCCATTCTGCTTCGGTTTGACCAGTTTGTTTGAGGTAATCTTCGAATTTGAGTCCTTGAGAAGCAGCGTTACGAGTAATGTCATCTCTAATAAAACGCATCTGATCAGAAACGAGAATCTCAGGAGCGGAAACCTTGGATTTTTTTACTAAAGCATTGACAAGGTCATCTTTATATTTTTCTGCGTTCTTATGCTCGTTCTGTGTGGCGAGGTTTTTACTAATATCAGCCTTGAGATCCTTCATTGTCTTGAATGGGCCACATTTTTTTGCTAGCTCGTCATCCAGCTTCGGTTTGTTTACCTCGCTGATTTGTTTAAGGAGTACCTCAAATACAACCTTTTGACCAGCTAATTCTTTTGCGTGGTAATCTTTCGGGAAGGTTAGTGGGATTTCAAATTTATCACCTGGCTCATGACCGACGATACCGTCCTCAAATCCAGGAATAAATGCTCCAGATCCTAGACCCAAAGTATAATCTTTTGCAGAACCGCCTTTGAAAGCTTCGCCATCTTTTTTGCCAGTAAAATCAATGATTACTTCATCTGTTAATTTGGCAGGACGTTTGGTGACCTTTTTTTCTGCATAGGCAGTTGCAATGTTGTCTAATACCTCGTTAATATCTTTTTCTGCGACCTTGACTTCCGGCTTCTTAACTCCTAGTTTTTTGTAATCCCCGATCTTTACTTCTGGGAGAATATCTGCCTTAATGATGTACTCTACAGATTCGTCAGACACAATCTTTGTGACATTAACTTCATTGACGACGATTGGATTGAGTTTATTCGTAACGAAAGCCTGAGGAACGGATTCGCGGACAGCAATATCCACCGCAGCCTGGGAAATATCATTAGGATTTAGGTGCTTTTCCGCCATATCAGCTGGAACTTTGCCCTTACGGAAGCCAGGAATTTTTACTTCTTTTGCTAATCTTTCTATTGCTTTTTGGCGTGCTGGCGTAAGCTCTGTCTTGTCCAGGACAACCTTAATTTCCACCTTGGTATCTGATGAGTTTTTTACAGTAGTCTTCATATCTGGTTATTATAGCACAGATTGAGATGTAAAGGCATAAACTAACTGAAAATTGACTAGTAATAATTTTTATGTTAGAATGAAAATGTTGAGATGGGGAGTAGTAGAACCATCTGGAAATTTTAGATAAGGGGGATATTGAGATGGTACAAATGACAGATTACGACTTCGCATCAGTGAGGTCAGTGATTGCACTGAGAGATCTGGAGGCCATGGCGATTATGGCTATTATTAAGGAGAAAAAGGATGCTCTCATCAGAGAAGAATATCAGAACATTTATTTGATGGGGAAAATCTGCTCTGAGGATAGCCCAGAGAAAACAGTGCGGACTTCACCAATCGTAGCAATTCGGTCAAGAAGGGGACAAGATTACTGGAACGGTTGGGAAACGGAGATCATGACCAGAAGTGGCTCGGTCTATACTCTGGGTCATCCAGGGAAGACTGCCATGATTCTGGCGAAAATCTATCATGAAAAAGGCTACCAAGCGGAAGATTTTCTTCCTATCTACGATTATATTGATTAGTCGCGGTAGTTTTTTGTCATTAAAGAAGCGAGGTTTCCTTACCTCCTGAAAGCAACACCTTGCTTCTTTTTTCTCCAATGGACAGGGCCGCCGAGCTTTTGGGTGGCCCATTTTTATAGCATAAGCATTGACTTTTTTAGTAATGTGTGATATAATAAGAACATAGGTTATTATTAGGAGTAATATGATAAAAGATCTAATTAAATTATACAAAGATCGCCGTGAACTCACTTTACTAGAGATCACTTATTTTGCACTATCTGTAGTTTCTTTTGCAATTGCAGGTATTCTCGCACTATTTAATCAAGCTCTTGGTTTGAGTGTTCTAGTAGTGCCTCTAGTGGCTTTCATCGCAGGTTTGATGAATATTGTCGCTTGGGCAGTGGTTCGCTTGATTATTGAAGGTCTAATCAATCGCGAAAAACCTGACAAAAATACCAAAAAATAGTCTCACAACTACAAAAAACTAGTAGGCTCATCTGTCTATTAGTTTTTTGTTGTTACCAGTTGTATTTTGAAGTTATTTGTGCTATAATTCTTGGTAAGAGTTTCGTACTTGGTTGTTATTGCTGTAAACACCGAGTGTAGGGCGAAAGTGTAGGGATGTGTGTATCTGTAATTTCGCCAAAATATATCAGTTAATCAATAAGGAAAAGAATGCCAACTATTAATCAGTTGATTAGAAAGCCACGCAAAAAGGCTGCCAAGAAGTCTAAGGCACCTGCGCTTGGCTCAATCGTCAATACTCTTAAAACTCGTTACTACGATCAGCCATCACCATTGAAACGTGGGGTTTGTATCAAGGTAACTACTAAGACTCCAAAAAAGCCGAACTCCGCACTTCGCAAAGTAGCACGCGTACGTCTTACTAATGGCCAAGAGGTCTGGGCATATATTGGTGGAGAAGGTCATAATCTACAGGAACACGCCGTAGTGTTAGTTCGTGGTGGTCGTGTACCGGATTTGCCAGGTGTGCGTTATCATATTGTCCGCGGTACACTTGACTTACAGGGTGTCCAAGGGCGTAAACAGGGTCGTTCTAAATACGGCGCCAAGAAGGAGGATAAGTAATGCCACGTAAAGTTACTACTTCATTGCAGAGAAAAGTTTCTCCAGATCGCAAGTATCAGTCAATTCTTATCCAGAGACTCATCAATAAGTCTATGTTGGATGGTAAAAAACAGGCTGCCGAAAAAGCAGTTTATGCTGCGGTAGAGGGCGCAGCAAAGAAGCTCAAATCAGAGGATCCAGTAGAAGTCTTTGAGAAGGCGCTCGCTAATGTTTCTCCTGATTTTGAGGTTAAATCTCGCCGTGTAGGTGGTGCGAACTACCAGATTCCATTTCCAATCTCTGGTCATCGTCAGCAGCACTTTGCCTTCACATGGTTAGTTCAGGCGGCTCGTGCACGTTCTGGTATGCCTTATGCCAAGAGGCTAGAAGCGGAAATCATTGACGCTTACAATGAGACTGGTGCTGCTTTCAAGAAGAAAGAGGATTGTCATCGTATGGCGGAAGCGAATCGTGCCTTCGCACACTTCGCCCGCTCCTAATTTCAATTAAAACCGTCAATCTTAGCAGTTTTTGGGATTCGCTCGTCTTGCAGACGCGCTTCACCCCAACAAACTACTAACCTTGGCGGTTTTATCTTGAAATTAAAATATGTAAGCGTTTCAAGAGAAGAAAATAGCAATGCAAAAATATCCCCTTGGTCATAATTGACCAAGGGGTGAGAGAATTTTTGAGAGGCGGCTCAGGCGGTTAGACATTCCGCTCTGCTTCGGCGGTCATCCAGACTTTTAAGCCTGGAGACCAACTCTAGGCGAAGACCGTCTATGACGGAGCGGTAATCTCCAGTGAGGAGCAGCTCCTCGCAGATGCCTACCATTCCACACCTGCTGGATTTTGTATGTTCGCCGACCAGATTACAGAATGCCGTCGCACGCGAACAGGGGAGATTATCGTAGCGATACCCGACGAAGCGAGTAAAGCTGGTGTAGTTATCTTCCTGCTCGGCATAGAGCCAGAGGTACTCTAATACCATGTTATACCCCTGGAACTCCGCCGCTGAGATGATATCCTGCGGATAAAAATGTCCGTTCAAGAATTCTCGCGCTAAGCGGTGGCTGGTCGGCTCGCCCTTCTCGTCTGCCGTTACTATTCCATTAGCAATCAGCTGAGTTGCTAAGGAGTATAGTAATTGCGTCTGCGACGGACGCATCAACAGATGAACTCCATACCAGTCACGAAGACACCCATTGTCCCACGCCTCTTTAATGCCAGCGTGGATATTGGCGTCGAGCCGTTCCTTGCTGGTACCGAGATACATGGCACGGTCCGTCTTGCTTGGCACTCTGCCAACAATCGCAGTAGCGATAGCAGACCCTGTTAAACAGCGCAGTTCCGCCCCGTTTTTCAGACCAGTTACCTCTGCTATGGCCTTCATTGCCACCTTGTTTAAATTTTCTCTCATAAAGATCTTCCTCCTTATACTCCCCGAGGATGGGTTTATTTAGGTTTTAGCCTATTTGTTTATTATAGCACACATTTGCCAAAAAGTCAATGCTTAAATACGTCTGATTTATCATCTGGAGTCTCAACGAATATTGAATCCAAGAAATTTATCATAATAATCGTCTGGCTCAGCCCAGGCGTAAATGTTCATACCTAATTTGTAACCGACTGTGCGAGATAGAGTAACACTGGACCACCAACCGCCACTGATGCCTTGATGAGCTAATTTACTATTATTCCAGAAAAAATACCCAGATGATACATACGACAGCGGATAAGACCGAATTTATAGTAAAATCTCTAATTAGCTAGTATGCGTTCGTATCCACTATCGTTTGTGTTGTCCGGCGGCTTCGACTGGAGCAATAGTAAGTTGTACGCTCAGGGTGCCCGCGGCTACTGGTGGTCTACTACTATCTTCTCTGGTACCTACGGTTACATCCTGCTCCTGTTTAGCTCTGGTGTCACCCCAGCGTACAACGACATCAAGTACGGCGGGTTTGCGCTTCGTTGCGTCTCGCGCTATTAGCATGTTGGCTGAATTTTCCGAACGAAGTGATAAACCAATATATTTATTACGATTACCGTATGAGCCAACATTTGTTAAAGTCATACTTGAGCGGTATCCGTCCGCACCAGAATAGATAGTAGAAAACCACCAACCAGCACCAGCGCCCTGGTTATACAACTGACTACTGCTCCAGTTAAAACCACCTGGCAACACAAACGATAGTGGATACGAACGCATACTAGAATGATAAGGTTATATATACTAAGATTCGGTCTTATCCGCTGTCGTATGTATTGTCGGGTGTCATCTATTGGGACGATAGTAAACTATACTATCAAAGCGTCTATGGTTACTGGTGGTCATCTATTAATTCTAGTAATGGTGGTTATAGTTTGGGATTGGGTAGCTCAAGTGTCCTCCCAGTAAATTACAGTAACAAGCGTGTTGGGATTTCACTTCGTTGATGAAAAGTAGTAACATATTAATTGTAATTGGCAACGAACCTGCAATCCATCTGTTTTTATACTTCCATCAGCAGTTCTTACTGAGGATGAATAAATAGTTAAATAATAATTATTTGTACTAGAACCGACTGTTGATGACCGCCAGTATCCACCGCTATCTTGATAGAAAATTTTTCCATTGGCCCAGACATAAAATCCACTCAACACAAACGATAGTGGATACGAACGCATACTATGAAATGGGATGTTTTTTCTCCACAATCTTTCCACTTATGCTATAATGAAATGTAAGTATATTTAGGAGATTTCTATGATTAGAGTGGCAATTAATGGTTTTGGTAGGATTGGGCGAAATGCCTTTAAAATCGCTTTCGAACGTCCAGATATGGAAATTGTGGCAGTTAACGATTTAACAGACACTAAGACTCTGGCACACCTTCTGAAACATGATTCTTCGTATGGCACTTATGCACACGAAGTGAGCTATGATGATGAAAACATCATTGTTAAAGGCAAAAAAATTAGAGTTTTATCAGAGAAAGATCCAGCCGCATTGCCATGGGGGGAAATGAACATTGATGCAGTGATTGAGTCTACGGGTTTATTTACTGATCCGGCTAAAGCACGTGCTCACATTGACGCTGGTGCGAAAAAGGTAGTCTTATCTGCTCCGGCTAAGGGTGAAGGTGCAAAAACAGTCGTCTTAGGTGTCAACGAGGACATCGTAACTCCAGAAGATACTATTCTTTCTAATGCCTCATGTACAACAAACTGTATCGCCCCAGTTATGAAAGTTCTAGAGGATAATTTCGGCATAGAAAAGGCAATGATGACCACGGTCCACTCTTATACTGCTTCTCAGCGCTTACAAGATGCCCCAGCGAAAGATCTACGCGAGGCACGTGCAGCAGCGGAAAACATTGTTCCAACGACTACTGGTGCTTCTAAGGCAGCGGCATTGACCATCCCATCATTAAAGGGTAAATTTAATGGTCTTTCTGTGCGTGTGCCGACCCCTGTAGTTTCTCTGAGCGATATCACAGCCGTCCTCAAAAAAGATGTTACAGTAGAAGAAATCAACGATGTCTTCCGCCAGGCTGCGAACGAACCGTACTACGAGGGAATTTTGGGGGTGACAGAAGAAGAACTTGTATCTATTGATTTTCGTGGTAACTCACATTCGGCAATCGTTGATTTACCACTAACTGACGTTGTCGGAGGAAACTTAGTCAAGGTAGTAGCTTGGTACGACAATGAGTGGGGCTATAGTAATAGATTGGTAGAGCTAACTGCTGATTTTTGCAAACAGCCGGTCGTAACGGTATCTGACGAGCCAGAAAAAACAGACCAAAATGCAGAAAATGGAGAAAATTGACTAATGCAAATTTTTCTCGGCTCAGATCACCGTGGCTATGAGGTAAAGAATCATCTTTCCACCGTCCTAGCTAATGAGGGTTATTCTGTGACTGATCTCGGACCAGATCATTATGATGAAAATGATGATTATAATGATTACGCAATAAAAGTCGCCGAAGCAGTGAAGGAAAATCCTGGTGCATTTGGCATCTTGGTTTGTGGATCGGCGCATGGCGTAGCGATTCAGGCGAATCGCTTCCGGGGTATTAGGGCGATTGCGGCGTATGACGATGCGTTAGCTAGGATTGGCCGAGAACACAACGACGCGAATATCCTCTGCCTTTCAGCAGATTATATAGATAACAATAAAGTTGACAGTATTGCAAATATATTTCTTAATACTGAGTTTTCTGGGGCGGAAAGGCATCAGCGGCGTAATAATAAACTGGATAAGGAGAGTGAATGAATTCTACTCAAATAGTGCCGACAATTTTGACGAATAATCCAGAGCAATATAAGCAACTCGTGGCAATTTATCAGCCTTTTGCGAAGCGAGTTCAGATTGATATTGCCGATGGGACTTTCGCACCTAACACTACTATTCCCGTTAATAATGTCTGGTGGCCTCAGGGATGGGAAGTAGATTTACACATGATGGTGGTGCGCCCTTCCGAACACATGCCCGTGATTTTGCAACTGAAGCCGAGCTTGGTCATCTTTCACGCTGAAACAGGAGAAAATCTTTTGCCAATGTTTGATCAATTACACGAGGCGAATATTAAGGCTGGAGTCGCATTGATGAAACCTACTTATCCAGGAGAATATAAGGAATTTATAGAAAAGGCCGATCATGTATTGGTTTTCGCTGGTGAAATTGGAAAACAAGGCAGTCAAGCTGATATGTTGCAAACAGAAAAAATCCAATTAGTAAGAGATATTAATCCAAACTGTGAGATTGGCTGGGACGGAGGTGCGAACTTGCGAACGACTAGAGCGATTGCTCATGCAGGAGCAGACGTTATCAATGTTGGTTCTGCACTTGCTACCGCGCAAGATCCGACAGCGATGTACGAAGCACTGATGACGGAAATTGACAAAAGAGGAGTGGTGCTTTAATGGCGAGAATTGCAGCATTAGGATCGGCATTGCAAGATTTATATCTGATTGATCGGGATGATTTTTCCGCAACAGAAGTATTTAGCTATACGGAACGCGATACAAAATCAGTATTCGGTGACCTTTTGATTGGCACGAAGATTGACATTGACCGGTTATCTTATGAGGTCGGCGGTGGCGGAACGAATGCAGCGGTAGAATTTGCACGGCATGGACACGAGAGCTTTTATATTGGCAATATTGGCCATGATGCGGCTGGTGAGGCGGTGTTGGCCTGTTTAGAAAAAGAAAAAGTAAACAGTGATTTAGTGCGTTTTGCATCTAGACAAAGGACAGGCTGTTCGGTAATCTTGCTGGACATTAAAACTGGAGAACGGACCATCTTGACTCACCGTGGCGCCTCGGCGAAATTTGATAATTTGGATATCAAAAGCTTAGATATTGCAAAACCAGAATGGTTTTATGTTACCTCGCTCAGGGGTGATATGGAGACGTTAAAGAAATTCTTTAAGCGTGCACAGGAGCTGAATTGTAAAGTAATGTTTAATCCAGGCAAACTGGAACTAGAAAAGCCTAAAGAATTGATAAAACTATTAAAATATGTTGACATATTATTAGTGAACAAATCTGAAGCGATGCAGATTGTACCAGGGGCAATTTTGACAGAATTAGTCGCACGATTGGGGAACTATGTGAAAGTTGCAATTGTGACCGATGGAAGTATGGGCGCGATTGCTACGGACGGAGAAAAAACGTATCGTTTTAGTATTTATGAAGATTGCAGAGTGAAGGATACGACTGGTGCAGGAGATGCTTTTGGCTCAGGATTTTTGGCGCATTATGCGGCGGGAAAATCATTCAGACAATCGTTAATTTATGCCTCTGCTAATTCTACCTCTGTTGTGTCACAACTAGGCGCAAAGGCAGGATTATTGACGGGACAAGAAGAATTACATCAAATGCCGATTCAGGAAGTAAAATAAGGGAAGAGATGGAAGATAAATTAGACGGAATCACAGATCAGGAATTACTTAAACGCTTACGAAAAATTGTACATGAATTACATCCAGAGGATACTGAACGCGCTTTGGCTTACGGATATGATTTGGGTAGGGGATTAAAGCTATTGAGGACTTTCCCACAAGGCGTTACGGCTTTTGGATCTGCTAGGGTGAGAGAGGGTGATAAATACTACGACAAGGCACGCGAATTAGGTGGCCTATTGGCGCAAAATGGTCAACCAGTTATCACGGGTGGTGGTCCTGGAATTATGGAAGCGGTGAATAGGGGCGCTTATGAATACGGCGGTAGATCAATTGGACTTAATATCACCTTAGAGCATGAGCAATTTGCGAACCAGTACTTAACTGATATGATGGAATTTCGCTATTTCTTTGCCCGAAAAGTTATGCTATCTATGGCGTCTAAAGTTTATGTTTATTTCCCAGGTGGGTTTGGCACGATGGACGAGTTTACTGAGATTTTACTTCTGATGCAAGAAAACAAAATGCCACGGATGCCATTGTACCTCTTTGGCAAATCATACTGGAAACCTTTGGATAAGTTTTTCCGTAATAGATTACTTGCCAACAAAATGGCCAAGGCGTCTGATATGAATATCTACAAAATGACAGATGACTTGAATGACATTGTTAGAGCGGCAAACAAAATTGGTCATCAAAAGATTCAAGAGAATTTATACGATCATTTTACGAAATAGTTTTATCTCGTTTTCTTTAGTCCATTCTCTAATTTTTGGGGACACTTGGTTTCCGCCTGTTTAGAAACAAGAGCAAATCCTCAGCCCGCCCGACTAAACGGTACTCCTGAGGTATTTGCTCGCAGTTTCTAAAACAGGGGAAATCCGGTTTTGGTCCCCAAAAGATTAGAAAACAAACTAAAAATAATAAGATGATACACATCATCTTATTATCCTAATATGTGTTCGTATCCACTATCGTTTGTGTTGGGAGGAGGCACCTATTGGAGTGATAGTAAACTATATAATCAAGGCGTCGTCGGTGCTTGGTGGGCAGCTACTATTAGCTCTAATATTCGTGGCTACTATTTGGACTTGTATAGTTCCAGCATTAACCCAGCATACAGTAATTTTAAATATACAGGTGTTACTCTTCGTTGATAACTTAAAAATCAGTATGCTATTTTTATTTATTTCAACGAAGTGGTCTGCCGTTCCATTTACTATTTTGCGAGTTTATTGTAATGGATGATGAATCTAGTAATAAATTGTAACTCCACTGAGCGTCATAAATTGTTGATGACCACCATCTTCCACCATTCCCTTGATAGAATAATTTGCTATCTAGCCAGCGAAAACACCCGCTCAATACATACGACAGCGGATAAGACCGAATCAATAGTAGAACTTATTCTGCTAGTATGCGTTCGTATCCACTATCGTTTGTGCGATCAGGAAATTACGGTTGGGAAAGCGGAAAAATCATAGCCCAAGGATACGCAGGGAAGTGGTGGCCGTCCACTATTAGAACAAGAGGTCTAGGTTATACACTGTCAATGTGGAATAATGAAAGCCCAGTTACATCAAATGATGACAACATGATAGAATAAGACATAGATAGGTTCTTCTTATGTTAAGTGGTATTGATATAAGTATAGAATCTACCTATTTTGATGGCAAGATGCCATCATTCTATGTTGCAAAGGTTGTGAGATGATACGGCTGCCTTGACAGAAATAGTAAAGTGTGCTATAATGAAGATATAACCTTAAGAAAAGGTCATTTCTTTCTAGTTATGTATGCAGGTGTAACGAAGAGACCTTCCGTATATCTTGTAATAATAATCTTCTACACGAAAATATGATGATGTCATGCTTAAATAATAACCGTGAATATTGGAAGTGACCGTATCTGACCACCAATTTCCACCTAAGCCTTGAATATATAATGCACTATTATACCAATAAAAAACTCCTGAAAACACAAACGATAGTGGATACGAACGCATACTAGCAGATCTAGGGGTAATCTGTTACAATATTTTTATGGCAAAGTTTCAGCTTGTTTCAAAGTATCAGCCTACGGGTGATCAGCCAAAAGCTATCGCTCAGCTTTGTGATGGTCTAGATCAAGGAATCAGAGAGCAAACTTTGCTTGGAGTAACTGGTTCTGGTAAGACTTTCACTATGGCAAATATCATCCAGCATTTTCAGAAACCAACCTTAATTTTGGCACATAACAAGACATTAGCTGCGCAACTTTACTCAGAGTTTAGAGATTTTTTCCCACACAACGAAGTACATTATTTTGTTTCATATTTTGATTATTATCAACCAGAAGCATATATTGCTAGTTCTGATACTTACATAGAAAAAGATAGTGCTATCAATGATGAAATTGATCGCTTACGACACGGTGCAACTGAGGCTCTATTGACTAGATCAGACACAATCATTGTAGCATCAGTTTCTTGTATCTACGGCATTGGTTCGCCAGCACATTATCTAGAAATGTCGTTAAGTCTAGAAAAGCAAGATGGCAAGTGGAAACTTACAGATAGTACTTCTTCCTACATTTTACAATCTGATTTCGTACTAGAACTTGTCAAAATGCAATATCACCGTAACGACATCGCTTATGAAAGGGGAAATTTTCGGGTGATGGGCGATACGATTGATCTTTTCCCAGCTTCTGGCGAACACGCTTATCGTTTTATTTTTGCTTACGACGAATTGGAAGATGTTAGTATAATTGATCCCCTCACGGCAGAAGTCTATGACAAGCCCGACAAAATTCACATTTTTCCGAATACTCATTATGCTACACCTAAAGACCAACTAGATCGGGCGTTGGAAACGATTCAAGCGGAATACGAAGTGAGATTAGCTTATTACGAGAAGCATAGTAAATTCCTAGAAGCACAGCGTTTGTCTCAGCGCACGAAATATGATTTAGAAATGCTGAGGGAAACTGGCTTTGTCAAGGGGATTGAGAACTATTCACGTCATTTAGACGGGAGACATGCTGGAGAGCCACCAGCTACATTACTTGACTTTTTCCCAGAAGATTTTCTATTATTGGTTGACGAGTCGCATATGACTCTGCCACAGGTGCGTGGGATGTATAACGGCGATCGAGCAAGAAAAGAAGTTCTCGTAGAATATGGCTTCCGGCTTCCAAGCGCCCTAGACAATCGCCCACTCATGTTTAATGAGTTTGATAGGCATGTTAAACACGCAATCTATGTTTCTGCTACGCCCGGTCCCTATGAACTTGAACATTCTCCAGAGCCAGCTGAACAAGTTATCCGTCCAACTGGTTTGCTTGATCCAGAAGTGGAAGTGCGTCCTACTGATGGACAAATTGACAATCTAATGGAAGAAATTGACCAGCGTATTGCGAAAAACCAAAGGGTGCTAGTGACTACGTTAACTAAAAGGATGGCGGAAGATTTGTCTGATCACCTGAAAGAGCGTGGTGTCAAAACTGCCTATATTCATTCCGATATTGACACTCTGGAGCGAGGAGATATCTTACGTGATCTACGAGCTGGAACTTATGATGTGCTAGTTGGAATCAACCTATTACGTGAAGGCCTAGATTTGCCAGAAGTGTCTTTAGTAGCTATTCTTGATGCCGACAAAGAAGGTTTTTTGCGCTCTGAGTCAGCGTTAATTCAGACGATTGGTCGTGCGGCTCGCCATGTAGAAGGAAAAGTGACCATGTATGCAGACCACGTCACGGAGAGTATGGAAAAAGCCATTACAGAAACATTACGTCGTCGCGAAATTCAGCAGGAATACAATGAGAAAAATCATATTACGCCGCGCGGTATCCAGAAAGAGGTCGGAGCAGGGTTAAGGGCGATTATTCCAGAAAAACAGCAGGAAAATAAACTGGATCTCAAGAAGGTTCCACCAGAGGAAATTCCAAAATTGATCAAACAATTGACGAGTGAAATGAAACTTGCTGCAGCTAATCTTGAATACGAGCGTGCAGCTTCACTACGAGACTTAATTGAAGATATCAAGGCCGGAAAAACTAACAAATACGACAGCAGGTAAGACCGAATCTCAGTAGAATTTGAATAACAACGAACATTAAATCCCATAGACTTAACTAGTGGATACGAACGCATACTAGAAAATAAGAACAGGTCTTGACTAGATTGGGGACATATGTTAAGATTAAAATAAGTTCTTTACAATTATTCAGGAAAGGAGGAATGAAGTGTGGCGAAGGAGAAGATCTATCGCCTTGCAGAAGTTTCTGTAATTTTTACATTCTCGCTTTTAATGGATGTATCAATAGCAGAGATGGCACAAAGTAGCTCACTCATATTAGTACTTGGTTTTATGCAACTTCTGGTGATAACGGTGACATATTTGAGAATTGTTCCATTAGCAAAAAATCACGATACACAAAGTGATAGTCAACTAGTTACTAGAACTCCGTTGCATGCCGGTAGAAAGACACAGGTATTACCTGGATTTATAGCTATCGTGCCACACATTTCTGGTGTTCCGCCCTAAGGGCGTCGTCAAGTAATAAGATAAGATGAGATGAGGTATCACGAGGTATCACGTAACGAGATACAAAGGAATCAGCTTCCCGTGTTAGTAGGCAATAATAGCCGAAGAAAAAAACTGAATAAAGAACTTTCAGGGCGCCAAGTGCGCCCTATTTTATTGCCGTAATTTATGATAAACATGCTATAATTAAAAACGATGGAAGTTACACGCGAGGAAATTGATCACCTGGCACAGCTTTCTAATTTTTCCCTGAATGATGAGGAAGCTAAGTCTCTAAAAGGTGATCTAGAAAACATAATTAAATACATTTCACAGTTAGATCAATTAAATACGGAGGGTGTGGAGCCGACTTATCAGGTCTTTGAGATGGAAAATGTCTGGCGCGCAGATGAGATTTCGCCGCAAGATGCTGATAGGGAAGATCTATTGGCTCTGGCTCCTGCGTTTCAGGGGGCGAGTGGGATTCAAGATGATCAAATTAAAGTTCCAAAGGTATTGTGATGGCAGAAGAAGATGATCGGGATTTAAAAATTCTTTCTGAGGAAGAAAACGATACAGAGAATAAAGAAAGGAGCGAGAGTGCGGATTGCGAATAAAAAAATCAGTGCTGTCAGTTTGGTGCAAGAGGCTCTTGATAAAGCAGAAAAATATTCTGACTATAACATTTTTGTTTCACTTAACAAAGAGAATGCCCTGAAAAAAGCGACCGAAATTGATCGGAAAATTGCGCAAGGTAAGCCAGTTGGGCGTCTGGCAGGTGTACCTTATGCTCTTAAAGATAATTTTCTTAGTAAAGAAGGTAAAACTACTGCGGCATCACATATCTTAGAGCCATTTCAAAGTCCTCTTAATTCAACGACGGTAGAAAAATTGGAAAAAGAGGGTGCAATTATGATCGGTCGTACTAACTTGGATGCTTTTGCACATGGTTCTTCTACGGAAAATTCGTATTTTGGACCAACTAAGAATGCTTACGATAAGACACGGGTTGCGGGTGGATCTTCTGGTGGGTCGGCGGTAGCTGTCGCACTTGATATCGTACAATTTGCAACTGGTACAGATACGGGCGGCTCTATTCGTCAGCCAGCTTCGTTTAACGGAGTTTATGGCATCAAGCCGACTTATGGCACAATTTCGCGTTACGGTGTGGTAGCAATGGCCAGTAGTACAGATGTAATTGGGTTTTTCACTAAGGAAGCGGAAGATTTAGACCTTTTGATGGAGATTTGTGCTGGCCAAGATGCGCGTGATCTTACTTCGTTGCCAGATTATTACCATGATACAGAAGAAAAAGAACCGCACAGGATTGGTGTAATTAAAGAATTTGACTCTGAGGTGATTGCACCTGTAATTCGTGATGCTCTCAAGAAAAAACTCGCCGATCTGAAGGACGCTGGCTATGAAATCGTAGAACTCAACATGCCAACTTTGAAATACGCTCTAGCGGTTTATTATATTATTATTCCAGCAGAGGTTTCTTCTAATTTGTCGCGTTATGATGGTATTCGTTATGGCTATCGGGCGGAGCGTGCGCAGAAGTTGAATCAAGTATATGAGGAGTCACGTTCTGACGGTTTTATGCCCGAAAATAAGCGCCGCATTATGGTTGGTAACTTCGTTTTATCCAGCGGATTTTATGATGCTTACTATCTCAAGGCTCAGAAAGGCCGCACTCTTATCATTAAGGAGTATGAGGAAGCGTTCAAAAAATGTGATTTTATTCTTTCTCCAGTTTCGCCCAATCCAGCTTTCAAGATTGGCGAAAAAGTCAATGACCCGGTGGCGATGTATTTGGAAGACGTCTTGAGTGTAACTTTGAACTTAGCTGGCTTGCCAGGGGTAGCTCTGCCAGTGGGTCAGACTGATGACGGTCTTCCTCTGGGGCTACAACTTATTGGACCTCGCCGTAGTGATAAGAACCTGATTAGATTTGCTAGTAAAATTGGTGCTAGTCTGACGAAAGGAGTAAAATAGATGGACGGCTCACTGTTATTTCTCTTGATTGCGATTGCGATTGTGGGGATTTTTGTCTTCGTAGCGATTTCTCTAACCTCGCATAAGAATTACAATTATGACAAAGACGCTTATCAGGCGGATTGGTTGCATATAGAAAATAGTTTAGAAAAAGATCATAAAGCGACATACAATAGTGCCATCATTGAGGCAGATAAACTGCTTGATAAAGCGATGAATGAGATGGGTCTTCCTGGTAAGACCATGGGGGAGCGTCTTAAAAAAGCTGGTGGACGGTTTTCACAAATTAACTCCGTTTGGCACGTTCATAAATTGCGTAATCAGATTGCACATGAGCATGGTTTTTCGGTGGAATACGTTCAAACTAAGCATGCTCTGGCGACTTATAAACAAGCATTAAAAGATTTGGGAGCTATCTGATGAGTGAAAATAACGGATATGAAATTACAGTTGGAGTAGAGTGTCATGTTCAGCTTTCTACACGGACGAAGCTGTTTTCTGAGGTAGATAATGATGCGCGTGGCAAGGAGCCAAATTCCTGTACTTCACCAGTGGACTATGCTTTACCAGGGATGTTGCCGCGTCTAAACGGTGCTGCGATCAAATATGCAATTAGGGCTGGTAAGGCGATGAATTGCCAGATTAATGCGGATTCTCGGTTTGACCGTAAGCACTACTTTTATCCAGATTCACCGAAGGGCTATCAGATTACACAATTTTATCATCCTATCATCGGGGCAGGATATGTGGAGTTGCCATCTGGTAAAAAGATTCGTATTAATCACGCTCATCTAGAGGGCGATGCTGGAAAATTGACTCATTACGATACGTATTCGCTAGTAGACCTGAACCGAGTGCATACGCCGCTAATTGAGATTGTTTCTGAGCCGGATATCCATTCGGCGAAGGAAGCACACGATTATTGCCGGGAGCTATGGCGCTTGATGTGCTATGCCGGGGTGACACACGGTGATCTCTACAATGGTAATATGCGTTACGATATTAATACATCTGTTGCTCCTGTTGGATCATCACAGCTAGGCACGAGGACGGAAGTGAAAAATCTGAATTCTTTCCGTTCGGTAGAGCGCGCTGTAGAATATGAGGCTAGGCGCCAGATCAAACTCTTAGAAAAGGGTGAGAAAATTATTCAGGAAACACGAGGCTGGAACGATGCGACGGGTGAGACTACTAGTCAGCGATCAAAAGAAGAGGCGAAAGATTATCGTTATATGCCGGAGCCAGACATTCCACCAATTCATCTTTCTGAGGAATTTATTGCAGCGGAGAAAGTTCCACTTTTGCCGAAAGGTTACCGTGAAAAATTTGCACATAGTATTCCAGGGGATATTCTGGAGAATCTCTTGGACTATCCACAGCTAATGCATAGTCTAGGGGAGATTAGCCAAAAATTTGTCAAAGCAACGGCGAACCTTTTCTCCTCAGTTTTATTAGCGGAGGAGAAATCGTCAGAGATGCTAGATCATCTACCAACTGCTAAGCAATTAGATGATCTCAATGATATGAAAGAAAAAGGCGAATTATCTTCTACTGGCGTTAAAGAGGTCTTTATGAAATTCTATGACCCGCAGATGAAAGGGAAGGATGCGCATACAATCGCTAAAGAATTAAATGTGATACAAGAGAACGATACGGGTGCTTTGGAGGCGATTGTGGATCAGGTAATTGCTAACCCAGCTTGCAAACAGGCGGTAGAGGATTATAAAGGTGGTTCAGAAAAAGTTTTAGGTTTCCTCGTAGGGCAAGTGATGAAAGCATCTCGTGGTAAGGCAAATCCAGGTGTAGCACAAGAAATTCTAAAGAAAAAACTTTGTTGACATCTTGGCAAAATTACTGTATTATGTAACGGTAATTACCTCTGATGAGGAGGCAGTTATGTTGTTTTATAGTTACGTGTAGGGTTCTGAAAGAATAGAAGGAGGGAGCAACTTATGGAAAAATTCTTTCAACTAAAGGAGCATAAGACGACACCCGCAATTGAGATACAAGCGGGCATAACAACATTCATGGCAATGGCCTATATACTGATGGTTAATGCTGGTATGTTCAATGCGATGGATGAGGCTGGTAATTTGCTTGTCCATCAGCAAATCACTTTTGGATCAATTTATATTGCGACGGCACTTTCATCGGCGATCGGAACAATATTGATTGGACTAATGGCAAATTTACCATTGGCACAAGCGCCAGGGATGGGGCTAAACGCATTCTTCGTTTATACGATTTGCGCAGGTCTCGGTTTCACCTACTCAAACGCATTGTTGTTCGTATTATTTGATGGGTTGCTATTTGTAACTTTGACGATTACGGGTACTAAGCAATTAATCCTGGATGCCATTCCGAGTGGTATCAAGAAAGCGATTCCGATCGGCATTGGGCTTTTTATTGCCTTTATCGGGGTGCAAGATGCTGGTATTGTGGCTAAGGATGCTTCTACTGGGGTGACGTTGGCATCTTTCAATTTCATCTTTAATCCAAACATTAGTTGGGCACAAGTGCTACCGTATTTTATTACGATTGCGACGCTTTTTGCGATTATCCGCCTGACGAAGAAAGGTTTCAGAGGAGCGATTTTTTGCAGTATGGTTGGTGGCGCAATAGTATACTATCTGATTGCGGCGGTTACAGTTCCTGGGTTCTTCAATGGATTCTTTGATGGATATTCACTGAATCCGTTAAATGCTTTCGTGGAATTTGGGCAGTTTTCGTTTTTGCGAGTCTTCCGGGATGGATTTGATTTTAGCTATTATTTACAAAATCATTCATCATTCCAATTAGTATTTAACTTGATCGCTCAGTCATTAGTCTTTTGTATGAATGACATGTTTGATACTCTGGGAACACTGTTTGGAGCATGCAAGAGTGGCAATTTGTTAGTCAAGAATCCAGAAACTGGCGAAGATGAGGTACCGCGTTCAATGCGGGCAATGTTGGCGGATGCGATTGCCACCGCAGTAGGAGCGTTTTTTGGTACATCCACCGTTACCACTTATGTAGAATCCAATGCAGGTATATCAGCAGGTGGACGGACAGGTTTATCATCTATGGTGACGGGCGCGCTATTTGTAGTTTCACTGTTTTTCGCGCCAATTGCAGCATTGGTCCCGGCTTGCGTATATTCGGCAGCATTGATCTATGTCGGATATTTAATGTTCAAGGGTGCATTTGATTCCTCTTGGTTGGAGGAAGATCTGGCTGTGGCATTTGCAGCTTTTATCACTGCAGTAATGATGCCATTTAGCTATAGCATCTCAAATGGCATTGCTTTTGGCTTGATTGTTTATATTGGCACCGTAGTGAAATCAAAAATACTGAATAGGGGAGTAGAAGTTAAAACAAAGATACCAGTTGCAACTTGGACAATTACTGCTTTGTTCTTGATCACTTTTTTAACGACTCATTAACGCGTAACGGAGAAAAGGCTGCGAAGAGCAGTCTTTTTTCGCGGATTTGGCATAGATGGTAAAAACTTGTCAAAAAATGAGAAAATATGATAGAATAATCACAAAGTCTAATTTTTAATGTCTTGGCTCTGGCGGGGAAACCGCAGTCCGCCAGACGCAAAAGGAGAATATGGCAGAAGTAAAAGATTTATCAAAGTTTCGTAATATTGGTATTATTGCCCTCATTGATGCTGGTAACACTACCACATCAGATGCGATTTTGTATCGCACTGGGCTTAAACACAAGATTGACCTAGTTAAGGGTGATACTGGTGGGGCGACAACTGATTGGATGGAGCAAGAAAAGGAGCGTGGTATTACAATTACTTCTGCTGCAGTGACGGCTTATTGGAAAGGTCATCAAATTAACATCATTGATACTCCGGGTCACATTGATTTTACCGCCGAAGTAGAACGCTCTTTGCGTGTGCTGGATGGAGCAGTAGTAGTATTTGACGGTAAGATGGGCGTAGAGGCACAATCAGAGACAGTTTGGCGTCAAGCCACTAAATATGGCGTGCCTCGAATTTGCTTCGTCAACAAAATTAATCAGATCGGTGGAGATTTTTATAAATCACTAGATTCTATTCATAAGCGTCTTTCTAAGAATGCGGTTGCCATTCACCTGCCGATTGGCTTTGAAAAGACTATCTGTGGCGTGGTAGATCTTGTAGATATGAAGGCTTATACCTACAAAGATTATGCAGATCACGAGCTGAAGGTGGGAGAGATTCCAGATGATATGAAGGAAAAAGCCCAGAATGCTCGTGCAATGCTCGTAGAAGAGGCAGTTCAGGCGGATGAGAAGCTAATGGAGAAATACTTCAACGAAGGTGAAGATGCAATTACGATAGATGAGCTCAAAGCCGCATTAAGGAAGCGTGTCCTAGATGGAGATTTCTTCTTAGTAACAGGGGGTGATGGCCGTGGTGTAATCGTAGAAAAAGTACTTGATCTAATGGCGGATTATTTACCTTCTCCGCTAGATCGCGATCAGGGACAAACCGTCGGTACCGATCCAAAAACTGGTGACGAGATTATTAGAAAAGCTGATGATAGTGAGCCATTGACTGCACTTGCCTTTAAGATTGCGACGGATCCATTTGTGGGTAAGCTAATCTTCATTAGGGTCTATGCTGGTGTATTAAAATCGGGTTCTTATATTCTCAATGCCACTACTGGTAACAAAGAACGTGTCGGTCGCATCGTCCGTATGTTTGCTGATAAGCGTGATGATATTGACCAGGTTGCGGCTGGCGATATTGCGGCGGTGGTTGGTTTAAAAGATACTACAACTGGTACGACACTCTGCGACCCTGCACATCCAATTCTCCTAGAGTCTATTGAATTTCCAGAGCCGCCTGTGTCCATTGCTGTTGAGCCAAAAACAAAGGCGGATCAGGAAAAAATGGCGCTGGGTCTCTCTAAGCTCGCCGAAGAAGATCCGACTTTTCGTGTCCACACTGACGAAGAAACTGGACAAACTATCATCTCTGGTATGGGTGAGTTGCATCTAGAAATTATCATTGATCGCTTGAATAAGGAGCACGGTGTAGAAGCAAATACTGGTGCTCCTCAGGTGGCTTATCGTGAGACGATTCGTGGTACTGCGGAGGCCCAGGGTAAGCACATTAAGCAGTCTGGTGGTCGTGGTCAATATGGTGATGTTTGGATCAAGTATGAGCCAAACGAGCCAGGTAAAGGATTTGAATTTATTGATCAGATCAAGGGTGGTGTGGTTCCTCAGGAATATCGTAAGCCAGTTCAACAAGGTGTGGAAGAAACACTTGCTGGAGGTGTGATTGCTGGCTATCCAGTAGTAGATGTAAAAGCTACGCTTTATGATGGTTCATATCATGATGTAGATTCGTCCGAGCTGGCCTTTAAGTTAGCTGGTTCTCTTGCAACGCGCGAAGGTATCAAAAAAGCGAACCCTGTCCTACTCGAGCCAGTTATGAAGCTAGAAATTACCACCCCAGAAGAATTCATGGGTGATGTAATTGGTGACATCAATGCCCGTCGCGGTCGTGTAGATGAAATGGAAGATTTGAACGGCGGTGCAAAACTTATCAAGGCATTCTGTCCACTAGCGAATCTCTTTGGCTACACTTCAGATCTACGTTCGATGAGTCAAGGTCGTGCTGCTTCTTCAATGGAGCTTTTCCAGTACGAGGAAGTTCCACCAAATGTAGCGCAAGAAATTATCGACGAACGCAACGTGAAATAGTCGATTCAACAAAAATGCCCCGCTTCCGCGGGGCTTTTTTGCTAAGAGACCGTTTTTTTGAAATCACCGATTTTCAACATCGCTTTCTGAAAAAATGGATACCCAGTAATAGTTGTGCCAACCAGCACAATCACGCGTTCGACGATGACTACGATTGCCGCCAGGCTAACTTCTACGCCGAAGCCGCCCATTAGCCAAATCATCGCTGCATCAAATCCGCCAATTCCTCCAGGCGTCGGGACAATCGAGCCAGCAAAATTGCCAGCTACTCCTGCCACAATGCTCTGTAGAAAAATGCTAGGATTCCCAAACGCTGTAGCAACGATTAAAAATGGTAAATCCTCAAACAGGGTGTAAATACTGCCCCAACAAATCGACTCGATCAAAGCCTTCCTTTCAGTCTTAAGTACATTCAGCGTATTGCTCATTTCCGTAAAAAAGCCGCTTATTTTCTGATTCTTAAAATGAATCTTTCCAGTAATTGCGGCAAGCCCAATCACAAAAATTACACAAATCGCCACAATCATCAGACCAACTACGAGTAGCGGTCCGATACTGATTTCAGTTAGTGCTCCCATCGCAAAAAGTATTGCGACTGCCAGTATCATTCCGACTATGTTCGTTCCGATTGAAACTATATAGCGGAAGATAAACATGGTGCCAGAAACTCCTGCCGGGACGCCGAATAACTTTAATCTCTCCGCCGAGTAGACAAAAGCGGAAACTTCTCCTGCTGGTACAACCATTGAGAGAAAGTTTAGCTCGTACTGAATCTTGCCGAGTTCTGTCGCCTTAATGCCATACTTCTGGCCGAGATACGGATACCAAATTCGCCCTGCGGCGTAGTACATGATGAATATGTTCGGAATAATCAGGAGCAGCCAAGCGTAATTAGCATTTTTAAGATATGCCAATGCCTCGCCGACTTCGCCTCTTAAATTCAGAATCATAACAACCATTAGAATTAGTACAATTAATGACAGAATGATACTAATTATTTTTCGTTTACTCATGTTCACCTCATTTCAGAAACTTCGCTATGGCGGCATCGTATTCCTTTGCATACTCCAAATCACCAGTCCTGGCGTGCATGGAGTCTATATAGGTTGAGCCCCGATAGCTATACTCATAGAATTTTTTAATCTTTTCATTGTCTAGAAACTCATCGTTCCGGCTTAAGATTAAGCTCGTAATACCTTTGTTGTGCGGATAGGTCTTGCGATTCATGCTAATTTCCCAGAGTTGATCCGCGAGAAGCGCGATAGAATACGGTGTATCATCCGCCGGAATGACCGGTAACACCGCGATCCACCCGAGAAAGAACACCAGCAGTTGCAATAAAACCGCCACCGGAGGCAAAACTATTCGAAGCTTTTTCTGTAGCACAGAAGGATGCGGACAAGGGTTGATGCTAACTATTTGATTACAGAGCGACATTTCCTGGGCAACTTTTTCACCCACCGAGATTGCAAAAACCCGGAGCGGTACGTTGATTAGATCATCGCACTTATCAATCTGCTTCGCACTATTCCTTGCATTCCAACCTAAAACCGAAAAATTGCAGTAAATCATCTGTTCAGTCCGCACGTTTGACAAAAGCTCAAACGCCTTGTGCGGCTGATTCATCATGCCTGCAATTAAAACGCTTCGGTCTTTCGGCTGACCATCGCTAGGTTTGAAATTTAAAATGTTCATCCGCCCGCGATGGATAAATTTCCTGACAATAAAACACGAAATGATGTTGATAAGCAGTATTACTACTAAAGGTCTAGGCATTTCATCACCCCCTTTGCGAAAAATAGGCCTATAATATATGATTATATCATACTTACGCTAAAAAGTCAATAGCGTAGCTACGGTGGTCTTGTTATCTACGTTGAATTATAGTATAATATGACAATACTGATTGGGGTAGTCCCAATTGTTTTTTACTAATTAAATTGACTAAAGGGGGTAGTAATATGCAGGTAATTGAGCTGAAAAACACAACAGAGATGTATAAGATTCATTTAGGTAAGAACGGTGGCGCTAGTGATGCATCATTAATCTTTACGGATTGCGTCTTGGACTCATCTTTTTTGAAAGTTGACTTGTATCGCTCGGACAATGATTTCTGGAGCATTAGGAATATGCTAAATTCGCGTTATAGCTATACTATAAGGGGCGGCATAGATGAGTCGATTTTGACTTTAAAAGAACTAAACGCTTTAGAATCAGGCGCTATTGCTAAACGGCTTATCAACATGGAGAATTTTAAGCCAGAGCTTTATTATTCACCGTTGACGGAACGTGTCGCCAAGAAATATGGTAAGGAGCTGCTTGCTCATCCCAAAGATGCCCTAAAAGAGGATTATATTTGGAAGAACAAGGCAATTCTGATGGATTTCTTCTCTGGAGTCCTAGAACTAATACCAGATATTCAGGCGGTAGTGACGGATTATGCGATGTTGGAAGTTGGAGAATGTTTTACGAAAACGAAGCTTTTCTTTAAACCGGCCTATGATTTATCTATTGCAATTTGTCTAGTTTATGTCAGACCAGACATTAGTTTAACTTTGATGGGGATGGATGGTGAGGAATACCATATTTGTCGCAAAATCATGGGAAACAAGAATCAGGATTCGACTCTGGAAGGGGGTGGTTGAATGTCGCTGCTAGTGATTCTTTTACTTTTTAATAGTGTTTCATGTTTTATCTTCAGGAAGTTAGTTCATAGGGGACAGATGGAAATAATTTACTCTGTTGTTCAGGGTTATCAAAGTGGTGTTAGTATATTGATTGCTGGTCTGATGAATCAACCGGAAAATGCTTTTTCTCAGTTAAAAAATGCGAAATCTGGACAGATGTACTATGCGCATTTTTCTAACTATGGTTGGAATGCTAAAAATAGTGCGAGGCAATTAAATAATATGGAATACCCCAGGGCGACCAGGATAAATGTGTTTGCTATATCAGTAGGGGATAAAATTGCACAGCAATTGACGCATTGTCACCATATTTATGCAATTAATCCATGTCCGCATCCATCGGTGCTAAAGTGTAATCAAAAATCGTTGGCGGTGGTAGCCGTATTACTGCAGGTGGCAGTTTTGATACTGGGTTGGTTGGCAGTAATTCCAATTATCCCGACAGAAGGTGGTCTTTATTCGTCGGCACTTTTCGCAGATCAACTCTACGAAATCGCGGTTAATCGTAAAACTGAACCACATAATAATGGCATTACAAGTGTTATTTATAGCAGTGGAGATGAGTTTCTGGATAATTCTAAGATCAGAGAGTTTTATAAGAATAATCAGATTGAAGAAATAACAATTGAGGCTCTGCACGGTATGACTAGCGATCCATTACAAAGCAAGCTATATGATGTTGCAATTGGCCAATTTGAAAGACTCGCATGAAAAGTGCGAGCCTTTTTTCTAAAATAGCTCTTTACAGAGTGAAAAAAATCGTATAAAATAGAAGCAAGAGTCTGGAGCTGGTTTTTATTAGTGCTCCCGACATTTTAATAAAAAAGGAGATAATAAAGAATGGCAGATTTTGACCGTTCCAAACCTCACATTAACGTAGGTACCATGGGTCATGTTGATCATGGTAAAACTACTCTTACCGCTGCAATCACGGCAGTTCTAGCAAAGAAACTTCCTTCAGAAGTTAATAAGCCTGTGGCTTACGACCAGATTGATAATGCTCCGGAAGAGAAAGCTCGTGGTATTACTATTGCCACTTCTCACCAGGAGTATGAGTCTGAAAAGCGTCACTATGCACACGTTGATATGCCAGGACACGCAGATTATATTAAAAATATGATCACTGGTGCTGCTCAGATTGACGGTGCAATTCTTGTGGTTGCTGCAAACGATGGTCCACTTCCACAAACTCGTGAGCACGTCCTTCTTGCTCACCAGGTGAATGTACCAAAGATCATTGTCTTCTTGAACAAGATGGATCTCGCTGATCCAGAGCTAGTTGAACTAGTTGAGATGGATGTGCGTGAACTCTTGAACAAATATGGCTTTGATGGCGACAACGCACCTATTATTAAGGGTTCTGCTACGAAGGCTCTTGAGGGTGATGCAGAAAATGAACAAGCTATCATGGATCTCGTCAAGGCTATGGATGAGTACTTTGACATTCCAGAACATGATCTTGACAAGCCATTCTTGATGCCAATTGAGGATGTCTTCTCCATTAAAGGTCGTGGTACTGTTGCTACTGGTCGTATTGAGCAAGGTGTTGTGAAGTTAAACGACGAGGTAGAAATTGTAGGTTTGCGTGAGACCCAGAAATCTGTTGTTACCGGTATTGAGGCTTTCCATAAGACGCTTGATCAGGGTCAGGCTGGTGATAACGCCGGTTTACTTCTTCGTGGTATTGAGCGTGAACAAATTGAGCGTGGTCAGGTAATCGCAAAGCCAGGTACCATCACCCCACACACTGAGTTTGAAGGTGAAGTATACATCTTAAAGAAAGAGGAAGGCGGTCGTAATACTCCATTCTCTAAGGGCTACAAGCCACAGTTCTACTTCCGTACCACAGATGTTACTGGTGAAGTAGAATTGCCAGCAGATAAGGAAATTGTCATGCCTGGTGACACGGTGACATTTTAGGTCAAACTATTAGCTCCAATTTCTATGAATAATAACGACCGTTTCGCTATCCGTGAAGGTGGTAAGACTGTCGGTTCTGGTGTTATTACAAAGATTATTAAATAACACAAATGCTAAAAAATCCCCCATTATTGGGGGATTTTTTGTTTTTCTATCTGCTAGTATGCGTTCGTATCCACTATCGTTTGTGTTGTCCGGCTTCTTCCGCTGGAGCAATAGTAAGTTGTACAATCAGGGTGCCAGCGGCAACTGGTGGTCTACTACTATCTACTCTGGTACAGTCGGTTACAACCTGAACCTGAATAGCTCTGGTGTCAACCCAGCGCTCAACAGCGTCAAGTACCACGGGTTTGCGCTTCGTTGCGTCTGAGATTGTATATTGTCAAGTAGCGTGCAATTATCTTAATTTTATGGTATAATAGGTATATTGCAGTTTTTAGAATATCTAACTAAACTAAAGGAGGGGAACTGTATGGACATTTATAAAATTAGAAAAGCAAAGAAAGAAGATAAGCTGGAATTGCTTGTGGAGGAATTGTGGAAATGCGATTCCTACGAAGCGCCATTTCATTTGGAAGAACTGGAGAGGATCTTACGTACTCTCAAAGATGTTTACTTCCGCCTTAATGATAATCTTGAAATAATAGAATTAGATAGGAGTGAGCTTGGCACAGAGAAAGTTGTTATTAGCGAAGCGAATGGCAAGATCAAACGTAGCCATCAAAAAATTGGTAAGGGTTTTTACAACGCTTATGATTTTGTCGTAGACTACTTAGGGATTGGAGCTTTTCCTGCGATTCATATTGCAGAATTCACGATGAAATATCGTGGTTTGCCAGATATGGGCTTTAACTCTGGCACTATGGTGACGTATGCGACGATGACGGCAGAGTTGTTGATGAAGGCGAAGGGTGGTGAGTATGAATGAAAAAGGAATATGTTTTATCGCATGGCGTGATTACGGAGGTCCAAGACGGAGGGTATCGTAGTAATAATACGCCTACATTAGATTCGTTAGTTCAGCAGTTCGCAGAACGGAGCGATTTGCCGGATTTGCAGGTGAAAGCTCCAGAATCGCGTAAAGATTTCAAACTTGATATTGAGGTCTTTTGTGAGTTGCATAAAACTTGCGATTCGTTTGATGAGACAAGTGTATTCCAGAGTTGGACACCGGAATTATTCTCACTTTTTTCTGGCAATGTGTTGGAGTTGCCCTTTTTGGATGTAGTGGGATATGATGTCAAAATATGGGCAACTTGCTCACGTAAGACAGACTGCAATATTGTAGGACAAAAAGTCTGCACATTAAGTCTGAAACGGATCAACTCCTCTGTTGTGGACCATAACACCTCAACTCCACAATATGACTGGTTCGTTGAAATGCTTGATTTGGCAACTGCGAGCGAGATCATAGAGATCTGTGCGCGGATTGGTAAGATCAATATTGGAAAAGCTACACATGCGCAAACAACAGACTTTATTCTTCTTTAGCGTCTCTATTTTTCTAAAATCCCTGCTAGAAATAGCGGGGATTTTTAAGGTCACTTGCTAAAAATGCTAAACAGAGGTATAATATAAACACATTAATATTAATTATCTAGCCTGAACAACTCATTCTCAGAGGTTATCAGGTAAGAAAGGAATAAATGGCAGAATCAAAGAAAACTGAGGGTCTGAAGATTCGTATTCGCCTCAAAGCTTATGATCATCGCGTAATTGATCAGAGTGCAAAGCAAATTGTAGACACGGCTATTCGTACGGGTGCTAGTGTATCGGGTCCGGTGCCGTTACCAACCAAGAAAAGTACTTTTACCGTAGTTAAATCTCCACATGTTTACAAAACTGGAGGTGAGGCTTTTGAGATGAAAGTGCATAAACGCTTAATTGACATTCTCAATGCTACACCGAAGACAATTGATTCTTTGCAGAATCTTTCTCTTCCAGCTGGTGTAGATGCAGAAATCAAAATGTAGTTGATTTACTAGAGTTTCAAGAAAAAGTCCCGCGAGTGGGGCTTTTTTGTTATAATAATTATATGAGTCTTATGGCTAGACTAAAGAAAAAGTTTTATTTTGTTGCAGCTGGGTATTTCCGGTTTTTTGCGAATTATGCACTTAAACGTTGGCGACCATATATTATCGCTATCACTGGTTCTGTCGGTAAAACCACGATGCTACACATGATAGAATATGAATTGGGGAAAAAAGCACACTATTCTCATAATGCGAACTCGGCTTTTGGCATTGCTTTTGATCTGGTCGGAATAGAAAAAGGAGTGACAGGAAGCAAATTGAAGTGGCTTTATTTGGTTTTTGCAGTGCCATTTCGTGCGGTCTTCTTTAAGCGGACAGAAAAGTACTATGTGGTAGAGATAGACGGTGAACGCCCACATGAGACAGAATTTTTGGCGAAATGGTTGCAACCAGAGGTAACATTATGGATTTCTCTGGGACGTTCACATGCGGCGCAATTTGAGCATCAGGTGGAACAAGGAGAATTTGAAGATTTAGATAGAGCAATTACGCACGAGTTTGCCATGTTGCCACAATACACTAAGAAAATGATCTATATTGACGGCGATATTTATTTGATGACTAAGGCTCTTGAAAAAATCAAAAAACATCATCATATTTCCGCAGAAGTCGTTAAATGTTATAAATCTGATCTTAAGAAGTATATGATTGCTCCAGATCACACGGATTACGAGATTGGCAAAACGAAGTTTCATTTCGCTTCTCCTCAGCCTAGAGACCTTGCTATTCAACTTGTTATGCTAGAGAAACTTTGTCGGTATCTCAAAGTGCCGCTAAAATCTGATTTTGCTCAGATGCCACTTCCGCCAGGGAGAAGCACTTTCTTCCGTGGCAAAAATGGTCTAAAACTGATAGACAGCAGCTATAATGCGCATTTAATTAGTGTAAAATCAATCCTAGAAATGGTAAAGGCAATGAAAACTCCGCATAAATGGCTGATTTTAGGAGATATGATAGAGCAGGGGAAGATTGAAGGTGAGGAACACGAAAAATTAGCGAAAATTATCGCAGAAGTAAGCCCAGAACAAGTCATATTGGTCGGTCGCAGAATGAAGAAATACACCTATCCTGCTATTGACAAACAGAAAATAAATGTTATAGCACTTGACAATGTGAAAGAGGCGCTTGACTTTATAAAGCGAAAAACAACTGGGAAAGAGGTATTGGTATTTAAGGGCAGTCAGTATCTTGAATGGCTGATAGAGAAATTATTAGATGATCCTGCTGATATGGAAAAATTGCCGCGTCGTGACGCAGTTTATGTAAAAAGAAGAGAGAAAAGAGGGTTGGTATAATGAGAAAAATATATGTAGTTCACGGTTGGAGCTACACTACGGAGCCATGGCAACATACGATTGCAATTCTGGAAAAATGGGGTATTGAGGTGGTAATGCTACATGTGCCAGGGTTAACTGAGCCGTCTGACAAAGTTTGGAATGTCTCTCAATACGCAAGATGGGCTGATCGTAATATTCCAGATGGAGCGGTGGCGCTTGGACATAGTAATGGCGGCAGAATTTTACTTAATTTACTGAGTGCTAAACCGGGGAAGTTAAAACATCTTATTCTACTTGATGCAGCTGGAATATATGAGGAGTCTAAAAAACGTGATACGGCAAGAAAAATTTCTAAACTAATGTCGCCACTGAAAAAAGTCAAGCCACTACGAAAAGTCTATCATAAGTTGCTAGGTGCATCTGATTATGATCGTGCACCAGAAAACATGAAGAAAACCTTAGTAAATATGCTGGAATCAGATAAAGTATTGGATTTCTCTAACATCACCACGCCGGTGACTATTTTATGGGGTAAGCAAGACAATGTTACTCCACCACGGCAAGCCGAAAAAATGCATGAAAGACTAAAAAATAGTACTCTGAAATACTATGAGAATTGGACTCATGCGCCATATATTTGTGATCCAGAAGGTTTAGCACGAGCGATTCGTAGAACAATGGAGCAAGTTGTATGAAATACTTTCTAGGATTATCTAGCACATACTCGGCAGGTGATACTTTTAGACATACTTTCGCTTTTGGTAACCAATATGATTTGTCTGAGTTGAGAGCGTTTTTAGCGGCACGCTATGGCGCAACCTATGACCATGTAGCAGTATATGCTAATGGGAGAACTGCTTTGACTGCCGCACTTAAGGCAACGGTTAAACGTGGGGGAAAAGTAGTCATTACAAGTATGACTTGCTATGCGGTGGTGCAGGCAGTACGCTCGGCGGGGTGCGTACCGATTTTCGCTGATGTTGATCCAAATACCTTGCACTATGGCAAAAAAGAGCTTGAAAAAGCAATTTCCTCTGAAACAAATGTTCAAGCCGTCATCGTGCAAAATAATCTCGGTATTCCTGCGGATATTGTGGGCATAGAGGAAGTCGCAAAAGCACATAAATTGACGATTATAGAAGATCTTGCGCATTGCGTTGGTGTGAAATATGCTGATGGTCGGGAAGCTGGAACAGTTGGTCGGGCTACGGTGCTTTCTTTTGGTAAGGGAAAATCTGTAGATGTGGTGACTGGTGGGGCGGTGGTTCTGACTGACCCTCTAGATAGCCCAATTTCTCAGCCAGAAGATAAACCAGTATTTAAGGAACGATTTAGAGCTAGATTTTATCCGCTTTTTTCTGCAATTATTAGAGGTGGATATGGGCTCAGCACGCGTTTTGGTAAAGCTTTGACGGCGGGCTTAGTAGAAATTCACGCTATCAAAAAATCGGCTGATGGCGATGTGAATCTGAAACTTCGCCCGACTTATTGGCAAGCGAAGTTAGCATTGAAAAAGCTCCAAGCCATACCACGACGCGGGAGAAAGCCGCTAAGGGATTTCTATTTAGTAAATGACAGAGATGCGATTTTGGCCGAGTTAGAGAAAAATGGCTATATCTTCCATGATGTCTGGTATAGTATGCCAGTTAGTCCGAAGCGATATTATGATAAGGTAGATTTTCATCCAGAAGCATGTCCAGAAGCGGCGAGAATTGCCACTCAAATCGTCAATGTTCCTACTTGGTACAGCAGGGAAGACCTTGCTCTGGCGCTTAAAATCATCAAAAAGGATCTCTTAGACGAGAATGCTATATCAGATGCAGAAACTGAATATAGTGATCCAGAAAAAGAGAAGATGGAATCTGTGAAGCAAAAGAAACGAGCAATCAAAAAAGCACGAAAAGAGCGACATAAGAAACAGAAGAATAAGAAACTTAAAACTAAAGAACAGCCAACAGCGCAAGTAGAAGAGCAGCCACAACAACCTAAGTCGCAGTCTGAGCCACAACGATCTGAATCGCAACATAAACAACGTGAAGAGGCGGTTACTGAAACTACGAAATTAGATCGTACGATGGGACAACGCGGTTCTAAGGGACCAGAAAAGCCAGATTATCGTGACGATAAGAAAGTAACTGATTCTATGACGGGTATGAAGGTTGCGCCACGTAAGATCTCTGAACGTGAAAAGCTTAAGAAAGAACTGGAAGACGGTAAAAAAATAGGAGGACAAGGCGGTGTCATCTAGACTCTTTCTTGGACAAGCGGCAAATTATCGGGCAAAAGATGTTCTAAGACACACTTTCGCTTTTGGTACGAAAAAAAATGCTACTCTACTGAGGGAACATTTAGCAAAAAAATATAGAACAACTAGTGATCGGGTGGTGTTGATGGCGAATGGGCGTTCTGCAATTGCTGCAGCCTTGAAGTTGTCTGTCCCAGCCAAATCAGAAGTGATTATTAATGGTTTCACCTGTTATGCGGTACTTCAAGCAGTAGAAAAAGCGAGCTGCGTGCCAGTTTATGCGGATATCAATAGAAAAACTTTGAATTTTGATCGTGCTATCTTGGAAAAAGTAATCGCTAAACACCCACATGTAAGTGCACTTATTATACAGAATACTTTGGGCATTAAGGTAAATATCACAGAAATTGAGGAATTTGCCAAGAAACATCATCTTGTTATCATAGAAGATCTAGCACATTGCGCCAATATGAAATATGCTGATGGCAGAGAAGTAGGATCGGTGGGCGTGGCAGCGGCATTGTCATTTGGGAAAGGCAAATCATTGGATTGTATTACTGGTGGGGCGCTAATTGTGAATGATCAATCTTTATCGCTTCCGAAACAAGCAAATCAGCGGCCAAAATTGGCAGAAACTATGCGTGCGCGGTGGTATCCACTACTGGCTGCCATTGGTAGAGGGTTTTCTCGTATTCATCTTCAAAAATACTGGTATGGACCACTTATCAGGATTCATTGGATAGAGCGTGCAGTTGACGCAAAATTAAGTTTATCTAAACGACCAGCGTATTGGCAAGATAAGTTGATTTTACGTCAAATTAAGCAACAAGAATCAAGTAGAGTTATACCGATCAGGACACATCTTTTTGTGCGTAATAGAGGAGAGTTAATTGAGAAATTAGATCAGAGTGGCTATAATTTCCGGGAAATTTGGTATGATGTGCCAGTCTCTCCAATTAGGTATTACAAAAAGATTAATTTTCCTGAGCGCGAATGTCCGAATGCAGTAGCTGTTTCATCTGAGATTATCAATTTGCCAACCTATTACGAAAAGAGCAAATTACACGGAGCATTACAGATAATTAAGGGGTACGAGAAATGAATTACGAAACGGAGAATTTTTTGCAATCTTCAGCTTGGGCTAAAACCAATGAGCTGATCGGACATAAGGTAGTTCGCAAGAAAATTGGAGAAAAAGGTCACGTCTTGATGATTATTAAGAGTGCTAAGCGTGGTAGATATATGGAAATTCCGGGTGGGCCAGTAATTGATTGGAATAATGAAACAGAGATGCAGAAAGCAAGAGAAATAATGGTGGAAACTGCAAAAGAAAATCGCTGTGTGTTCATTCGCTTACGTCCGATGCTTCTGGAAACTACTGGAAACTTTGCCCTGATGAAAAAACTGAATGCAAAACAGTCACCTATGCATCTTGCAGCGGAGCATACGGTGATTCTTGATTTGCGTAAAAGTGAGGATGAGTTATTAGCAAATATGCGCAGACAGACTCGTTACGAAGTACGTCGGGCTGACAAGCTGGGTATCGTGGTGGAAAGGGGCAATAACGAGGCGTTATTTAGAGAATTTCATCGCATACAAAAGGCGACGGCGGAGAGGCAGCATTTCGTGCCCCCAGATCTCAACACTTTGTTAGCTGAGCGTGAAGCATTTGGCAAAAATGCCCAGATTTATGTTGCGAAAACCGCTGAAGGACAACCAGCAGCCTATGGTCTAATCTTAGTAGATGGCGAAGAGGCGGATTACTATGAAGCAGCTAGCACGGATCTTAATCGCAAATTGCCTGGAGCATACGCGTTACAATGGCAAGTGATTAAAGATCTCAAAAAGCAGAAAATCAAGAAATATAATCTTTGGGGTATTGCCCCACCTCATCAGCCGAATCACCGCTATGCGGGTGTAACAACATTTAAGACTGGTTTTGGAGGAGAAATTGTCACCTATCTTCCGGCGCATGATATTATTGTCAATAAGTTGAAATATGTACCAGATTTCTTGATTGAGACTATCCGTAAAAAGAGGAGGCACTTGTAATGACAAAGAGAGAAATAATCCTATCAGATGCAGAATCTAGGACAGAATGGGACAAGTTCGTGACCGCACACCCAGAGGCGAATTTTTTGCAATCTTGGGATTTCTATGAATTTCATCAGAGCCGTGGAAACACAATTGTGCGTCGTATAGCCAGAGAAGGAAAGAAAATCCTAGGGGTATACGCTGGTGTGATAGAGAATGCTAAACGTGGTAGGCATCTTGCTATTGCAGGTGGACCGATTTTGGACTGGACGGACCGTGGGCTAGTGAAAAAGATTTTCGGAGATATGAAAGAACAAGGGGAGAAAAATCACTGCGTTTTTGTAAGAGTGCGACCACAATTAGAACGAAGCCAACAAGCGTATGATTTATTTTCTAAATTAGGACTAAAGAAAGCTCCAACTTTTCTCTCTGTTGAATATGCCGCAATTCTTGATCTGAACCAGAGCGAAGAAGAGATTATTCATAAGATGCACCGTAGGATTCGTTATGCTGTCAATAATGCAAGGAATAAAGGGTTTACTATAGAAAAAACCCAAGATCCAAAAGCCATCCATGAGTTCTATCAGATAGAGCTTCAGACGGCGAAACGACAAGAGTTCGTAGCATTCTCTGAGGATTATCTAACGAAACAGTTTGCGGCCTTTGCTAGACATGATGAGGCTGTGCTCTATACGGCGAAGTATCAGGGGCAAATTTTAGCACAGAATTTTATGATTTTTTATGGCAATGAAGCATCTTACCACTATGCTGTTTCAACGGAGCTTGGCACAAAATTATCGGGATCGCCAATTTTACATGTCGTAGCGATGCACGATGCGAGGAAACGCGGTATCAAGCGTTATAATCTTTGGGGAATCGTCGGTGAAAACGAGAAGAAGCACAGATTCTATGGGGTATCTTTCTTTAAGCGCGGATTTGGTGGTGCGGAACTAAAATATCTTCCAGCGCATGATTTAATCATTAAACCTGTTAAATATCAAAAAACGAAAATAGTAGAAACTATACGCAGGAAGATTCGTCATACCTAGAACAGACCAGAATGTGATATAATAACCATAAGTGTAATCCTAGAAAGGAATTATTGATTATGACAACGAAGTTTTCAACAAAATCAAAAGCGGTGCGCAGTCAACGTGAGAAAAGTTCTGCCTTGCCAAGTATGACCGTTACTTTTTTGATTGGTGTAATATCTTTGGTGGCTGGATTATTTGGTATTTTAACTACAGAAAAAGCAATTTCTACACTTTCTTTGATTGCTGGAATTGTAATTCTGGTAATTGCAGCAATAGAATTTATCCGTATGTTTAAGGCTGAACGTAAGCCAAGCGAATTTGCTTTTTCTCTGATGAGAGCTGGCACAGGAATCTTGATCGCGGTCTTAACGATCGTTAATCGTGATCAGAATATCGCCTGGCCATTAATCTTACTTTCCATCTATACTTTAGGGCGTGGTATTTTGGAAATTTTGACGGCACTGGTCTTTTATAAAGATAAAACGGAGAAATTTATGTGGCTAGTGTGTGGAGCGGCAGGTTGTTTATTGGGAATTATTGCGCTTAATTCCGGTGGCTTTACTGATCAGACGACATTTTTCCGCATCTTTTCTATCTATCTAGCTGTGTACGGTATAACTGGACTCGTATCGCTGGTGTACAGATTAAAGAGATAATTGTTTTTTATCTTATTTTCTCCAGTCTATTCTCTAACTTTTGGGGACACTTGGTTTCCGCCTGTTTAGAAACAAGAGCAAATCCTCAGTCCGCCCGACTAAACGGTGCTCCTGAGGTATTTGCTCGCAGTTTCTAAAACAGGGGAAATCCGCTCTTGGTCCCCAAAAGATTAGAGAACAGACCAAAGAAAATGAGAATGCTTCTTCAATTTCTACTATTGATTCGGTCTTATCCGCTGTCGTATGTATTGAGCGGAGACTATGAATGGAGCAATCATTTACTATACAATCAAGATACTGCAGCACGTGTGTGGTCCACCACGATTATGTCGGGAATTAATAGCTATCGCTTACGTTTATATTCTTCTTATTTCTACATTGATGATAGCGGCACTAAACGTCTTGGTATTGTAGTTCGTTGCGTCGTTAAACCTGACAAATAACTACCATGTTTAACACTTCCATTTGGATACACAATTTCCATTCTCACGGCTCCATATCATAATCTTTACTGCTCCAGCGATTTATGTTTATTTTTCTATACTGCTGTGCTATAATTAGGTCTCAAGGAGATATATGAATTATAAGACACCTAAGAAGGCAATTATTACCGACGCGGGTTTTGCAAGTCGCTATTTGCCAATTACGAAGACTATTCCAAAAGCGATGCTTCCTCTCGGTAACCGTCCAATTATGCAATTAGTTGTAGAGGAGTGCGTTGAGGCTGGCATTGAAGAAATAATTATCGTAGCAACGCCAGAGGGAAAAGAGATATACAACAATTATTTCCACGACCCTTGTTTAAAGATTGAGAATTTACTAGTAGCCCAGGGCAAGGCGGAGCGTTATGAGCCAGTAAAAAAGGTGCTTGATTTTCCAAAAATTACCGTGATTGAACAAGATCAGAGTCTGCCTTATGGTAATGGCTCCCCAGTCGCCTCAGCCAGAGAATTTATAAATGAGGACGAGGCGTTCATTGTTGCATACTCTGATGATGTGGTTTTTGGCGCAAGTGCGGTCAAGGATCTAATTGAAGCGCATCAAGCCCATCCAGATGCAAAGGCAATTATTGCCGGGCAAGAAATGCCTCACGAAGAAATGAACAAATATGGCGCAATTAGCTTAAAAGATGAAAGTAAAATGACTCTAAAGGATATTATAGAGAAATCTGATGATGCACCGTCAAATCTTGCCTCTTACGGAAGGTATCTTCTCACCCCAGATGTTTTTACTTATCTTGACCCAAAGAACATCGGCAAGGATGGCGAGCTGTGGACTGTAGATGCCATTACAAAAATGGCAGAAGTTGGAGATGTCTATGTGGAGAAAACTAAGGGTCATTGGATGACGACTGGAGACCCAAAGAATTATTTCTTATCTCATCTACAGTTTGTCAAAGACAGCGAAGACTACTTCTCAGAGATTAAGCAATTCGTCAACCAATAGCATAAAAGTATCGCCTCATCTGCTAGTATGCGTTCGTATCCACTATCGTTTGTGATGTCAGGGTATCTTAATGGGCGATATAGTGACTTATACTATCAAGGTAATCGCGGCGGCCTGTGGCCTCGTACGATTTATTCCAATATACGTGGGTATGGTTTACTTTTAAGTAGCTCTGTTATTGATTCAGCGAATAATTATAACAAATATGATAGGCACCCCATTCGTTGTTATATACGGATGATGGATCCATTAGAAACGGAACGTGTCAGAGCTAGAATATAAAGTTATACTCCACCACATACCATCTGTATTTACTTTAAACAATTTACTACTACTCCAATTTAACCATCCACTCAACACAAACGATAATGGATACGAACGTACTACTAGGAAATATGAGGAGAACCGATAGTCCTTTTGTGCTATAATTGATTTATGGTAAAGGAGGTGCAAAAGTCAGCCGAGTCTCAGCCGTTAACGCCAGCGGATTTTGTGCATTTGCACAATCATACGCACTATTCATTACTTGATGGCTTGACTAAGGTCCCAGATCTAGTAGATTTCGTGAAAGAAACTGGGATGGAGGCAGTGGCGGTCACTGATCACGGTACGATGTGTGGTCTTGTAGAGCTTTACAAAACTTGTAACGATGCGAAAATCAAGCCGATCTTGGGTTTGGAGGCTTATGTAGCAGCACGTGGGCGCAAGGATCGTGATCCAGCACACGACAAGGAGCGTTTCCATATTACATTACTCGCGATGAATAACAAGGGTTATGAAAACTTGTGTAGAATGTTAACTTTGGCAGAAACGGAAGGCACCTACTACAAACCACGCATTGATCATGAATTGATGGAAAAATACAACGAGGGGATTATTTGTTTATCTGGTTGTGCGTCCTCAGAAATCTCAGTACACCTGAAGGAAGGTGACGAGAAAGGCGCCAGGGAACTAGTAGACTGGTATGCAAAGGTATTTAAGGATCGTTTTTATCTGGAAATGCAAGATCATGGGCACCCAGATTCGCCGACACATTGGGACGTACAAAGAAGGATTAATGAGGGACTACAGAAAATCGCAAAGGATACGGGTCTTCCTCTAGTGATTACCTGTGATGGCCACTACCTGAAACATGATGACCAAGATACGCATGAAATTTTGCTATGTATTGGAACAGCAAGTAATCTTTCTGACCAAAATCGTATGACTCTGAAAGATTTTGAACTGCATGTTATTCCACCGCAGGATATTATTGACCGCTGGGGTAAAGATTTCCCAGAGGCAATTCGCAATACGAGGCGCATCGCAGAACGTTGTGATGTAGATTTGCAACTTGGGCGGATTCTGATTCCGAAGTTCCCAGGTATTCCAAAGGGTGATAACGAGAAGAGCTATCTTGACAAATTAGTATTTCGTGGTCTAGTATTTCGTTATACGGAAAGAACAGAAGAAGAAGCAAGTAAGCTTTCCGTAGAAGAGTGCCGTCAAATTTTATCAGAAGCTGAGCGCAAAGATGTCCTAGAACGGATTGATTATGAGCTATCAGTAGTAGACCACATGGGCTATAATGGGTACTTCTTGATTGTGCAAGATTTTATTAACTGGGGCAAGAAAAAACGGATCGTTTATGGGCCAGGGCGTGGTTCGGCGGCAGGGTCAATTCTGGCCTATGCACTGCGCATTACAGAGCTAGATCCACTCAAATACGATCTTCTCTTTGAGCGTTTCCTTAATCCAGATCGTATTTCTATGCCAGATATTGACACGGATATTCAAGACACTCGGCGTGATGAGGTAATCCAATATTGTACGGAAAAATACGGACGTGGACGCGTATCAAATATCGTGACTTTCGGTAAAATGATGGCCAAAAACGCCGTTCGTGACGTAGCGAGGGTGATGGAAGTACCTTATGCAGAGTCTGATCGTATTGCGAAACTAGTACCTGATCCAGTGATGGGACATCATGTGCACTTACAAGACGCAATCAGAGATGTGCCAGATCTCAAGCAGGAATACGAAAACAATCCAACTGCGAAAGAAGTGATTGATTTTGCCTCACGCCTAGAAGGGACGATTCGTTCGCATGGCGTGCATGCTTGTGGCGTGATTATTGCACCAGATGATTTAGTGAAATTCTTACCACTAGAGGTCGCGAAAAAACGTGGTGCTAATGACGAGGAGGTTCTTGCTGCACAATTTCCAATGAGTCAGGTAGAGGAATTGGGACTTTTAAAGATGGACTTTTTGGGTCTGTCCAACCTTTCTGTTATCAATAACGCTTTGCGTATGATTAGAAAAGTTTATGATAACGACCTGGATATGTATTCCGTACCATTAGACGATGAAAAAACCTATCAACTTTTGCAGCGAGCAGAGACGACGGGTGTCTTCCAGCTAGAATCTGCTGGTATGAAACGCTACTTGAGGGATCTCAAGGCTTCACGTTTTGAGGACATTATCGCTATGGTGGCGTTGTATCGCCCAGGCCCGATGCAGTTTATTGATAGTTTTATTAAGAGGAAACATGGTGAGGAACCGATTACTTATCTTCATCCTGGTTTGGAAAATTCCCTCAAATCCACTTATGGTATCATGATTTACCAGGAGCAGTTCATGCAGATTTCGCGCGAGTGGTGTGGGTTTACTGGTGGTGAGTCTGATACACTGCGTAAAGCTGTCGGTAAAAAGAAAGTTAAACTGATGGAAGAGCTGAAGCCGAAATTCATCAAAGGAGCAGTAGAGGTTGGTGGTGCTACAGAGGAGATTGCAGAAAAGTTTTGGACGCAACTTTTGGACTTTGCGAACTATTGTTTCAACAAATCTCATGCTGCTTGCTATGCACTCATTGCGTATTGGACGGCTTATCTCAAAGCGCACTATCCTGATGCTTTCATGGCGGCACTGATGACCTCTGATATGCGCTGGACTGATCGTCTGGCGATTGAGATAGCAGAGTGTAAGCGCATGGGGATTAAAGTGCTGGGTCCAGATATCAATGAATCCTATGGCGATTTCGCAATTGTCAAAGGGCAGAAAACTATTAGGTTTGGCTTATCTGGTATTAAGAGTATGGGCAAGGCTCTCGTAGAAGAAGTAGTGATTCCAGAGCGGGACAAAAATGGTCCATTTGCTTCAGTTTGCGATTTTGCTAAGAGGGTAAACTCTACTAAGTTTAATAAACGTTCATGGGAAGCAGCAATTAAAACTGGTGCTTTTGATCGTTTCGCAGACCGTTCCGACTTACTGTTTAATCTAGAAACGATTCAAGCCTATGGGGCGAAATGCCAAAAAGATGTTGCTTCTGGTCAGACTGATTTGTTCGGAGCTTTTGGAACGGCAGGTGAGGTGCCAGAACCAGAGATTAAGACTGCTCCCGTTAAGACTTCGGAAAAAGAGCAACTTTTATGGGAGCGTGATTTGATGGGATTATATTTATCCGCACATCCGCTGGATAAGTATGACACCTATTTTGACGAAAATACTCACCCCTATTCTCTGGTGGTGGCAGAAAATGATGGTAAAACTGTAATGATCGGTGGGATTGTGACGAATGTACGCACTATTTTGACTAAGTCTAATACGAAAATGGCTTTCGTCAAAATAGAAAATAAGATTGCCGAACAAGAGGTAATAGTATTTCCAGCTATTTATGAACAATTTGGCGGTAAACTCGTGCAAGATAACGTTGTTAAAATCACAGGTAGAGTAAGCGCTAGAGATAAAAATGGTCAAATTGTATCAGATGTCAAAGTACTCGTAGAAAGTGTAGATGTGATTTCTGATGATCTCCTGGAGCATTATCAGAGTACAGGCATAAGATTGCCTGAGCCAGTCCTTTCACCGCAAGAAAAACGGCGTAATAGTTACCGATCTAGAGTTTCCGCTGAAACCGTTTCAGGGGCGACAAAAAAAGGCGTAACAGCAAAAGGTTCTAGCACTCATAATGATGGAGTGCCAACTACTCCTATTACGCCACCGAAAGACCCACGCAAGGAGCGGCTCTTTTGCCTGATAAAAGATCCAGATAATACAGAGGTATTAGCAGAAATTAAGCATCTTTGCGATCTAAATCCAGGAGTGCAAGATATTATCCTAGTCCTGGAAGAAAAAACAGGTAAAAAACCTCTTAAGATGCCGTTTAAAATTGACGCTGCCCCTGAGCTAACTAATCCACTAATAGAGTTACTTGGTGCAGATAATGTGAAAGTGGTATAATGCAGGTATGGAAATCGTGTTATCTCTACACAATATTCGTTCGGTTTACAATGTAGGGGCGATTTTGCGAACTGCAGAGGGGCTTGGTATCAAGAAGGTCGTCTGTTCTGGCTATACTCCATGTGCGCTCAACCCTAATTATCTGCCTCATATTGCCGATAAAATTTCCCGTCAAATAGAAAAAACTGCTCTTGGAACAGAAAAATTGGTAGAAATGAGTTGGTGCGAAGATCCGAAAGATCTCTACAGAAATTACAAAGAAGCTGGTTATCAGATTATTGGCCTAGAGAATCGCATAGAAGACGGTAGGAAATTCCCACTTGGTTCACCTTCTCTGTTATCACGCTTAAGAGATAAAGCGGTATTGATTTTGGGTGAGGAAGTGCAAGGAATAGATCAGAGTTTGTATGACCAAGTTGATCTGTTCATAGAGATTCCAATGGTGGGACAAAAAGAATCGTTTAATGTCTCTGTCGCGGCAGGAATTGCGCTCTATGCCCTCAAAACCGCATTCTAAGGGGCTTATGGAAAAAGTGCGTTCCTATGCCTGTATTGATCTAAAGTCCTTTTATGCTGCCGTAGAATGCGTAGAAAGAGGGCTTGATCCCATGACAACTGATTTGGTAGTTGCCGACGAAACGCGTACCAAGGGTACAATTTGTCTTGCGGTCTCGCCCTCACTGAAGAAGAAAGGCATCAAAAATCGTTGTCGTCTCTTTCAGATACCAGATGCCTTGTTGAAAAATACCATTATTGCACCACCACGGATGAAGAAATATATTGATTATTCTGCTAGAATTTACGGCGTATATCTGAACTATTTTTCTAAAGATGATATTTATGCCTACTCTATAGATGAAGTATTTCTAGATTTTACTTCTTACCTGAAGCTGTATCAGAAAACTCCTAAGGAAATGGTGCTTTTCTTGATGAATGAAATTTCCGCACGGATAGGGGTGCGAGCGACGGCTGGAGTGGGAACTAACCTTTATTTGGCGAAAATTGCGCTAGATATTTTAGCAAAACATTCGCCAGATTTTGTAGGAGAGTTAACAGAGGAAAGTTATCGTGAGCAATTATGGGATCATCAGCCACTAACTGATTTTTGGCGGATTGGACCAGGCATTGCGAAGAAATTGGCTGCGCATAGGATGTTCACAATGGAAGATATTGCAAAAGCGGACGAAGATGTACTGTATCGGGTTTTTGGGGTCGATGCCGAATTACTGATTGACCATGCCTGGGGTAGAGAGACGGTTACACTATCTGATATTAAGAAATATCGTCCCAAAAATAATAATTTCTCTCTTGGACAAGTGTTACCACGCAATTACAATTATGAAGAAACTGCTCTGGCGGTGCGCGAAATGATGCGAGAGTTGTGCCTGCGTCTTGTTGCAGAAAAAAGCAAAGCCACCTCTGTTACATTGTCGTTGGGTGGTCCTTATCCCAGTAAAACCTACTTAAGCGGTACAGCGAAAATGATTGGGAACGAGACAGAAATAATTTCTCAGTTATACGAAAAAGTAGCGGATAGAAGGGGATTATACCGTCGGATTTATCTGAATTTGAATAAGGTGGAGAAAACCGAAGCGGAAAATACCCTGAAACAGAGTAGCCTATTCCCAGAGCTATACCCAGATGAACAAAATGCCAGAGAGCATAGTAAGGATATTGGCAAAGTGATGTTGGAAATTCAGAATAAACATGGTAAATCGGCAATTATGACGGCAGAGGATTTGGAAGACGCTGGAACAACGCGGTGGAGAAGCGGGCTAGTCGGAGGTCATAGAAGTGGAAAATAAGAAAATACGTCCAAAAATGCCTCTCTCGCAGCGTACGAAGCAGTTTATGCCTTTTTCTGCGCTAAGTGGGCTAGATGACGCCTTGCGCAAAAAAGAGTGGGAAATTGAGGAAAAACAGCGTCTAAAGGACAAAATTATCCCCGAAAAATAAAGTTTTGCGAGGTTAGACAAATTATAGTATAATTATCTATTATGGACAGATATAATCCGCAAGAAATAGAAAAAAAATGGCAGGAAAAATGGGAAAAAGAGCAGAGTTTTCGGGCAGCGCCTGAAGGTGAGAATTTGCCAAAAGATCAAAATACTCCAGCAATGTTCCTGGCAGAGATGTTTCCTTATCCATCTGGGGCTGGGCTTCATGTGGGGCATGTGCGAAATTTCACGATTGTGGATGTTTTAACCAGATTTTACACTCAACAACAGATGAACGTTTTACGTCCTTTTGGTTATGATACCTTCGGCTTACCAGCGGAAAATTATGCGATCAAAACTGGTATATCTCCCCAAGAAGCTACAGAGACAAACATCGGTAATTTCCGTAAACAACTAAAGCGCTTAGGTTACGCGATAGATTGGTCGCGTGAGGTTAATACTTCTGACCCAGATTATTATAGGTGGACGCAGTGGTGTTTTTTGCAACTATACAAACACGGATTAGCTTATCGCAAAGAATCTTACCAGTGGTGGTGCCCAGTGGATCAGACGGTACTCGCTAATGAGCAAGTAGAAAATGGTAAATGCTGGCGTTGTGGGCATGAAGTAGAAAAAAAGAAGATGAAACAGTGGTTCTTCAAGATTACAGATTATGCGGACGAATTACTTTCAGATATTGATGCACTTGATTGGCCAGATAAAATTAAAACGATGCAAAGAAACTGGATCGGCAGGAGCGAAGGTGCAGAAATTAATTACGAAATCGCAGGGCAAACGCAGGCAATCAAAGTATTTACCACGCGTCCAGATACGATTTTCGGAGCGACCTTCCTCGTATTAGCTCCAGAGCATCCAATGATTTCGCATCTAGTAAATGACAATACTAGCGAAGAGGTGAACCAATATTGCGAAGATGCGATGAGAAAATCAGAAATAGAACGCCAAGAAAATAAAGAAAAAACTGGCGTATTTACTGGGTCTTATGCAATTAACCCAGGTACAGGTGAGAAAATTCCAATCTGGGTGTCAGATTATGTCTTGATGGGTTATGGTGAGGGCGCAATTATGGCGGTGCCAGCACATGATGAAAGAGACTACGAATTTGCCCAAAAATATGATTTGCCAATTAGGCAAGTAATAGAAAAACCAGAATCTGTCTCTGATGACGAAGAATGTTATCACGGTGAAGGTAAACTTGTTAATTCTGGACATTTTAACGGCACGGATTCGCATGAAGCCCGCGAGATGGTGGTTGGCTGGTTAGAAAAACAGGGTATTGGCAAGCAAAAAGTGACTTATAGGATGCGTGATTGGCTCATTTCTCGGCAAAGATATTGGGGATGCCCGATTCCAATTGCTTATGATGAGGATGGTAATGAATATCCAATTCCAGAAGATCAATTACCAGTGATTATTCCAGAAGTGAACGACTATAAGCCTGATAATTCTGGACGTTCTGCATTAGCTAAAGCTACTGATTGGCTACATTTCTCCATGAAAGTTAAAGATCCAAGAACTGGGAAGATGGTAGAAAAGAAATTAACCCGCGAGACTGATACCCTGGATGGTTATGCTTGCTCATCTTGGTATTTATGGCGTTATGTTTCTCCGCATGACCAAAAGGCCGCTTGGGATAAAAAAGCAATATCATATTGGGCGCCAACTGATATTTATGTTGGGGCGGATCATGCCGTAGCGCACTTACTTTATATTAGATTTTGGTGTAAGTTTTTCGCAGATCAGGGGTATCTTCCAGTCCGGGAGCCAGTCAAAACACTGCTCTATAACGGCTATATCAATGCTCCAGATGGCAAGAAAATGAGCAAAAGTAAAGGTAATGTGATTGACCCATTAGATGTAATAGATCAAGGATATGGCGCGGACACCTTACGTACTTATGAAATGTTTATTGGTCCTTACGATCAAGATGCGGCTTGGGACCCGAAATCTGTCGGAGGTGTATATCGATTTTTGAATCGTTGCTGGACTCTTTGCAATGATAAAAAATTACAAGATTTTAGTAAAACAGTATCTGACGGAGAAAAAAATCGTACAGTTCGTCACCAGACCATCAAGAAAGTAACAGATGACATTCATAGACAAAATTTCAATACGGCGGTATCAGCTCTGATGGAATACGTGAACGTGCTATACAAGGAAAAGGCTACAGCAGATGATGTTATTGTTTTGGCAAAGCTATTAAAGCCTTTTGCGCCGCATCTTGCCTCAGAGATGTTAGAGAAAATGCAATCTAACGACGTTTGGCCAATTTGGGATGAGAAATACCTGGTTGCGGATAAAATTGAAGTAATTGTGCAAGTTAATGGGAAATTACGTGCTAAGCTTTCTGTGACACCAGCAGACCTAAAAGACGCTCAGAAATTGGAAGAATTAGCATTAAACGAAGAGAATGTGAAGAAATTTACAGGTGCAAAGATCAAAAAAGTAATCGTAGTAGAACGTGCGAAGCTTGTCAATATTGTAGTCTAAATCTCGTTCTTGTAATCTGTGACATTCTGTGCTAAAATATTAAAAATTATATCATTAAACGGAGCATAAAATGCCTGAACCTAAAAAACAGAGCAGCGCTCGTAAAACGGGGCTACGCCGTAGCCATTTGCGATTGAAGCTTGCTCGCGCAGTTAACAAGAAGTCGCCAGTCAAGGCTTACGAGACCAAGAAAACTACCCCTCATGTTAAGGTGAAAACAACTCGTACGACCTCTGATAAGGTTACAAAGAAAACTACTAAGAAGTCAACTAAAAAGAGTGGGAAATAATGGCAAGCAATCGGCACCTCGGTAGGATTATATCTTTACAAAGCTTATATGAGTATGAGTTTCGTAAAAAGGCGGGCGATACAGAAGCCGATATTGATGCTATTATCGCAAAGAATATTGAGCCGTACGAAAAAGCATTAGGCGATACAGAATTCGTCTATCAGCTTACTCATGGCGTAGTAGAAAAGACAAAATCTCTTGATACCGATCTAGAACCTTTGGCCCCTGAATGGCCAATTAGTTCTATTGCTGCTATTGATAGAAATGTCTTGCGCATGGGTTTGTATGAATTAAAATACTGTGCGGAACTAGTTCCACCTAAAGTTGCTATTAATGAGGCCGTTGAGCTAGCGAAGGCTTTCGGCTCTGATAATTCTTCTCGGTTCATCAATGGAGTGCTTGGAACTGCATTCCGTCAGATTTACCCCGAAATTAAGGACAATAATGAAGAACCAAGCAAAAAAGAAACAGATGATGCAGTCGCAAAAAACCCAGAGACAGAACCAAAAGAAGTTCTTAAAACCCAGCAAACGGAAGAGTCAGGGCAATAATTCTGCGACGCGACCACAAAGCAATCATCCTGAAATTGAGTATAAGAAGCCAGATTTTACCTATCGTAGCCCGAAAGGTACTTTGAAGATTCCGGAGGCTTTGCCGACAAAGAATTACAAGGAATCTGCTTTTTCACGGATTTTTCATAAAAAGCCAGCGATTCAGGAGATTGTGCGTGAGCCGACCTCTGGCGGCGTAGTTTTTAGAATGACACCAGACCAAAAAGACATTGAAATTTTGCTGATTCAAGACTCCAAAAATCGTTGGACTATTCCAAAAGGACATATTGAGCCGGGTGAAACTGCGAAACAAACTGCGATTAGGGAAATTGGCGAGGAATCTGGGCTTCATCATGTGAGAGTTTTGACCTGGCTAGGCAAGATTCATTTTAAGTACCGTAGGCAAGATAAATTAGTCTTAATGACGACGCAAATTTATCTGGTTAGATCGCTTGATTCTCATGAAAAGCCTCAAAAAGAGAAATGGATGAACGGAATTAAATGGTTTAAATTTAGTGATGCGATAGATGCAATTGAGTACGAAGACATAGAAAAATTGATGTTGATTGCTCGCAAACGAATTAGGGCGGGTGAATTTTAGAAAGAGGAACATGAACGGAGAAGAAAAAGAAAAATATCAGGCTTTTGCAGAAGAGAAATTAGGCTTTAAATTTAATGACATCAACCTTTTGATTACGGCATTAACGCACCGAAGCTATATCAACGAGCATAAAAATGCTCAAATTGATCACAACGAGAGGTTGGAATTTCTCGGAGATGCTGTTTTGGAACTTGTAACATCTGATTTTCTATTTAGAAATTATAGCCAGCCAGAGGGGATTATGACAGCGTGGCGTAGTGCCCTGGTACGGACCGAGTCTATTGGTGCGGCCGGCGAAGAATTGGGTTACGAGCCGCTAGTTCGTTTGTCGCACGGAGAAAAGATGGACTCTGATCGGGCGCACGCTGTGATTTTGGCGGATTGTTTCGAAGCGGTGGTCGGGGCAACTTACTTAGATCAGGGTTATGCGCAGGCGAAAAAGCTGATTGAGAAACACATTCTCGTTAAAATTGATCAAATCTTAGATGAGGAGTCGTGGCGTGATCCGAAGTCATACTTCCAGGAATTATCGCAGCACTATGATGGAGTGACTCCAGTCTATCGGGTAATCAAAGAGGACGGCCCTGATCATGATAAGGTGTTTACAGTAGGAGCTTATGTTCGTAACAACTTAAAAGGTGTTGGTTCTGGTCACTCTAAGCAAGAGGCGCAAGGTGCGGCTGCCAAAGAAGGCGTTAAAAAGTATCGTCAAGAACATCCAAAACCTCAGACTATTTACAAATAGAGGTTTTTTTGCTATGATATATAGCAATAATAATTAAAGGAGAAAAATGCTAGCGATTCGTTTACAGCGTAATGGCCGGTCTCATTACCCAACTTACCGGATAATCGTCCAAGAAGCGCAGCGTCACCCTCTTTCGGGGCGCATTGTGGCTGAGGTTGGTTTTTATAACCCTCACACTAAGGAGACAACCCTTGATAAAGAGGCCGTAAAAAAATACCTCGCAAATGGTGCTCAGCCAAGCACACGTGTGGTTTATATCCTAAAGAAAGAAAAAATCACTTTGCCAAAATGGGTCATGGTCGCACCAAAGAAATCTACTCAGCCGAAACATGCTGATAAATTGCGCAAGAATCAACCAAAGGAAGAAGTTGCACCAGCGGAAAGTGAAGCTACAGAGGCTGCGGAAACTACAGAAGCTCCTGCAGCAGAATAAAATTTACAGAAAAAAGCCGTCTTGCTAGGCGGCTTTTTTGTGGTCATTGCGTTTTTTCGGCATAAATCATACATGATTCTACATCAGATGCGATTCCTGATAGACTAGAATTAGGATTAAGCTGTTTTTGGGAGAAAATTCTTCCATCATTTAGCATATACTTAATTGCAGCTAGATCACGATCTGTAAAGCCGATTTTACCATCTTCAGAAAGATACAAAACAGAGGTACCTTCGCGATAAGATGCTTTTAGCCCATCGTCAGAAAAATCTGTCGTCGCGACTACTGACGCGGCAAGCGACGATAAACCGATGCGGAAAAACACTCCAGTTTCATAAGTTTTTCCTAGATCATTATCAAAGATAATGGTAGAAAAAGTTACTGCAACATCGTCGTTTAGCTCTCCGTATAAGGCGTAAGTGGAAAAGCCGTTGACAGGGTGCTCATCTTGAATGAAGTCAATTTTGGTGATGCTGTTTTCTCTGAAAAACTGCTCCAGGTCAAAATCCTGTATTTCGGTCATTTTGTCGCTTACGTCAGATTCTGACTGGTTCGCCGTCTCTGTAAGATTGCTAAATAAGTCCGTGATTTTGTTTTCAGAAGTGGGTGATTTTGCGAAGTCGTAACTAGCGCAACTTGTCAAGAATAGTGCAAGTGCGATAACCAAGATAACCCATAAGAACACTTTTGCCGATTTTCTCAAAAAACTTTCAGCCATACTCATCCCTCCTTTGTATGCTAAAATTACGCAAAATTATAAATAGCTATGTTTGCCCATCAACATCTTTCTGTTTTTGATTTTAACATAAAAGAGAGATAGAGAAAAATGCTAAAGAATAAAATTTGCTAAAAAGGCGGTGAAAGTGCTATAATTTAATCACTAAATTAATAATTCGGAGAAAGAAATGTCAACCATTGACCAGCAATTTGTAGAATATATCGTAAAAACACTTGTCAATAATCCAGATAAAGTCGTTGTAGAAAGAACTATAGATGAAAAAGGTGTACTCTTGCAACTGACGGTAGATCCAGAGGACGTCGGTAGAGTAATCGGCAGGCGTGGTGCGACAGCTCAATCTTTGCGAACCCTTTTGCGCGCATTGGGGACGAAAAACGATGCGCACTATAATCTCAAAATTACCAATGATGGCCCAAGTCACAGTAGCGAGGCTACTACCGCGAGCAAGCCAGAGGCTCCAGCAGAAGCAGTGGATGTAGCGGCAGTAGAAGCCCCAGCTGAAGAAGATGAATATGATGAAGTGGGTGATGACGATGACGACGACGAGACCTCTGATTTAGCAGAAAAGACTCGGGCAGAACTCGCCGACATGGATGATTTAGACATATAGTATCATCTTATCCTGCTAGTATGCGTTCGTATCCACTATCGTTTGTGTTGTCAGGAGATTTTAACTGGTATAATGGAAGACTGTATGTTCAAGGGAGCCAAGGTCTCTTTTGGTCGTCAGCTTTCGCATCGGGTACACATGGTTATCATATCCATATTGACTCTTCCAATTTCTTGATTGGTTCAAATGGGGAAAACTGGTGTTTTGGTATTCGTTAGAAAATAAAATCAGAAAGATATGACCTTTCTAAGGTTATATCTTAATTATAGCACACTTTACTATTTCTGTCAAGGTTAACAGAGGTGAAATCGTAACGCAACGAAGAGTAAATCCCAAGTATTTGACACTGTTACCTGCTGGATCAATATAACCATCATTGTGTGTATCTAAGCTATATGCTTGAGTACTAGAATTTACAGTGATAAACCAATAATTGCCGTAGATACTTTGACGATATAGTCTGCCAGTATTCCACCAATAATACCCTGAGTATACAAACGATAGTGGATACGAACGCATACTAGCAGAATAAAGTGGGTTAAAAAAGTCCCTGCGATTGCACGGACTTTTTAATAGAGAAATGGTTTTTACAGCCATTTGAAGTAATCTAGTGAAACTGCTTCGCCCAATTTATAGCCAATTAAAATACCAAATTTCATAAACGCAAAAAGCGTTAAAAATGCAACTATGATAGTGGCTGTTACTATGAAGAGACTTATGTCTGAGGTGATCCCCAACTGCTCGCTTAATGCTACTTCCGTCTCGCTTCCAATGTAACCTGCTATACTAAAATCCAGAATAAAAAAGCAAATAGTCACTAATAAACCAGAGCATAATTTATGCAAAATATAAATAAAACTCTTGACCTTTGGATTCGGCTTATGTATAATAGATTGTAAGTTCAGAGAATCGGCTAGATTATAGATGAACTAAGCTAACTGCGAGTCAGCTTCACATGAAAAGTTGAGAGCTTATCTGTTCAAAAATCCACCATGAGAGACGGTGGTTTTTTGGTGAAAAAAAGGCTTGATTAATTTATGATTATACGCTAAAATGGTTAACAAGAAGTAGTGTGTCTAGTATTTTCTTATGCAACTGAATTTGGCGAACTCAGGGCAGAGGCTAGACAGTAATCTTCGGCGCTGAAGTGATCTAACTAATCACTTAAAGATTATCAACACTAAATAAAAGAGGTAACTAGTGAAAACTGCGAATAGTGGTGCCCGGGTATTTTTTACTGAGGGCGACCAAGCACTTCCAATTCCTGATCTGATTACACATCAAAAGGACTCTTGGGAGGATTTTGTCAAATCAGGCTTGCGTGAAGTCTTCAATGAGCTTAACCCCATTGATGATTATACTGGCCAAAAACTATCATTAAGATTTAAAGATTATGAGTTCAAGGCTCCAAAAGAAAATGAGCACGATGCTAAACTCAATCTTTCTACCTACGAAGCCCCACTTCATGTGACGGTAGAGCTTGAGAACAAGGTGACAGGCGAACGTAAGGAACAAGATATTTTCTTTGGAAATTATCCGTGGATGACTGATCGTGCCACCTTTATTATCAATGGCACTGAACGCGTTATTGTTTCACAACTTATTCGGTCTGCTGGCGTATTCTTTACAGCGGAGAATATAAGTGGTCGTAATTATTATGGCGCAAAGGTAATTCCAGGACGTGGCGCATGGCTAGAATTTGAAACTTCTACTTCTGGTGCCATTTATGTCAAGATTGATCGTCGGCGTAAAATCCCAGTCACAACTTTCTTACGCGCTCTGGGGATTGCGAAGAAAAATGAGATCAAGGAAGCCTTCAAGGGGCTTGACGAGGGTGATATTTCATATATTGATGCAACCTTAGACAAAGATACTACCTCTGGCAGAAGTGAGGCATTGATTGAGGTCTATCGCAAATTACGTCCTGGTGATTTAGCTACCGTGGAAAATGCAAAATCCATGATTGATCGTACATTCTTTGATTATAAGAGGTATGATTATTCCCAGGTGGGACGTTTCAAAATCAACCAAAGACTTGGGTTTGATACTCCAAATGTCAGCCAATATCGTACTTTACAGATGAAAGATCTAATCGCGATTATTGCTGAGGTAATTCGCCTCAATAATACTCAAGATGCTCCTGATGATATTGACTCACTTTCAAATCGTCGCATTAAACTCGTAGGTGAACTTGTTCAGCGCCAGTTCCGCCTCGGTATGTTACGTTTACAGAGGAACATTTTAGATAGAATGTCAATGTCTAATCCAGAAGATGTGACCCCATCTCAATTGATCAATGCACGTCCAGTTACGGCAGCAGTTAAGGAGTTTTTCACGTCTTCTCAGCTTTCTCAGTTGATGGACGAAACGAATCCATTTTCTGAACTTGCGCACAAACGCCGTTTGTCTTCTATGGGACCTGGCGGTCTAACACGTGAACGTGCTGGATTTGATGTGCGTGATACACATCCTACTCACTATGGTCGTATCTGTACCGTAGAAACACCAGAAGGTGCAAACGTTGGTCTTGTTTTGAATCTCGCAACTTATGCGCGCATTAACGAATACGGCTTCATTGAGGCACCATATCGCGTCGTTAAGAACGGTAAAGTCACAGATGAAGTAGTATATGTAGATGCTGCGCAAGAACAAAACATGATCATTGCTGATACTTCCGCCAAAATTGACAAAAATGGAAAATTTATTGACGCTCGTGTTTCTGCTCGGGTAAAAGGCGCACCGACTCAAGTTGAATCTAATAAGGTGACACATATAGATGCTGCGCACAAGGAGATTTTGGGTGTATCGGCTAGCTTAATTCCATTCGTAGAGAAAAACCGCGTTGACCGCTCATTGATGGCTTGCGCAATGCAGAAACAAGCTGTTCCACTTTTGCGTCAAGATAACCCTATCGTTGGCACAGGTATTGAGGGCGAGGTAGCACGGAATACTTCTCAACTTGTTTGTGCAGAAGGTGCTGGCGAGGTGAAAAAAGCTGACGGTGAATCTATCATTGTAGAATATAAGGATGGTCCGAAAGAATATAAATTAATTCACTTTGAAAAAACCAATGATGATCGCTGCTATAACCAGAGAGTCAAGGTCAAGCGTGGGCAAAAAGTCAAGAAAGGCGACATCCTAATTGAGGGCGCTTCTGTGAATGACGGAGAGCTAGCGTTGGGACGTGACTTGTTGGTAGCATTTATGCCATGGCGTGGTTACAACATGGACGATGCGATCGTAATTTCTTCACGCCTAGTCCAAGATGATACGCTAACATCTATTAATATTAAAGATTATGATGTAGAGGTGCGTGAAACAAAACTTGGTCCAGAACAAGTTACGCGTGATATTCCAAATGTCTCAGAACACTCATTGCGTCACTTAGGCGATGATGGTATCGTTGTGGTTGGCTCCGAAGTCCAGAATGGCGATATTCTGGTTGGAAAAATTACTCCGAAGGGTGAGCAGGAATTAAGTTCAGAAGAGCGTTTGTTGCGTGCAATCTTCGGTGAAAAGGCAAAAGACGTACGCGATACATCTGTCCGTATGAATGGCTCATCTACTGGTAAGGTTGTAGGTGTGCGTGTTTATACACGCGAACAAGGTCACGAGCTAAAAGCTGGTGTCTTGATGCAGATTAAGATTTACGTCGCTGAGATGCGTAAGATTGGTGTTGGCGATAAGTTATCCGGACGTCACGGCAATAAGGGTGTGGTTTCTAGAGTTCTGCCAGTTGAAGATATGCCATTTATGGAAGATGGTACACCGATTGATGTAATTCTTTCACCGATGGGTGTCCCAAGCCGTATGAATCTCGGTCAGTTATTTGAGATCCACCTAGGTATGGCAGCAAGGGCGTTAGGTTATAAAGTTGCCACACCATCCTTTAACGGTGTTCCAGATGAAGTGATTAGCGAGGAACTGGAAAAAGCAGGATTTGGTCGTGATGGGCGGGTACAGTTATATGATGGGCTAACTGGCGAACCATTTGAAGAAAGAACTTCGGTTGGTGTTATGCACATGCTGAAGCTCCATCATATGGTTGACGATAAGATTCACGCACGTTCTACTGGTCCATACACTATGGTGACTCAGCAGCCGCTCGGTGGTAAAGCACAGAACGGTGGTCAGCGCTTTGGGGAAATGGAGGTTTGGGCGCTTGAAGCTTATGGCGCCGCTACCATTTTGCAAGAGATGCTAACCATTAAATCCGATGATGTTTATGGGCGTGCTAAAGCATATGAGTCAATCATTAAACACTTACCGATTGAAGGACCAAAATTACCAGAAGGCTTTAACGTGTTAGTAAAAGAGCTGCAAGGTCTAGGGCTCAAAGTTGATCTACTTGATCATGGTGATTCTACGGATGCATCTGAAGTGATTGAAGAAACCTCACGTGCAATCGAAAAGTCACAGGATGACAAGTTAATTTACGAGGAACATAAAAAAGAGACTGAAAATGATTTAGATAATCTATCTGACGATGACGTGTCTGAAGTCGCAGATGATGATGGAATTACAATAACAGATGAAGAAGGCGAGGAAATTACCGAGGAAGATGATGGTGATGGAACCGTTGACTTCGGAGAGGAGTTCTAAAATGGCTTGGGATGATAATTTTATTGCCGCAACAGATTTTGACTCCATTAGATTAAGTGTCGCTTCTCAGGATGACATCTTAAATTGGAGTAATGGCGAGGTAACAAAGCCAGAAACTATTAACTATCGTACTCAGAAACCTGAGCGTGACGGGTTGTTTTGTGAAAGGATTTTTGGTCCAGTTAAAGATATTAATCCACACGACAGCAAACTGAAAGGTGTTCGTTCACGTGAAGCAGCGGTAGACAAAGATGGAAATCTAGTTACAAAATCTATTTCTCGCCGTGAGCGCATGGGGCACATCGCTTTAGCTGCACCTGTGGCGCACATTTGGTTTATGCGTGGCACACCTTCTGCAGTTTCATTGCTACTTAATTTGACGGTTAAGAATATTGAAAAAGTAGTTTACTTTGCATCTTATTTAATTGTGGATGCTAAAGATGATGCGATTGCAGAAAAAGTCGCTGATTTGGATGCTCAGACAGATGCAGCTCGTCAAGCAATCAAATTGCGCTATGAAGAAGCTGCTAAAGCGGATGGTGCCGATCTAAAAGCACTCGCAGATGAACAGGCGAAAGAGACTGAAGACCTAGAATCTGATTACGCTAAACGTAAAGAAATTCTTTCCGGATTAAAGAAAGGTGCGGTAATCTCTGAAATTGATTATCGTAATCTAGAAGATGATTACGAGGAATATGCAGGGCTAATTAGCGTAATGATGGGCGCAGAAGCCATCAAAAAGATGCTAGACGAGATTGATCTTGATCAAATGATTGCTGAGCTCAACGAGGAAGCCGCGGCTTCTAAGGGCCAAAAAGAGAAGAAAATCATGAAGCGTCTCAAGTTGATTGAGGGTATGAAGTTAGCTGGAATTAAGCCTACTGATCTAATTCTAACTGTTGTACCTGTTATTCCGCCAGATTTGCGACCAATGATCTCTCTACCAGGCGGTCGTTTTGCGACCTCTGACTTAAATGATCTTTACCGTCGTGTAATTAATCGCAATAATCGTCTGAAGAAATTGATTGAGCTAAATGCTCCAGAAGTGATTTGTCGTAATGAAAAACGTATGCTTCAAGAAGCCGTTGACGCATTGATTGATAATTCTGCATCACATGGTAACCGTACGGCTAACTCCCAAAACGGTCGTCGTAAGCTGAAATCACTTTCTGATTTATTGAAAGGGAAACAGGGACGATTCCGCCAGAACTTGCTCGGTAAGCGTGTGGATTACTCTGGGCGTTCAGTAATTGTGGTTGGTCCAGAATTGAAATTAAACGAATGTGGTTTGCCAAAACAGATGGCACTTGAGCTTTTCAAGCCGTTTGTTATCTCTTGGTTGATGGCTAATGAACAAGCCGCGAATATTCGTGCTGCTACCCGTATGATTGAGGCTGGTGAAAATATCGTTTGGGATGCTCTTGATGAGGTAATTAAGGGTAAGTATGTTCTCTTAAACCGTGCGCCATCATTGCACCGTCTTTCCATTCAGGCATTCCAGCCAAAGTTAATTGATGGTAAAGCAATCCAGCTTCATCCACTCGTAGCAACCGGTTTCAACGCTGACTATGATGGTGATCAGATGGCAGTACATCTACCGCTATCAGATGATGCACAAGCAGAGGCGCGTGAATTAATGTCAGCAACGAAAAACCTTCTCAAACCTGCTGATGGTGCACCAGTGTTGTCTATCTATCAGGACGTCGTACTTGGTATTTATTATTTAACTTATGACAAACCAGGCACTGCAACTAATGAAGTGAAGCCATTTAGCTCTATTTATGAGGCAGAAATGGCATATGACCAAGGACTAATTCATCTACAGACCCCAATCAGAGTATTTGCAAAGAAAGAAATTCGCAATACTACACTTGGCCGCGTAATCTTTAATGAGATTCTGCCGGAAGATTACCCATACGATAACTCAGTCCAAAATAGTAAACAACTGAAAAAAGTCATGGCGAATATCTTTGATATGTATGGTGCTGATACAACTGTCAAAATTGCCGATAAACTGAAGAATCTGGCTTTTGAGTACGAAACAATTGCCTCCGTCTCTACGGCAAAAGACGATTACCCTACTTATCCTGAGATTCAAGATTTTATTGCAGAAGGCGATGCTAAGACAGCTCTAATCCAGGAGCAGTATGATCAGAATCTTGTCACAGAAGAGGAAAGATATAACCTTACCGTTGCCAACTGGCGTGAAATTGATGATAAAATTTCCAATTTCCTTAAGGGGAAGCTATCTGACATGGATACAGATATCGCTGTCATGGTAAACTCTGGTGCTCGTGGTAGTGTTTCTAACATCAAGCTTGCTTCCGCAGAGATTGGTATCATGGTTGATATTAACAACAACGAAATTGAGCTACCAGTTAAATCATCATACAAAGATGGTCTCAATACTCTGGAATCATTCATTGCTACTCGTGGTGCTCGTCAGGGTCAGGTATCTACGGCCTTGCGTACGGCAGATTCTGGCTATTTGACACGTCGTCTTGTTGATGTAGCCCAGGATGTATTTACGACAGATGAAGTGGCTGAAGATCCCGGCTTTGAAGTCTACAAAGCAGAGGTTAGGAATGCTGGCGTTGAGTTTTCCGCATGGATTTCTGGACGTTACACAGCAGCTCCAATTCCAGGCTATTTGGACAAAGACGAATTAATCACACCAGAGATTGCAGCACAACTGGAAGAAGATGATAAAGTTGAATCGGTGCGTATTCAGTCTATCCTCACCACCACAGCAGTTGATGGTATTCCACAAAAGGCCTACGGTATTGATATGGCGACTCGCAACTTGGTAGCCCCACATCAGCCGGTTGGCGTAATTGCAGCGCAATCTCTCGGTGAGCCAGGTACTCAGCTAACACTTGATACGAAGCATGGATCTGGTGTTGCTGGTTCTGGTGATATCGCTAGAGGTCTTCCTCGTGTAGAGGAGTTACTAGAAGCCCGTACTCCAAAAGGCCAAGCATGGGTATCTCCAGCTGATGGTACATGTGCAATTAATGAAATTGATAACCATTATACCGTTACGATTACTCCAGATTCTGGTGAAACACTTCGCATTGACCTGGACGGCCGTAAAGCTAAGGTTAAAGACGGCGCCGATGTGAAAACAGGGGATGTAATTGCAGCAAAGAAGCTCGGCAAAGAACCAATCATAGCTCCGTTTGACGGTAATGCCCAGCTTGTAGATGGTGCTATTATCGTTGTGGCTAATGCTGGTACGCCAGTCGTAGTTGAGATTCCAATTGATGCAGAATTAGTCGTCAAGACTGGCGATAGGGTAGAAAAAGGAGATCGTTTGACTACTGGTTCACTTAATCTCCAGAGCTTGCTTAAGTATAAAGGCAAAGAAGAAACTGAGCGGTATATTATGAACGATGTTCTTGCAGTTTATGCAGGACAAGGACATGAGATTTCTGCTAAACACCTAGAGATTATTGTTCGTCAAATGTTCTCTCGTGTCGCTATAGACGAAGCAGGTGATTCTTCATTCGTGGCCGGTGATATCGTATCGCAAACTGCGGTTGAGAACGAAAATAGAGAACTAATTGCGAATGGAAAAGCTCCAGCAGTATATACACATCTGTTGCTTGGTATTACGAAAGTCTCTATTTGGTCAGATTCCTTCCTTTCAGCCGCCTCTTTCCAAGACACTACTCGTGTACTAATCAATTCTGCTATTTCTGGCAAGATTGATCACTTACATGGTCTCAAGGAAAATGTCATTATCGGTCGTAAGATCCCTGTAGGTACAGGTGCAACGCCTCTAGAGGCAGAAGTAGATGACGACTCTACTGAGCCAACCTATGAAGAAATCAGCAAAGTAGAATAAAAAACAACAACTAGAAACAGGCGTGGTAGGGCGCCTGTTTTTAATTCCTCTTGTTTTTTGAATAATTATGTGCTAAAATAAATTTGTATATTCTAATAATTAGAGCATACGCGCTAGACGCAAGAGTAAGTCCGAGGTAGTTTACTGAGGAAACTGCTCATAAGTCTAGTTTCTGTGTTGCTCAAACAAGAAAGGAAAACAGATGCAAGTCATCATCGGCACCAAAGTTGGTATGACCCAGATCATCGGCGAGGATGGTATCGTAACTCCTGTTACTATTGTTCAAGCTGGTCCGGCCACTGTGACTCAGATAAAGACCTCTGAAAAAGACGGTTATAATGCAGTGCAGCTTGGGTATGGTCAGGGTAAGAATCTGAGCAAGTCGGTTTCTGGCCATGTTAAAAAGGCTGGTCTTTCCCCAAAAATTCTAAAAGAATTTAGGACAGAGGGGGAGCCTGAAGTAAAAGTTGGAGACAATCTCACGGTTGAGAACTTCACTTTAGGTGAAAAAGTTACCGTTACAGGTATTTCAAAGGGTAAGGGCTTTGCAGGAACAGTGAAACGCTGGAATTTCAACGAATCACGTAATACGCATGGTTTTAAGGGCAACATTCGTAGAGTAGGCTCTATTGGGTCAATGTATCCTCAAAAGGTGTTTAAGGGTAAAAAGATGCCTGGTCGTATGGGACACGATCAAGTTACGGTAAAGAACTTAGAAGTTGCCTACATTGATAAAGAAAATAATTTAATTGGCCTTAAAGGAGCAGTTCCTGGTCCGAAAAAAGGTATTATTACAATAGAGGGAAAGGAGTAATATGGCTGATGCACTAAACAAAGATATCTTCGGTCTCTCTGTAGAGAATCATGAATTAATTAAACTTGCTTATGACGCATATCTTGCTAATTCACGCTCTTCTCATGCAAAAACATTGAAACGTGGCGAAGTCCGTGGTGGCGGAAAGAAGCCATGGAAGCAAAAAGGTACTGGTCGTGCTCGCTTTGGTTCTACTAGAAACCCGATCTGGCGTCATGGCGGTATTGCTTTTGGCCGTACAGGCGAAGAGAATTTTACGAAGAATCTTTCTCGTCAAACTAAAAAAGTTGCGATTCGTCAAGCGCTTTCCTTAAAGAATAAAGAGAAGGCTATTATAATTGCTGATAAACAACTCAAACAGACTGGCAAGACAAAGGATGCCGTCAAGTATCTTGAAGATCTAAAAATTGCAGATAAAAACATCCTTGCTGTTGCACATGAGAAGACCCCAGAGCTTCTACGTATGACAAACAACCTTGCTAATCTGAAACTAGTTCGTGCGACTTATCTCAATGTTTACGATATTATGAACGCTGATGCTATTGTCTTTTCTCCAGAAGCGATTAAAGATGCTACGGAGTGGCTCATCGGAAAGGAGGAAGCATAATGGAAGCAATTTATCCTCGTGCAACAGAAAAATCATATCGTGAACAAACTAAACGTACTTATATGTTTGTAATTCCAAATGATATGTCAAAACAAGCCGTAGCTGAAGCAGTAAAAGCACAATTCAACGTTACTGCAACTGATGTACGAATTTTAACACGCAAAGGCAAATCCACTAAATATAGTAAAGGTAAACACGCTTATCCAGGTACAACATTCCATAAAGATAAGAAAATCGCATATGTTACTCTAAAAGAAGGTGATTCAATTAAGGTATTTGAAGAACCAGAAGAAAAAGAAGCCAAAAAATCCGCAAAGGCCGACAAGAAAAGTACGGCAAAGAAAGGAGATAAGTAATGGCAATTAAGGCATACCGTCCAATGACGCCCGCACAGCGTCAAAAGACAACTCAGGATTTTGACCAAATTACTACTCGTAAGCCACTCAAATCCTTGACGAAGACTAAGAAGCAACAAGCCGGAAGGAATAATCAGGGTCGTATTACCGTGCGTCATCGTGGTGGCGGTGTCAAAAGGCATTATCGTATCTTGACTCATAATCTGCCGAAAAACCTCACATTAACAGTAGTTGAGATTGAGTATGATCCAAATCGCTCTGCAAGAATTGCACGTGTAAAAGATCAGAATGATAATTATTATTATGTTATTGCTGATCAAAATATGAAGAAAGGCACAACATTCAGCACTGGTGACGAAGCAGCAGTTGAAGCATCTAATCGTTTGCCGCTTGAAAATATTCCAGTCGGTACATTTGTGTATGCAATTGAACTTACTCCAGGTCGTGGCGCACAAATGGTACGTGCAGCTGGAAGCTCAGCACAATTAATGGCAAAAGAAGAAGGCTATGCTACTCTGAAAATGCCATCTGGCGAATTTCGTAAAGTATTAAGTACTTGCCAGGCATCAGTGGGAGTAGTCGGTAATGAACAACATCAGAATATTAAGATTGGTGCGGCAGGTCGTACACGTCGCAAGGGTATTCGTCCTACCGTTCGTGGTGTCGTAATGAACGCAACAGATCACCCACACGGTGGTGGTGATGGCGGACGCCATGGCTCCGGTAAGGCACCCCGTACTCCATGGGGTCAATTGACACTTGGTTATCGTACGCGACATAATAAGAAAACTAATAAAATGATCGTGCGTAGTCGACACGAAGGAAAGAGGAAATAGGCTATGAGTAGAAGTCTAAAGAAAGGTCCTTTTGTAGACTATAAACTACAAAAGAAAATAGAAGCTCTCTCTACTGATGATAGAACAGTGATCAAGACTTGGGCACGTCAATCTACTATCTCCCCAGAAATGGTTGGTCGCACAATTGCTGTCCACAATGGCAAAGTTCATGTTCCTGTATTCATCAGTGAAAATATGGTTGGGCATAAGCTCGGCGAGTTTGCTCCAACCCGTAAGTTTAGGCGTCATGGCGGCAAGAAGGCTGCAGAGGCTGCCGCTGCGAAAGGAGTTGCATAATGTCAACACTTTTCGCTAAAGCATACATTAAGGGAATTGATAGTATGCCAAGAAAAACTAGCATAGTAGCGAGCTTGGTTCGGGATCGCTATGTTGCTGATGCATTAGTAATTTTGGATAATACGCCACGTAAAGCAGCGCGCGCAGTCAAAAAGGCAATTGAGAGCGCAAATGCCAACTTATTAAATGGTGGCGCATCAATTGACCCTAAAACAATTCGTATCGCTCGTATATCTGTCACATCTGGCACACGAATGCGAAGATACGTTCCGGCATCACGTGGCAGAGCATTACCATATGAAAAGATATCATCAAATATCTTCGTCGAAGTTGCCGGAGAAGAAAAGATAAAAGCGAAGAAGGAGGATAAGTAATGGGACAAAAAGTTAACCCTGGATCTTTCCGTCTTCAGATTAGCAAGGATTGGTCTTCTAAGTGGTTTACCAAGAAAACTGATTTCAAGAAATGGTTAGTTGAAGATGCAAAAATCCGTGAAACAATTGAAAATCGTTTTAAAGCTCGTCCAACTATCGCAAAGATTAGCATTGAACGAAGCTCCAACCTTATAACGATTACAATTTTAACAGCAAAGGCAGGTGCGGTAATCGGTAAGCAAGGCGCTGGTATCAATGAGCTAAAGAAAGATTTGGAAAAATTCACCTCTCAACCAGTACGTCTCAATGTTGAAGAGATTAAGAAACCAGAGCTAAACGCTAAGTTAGTTGCGGAAAACATTGGTTTCCAACTCGGAAAACGTATGAATTTCCGTCGTGCAGTTAAAATGGCTTGCCAATCTACAATGACAGCAGGAGCAAAGGGTGTACGCATTGAGGTTGCTGGTCGCTTAAATGGCGCAGAGATGTCTCGTCGTGAAAAGTTTATTGAGGGATCAGTTCCTCTACATACCTTACGTGCTGATATTGACTTCTATTGTCATCATGCCCCGACCACTGCTGGTATCGTAGGTGTTAAAGTCTGGATTTACAAAGGGGAGAAATAATTATGGCTATTTTATTACCAAAGAAAACGGCACATCGTAAAGTTCGTATTGGCAAGAATAACGGTATTGCTACTCGCTGTAACTCAGTTGACTTCGGTGATTATGGATTAATGTCGCTTGATAATGAACGCATCAATTCAAAACAGATTGAGGCGGCACGCCAAGCAATTACACGCTATATTAAGCGTGGTGGAAAAATTTGGATCAGGATCTTCCCACACACTCCTGTTACAAAGAAGCCGCTTGACGTGAAAATGGGTGGCGGTAAAGGTGAACCTCAATTCTTTGTAGCAAAAGTCAAGGCAGGAACAATCATGTTTGAAATTGGCGATGTTACAGATGAACAAGCGAAAGAGGCGTTGCGTCTAGCATCTCATAAGTTGCCGGTACGTTGCAAAATCATTAAGAAAGAGGAGTTTTA
>JAZUOY010000010.1:0-78714 GCA_045604885.1 Candidatus Nanosyncoccus sp.
CAGCCCGCGCTGGACAGCAGTGAGTCTAAGGCTCTTACCACTCCTCTTGCGCAACTTCTCTCCCCAACAATGCAACGAAGGAGCAAAGCCTGGGGCGGAGGTTAACCTCAGCCTCAGGCTGAAATTTTTTATCTTCTGAAATTGGAAGTAAAGAAATTATGATACAATAATGATGAGGAGGAAGTACGAGCAAGAAGAATAGTACAGAAAGATTGTCTCGTGAAGAGCTTGACAGAAGATCTCAACACGGACGTGAGGTGGCAGCTAAGCGACAGAAGGCGAAGGAATATGTCTACGAATTGGAGAAGAAGAACGATCATCAGTTGATTGCTTTCTATTCTGGCGACGGTTGGCATAAATTTGGCGGACATTCCGCCCTATTTTTTGCCAATATGATCGCGCCACGATTGGGAGTTAAGGCATCGCTACGTCCAGATACGGATTTTTTCGCAAAATTTGATGACGGCGTAGTTTCTGTCCGCAACCTTGACGTGCTAAAAGCCAGCCTGGAGGGGATCGGTGTGAAGATGCGCGAGGAGACAGAACTATGGATAATTTTTGACTTGGAGTCTAAGGTGTCCGCAGAAGAGTTGGATGTTTTGCGTAGTGTGCGTAAGGAGAGAATAGATCAGGTCAACAAAATTGTCAAAACCGGCAACATCTATCCCTCCATCTCCGCGAAGGCGCGTTATATCACTAAAGACCTCTACACCCAGATGAATCATTGCAAGCCGGTTGACCGTGAATTCGTTTTGATGAGAATGGTACAAATTGCTTTTGATAACCTAGTGAACATCAATTTGATTTCCAATGGAATCGGCAATGAAAAAGAAATCTTACATTCCGTTCTAATAAAGAATGAAAAACTGAAAATTTACCTCATGAATTTGATGGAACTAAGAGTGATGGATCCGGAAGACGTATTGAGAATTGAAACGGATTTGGTAGATATGAACACACAAATTAACAAAGCGCTCAAAAAATTAGCTAAAGATGAGTAAACGAAATTATCTTCCCGAAAAATTCATGCGCCGTGATGGTGAGAAGTATGAAGATTGGTTACTCAGAATGCTCTGGTGCGCCTATTTGGAAGCGCGCAAACATAAGCGTTGCACGGTAGATCAGTATAAATTTGAATTAAACGCTGTAGAAAATTTAATTAAGTTGCGCGATGATATCATGGAGCGGAACTACGAACCAGGGCGGGGAATTGCTTTTGTCATTAACAATCCAGTAATCAGAGAAATTTTTGCTGGTCCATTCAGGGATCGCGTCGTGCATCATTTACTTTATAACTTGTCTTATGAATGGTGGGATCGGCGTTTGATTTATGATTCTTATTCATGTAGAGTAGGGAAAGGTACTTTGCTAGGGGCACAACGGTTGCGTCAGCAAGAAAATCAGGCTTTATCTGAGTATAAGGAGCCAGTTTACATTATTAAAATGGACATCCAGGGGTACTTTATGAGTTTACCGAGAAAAAAATTATATCAGCGAATTACATGGGGCTTGGATCGGCAGTTTCCGGATTCGCGTCCGCGTGAGTATTATATGGCGAAATTCCTTTGGCGCAAAATTATCTATGATGATCCAATTAAAGGCGTATGTAGAAAGGGTAGCCCAGAGATGTGGAAGAAACTACCAAATAGTAAGAGTCTATTTTGTCAGCGTGATGGAGTTGGCATTGTAATCGGAAATCTTTCATCGCAACTTTTATCTAATATCTATTTGGATCAGCTTGATCGCTATGTCAAATATAATCTAAAATGCAAATACTACGGTCGCTACGTGGATGATTTTTATATTCTGGTATCACAATCACAATTGGAACAAGCACTAAAGGATTGCAAAGCAATTAAGACTTTTTTACAGGGGCTAAAGTTGCAGTTACATTCACGGAAATTTTATATCCAAAATGTCCAACGCGGTGTCGTATATCTGGGAATGCGAGTTTATCCGAATAGAATCTTACCCGGACCACGTATTATTGCACGCTATCGTCAGGCAGCAAAACAAGTGGTTGCTGGTACCAAAGACGATTCTACCATGGTGTCGTACTTGGGACATCTAGTACATTTGAAGGCTGAAAAAATCCAGTCCCAGATCTTTGACGAAGTCGGCTGGGACTGGACTTGGTGGGGGAAGGGGAAGTTCACTGGCAAGCATGAATAGCGCGAGACGCAACGAAGTGCAAACCCGTTGTACTTGTTGTTGTTGTTCGCTGGGTTGACATTAGAGCTATTCAGGTTCAGGTTGTAACCGTTTGTACTAGAGTTGATAGTAGTAGACCACCAGTTGCCGTTGACACCCTGATTGTACAATTTACTATTGTTCCAGTTGAAGTTGCCGGACAACACAAACGATAGTGGCAGAAAATACAGGCAATAAAAGCACTGAAAAGCGAACCCTTAACTGAGAATAGAAGCGCTTTGATCTTATCTTTGTTCCTTGAAACAAATTGCGAAAATTGACCTCAGAAGTTTACCTGAGGACGCTTCCGAATTTCCCACACATTCAGCAGAAAACACAGTCGTTCTCATATACTACTGGTTTTTTGGTGAACCCCCATACTATTATTATAATAGCTACGGATAATTATGTATTGCCGAACAAGATAATAAAAAACCGAACATGAAAACCGAACAAAATTGACAGGGAAAGGCTGAGAGTTTTCCACATGCCATGTGGAAAACTCTAGAGCAAAAAGGTCTTGCTTTTTTGGGAAAAGTTGTGCTAAACTAAGGGCAAGTGGAAATAATTACACAAAAACCACAAACAAAAAATATTGCACATTAATAAAGTTTGAGGTTGGCCAACTAGGAGTTTTGGCGCGCGTTTGGGATACGCGAAATCAAAACCGCATGTACACTCTTAAACACCTCCCAATTAACTCTAATGAACAACCAAGTTTATAACACATATTAAGTCTCTCAACGACTACGAATCTATATTCGTGGTGAAAGAAATGTGTGTGATCATTAAATAAAAATTATACAAAAACAAACCCGCGAAAATTTCTAGTTGGGCGATCTCAAACAATGAAGTTATATTGTAATTATGTTATAATATAACAATGGAAGAACACCATAAACCAGTGTTATTGAACGAAGTATTGCGAGTATTGTCTCCGCAACCAGGAGAGAGCTATTTAGATCTTACTGCGGGGTATGCAGGACATGCGAGCAGGATTTTGGATGTAACGCAGAATTATAAGGATTCAACTCTAGTTGATCGTGATCAATATGCGATAGATTTTCTGCAACAGAAGTTTTCTGATCAGGGAATTGAATTATTGCACGAAGATTTTTATAGTGCGGCGCTACAGGTATATCAGTGTGGAAAAACTTACGATTTAATACTTGCTGATTTAGGGGTGTCTTCTCCGCAACTAGATATGGGATCTAGGGGCTTTTCTTTCCGGCACGAAGGTCCGCTTGATATGAGAATGGATCGGCGACAAGATCTGTCAGCTGAAACCATTGTTAATACTTGGAGCGAACGACAGTTGCAAGAAATCTTCGTCCGTTATGGCGAAATGTCTCCCGGTTTTTCCCAGAAAGTAGCACGCTTAATAGTGGTTCGGCGTCCTTTTCGGACGACTGCGGAACTAGCAGAGGCGATTGCTCAGGAATCTCATCATTCGCGGATTCATCCAGCGACGAGAGTTTTTCAAGCAATACGCATCGTAGTTAATGATGAACTTGCTATTATTGAGCGTACTTTGCCACTTTTGCCACGTTTATTAAAACCTGGTGGCAGGGTTGCAATCATTACTTTTCATAGTCTAGAAGATCGCTTGGTGAAAGATTTTTTTCGAGACGCTTCCAGTAAAGGGGAAGAGTCTACGTTAAAAATCCTGACAAAGAAGCCAATTATTGCGGAGAAAGTGGAGTTAGTTAACAACCCACGGTCTAGAAGTGCGAAACTGCGGTCGGCGATGAGATTTAGCTAAAGTATCTCGCCCCTAGTTTTACATGATTGGTCGTGATTGTTAAAACAAAAAAATAAAATAAAAAGGAGGGCAAAATATGCCACGTCAAATCACTATCATGAACAAATCTCGTGCACAGAAAGTTAAAGTAAACTTTCGCTAAGAGTATCTCATGACGTCCGTAGTAGTCTAGTCTAGTAGATTTCTACTAGACTAGTTACCGGATCTATATGGAGGGTAACCTCCACCAGGTTGAGGAGTACCTGGTAGGTGTTTATCAAAAAATATGACCTTCCCGAGGTGGAAGCTATCAGCACTTATAGCTCTGTTGTAGCCGGCCACCTCGGTCTTTAGGATTTTTTGACATACACAGGTATTCACATAAATTATTGATAACGAAAACAAAAACAAAAAAGCGAAAGGAAAGAATGCGAGGCGAGTACATTTCAAGACGAAGTTCGTGGTCACGGAATCAAAATACAGTACGACACGGACATGACAGTCTGGGTAGTTTAAGTAGAGGATTGATTCTGGGGACGATGGTGCTAATTGTTGGTCTAATCTATGCTACGCAGGGTGTAAAAGCTACTCAATACGATTATGAGCTTTCTGACATAGAGGAAGAAATTGCGGATTTGGAATCTAAAAAAGAAGATCTTGCTGTGGAACGCGCGCGTTTAACTTCTATTGCAGCGACTGAGAACTCTACTGTGGCGGCGAATATGCCAAGCGGTCAAGCGGCAGGTTATGCTGACGAATAAAGTGGTCGTGCTATAATATAAGTACATGAAAAAGCGTGCAAAATCTCTCAAGATTATCTTGCTGGCGGCCGTCACCTTGATTTTGGTGCGGCTTTTTTTCATTCAAATCGTAGAACATGACGCTTGGGTAGCACGTGCAGAAGAAGAACATATCGTCCAGAACACCATTCAGGCGGAGCGTGGCGAAATTTACATGATGGATGGTGACGAACCGGTCGTAACTGTGATGAATGAAAAAGTTTGGTCGGTGATTATCGACCCAATGCTGGCTGATGAAGAAAAGACCAAAACTACACTCTCTGGTGCAGCTGGCTCACATTTGGTGGCAAAATGGAATGATGTATTTGCCGATAAAACCAGACGATATTATGTAGTGGCAAGAGGGTTAAAAAAAGGTGAGGCTGATCAAGTGAGAGAAGCGGATTTGCCCGGCGTCTATTTACACAAAGATAATGTGCGGGCTTATGCGGAAGGACAAATGGCTGCCTCCTTGCTTGGATTCGTCAATACCGATGGTAAAGGACAGTATGGCGTAGAAGGGGCATTAGACGAGGAACTTGCGGGTGAAGACGGCATTCTAAAAACTGTGACAGATGTCAATAATGTGGCATTATCCATTGGTGATGATAATGTGCGTATTCCAGCGCAGGATGGTAAAAATATCGTTCTTTCTATTGACCGTAATGTGCAACACGCTCTAGAAAAAATCTTGCAAGCTGGGATAGATCGTTCTAAGGCGCAGCATGCTGCAGGTTTAGTAATGGATCCTCAAAATGGGGAAGTATGGGCACTCGCAAATTTACCGACTTATGATGCAACGAAGTATTCAGAAATAGAAGATGCCTCCGTGTTTATTAATTTTCCGTTAGAATCTGCTTATGAACCAGGATCTATGTGCAAGACATTTTCTTTTGCAGCGGCGATAGACCAAGGCAAAATGACCCCAGATACAGTTTACAACAATGCTGGCTATCTAATGGTAGATGAATGGAAGATTGAGAACGCTTACAAAGGACTAATTGGTCCAGTTAGTATGCAAACTGGTCTTAATTATTCACTTAACACTAGTTCTATGACGGCGCTAATGCTTTTGGGGGGCGATCCATCTAGCATTAATCAAAAAGGAAAAAACCTACTTTATGAGTATTACCATGATAAGTTCGGCTTCGGTGATTATACCGGTATAGAATTATACGAGTCTAAAGGTAACATTACTGAGCCAGACGCTTATGATGCTTATAATTCTCGTTATGCAAACATGACTTTTGGACAGGGGCTAGATCTGACAATGATCCAGGTGGCGGCAGCTTTTTCTAGTGTGGTGAATGGTGGTAATTATTATCGTCCAACAGTCGTAGCAGGGGAAGTGACGAATAATGGAGAATTTATTTATTATGATTCTCCAGAGGCAATTCGGCAGACGGTTAGTGCTGGGACTTCTGCTACGATGCGAGAGATGCTTTATGGTACTAGAGCGAATCGTCGTTTGACCGGAGTAGATCGGGCGGGGTATTATATCGGTGGCAAGACTGGTACTTCACAGGCAATTATTGATGGGGCTTATTCTTTTGCAGAAACGACAGGGAATTACATCGGATTTGGTGGTAGTGCAGGGGAGTTGCCAGAATACGTAATAATGGTTAAAATATGGGGGGATGGCCTTAAAATGGAGGGGGAAAAAGATGCCTTACCAATCTTTGACGAGATGAGTGCGTATATGATAGACTATCTAAAACTCAGACCAAATTAGAAAGGAGAAATAGTGTTAGATATTAGCATGAGCGGAGAAATGTTTTACGGGCTATTGTTAGCACTCGGCTCTTTTCTTTTGGCGATGTTTCTGACGCCGATCTATACACACTTTGCCTATAAGTATAAATTCTGGAAGAAACAGAAAAAAACCGCCGTTGACGGTAAGGCGCTTCCGGTCATGACGAAATTGCACGCACATAAGTTTAAGCGTGTTTTTCCAACGATGGCAGGGATTGTTGGGGTAGCGACGGTAACCATAGTGACTTTCTTTTGCAACTGGGACAGGGGACAAACTTGGTTGCCGCTGTTTGGCTTCTTGGGCGGGAGTTTCGTAGGTCTAATCGATGATCTGATTAATGTATTCGGCGACGGACATGGCGCGGCAGGGCTAAGAGCGCCAGTTAAGTTTGCGATGATTACAGCAGTAGGATTAGTGTTGGGCTGGTATTTTTCTGCGAAACTTGGCTGGAGTTCTATCCATATTCCGTTTATTGGCGAATGGATGTTGCCATGGTGGTTGATGACGGCCGTCTTTGCCTTTGCCGTGGTTGCCACTAGTAATGCCGTCAATATTTCTGATGGTCTGGATGGGCTAGCTGGTGGATTATGTATGATAGCTTATGGTGCATTCGGCGTGATTGCATTATTCCAGGGACAGTGGATGTTGGTCGGCTTTTGCTTGACAGTGGTAGGATGGTTGCTTTCCTATGTGTGGTTTAATGTACCGCCAGCGAGGTTTATGATGGGGGATGTTGGTTCATTTGCGCTTGGTGCAGGATTAGGTGTCGTAGCGATGATGACCAATTCGTTTTTCCTCTTGCCAATTATTGGCGGATTGTTAGTCATAGAGGCAGGATCTTCACTGTTGCAGATGATTTGGAAAAAAGTATTTAAGCATAAATTATTTATTTCCGCTCCGATTCATCATCACCTAGAGGCTAAGGGCTGGGGGGAAGCGAAGATTGTAATGCGATTCTGGGTGATTGCTGGCGTGCTAGCACTGGTGGGGGTATTTATTGCGGCAGCAGGTGGTATTGCATGAGAAAACACAAGAGCGATAGATTTATTGCGGTTATTACACTAGCTTTGATGGCGGTGGGACTGGTGGTGATTTTCGCGATTGGTCCTCAGCGTGCGAACTTTATGAATTCCGCCTATGGAACTGATTATAATCAGAATTATTTTTTCATTCATCAGCTAATTTCTGTGGTTATTTCTCTTGCTGCGTTCATTTTTGCCTTTAAGTTCCCGTATGAGAGATTGCGGAGTTATGCTAAGATCTTGGTTTTTGCGGGACTTGGTCTCAACCTGATATTAGCGCTTTTGGCGTGGTCTGGTAGCTCGCTTGCTTCGTGTCAACTGGGTGGCTGTCGTTGGATCAACTTGGGAACATTTGGAGGGTTTCAGCCAGCGGAATTTCTCAAACTTGGTATGGTCTTATATTTCGCACAGTTGGTTGGCACCTATCAACAAAAGCGACAACTAGAAACGAGGGATTTCTTACAGCCTTATGCGATTATTGCTTTCGTGGCATTGTTTTTTGTCGTGGTTTTGCAAAAAGATTTGGGAACTGGTATCGCGATGGTGGCAATTATTCTCGCGATCCTTTATATGAGCGGTCTCAAGCTGAGTTATTTCTTTGTCATACTGGGGATTATTGCGGCGGGTGGGATTTTCGCAATTGTGTCTTCACCGCACCGAATGGAGCGTATGACGACCTTTTCTGGTGAGGGTAATTCTGATGATAACTATCACATTGACAATGCGAAAATGGCGATCGGAACAGGTGGATTTTGGGGGGTTGGTATCGGTAATAGTGTGCAAGCGACGGGCTATTTGCCAGAGTCAATTAATGACTCGGTCTTCGCAGTGATGGGGGAAACATTTGGTTTTCGGGGGTTAGCAATTATTGTCGCAGCTTTCACATTGTTGCTTTATAGAATTTTGAAAGTTGCTACCCATTTAGATACTGAGCGTAGCATGATTGCGATTGGTGTCTTCGCTTGGGTCGGGATGCAGATGATTGTGAATATTGCCGCCATGACAGGGCTTATTCCACTTACTGGTATTACATTGCCGCTATTGTCCTATGGTGGGACAAGTATGATGTTTGTCGCTTTCTCACTTGGCTTAGTTTTGCAACTTTCGTGTTATACTGGAAGAGAGGTAAAGAATGAAAGTATTAGTAGTCGGCGGGGGATCAGGGGGACATATTACACCGGCAGTAGCAGTCGTCCGTGAAATCTTACGAGAGCGACCACGTACAAGAGTGGAATTTTGGACAGACCGTAAATACTATAAAAATGTTGTAAAAATTACAACAGAAATTGGAGTTGCGTGGGGTGAAGAGTCGCATATATCAGGTAAAAGACCATATATTCAGGTACGCAAGGTGATGGCAGGGAAATTCCATCGTTATGCTGGCTGGACTTTTGCCGATTATTTTAAGAACTATGAAATTACGTTAAAGGATATTATTTGGGGCAACATCACTGGTTTCGTCGGCTTTGTCGGGGGGCTTTTGCAGAGTTTCTTCAGGATGTTGTCGCGTAAGAATCGTCCTGATGTCGTATTCTTAAAAGGTGGTTTTGTTGGCCTACCCGTAGGTCTGGTGGCACGGCTCTTTAGGATTCCTTACGTCGTGCACGAGAGTGATGCGGTGGCAGGGCTAGCTAATCGCATTTTGATTAAGCATGCCACGAAGGTAGCATTATCGTCGCAGCCTGTTAATTCCAAGGATGTATCTGACGATTCACGTTTCGTGGTGACTGGCGTACCAGTGGCGGCGGAATTTCGCAAAGTCAGTGAGATAAAACAGGCAGGCCTAAAGAAGGCTTTTGGTTTTGCGCCAGATAAGCCATTAGTTGTCATGACGGGTGGCAGTCAAGGTTCTCAGCACATGAACGAAGCACTGAGAGAAATTTTACCAGAGATGTTAAAATTCACAAGTGTTGGTCTGGTGGCAGGACGTGAACGCTATGAGGAAATGGTTGATCTGAAGAAGTACGAAGAATGGGAAAAGGCGAAGTTGCAGTCTAATTTTAGGATGTGGGCTTTCAACTCTGCTATGAACGAGTTAATGGGCGCTGCGGACGTAGTGATCTCGCGTGCTGGAGCAACCACGATTGCAGAGCTCGCTGCTTTAGGTAAAGCGGTGATTCTAGTGCCTTACGAAAAATTACCTGGCAGTCATCAACTAAAAAACGCCGAGCATCTTGCGTCACTTGAGGCGACAGAAATGGTTAGTGATGAGCGTATGGTTGAACAACCGGGAATCCTTCTGGAGCTAACGAGGAAATTAATACGAAGCCCTAAATACCGAGCAGGTTTAGCGGCGAAATTACACGAGACATATCGTCCGCATGCAGCGCGTGATTTGGCGGCAATTATATTGGAGGTGGGGTCAGAAGCATGAGGGTAGGACATACAATCGCGCAGAAGTGGGAGCGACAAGAGTCCGAGTCCGAACGTCTTGCTAACCGCAAAAAATCTCGCAACAAAAAAATCATTAAAGTGATGACGGTTTTTGTGATTTTGGCTGCAATTATTACGCTGATAGTGATAGGAATAACATCTTGGGTAGGGGAGCAGAAAAAGAGCGAGCAGGAGAAAAATATATTGACGCCATCCGTTCAGATTGTTGACGAGGCAGGTGTGGGGGTGACGACGCGTATGCGGGAGTATGTTGCCACGCTAGAAAACGATCTGAAGGATTTAGGTTACAGAGTGAATCGCGCAGTCGTACCAGCAGGAAAGACTCGTGAGGTAGATATTTTTTTGGATGGCTACGATTATTATTTTAAACTTAACATTGATAGAGCCTCGGCTGTTTCTGCTGAGGATACCGTGCGTATGCTGAAATATATCACGGCAAACAACATTAGCCCAGAATATGTAGATGTACGAGTGGTAGGGAAAGGGTATTATAAGTAATTAAAAAGCCCCGCTGAGGAACGAGTCCAACACGGGGTGATGTATCCACATTTTATCATTTTAATGTAAAAAAATCAAGATCTTTTTTTCAAGAAGTTTTTTACTTTATCTAACGAGATAGTAATTGTTTCATCAGTAGCGGCAGAAACAGCGCGATTGACTGTATCTGCAAAGCAGATGTATTTCACCCTCGTATAAGATTTAATTTTATGATAGACTGGGCAAATATCAGTATCGGAACTAACAACGGCTATTTCACGGATATCTTTTTTCATGGCATACTCAAAAATATCCAGTGCCAATCTTACATCGACGCCTTTCTCTTGTAGGCGTTCAATTTTATTGTGGCATGATGGGCATATTTTATCGTCTTTAATCTTTAAATTGCCGGCTTTTATATAAGTAATACCTTGATTTTTAAGTGATGCAACCCAGACCCTCATATTCTCTTTTATTTTGTTGAGTCTAGTTTGAACGTCTTTAGAAGGAATATACCCAACTGGCGTTTTAATTTCGGAAGCATAGTACATTATTTCTAGTTCGTCACTCCCAATAGCGTCAGATAAAAGTCCAGCTAAATCGAAAGTGAAACATTGATCTTTTGAGGATATTAATTTTTTCGCTACAAGTATCTCAGATAATCTCTGTCTGAAATTTTCTCCATCTACAAACACTAACATGAACTAATTATAGCATAAAAACAAGAGAAAAGAGGTATATCGTAAGTTCGGTTTTTGTTCGGGTAGGGAATTATGAGAAAAATTTAAGGTATGATCAAAGAACGAAAAAAATGGGATCGGGACGCAAAGAAGCAGGGAATAAAGGTAGGGAAATAAAAATAGGGAAAAGTCAAATTTTTAAGATCCAGATTCTAAATTTAGGTCAAATAACAGGGGTGGAAGCTAAAATTAGTCCTCAAAAACTAAATTTTACTGGAGAATTAACAGAATTGCTCAAAAATTCACCCCTGTAAGGCGTGCAGAAGGTGTATTTTTGTCGTCATGTTTCTTGCATGGTGGCGAGTTATTATCTCTTATAAACAATAACCACATGGGATAGGACTGCTTATATAAAGCTGATATTACTAAGGATTTCGTCTTTATGGACAATTAATCACGTAGCCGACCTTCACCAGATATAAAGTCGTAAAAGATATATTGTGCGACATTGGAAATCCAAACAAAAGACGATTAAACCCCATCTTTTTTGTAGAGTTTTTTTAGTTTTTGTTAATGCTCATGTTAATTTTTGCTGTTTTTCCCCACTCACGTGTGTTTTCGCGCGTTTTTGTCATCGCCGTTAGAACTTATGCTATTTTGCTCAAAATCTTCTAAAAATAGCCTTTCCGGGCCTTACAATGGATTTATTATAATATATCAGATATAAACAGGGGTGGGCCAGTTTGACAACAGAGGTGTAACAGAGAAGGATAGGGGAGAGGAGCATAGGCTAAATGGTGGAGGAGAAACAGAGGAATTATAGTTCCCTTTCCCTGTTGAACTTCTGAGATATAAGTGATACAACATAATTTTTGATCAAAGAACTACAGCAGTTAAATCAATGAATTCTTTAAAAGATTATTTTCTTAAGCTTATTTCTGACAGAATCATAAAAGCTAATAGATTCCCGAGAGCGTCACTTGACAAAAATTCCCCTTTTTAGTAAAATCATAGGAGGTGTAAGCCGCATAGTGAGCTTTAGTAGTAAGTGTCGTTTTTCCGGCACCGATCTATGCGCAACCAGAAAGCACTCTTCGGGGTGCTTTATTGTTGCTTTTTATTCTTCTTACTATTGTAATAACGACGATGGCGAGGTTTATGTGGTTTAGGAGATGGTTTATCAGAAGGCTTATTTCCCTGCTCCTCAGAGGCTTTTGCTGCAGGTGAAGTGTCAGAATTATTATCTTGCGGTTGCTGCCCTGCTTCGGCGACTAGACGTCCTAAATCTTTTAATCCTGGACGATCTAATTTATCTTCCGCAACGTTGGGGGAGAGTTTTAGCTTCTTAAAGTCATTTTTAGGTGTTGGTTGAAACGAGAAGTGATCAGAGGTAGATTTAGAGGCCTGATCGGAACGAAAAGCGAAATCGGATTTGTTATTTCCTGCCATGCCTGCTTCCCTGCCAGAGTCAGAAAGTACTTTTTTGTATTTTTCGGCTTGCTCTATAGTCTCTTGAATCTCTGCCTCTACATCGGCTCGTGTACGAGAGTAACGTTGCCTAGAAGACTCAATAATTGCGTCAAAATTATCTTGAGGAGTATTCGGAATAGAGAGGGTAGTAGCAGAGAAGGCTGGTACTTTTTCCCCGTTAATAATCATAGAAATTACGAAGTTACGGTTATTCATCTGAAGCAAATCTTGAGCCTCAAAGGTTGGTTCAAATTGCTTAACGAGAAGTGGAGCATCGTCAGCAGAGACCCGGAAAGAGATAGTGGTACCGACATTACCAAAGACCGCATCCCGTACGGAATCAGTCATCTGAGAGATATACTGATTAGCTACGGTGAGATTGAGACCGTATTTGCGTGCCTCAGAAAGGATAACAGCAAAAGAATCTGTGGCAAAGTTTTGGAACTCATCTACATAGAGGTAGAATGGGCGACGATCGGCGACATCTGGGATGTCAGAACGACTCATTGCAGCTAGTTGTACCTTCGTGACGAGGAAAGCTCCAAGAATACCGGCATTATCTTCGCCGATAAGTCCTTTGGAAAGATTAACTACTAGGATTTTGCCTTCATCCATGATGCGGCGAACGTCAAATGAAGATTTCGGTTGACCGATAATGTTGCGGATGATTGGATTTGCGGTGAAAGCCCCGACCTTGTTTAGAACTGGCGCGATAGACTCATTGACCTGTTTTTCGTTCCATTGACCAAACTCGTGTTTCCAGAATTGTAGAACAGTGACATCTTTACAATAGTCTAGAGTTTCTTTGCGGAAATCCTTATCCGTTAACATTCGCGAAATATCTAATAGGGTAGTCTCTGGGCGATCAAGGAGTGCTAGCAAAGTATAGCGTAAGATATGCTCCAAACGTGGACCCCAAGAGTCGCCAAACATACGTTTTAGCACGCCGATTACTTCTGAACAGACATTCGGCTTGCGGGATGGATCGGAGATTTCGAGAGGGTTAAAAGCGACTGGATATTCTGTGTCAGCCGGATTGAAATAGATTACATCTTTAATGCGCTTTTCTGGAATAAAACGCAAGTTATTGATTGCAAAGTCACCATGTGGATCAATAATACAATAACCCTGGTCGTAAAAAATGTCAGAAAGTGCGAAAAGCTCCAACATGCCACTCTTCCCTGCGCCAGTTTGACCAATAATATAAACATGGCGTGAGCGGTCGCGTCGTAACATACCGAATTGATGATTAATACCTCTAAAATTCGTTAACCCAAAAGCAGAAATTTCACGGTCATGCTCTGAGTTGCCAGTGATAAGGGGTAGTTGAGCCGGTGGCTCAGCGGTTTTGCTTGTCGCCCAAACGATATTTGGCGTTTCCACAGAAGTATGAGGTAAGTGGTAAACAGAAGCTAACTCAGAGATGTTAAGAATAAAACCATGATCGGTAAATTGGCGCATTTTGTAAGCGTCCAGCGCGTTTTTATCATAAGTACCACCTACGCTCTTAAAACCGTTCAAATTAGTAGAATTGTATTGCTTGAAAGTTCCGACGAGGGCTTGCATATTGAGTTTGGCGTCAATTTGATCAGAACCGAGATAGGCTAAGCGAATTTTTACCTCGTAACCGAGTTTCGTAGCTTTTTCCTCCGCTTTTTCTACTTGGGTTCTTGCGCGCTCAGATAGTTCTACCTTAACGGGCGTACCACCTTCTGGCGGGCGGAAAAGTGCTCCAAAAGCCGTAACAAGCCAGACCCAGTCAATACCAAGAAAATTGAAGGATTTTTGCCCAGATTTGACCTTTTGGACCCATTTATCCGTTGTAGCCTTATGCCAATCGTCTGGGATTGGACGTGTGAGAATCTGAATCCAAAGCTCCTCATCTTTGTCTGGATTGAGCTTGGCAAGGGTGCCAGTAATTCCAGCTAGTGGGTCTACCTCGAAGTTTTCAAAAGTTTTGATTGGTAATACCTCGTTCTCTGTCAGAACGATTTCAGAAGAGTATGTAACGGGGTAATTCTTGCGCTTATCTACATAGTCATCTTTGACCTTGTGGATTTGGACGGACGGATACTGAGCATAAATTTGCCCTTCCACGAAACTTTGTAGTATTTTCGGAGTCCAGACGAAAAAGCGAATTTGCCCACCAGTAGAGACAATTTCAAAAGAAAGATGTTCTTGGACCCCGCCAGAGTTTTTTAGTTCCAGATTATCTCTAAGGATGCCATGCAAACTTGCGAATAACTGTTCGGCAGCAAGCTCTTTTTTGTCGTTCGTCCGTGGGATTTCTAACATTAGTAAGACAGAGTCAATGTTAAGGACTTTAATGCGATTGATTTTTTTATAGTTGCGATAGGTTAAAAAACCGAGGATAGCCACGATTGGTATCCAGACAATCGGCATTAAAATAAAGTGAATAATGTTTGCTAGCATACTATATAGTATTATCTTAGCATAAAAGGCTTATAATTGCTAGGTTTTATTTTACGCTATCAGCAAGCTCGTAAGCATTTTTGCCAACTTTGACGAAGTATTTTTTGTTCTGTAGATTCAATAAGATAGTAGTTTCTTTTACTTTGCGAGCGCGCAAGACTTGCTTAACGATCTCTTCCCTGGTGAGTGGCTCCTTCGCTTTGCGTAAAATATCACAAATTATATCAGATACAGTTCCTTTCTTATATCCCCAAGAGTCTAGGGCGTAGATTCCGCGTCCAATTAACACAAAACGGTCATCTTTGATAAGTTCGTTATGGATTGCCTGTACGGTGACATTTTTCCGCTTAAAATCAGAGGCGGAAATCGCAGCGGCAATATCAGCAAAGTGCATTGGCTCTTTTTTGGTCTCTAGGACGACGAAAATCTTGTCACGGATATTCTTTGGATTAACAGTTGGCCACTTAGCTAATCCCCAGAGGTTATTCAGGGTAGAGAGTTGCTTGGAGACGGAAGCAACAGCCACGATATGAGAAGGGTGTTCATAGGACAATTTCTCATCAAGTTCCTCAATAGACATTGGACGTTTATTTTCTTTGATAACGGTGACATTTTCATCTATTTTTTTCTTAAACTTCGCAGCATCACCATATTCTGCAATTCCAATGGCAGAGTGATATTGATCATTTACCTCAATAATTGTTAATTGCGAGGAGATATCACCTAAAAAGCTCAACTCAGCACGCTCCACTGGTGTAGTTGTACGTCCATAAATTTTGTCAGCTAATGTGGAAATGCAAGAAATGCGACCAGTTTCTGTGAGATTGCGAATGATAATTTTTTCGGCAGCAGCCAAAGCAGGGATTTCGCCTTCTTCAGAACAAACTCTCAGGTGGACGAGAATTGCCTTTTCTAGTTGGCGCACACGTTCGCGCGTGATGGACAACATATCACCAATTTGCTCAAGTGTCTCTTTCTGTCCATTAAGTCCAAAACGGCGTGAAATAATTTCTTTTTCCCGGTCTTGTTCAATGATGTCTAGGCTGCCTTTGATCGCATTTGCGATCGCATCCGCATTTTGGTCCATGAAAATATTCCTTTTTTCCACCCCTGTTATCGTTGTCATTTAGCTTATGATAGCATAATTTTCACTAAATGTCAACTTATAATTTACAACTTTCTATGTTCTATTGTATCACATTTTTTACATTGTCAATAATTTATTATACGAAAGTTTAAAAATAAGCGAAATATGTCTTTTACTTTTTCTTTTTTCTGGTTCTTTTGGCGGGTCTACGGGTGCTTTTGGGCTTTTCGGCGAGGATTTTTTCAGCCTCTTTTTTGGTGAGTTTTTTCGGATCGGTCCCGGCTGGGATTTTGGCATTATTGCGGCGGCCAGGGCCTTTGATATATGGTCCGTAAGCTCCAACAACAATCATAATATCGCCCCAATCAGCGATAATGGAGTCAATCTTTTCTTGGTAAAGCGGCTCGGCCTGCTTAAAAGTGATTTTATAGGGATCGTAATCTTTAAGAGGGATATTATATTTACCAGCTTTAAGGTATGGTCCAAATGGGCCAGAAGATGCGATTAACTCAGTGCCATCTTTAGCTTTGCCGAGACTACGTGGTAAAACTGGCAAGGCAAGCTGCTTGAGCGCCTGTTCTAAGGTTACAGTTTTGACATCCACTCCATCTGGGAGCGGTGCAAAACGCGGTTTTTCGCCAGACTCCTTCTCACTCTCGCCTAATTGAATAAAACCACCGTTTTTACCAACTTTGGCGTAAATGTTCTTCCCTGTCTCAGGGTCTTTTCCTAGCGCGTTAGCATTGTTGTAGCGTGCTACATCGGCCGAATCTTCTACTAATTTGGAAAAAGGCTGATAGAAATCTTTGAGCATCGTGACGCGTTCTAATTTGTCCTCTGCGATCTGATCTAATTTACCCTCCACATCAGCGGTGAAACCATAATCCACGATTTGATCAAAGTGATCTGTGAGAAAATCAGAAACTAACTCACCAACTGGTGTAGGAAGTAATTTTCCTTTTAGTGAGCCAGTTTTTTCTTTGACCTTTTCAGACTTAACTTGGCGACCAGATAAGGTGATCTCTGTAACCTCGCGTTCTGCCCCCTCTGAGTCTCCTTTAATGACGTAGCCCCGATTCTGGATAGCCTGCATGATAGACGCATAGGTAGATGGGCGCCCAATACCAAGTTCTTCCAACTTTTTTACTAGTGAACCTTCAGTGTAACGAGCTGGTGGACGTTCGTGGGTTTCGTGGGCGACAATATGGTCAGAGAGACAGATATCACCGATTTTCAAGGCTGGTAAATCGGTTTCTTTGGACTTGCCATATACTTTAAGGAAACCATCAAAGAGGATTACTTCTCCCTTTGCTATAAAAGTCGTTTTAGGAGCAGTATCTGGGGTGAGTTTAACCGTTGTGCGATTCATACGTGCATTAGCCATTTGGGTAGCTAGGGTACGAGAACGAATTAAATGGTAAAGTCTTTTTTCGTAATTGTTGCTCCCGGCCTCTTCTACTTCTATATGAGTCGGACGAATTGCTTCGTGGGCTTCTTGGGCACCTGCTGATTTTGTTTTGAAGTGTCTAACTCGTAAATATTCCCTACCGAAGACGCTTTCAATGTAGTTTGCAATGGATCCGATAGCTTGTTGAGAGAGATTAAGAGAATCTGTACGGTGGTAAGTAATGTGACCTGCCTGATACAAACCTTGAGCGGCGCGCATCGTAGTAGAAGAGGAAAAACCTAGCCGACTGTTTGCTTCAATCTGTAAAGCGGCGGTAGCAAATGGAACTGGATTAGCCTTTGTTCCTTCAGTCTGTTCACTAGCAGAAACCGTGTATTTAGCTCCTACGAGGCTTTCTAAGAGCTTTTCCGCTTGAGCGGCTGTCTTCGGGCCATCTCCTTCCAAAGTGGCTAAAAAGGTGCTTTTTTTGCCTAATTTATTGAAATCTCCGGTTACTTTGTAAGATGATTTTCCTTGGAATTTTTCAATTTCGCGCTCTTTTTCTACGACTAGGCGCAGAGCTGGACTCTGTACGCGCCCTGCAGAGATCGCTCCAGGTACTTTTTTCCTAACTACCCCTGATAAATCGTAGCCTACTAACATATCTAAAGTCTGACGTGCTTGCTGGGAAGAGACCATATTCATGTCAACTGTACGAGGATGTTTCACGGCTTCTTCAAGAGCGGGTTTCGTGATCTCGTGGAAGGTAATTCTATGAGTGTTTTTGGGTAATTTCAGGACCTCCAGAAGATGCCAAGAGATAGACTCTCCCTCGCGATCTTCATCGGTTGCCAGCCAGATTGTATCAGATTTTTCGGCGGCCTTTTGAAGTTCTGCGACCACTTTTCGGTGGCCCTCATCTATTTCATAAGTAACAGCAAAATCATTCGCAACGTCGACTTTGGTATCCTTACGGATGTGGCCAACGGAAGACATTACCTTGTAATCTTTACCCAGGTATTTTTCAATAGTCTTTGCCTTGGCAGGAGACTCTACTATTACCAGATTTTTTGACATATTACTATAATAACATACTTGTCAAGCGTGAACATTTTCTGCCATCAAAAAACCTCTGGATGGGATTAGGTAAGGGTGGGCATCACCTAATCCCGTCTAGAGGTTCTTTGGTTACCCCATAACGCTTCTTTGTCCAGATACCGGGGAAGCCCCGGAAGCGCGACCCACCTCACACAAATTGGGGCCCGCCGGTTATGGGGGTTGCTATGTTCTCAAAAATTCCTTCAAAGTGGAGGTAATACTTATAAATTTATGACCTTAAAAGAAATCATAAATCCGAAGGATTTTAAGAACACGCAACTTTTACCAAAATTAACAAATTTCTCAGAAAAATCTGAAAATATGCTAAAATAATGGTAGAAATTATGATTTATTTAGGTGCAGTTTAGGGTTTTTCGTGCCCTAACTGTTTTCATTATAGCACACTTAAAAAAATAAGTCAACACTTTTTTCATATTTTTTATGAAAATCAATGAAATTTCACCCCTGGAGCATATTTTTACAGAGGTGTTAAAAAAGCTTGTGCTTATACCAAAATTATTGTATTATTATGGAAAATTGCCTGAAATTGACTTAAGAATAGGTCGTCCAAAATGCGTTGCAATCGTTGGTTCGCGTAAGAATACCTCTTATGGTAAGGAGATCGCATATACTGCAGCGTATGAAGCGGCAAAAAATGGTGCGATTGTCATTTCTGGTTTAGCATACGGGATAGATTCCATTGCGCATAGGGGTGCATTAGACGCTGGCGGAGTTACTCTTGCGGTATTAGGCACACCTATCAACGAAATCTATCCGAAAGTTCATTCATCATTAGCAGAAGAAATCGTCCAGAAAGGTGGCGCGATCATCTCTGAATACGGCGTAAACGACCAGGCAATTGGTAAAAAGCAGTTGCAGACACGATTCTTAGAGCGCAACCGTATTATCGCTGGTCTATCAGATGTAGTATTAATTGCGGAAGCGGCAGATCGGAGCGGATCACTCAATACGGCTAGCCATGCCCTAGATTTGGGAATTGATTTAATGGCAGTGCCAGGTGATATTACAAGATTTACTTCGCGTGGTTGCAATAAGTTATTGACACAAGGCGCTTTTCCCTATACGGAGCCGAATGATCTTTTAGAGCAGCTTTTTCCAGAGTGTTTTGTCTCGCGTGTCAGGAGACGAAAAACAGAGTATGCAAAAATTATATCAGTTGCAGAAACAGAGGTAGAAAAAGCGATTTTACAACAAATTATAAATGGTACTAATGATGGAGATGAAATTACTGCAACTGCACACCTCTCAGCGGCAGACTTTTTCCGTGGTATTACGGTTTTAGAGATCAAGGGGATAGTCAAGGCTTTAGGAGCAAATCAATGGACAATCAGATTAGGCAGCGATTAGCTCATCAAGCTTATCAGAGGTGGCGCGCAGGATCTCAGGGAGCTTTGCTTTTTCTGCTGGAGTAAACTTACCTAGTACGAAATCTGTATCTCCTACGGTTTGACGAAGAGTTGTACCAGTTCCCAGCCTGAGGCGCGGAAAATCAGAAGTGCCAAGAGTGCTAATGGCGGATTTCAAGCCGTTATTACCGCCGGCAGAGCCATTTTTGCGGTAGCGTAACTCTCCGAAAGCGAGGTTGAAATCATCACAAACTACGATGATATTAGAAGGGCTAATCTTGTAATAGTGCGAAAATGCCTGAATTGCTCTTCCGACTTCGTTATAATAGGTTTGAGGCTTAATTAAGATGACTTGTTCCTGAGTGGAGCTATGAGTAAGAGTGGTAACATCAGTTTTGAGCCAGAGCGCATCAAATTTAGGTTTGGACTCCCAAGCGATTTGTTTGATTTTTGCGTAAAAGTCCAAAGTCAGGAAGCCGAAATTATGACGGGTGAAATTGTATTTGTTCTCAGGGTTGCCGAAGCCAACTATGAGCTTCATTTTTCTTTTCCTTTCGCATTGTCGCTTCTAAAAGAGAAGAAAATTGGCGTCCCTATAAAAGGATAAAACTCGCGAATTTTGCGCTCCAAGAAGCGTTTATATGACCAATGTAAGAGTTGCAAGTCGTGGCCGTGAATGACGAACCATGGTGGGCAGGTATCGGTTTGGACAATATACTTTGGCTTTGGGTGAGTATTTTTGAGACCAGCTGGTAAATGCTCTGATTTGGCTTCTTGCAAGATATGGTTCAGATCCTTAGTGGCAATTTCATGATGACGTGCTGTGTCTATTTGCAGGGCTAAATTGTAGAGCTCAGAGACATTTTTCCCTGTTTTGCTACTAGTGAAAAGGACTGGCGCAAAAGGCAGAAAGTCATAATCTCGCTCTAAGTCGTCTAGTAGAAAATCTGCAGCACTGCGGTTTTTGATATTTTCTTCACCGAAATAATTAGTTGGTTGAGAATCTTTCAAGAGGTCAGATTTCGTAACTACGACGACGATGCCTTTGCCAGCTTTGACAATCTGTCCAGCGAGAGATTGGTCTAATTTTGAGTGAGGCTCAGTAGAATCCACTAGCAGTGCGCAAATGTCTGCTTCTTCAATGGCGGCAAGTGTTCTAATAGCGGAAAATTTTTCTATACCTACCTCGCGACGACCTGGCTTGCGTAAACCGGCAGTGTCCAAGATTTCTAGGGAGCGTCCGTGATATTTTAGCTCTACGCGATTGATATCTCTAGTAGTACCTTGGCGTGAAGAGACGAGAGCTTGTTGTTTTTTTGCTAAACTATTGAACAGAGAGGATTTGCCTACATTCGGACGACCGATCAGGGCGATTTTCAGAGTATCGTGTGGGCCAGAGGTCTTGCTCGTAGTATTTCTAGTCTGAGCGGGGAGAGCTTTTAAAATAGCTTGTTTCAGATCGGCAATTCCCTGCCCAGTAGTAGCTGAGGTATGGAAAAATTGTTCCTCTGATACACCCAGGGCGCGAAATTCCGTATCAGGGAGAGTCTCACTGCGGTCGGACTTGTTGAGGACTAAAAAGATTGGTTTTTGAGAGCGGAGAGCTTGCTTGGCGATATTCTTGTCGTAATGGCTAAAATATTTCGTTGCGTCTAGGGTCAATAAAATTAAATCTGCGCTATCTATAGCATCATTAATTTGGTCTTGGATGCCAGCTTCGAAATCGTCTTCAGGATTCTTTAGTCCAGCAGTATCAATCAATAAAAAACGATCGTCAATTTTAGCGATAACATTATCTCGTGTTGTGCCTTCTTCTCTAGCGACGATGGCAATGTTCTTGTGTGCAAAACGATTGAGTAAACTAGATTTGCCAGCGTTAGTTTGCCCAATAAGGGCGACGACGGGTAAACTTTTCATGTTTATATCATAACATTTTTAAGTAATAAAAGCAAGAAAAAGGGCCGCAAACTTTGGTTGCAGCCCATCGTGACGGGGGAATTTTTCCCCTCATGTTATTTTTTTTGCGGCGCCCCTCCTGATAGGGATAATTGTGTTATTGTCCCTAAATACGTTTTCTGCGAGTTTGGGATGCCGCTGGTTTTTGACGGGCGGAACTTCTTCTTGCGTTATTTTGGAAAGCTCTTCCCGCCATTTTTGGTCTAAATCCGCCAGACTGGCGATATACTCCTGCATCTGATCTGTAATGAACCAGATCTTCCCTACGCGGAGTATCTTCGCCCGGATGATGACCGAGGTCATCACCTGGTGGCTGTCCTCTTCTTCTGCATTGGTGATGGTCTCACCACAGAGGAAGACTGGCTCGCCACCGTTCGCAAACTTCGCGAACAAGGTAGATATAGACGAAACGTCCGTTACGTACTCCCCATCAAGGGTACGTAAACTCCACCCTGTTAAATGGGGTGTACGTGGATGCATATAGCACCACCTCCTTTTTTATTCATGGTGCTGAGGTAGAATATTGCTTTGGGACGCATATACTATAGTTACACCCCCAGCACCACATTACTTCATTATATCACACTTACGCTAAAAAGTCAAGACCCATTGAAAAGTACTGCTTTTCGTGCTAGAATATGGCAAGTGGTCTCGTCGTCTAGTGGTCTAGGACGCCTGGTTCTCATCCAGGAAATCGCGGGTTCGACTCCCGCCGGGACTACCATTTTTGTTTAGTATTGAACACTACCGCCAGAATTAGGAATTGCTGCTACCCAGAGTTGACCTGGTGTGAAAGCTATAGTGCTACCAGCTTCATCCCTAAATACTATTTGAGCACTTTTACTATCTTTTCTCCAACTACCTTTGACGGCGGTACCATTCTGGAAAATGTAAGCATTCCCAGTACCGATGGTATTAATAACATGATGATAGTTATCGGTATCAAGATATTCATCCACCATCATGACGGCGATCGCAGAAGGAGCAATTTGTTTTGCAATACCGCAATCAGATTTTGGGGTAGGCTCCTGTTTGGCAATTCCATCACATGAATAAACTAAGTGCTGTTCGCCACTTGCATAAGATCGTAGGTAAGTATTTGTCAGCTCATCGTACTGGTATATCGTATTAAACGTAGCGACATAGCCGAAATTCACTGCAATGGTTTTGACGAGCGGTACAATCTCCGTCTCAGCCTCCTCGGAATCAGAAGTCTGATCTTCCGACAGTAGATCACTGGCTGGATCAACTGGGAGACCAGCCTTTTCTCGTGCTGTGACAATAAGCGATGCAGTCTCATCTGGCGTAAGGCGTGGGAATGTGTCAGGTGTAGATGTAGTATATCCATTATCCGTAGCGAATTTAGATAAGAGTGCTGGAGAAGTCATTAAATTGTTTGGCGCCCAATAGCTAGTATTATCGCGCCACATGTATTCATAAGATTCTGTTAAGTCGCGATAGCCGCCGACTGCAAGCGCCTGAATTGCTTCAGTGGAGCCACCTGCGTGAACGACTGTACAATCGTAAGGTGTATCCCAGTCAAGATAATAGGAACGTAAAGAACGGATTGGACCAATAGCGGCGGATTGAGGATTCTGGAAGATAGCAGCGAAGCGAGTAATACCAGCTTCGGCAATCGCTTCGTAAACTACACCAGCTTCGTTTAGGCCAGTCTGAGGACGTGCTCCATCAGCTCCATTTGGAATCTGCATACAATAAGTCGGTAGATAATTTTCCGCATCGCTTGCAATTTCTAGACCAGTTAGTTTACTGTAAAAACGTGGAACTTCTGGCTCTTCTTCTATAATAACAGTAACTTCTTCTTGGCGATTGGCAAAGAAAATGAAGTATACTGCAACGCCTGCTCCAGCGAGTAGAATCAGGATGATGAGTGTGATGATAATGATTTTTTTACGTTTAGCTTTCTTGAGTTCCTCGGCGGTTTTGGGAGCTTTAGTTTTGCTAAACTTCTCTTTTTGTTTTTTCGCCATTTTAGGATCATAAACTTCGTCATCAGACGGGATGTGTTCTTTTTCCTCCATCACGACTGACTCTTCTTGGATGACTATATCACCTTCCTTCGGTGGTGTACTAGTATGATCCGTGATTTCTATATCTATTTCTTCATTCTCTACGCTCTTTTTGCTCATGCTTTTATTATAGCATAAGTGCGATAAAAGCAAGAAATTATAGATCGTTTACGATAGCAGATCTAGTAGCGTTAAGTCGGGCGAGGGTGGTATTTTTGCCAAGTACTGACATGGTCAAATGTAGTGCTGGAGAGAAAGTAGCAAAAGAGAGTGCGATCCTGATAAGGGAGAAAAGTTGCGCAGGCTTTTTCTCCGTGGAAACGAGTAACTCATTCAAGTTGTTTTGGAGTACTTCTGCTGTCCAACTTGCTTCGTCAATGGCGGTGAGTTTTTCAATGACGCTGCCCAGGAGGTCTTTTTGCTCTGTTTCTGACATTTTCTTAATGAATTTGTTGTTTTGCAAAAATTCTAAATTGATTTCCGGATCAGAAAAGAAATAAGTCGTATACTCACGCAGATCAGAGAGTACTTTGAGACGATCGTAAATGATGGAAAGGACTTGCTTACGATAATCTTCTGAATAGTTCATGGCTTCTTCTGGCCAGAAGTTTAGTATAGAATTGCGTGAAGGGTTTTCTTGATAACTTCGTTGTGAGGCAAGGTCACGTGAAACAGTGCGGTCATATAACGCATTGCACCCCTGTTCATCATAAATTTTACGAATCCATTGACCGTTCTGCCAAAGTAGCTTAACCTCATCAAAACGAGCGCCAGAGTTTTGAATACGATCAATAGAGAAGGCTTTTAAAAGATCCGCCATGCTGTAAATTTCTTGCTCTGTACCATCATTCCAGCCCAAACAAGCTAAATAATTTAGCATTGCTTCTGGCAGAACGCCTTCATCCTTGTAATCAATAGCGGATTTTGCTCCGTCGCGCTTACTGAGTTTTTTATTGCCCTGTGTGGCAAGCACATGTGGTAATGAGATGAATTTCGGATGTTTAATACCTAGTGCTTCGTATAGCGCGAGGTAATTTGGCGTGCTTGAAAGATATTCCACCCCTCTAACAATATGAGTAATTTGCATTTCGTAATCATCAACGATGTGGGCAAAGTTATAAGTTGGTAGACCATCGGCTTTAATTAGGATGATATCATCCATTACCTCTGGACCAGTTGACAAGTCACCCATCACTTCATCGTGCCAAGAGACGGATTTTGGCTCTGATTTAAAACGTAGCGGAATCCCTGGTTCCCAAGCGATATTAGTATCTGGACGATGATTGCGGTATAAATAAGGTTTCTTTGCGGCGTTATCTGCTTTGCGATATTCTGCTATTTGCTCAGGGGAAGTTGGGTCGGCATAGGCGCGACCAATTACGACCAATTTTCTGGCATATTCATGATAAATATCGCGACGTTCGGACTGATAGTATGGTCCATGCTCGCCACCTTTTTCTATTCCCTCATCCCAATCCAGGCCTAGCCAAACTAGAGTTTCCTTAATTAAATCTGTCGCCCCGACGACATAGCGTGCCTGATCAGTATCCTCTATGCGCAAGATGAATTTGCCATCTTTGGATTGCTTGGCTATGAGATATGGATAAATTGCACTCCGTACATTTCCTAGATGGATATAGCCAGTAGGACTCGGTGCAAAACGAGTAATATTAGAAGAAATCGTCATGTAGTGATTATAGCATTTTTATAAAGAGGTCGCAATGTTGCGCACCTGTTCTTTACTGAGTGTGCCACCAGAACAGCTGATTTTATAAAGAATACCACCATTAACCCAAGTTGAATTTTCTCCGCGGTGATAGATTGTAATTCCCTGTTCGCGAATAACGGTGTAGTCAGACGGATATGTTTTCTTGACGTAATTATTGAGTAGCGCGGTGCTATCCCAAGTGGATTTTTCTTCTGATAGAATGAAACTCATACCACCTTGACTGGTGAAAGATATCTTGACTGACCCATCCTTCTCTGAGGTGACATTGGAAAGTGAGAAACCACGCGGAATGAAAGATGGATAAGAAGCTTCTATGCCAGTCTGCATAGCGGCGACTTTCACGGATATATCTGGCATATTAAAGTGGACGAAAGCAACTAAAGCTGCAACGGACAAAGCCGAACAGAACAACGCTAGAGCTATGCGACGACCGCGATGTTTCTTTTTGAATGATTGTTGCATCGCTGGGGTAGATTCTGTAGTTTTCACATCTTTTAAGGCAGACTTAATTACGCTCGTGGAAGGTGTGACCTTAGTTGTGCTTGGTGCGGCCTTTGCTTTCTTGGCGCGTTGCTTTTGTAGTGCAAGCTTTTTTTGTAGTGCACGTTCTTTCGCGAGTTGTTTCTTAGCTAAGCGCTCTTTAGCGAGCCGTTCTGCATGTGCCACCTTGATAGCAGCAAGCTTCTTGGCGTGAGCTTTCTTTAGAGCTTGTTTCTCGTGCTTTTTAGCTTCAGATGCGGAAATCTCTACGATTTTTACTTTCTTCGGTGTTTTCGCAGTAGTTACAGTGGCTTCAGATGCGGAAGTAACATTGATCTTTGTTCTCGCTACAGGTCGTTTGACGTAACGGCGCGACAAAGTAGTAGACTTCTGGATAGTACGATGCGTGGCAGAACTAGACACTGGATGAGCCACTTTCTTCCGATCTGACTCAGGACTACTTACAGTAATGGTTACTTTCGTCATATTTATTCCTTATTACGCTCCACAAAAATTGGTTAACCTTATTATAACCGCAAACGCTATAAAAAAGCAATAACTTTTTTGGAAAAATTTTTATGTTATAATATGGATTATGGATCGTGAAAGAAAAAAGCGAGTTCAAACTGCCAGATTGATTGTGACAGAAATTGTAATGGTGTTCGTGGTGATAATCGCAGTTGTAATTCTGACTTTTGTGGCGATGGGCTACAATGTTAACAAAGATGGCGAGTTTGGACAGTCTGGTTTAGTACAAATCAAATCTATTCCCGTGGGCGCTAACATTAAAATTGATCAAGAGTCAATTATTGCTAGGACCAACACGAACCGTATGCTGGCTCCAGGTGAACATACGATTGAACTAACCAAAGATGGGTATGATACTTGGCATAAGACTATTGTAAGTGAAGCAGGGTGGTTACTGAAGTTAGATTACCCGAGACTTTTTTATCAGGATAGAAATGCGGAGAAAATATATGATTATCCGGCAGATATTCCATTCTTCGTTGTTGCACCTAATCGTGAACAAGTTCTCTATAAAGTTTCTGCACTGGATGAATGGCAACTTCTAAATGTCAAAAAAAGTAATGAGATAAGTAATTCTACTTTAATGGTCGCTGATCTGATAGAACAGCGTGATATTATTAGTCTTAAATGGAATGAAAATAGCGACAAAGTCCTCGTAGAAAGTGCGAATAATGGAGAAATAGAATGGATTCTTCTAAACTTGCGTGACTTATCAGAGAGTATAAATCTTTCACGAACATTTGGCATGAGATTTTCCGCTATGGATTTTGCGACGGATAATGGTGAAAAAATTATCGCAGTAGAAAACGGTAATTTAAGGACGGTAGCTGTAAGTGCAAAAACTATCTCTCAAGTACTAGCTAGCAATGTAAAGTATTTCTTTAATAGTGATGATCAGATTATTTACCTTACAAACGGTAACGAAATGTTAATTTACCAGGATGGTGGAAAAGATATTGTTCTAGCTCAATATCCGCTAGATCAAGAAGTCAAATTGGCTTTTGGCGAGTACCTCAATAAGAAACAACTTGTAGTTGTGGTGGGAAGCAAGATGCTAGTTTATGTGGGTGATTTTCCGAGCGAAGATAATAATTTAGAAAAAATGGAACTTATTGCAGAAACAGAGTTACCTGGCGCGTCGGAATCGCTAATTGTTCATACGCACGACGAACTTTTTGTGGCGAAGGTCGGACGAGATCTTGCCGTTTATGATGCAGAATTATCTAAACTTTCCCAGTTTACGATTGAGGGTGATAATTATTATTTCTTAGACGACTATTTGATTGCAACCAATTATGATGACAGGATGATCGTGTGTGATTTTGACGGCGAGAACCGTCGCGAGCTCGTGAATACGGCTGGAAACGGTTTTATTGCAAAGGATGAAAAATATCTTTATTATGTTAAAACTGATCGTAGCAACACCAGCATCTTACGTGAAAAGATTATAGAATAAATTAATTGTTGCCGGTTAGCCAATTCCAAATACGTTCAAAGAACGTTGGCTCATTTTGTGGCATTGCGCCATCGTTAGAAGTTGAGCTATCATCAACATATTCCATTTCTTGCTGTATAACACCTGATGGAGATGGGTTAATCTGTTCTGCTGTGACAAGAAGGCGGTAACGTGAAGTCCCAAGTGGTGTACAGGTAATTAAGGTTAGCATTGGTTTGGTGGTGTCATAAACTAATGCTGCAACATTATCTGGTTCTACAGTTTCCATTTTAGTTACGGAATAGGTGTAGCGTGTACCGCCATAGTCAATATACATTAAATCACCAGTCGTTAAACGTTCTAGCCCAGAAAAGATGAATTTATACTGATTATTGCTATAAATATCTCCAGCTGAATGACCAGTAATAACGAGATTGCCAATTTCTCCTGGCAAGGCCGAAGCTCCAGGGATGGCAAATTGTGCTACGCCGTTCTCCATGGCGGCATTAACAGTGTCCGTATCGTTGCTGATTCCAAAATGTACTGGAACATCCACATTGAGTTTCGGAATGATTAAACGATTATCCGGACCGACGGCTTTAGTAATAGTGGGATCAATTTCTGCAATACCAGTATCGGAGGTGTTGCCAGGAGATACATAAGCCATCAGTGGGGCAAAAATTAGGCGGTTATATTGCAAAAACAAAATCAGTAGAACGGCAACGGCACCCGCAATGATGGGGATATATTTTTTATACTTGTGAGATTTACTAGAGTCTTTGATAGCGCGTTTCCTGACGGTATCTTTGAGTGTGGCAAAGATGGTTTTTTCTTCCTGCTCACTAGGGTTAGCTGGTTGATCTGGGTGTTCTATTTCCGTCCTAGGTTGTTTTTGTGCATCCTTGGAACGCTCTTCTTCTATGTATTGGTTTGCGGCTTTAGCATAATATTCGCTGTAGTACTTCTGATAATAATATTGCCAGGCGGAATGGTATTTTTGCCAATTGGTATTATCTGTTGTCTTGTGGGACGCTATGTTGGTTTGGATTGGTGTTTGTTTGTATGATGACATTCTGCCAGCAGTACGACCAAGATTACGGAAAGCCTTGGTGCGATGATAGTTGTCAGAAACTACGTTACTCGTATTGGTTTGATTGGTATTAGATCGACCAGAATAAGCCGCCAGAACTTTTTGACGAGCCAGTTCGGTTGCGGCATGACGCTGTTTAGTCTGATTAGTTTGCCCACCAGTATCTGAATCCATGACGTAATTATATCATAAAGCGCACAATAATAAAAATGCTCGTGGTAACTTTGTTTTATCTTTATAAAGGAATTTAATTGTGGTATAATTGTTACGTTGGGCGAGTGGCGGAACTGGTAGACGCGCTAGACTCAAAATCTGGTTCTCGCAAGAGAGTGAGGGTTCGATTCCCTCCCCGCCCACCATTGCAAATGTTTTTTGTTTTTATATGCCAAATTTATTAACACATAATTATTTTGCTTTAGATGTTCTGAAAAAAAGTAGTGTAATTCGCAAAAGCATTAAGGGCGCAGAACACACATACGAGATTTTTAGTGCTAGTTTTGATCCTTTTTTTGTTTACGAAAGTTTTCCGTGGCGCGAGAAAATTGGCTATTACTTACACAATAATCATACAGATGATTTTTTTCTTAATTTTATTCAAATTATTAAGGACGATAATCTAAAAAAAGATCCCATAATTCTTGCAGCACTATATGGACATCTAACTCATTACGTTTTGGATAGTGCTTGTCATCCATATATCATTTACAAATCCGGTCGCTACAATAAGAAAGATCCAGAGACTTACAAATACCTGGGTGTTCACACGAAGATGGAAGTGGAGATAGATGCCTACTTATATGAAACGCGTGAAGGAAAAAAGTTTAGTAACTATAAAATGCACGAACTGATTTCCTACCATAAATTAAATAAAAAGCTAGTTAAGGTTTTAGATCAGGTTTATCTAAAAACTTTTCTAATTAAAGATGGTGGTGTCAAATATCAAAAAGCACTTAATGTCCTCTATTTTGGTCTGAAGCATGTTACGAAAGACAAACGGGGACTTAAGAAATCTTTTTACAAAAAAATTGATAAATTAGTTCCAAAAAAGAGCATTAAGTATGAATACTTTAGTTATCATGTTGATGAAATTGATGAAAAGATTTTTAACAATGATCATAAAATTTGGTATTATCCAAGTGATAAGAAAATAAGTAGTCATGAGTCTTTTCAGGAGATATATGATAGAGCGATTAATCAATGCCTGGAGTTATATAAGGCGACAGAACAGTTTTTAAATGGCAAAATTTCAGAGGCAGAATATAAAAAAGTACTTGGAGATAGATCTTATTCCACCGGACTGTCTTGGCGTAGTAAAGCTAAAATGAAGTATTATGAGTATTGACAAAAAATAATCCTTATCCTAAAATGGAGATGTAGAGTTGAGTTTTGCCCCGGTCATGTTCCGGGGTTTTATGATTGCTTAATGATTATGCTATACTAGTAATATGGAAAAACGCATAAAAGCCTATGAACAGTTTATTGAAAGAAGCATCAAGCAAGGTATAAACCACGATCTGATAGATTATCACCGTGAGGTTTTGCGTAATTTTCAACATGAACGAGGTATTCATCTGGCAATTATGTTGTTTTTCATATTTTTGACATTTATCATCACTGGACTGTGTTTTTGGTTGATAGCTATCACCGCGAACTGGATGGAATTATTTCCGATTTTAACGGCAGCAATTCTCTTTTGGATTATGAGTATTGCTTATGTAAGGCACTATTATTTTTTGGAAAATCATATTCAGAAGCTGTATGATGTATCTGAGAAATTATACAAACGATTAAGCGAATAATATCGTTCCTTTCTTTGGAAAAAAGTAGTAAAATAGAGTAATAAAAAGAGAGGAGTTTTTATGTTTGACCTAAAGGGGCAAGTCGCAGTTGTAACTGGAGCATCGTCTGGACTTGGTAAACAGATGGCAAAGGCACTCGCGAGTCAAGGAGCAAAACTTGCAATTTTGGCACGCCGCTATGAGCGTTTAGAGGAGTTTGCAAAGGAGCTAAAGAAAGATTATGATGCTGAAGTATTACCAATTAAATGCGATGTAACTTTATCAGAAAGTATAGATGCAGCAGCAGAAGAAGTTGAGAAAAAATATGGTAAAGTAGATATTTTGTTGAATTGTGCTGGATCTTCTAAAGATAAGGGGGTTCTAGATATGGCGGATGATGAATGGGACTTTACAATCGCTACAGATGAAACAAGTGTATTTAAGATGACACGAGCTTTTGGAAAAATTATGAAGAAAAATAAGTACGGTCGTATTATCAACATTGCTTCTATGTATGGATTGGTTGGAAACACAGAGATACCGACAATTGCATATCATGCGTCTAAAGGCGCAGTTGTTAATTTTACGCGTGCAGTAGCAGCAGAGCTTGCAACCTATGGTATTACCTGTAATGCAATTTGTCCGGGTTATTTCTACACCGAGTTGACACAGCCAGTGTTAGATACAGAAAAATTCCAAGAATTTGCAAAACGCACAGTACCAATGCAACGCTATGGTAAAGAAGGCGAATTAAATGCGGCAGTAATCTTTCTCGCTAGTAAAGAAGCAAGCTACGTAACCGGAGCCATTCTACCAGTTGACGGAGGATATACTTGTATTTAGCTGGTATATAATATAAGCTTATGCTAAAATAACTCTATGAGAATTGCAGTTTTTACTGATGTTTTTCTTGAGGTTCCAGGTGGTATTCCCTCCTCTATTAGTGCACAGAAAAAAAGTTTAGAAAAACTCGGGCATGAAGTGACAATATTCTGTCCAGGTTTTTCTGTGCCACAAGGAGAAAAAGGTGTAGAGTTAGTTCCGACGCATAGGCGATTTCGTTTAAATGGCGCCCCGTTATCGCAATCACCCGAAAAGGTGGAAAAATGGGTAATGGAAAAATATCCGCTTTTTGATTACGACCTGGTGCATGTACATTATGAGGCGAGCTGCTCTATTGCTGGAATGCGTTTGGCGAAGCGTTTTAGAGTACCACTTGTTCAAACAATGCACGGTAGAGAGGATATGGCAATTGCAGTCAACGTGCCACATCCATTCAAAACGTTTGTTGGTTGCCTTTTGAACTATCTACACGGTAAATATATCCCACACGATCATATAGTCCATTACGATAATGATTTGGCGCCAACAGTTAGTCGTGCCAAAATGTGGACTCTGATGGTCAACCATGCGAATTTTGCTGATCAAGTCATTACTCCATCTCAGCATTTTGCGAATAAATTAAAAAAATATGGTGTAAGGAAGCCGATCACTGTCGTATCAAATGGTGTAGCGGATGAGATGGTGAAAAGATTAAATGACACTGTTTCACACAGAAAATTAATAAGGAAAATGGAGCCGGGTGATTCATTGCGAATCTTTTGGAACTCGCGCGTCTCACGAGAGAAGCGTATTATGCCTTTTTTGCAAGCCCTGGCATTAATGAAAATGCCATGCGAGCTAACAGTTTGTGGAGATGGTAATGCTCTAAAAGTAGCTCAAAAATATACCCGTAGGCACGGGGTAAAGGCGAAATTTTATGGTAGAGTACCACATGAGGAAATGTTAAATAAAATGCTGGATCAGCATATATCGGCAACGGTTTCGTATGGTTTTGATACTCAGGGATTAACATTATTGGAAGCGGAGGCGACTGGTCTTCCAGTATTCTTCTGTGATCCAGATATGAAAGAGTCTGTACCACGAGGTGGTGCCATTATGGCAAAAAGTCCAAGCGTGAAAGAAATGGCTAAAGCACTAGATGGTCTTGTCAAACAGCCAGAAAAAATTGAGCAAATGAGTCGTGAAATGTTAAATCATAGAAAAGAAATTTTGCAATCTACGCAAATAAAAAAATTGCTAGAGGTTTACCAAAAGGCGGTAGAGGCTTAGATTGCGGCTATGGTCGCATCTAATGGTTTATGGGGATTATAGAGATTCATCGCTGCGACTTTCATTGCTAGAGTTCCGCTCCACAAAGAGATCGGTGTATATGAAGTTTGTTTGATTGGAATAGTCGTGATTTTTCCCTCATGGGCGATAATAATTTGGCCTTGATGAAAAGTCAGAATGGTCAATCCGTAACTCATGGTGAATTTATGTAAAACTTCAATAATTGGCACGAGTGGCATGGATAATAGAATCATTTTTGGATAATAGGCGGAGCGTAGAATTTTTTGTAATTGTGCAAGTGAAGCGATAAGAATTAGGTTGTCTTTTTCAATTAAATTATTGATTTCTGGTGCAATTAAATCTACACTGTCACGAGTAATAATAACTGGGTGAGTTGTGGCTTTGATGGCTTCAGAAATAGCGATGGCAGTGGCAGAATTACGCGATAAATCGCCAATCAAGACTGATAAATCAGCGTCTGCTACGGCCGTTTTGAGTAGTGTTGAGCTGATGAATGAACCAGATTCCGTAGATGGGCAAAAAGTAAGATCTGGTAATGGCGGAACTTTGTTTTTGAGTGAATCTGGCAGTAGAACGACAAGTTTTTTAATTGGATAAGAATTTTGTAGAAATTCTGCTGACCGGATGACAGTGGAGAAATTTTGCGAATTGCCACCCACGATGGAGATTGTTCCGGTTCTTTGTTCTGGTATGTTCCATTCCAAGTCACTATTCGTTGGTTTATCTGCTAGCTTCTGCCAATAATCTAACTTTTCCATCTAGAACTCCAAAGTAATAGAAATCGGGCAGTGATCTGATCCAGTAATGTCTTCATAGATGTTGGCGGCGCGGAGTTTTTTCTGTAAACTTTTACTGATGAAGAAATAGTCTATCCGCCAGCCAATATTCCTAACGCGCGCCCCTGCCCGGAAACTCCACCAGGTATATTTTTGTTCATCTGGATGAAGAAGTCGAAAAGTATCTACGAAGCCAGCAGAGATTATATTCGTAATACCTTGTCGTTCTTCTTTTGTATAACCAGCATTCAACTCGTTGTCTTTTGGTCTAGCAAGATCTATGGCAGTGTGTGCCGCATTAAAGTCGCCACAAATTACGACTGGTTTGATGTGCTCTAGATCTTTGATGAACTGGAGGAAGGCTGGATCCCATAATTTTTCACGTAATCGCAGTCGCGAAAGATCATGTTTACTATTTGGAGTATAAACGGTAATGAGGAAGAAATCTGCATATTCGCAAGTTAGGACACGACCTTCATCTAGCGGCGTACCGTAAACATCGTTATCCCATTCATAGCTAATATTGGTATTATCATCAAAACCGGCGAAATGATTCTTAGGAATTGGCTTTGTAAAAATAGCTGTTCCAGAGTAACCAGGGCGAATGGCGGAGTTCCAAATTTCTTGATAGTCTGGTAAGTCAATTTCCACTTGACCTTGTTTTGACTTGGTTTCTTGTATACAGAGGATGTCTGGATGATAATTTGTTATGAATTTTTGAAAATCACCCTTGCGTAAATTTGCTCTAATCCCGTTTACATTCCAAGAAAAAATTGTGTATTTCATTAGTATCTACCTCTGTTAATGTCACGATCTTTGATGCTTTGGCGTTTGTCATATTTTTTCTTGCCGCGCGCAGTAGCGATCACTAATTTGATGTAGCGTTCCCCGCCTAGTAACTTGGTTGGAACGATAGTGTAGCCATCTTGTTTAGCACGGAGTAAGGTGTGAAGCTGCTTTTTTGTGACGAGTAGGCGAATGTTACGTGCAGTTTCGGCGCCTAGAGTAAGATTATTGAGCCAAAGTTCGTTACTACGAATCGTGACAAAAGAGCCCTTAAGTTGGACATGGTGGTCACGAATTAGACGTACTTCTGGACCTGAAAGATTCATGCCGCAAATAAGTTCTTCGCCGAGCTGATAATCATAACGCGCACGACGATTAACAATAACGGAATCTGAAACCTTTTTCTTTTTCATGTTATAATTATTATAACATGAGAATTGCTATTGCATCTGATACTTATTGGCCTATGACGAATGGCGTAGCAGTATTTACATCAAATCTCGCTCATGGTTTAGCGAAGCGTGGTCATGAGGTGATTGTTTTTGTCCCTAGTACCTCCGGCAAGAAACATACGAAGACTTATTATGATGGTAAATTAAAAGAGGTATACTTGAGTTCTAAGCGCTTCCCTTTTTACCCAGATCAAATTCATGCTATTCCTGAAGAAAAGAAAGTTTTTGGAATGAGGGTACCACATATTGCATATAAGAATGGTATTTGGCTTGCAGTAAAACCATACGCAGAGATGAAAAAGGTACTAGTTAAATTTAGACCAGAAGTAATTCATTCTCAGCAAGCCGGGACGATTGGTTTAGCGGCGGCACATTTTGCTAAAAAGAATGACGTGGCATTTGTTTCAACGGGACATTCTTATCCAGATAATTACACGAGTCAGTTTAAGTTTCTAAGACCAGTAAAACGACCAGTAGACGCAGTTGTCAAAGCCTATTTTGCCAATTATATGAAAAACGGTGAATATGCTACAATGCCGACCGAAATGGCGATTAATGATCTGTTGCCGAAGGACAGCAAGCGGTTTAAGGTGGAAGTGGAAGCACTTTCAAACGGAATTGATTTATCACAGTTTAAACCTGGTAAGCCCAGTGAGGTAGTATGCCGGCGTTATGGTCTAGACATAAAAAAACCGAGAATAGTTTATATTGGGCGTGTAGATCCAGAGAAAAGCATAGATGTAATAATTAATGCCTTTTCCAAAATAGTTAATAAATTTCCGACCGTAGAAATGGTTATCGTGGGGGATGGAGTGGCAAAAGTTAAACTGGAGACTCAGGTTACAGAGATGGGATTAAGCGAGAGAGTAAAATTTCTCGGTAAAGTGATGCCGCCAGATTTAATAGAAATATATCGTTCTGGCACACTTTTTGCAACTGCAAGCGAGACAGAGACGCAAGGTATTGTGTTAATAGAAGCGGCAGCAATCGGACTTCCTTTGGTGGCGGTTGATGCTGGTGCGGTGAAAGAGCTATGTCAGGATGGCAGAAATGGGGAGCTATGTCGGCCAGGTAGTGTTAATAGTATCTCGCGAGCTATGAGTAAGATCCTGTCAGATAAAAAATTGCAAGCTCAGTATAGTCAAGGCAGTTTAGCAGTCGCAAAAAACCATGATCTTAACCATACTCTAGAACGCTTTTTGGAAATATATCAGTTGGCGATTGAATCTAATGAAAATAAATAATCTATTTTTCTTTAATGAATTTCTTGATAGCATCTGCAGTCGCAGCTGGGTTTTCATAATTCAGTAAGTGCCCAGAATTTTCTATATAAACATTTTTAGCGTTTAGTTTTTGAGCTATTTTTTCAGTTTTCTCTCTTGGAATTAAACGATCTTTTTCGCCAGAAATAAAACAAGCTTTCTTCTTAAATTCATAATCATCTATGCTACAGGAAGCGGAGAATTTACCAGATCGGAAGACGTCATTTTTTGTTGTATAGTCAGCGCCACAGAGGTAAGTTGTTTGCAGAGTCTGTTTAAATAAATTTTTATCTTTTGGGATAAAAAGATATTTTGTTGTGATATAGCCAATTGTTTTGTTCGGCAAAACGGCAGTCAATGGGGTGAGCATTGCAAAAGGCTTGGCGGGCTTAACAGAAATTGGAGCTAAGAAGATGATTTTTTCATTGATTAACTCTGGATAACGCTCTGCCACGGCAGCGGCAACTATAGACCCCATAGAATGTCCGATTAGAATCGGTTTTTCTATTTGATTTTTCTTAATATAATTTGCAATGAAGCGTGCATAAAAACGAGCGGAGTACTCCTTTAGCGTATTGCCACCAGCTGGTGGAATATCGGGAATAAAAACATTGTAGCTCCGTTTAGGAAAGTAATTTTCCGCTAGATCTTTTAGGCCCAACCCATTTCCACGAAAGCCGTGGATAAATAATAGGTTGTGCTTCATTTTTGATAGATCCCAGCCTTCTTGAGTGCTTTTAAGATGGCGGGGCGATCAAAACCGACGATCTTTTCATTGCCGATTTCTGTAACTGGAATAGATGGCAGATTCATTGACTCAGCATCAACCTCTTCGTATTTAACGCCAAGTTCATCTAGCCAGTCCATTTCAGCATGACAATACGGACACCAACTTGCTGAATAAACTTTTACCTGCATAATACACTCATTATAGCATAGCGAAAGTAATTTACAAGGCAAGAGCGGCGTCTAATTGTGGATCGCGATCGGAGTTGATATCGTCGTAGGTACGAATAACTTCTTGGTCTGGTTCTATGCCGGTGCCATTGATGGTCGCGCCATTTGGCGTATACCAATGTGCGGTTGTGACCTTAAGTAAGGTATTACCAGAGAGATTAATTAGAGACTGTACTACGCCTTTACCGTAAGTTTTTTGTCCAATGATTGTTGCTTTATTGTAGTCCTTGAGGGCGCCGGCAACAATTTCCGAGGCGGAGGCGGTACCACCGTTCACTAAGACAATAGTTTTATAATTAGTTAGAATAGCCTGGCCATGTGCAGCATAGGTCTTTTCATCTGGCAGACGAACCGACTTTTGAATAAGGATTACTTCACTGTCAATCCAAAGAGAAAGAAGGTCTTTAGCGGCGGAAACATAGCCACCGCCGTTATCGCGTAAATCCAAAATTATTTTTTCTACGCCTTTATCACGAAATTCTGAAGTGAAACCTTTAACGATTTTACCAGTGTCAGTGTCAAAGCGCGTGATATGGATAATAGCTGTGTTATCTTGGTAGTCAACATAAGCGGAAACATTGTTGATTTCTTCACGTATAAGATCGTATGATATTTCCTGTCCATCACGAACAACCGTTAGTTGCACGGATGTTCCAGCTTCTCCGCGCAGTTTATTGGCAATTGTATCGGTATCATCATTGTAAACTTCCTCGCCGTTAATCTTGTATATGATATCACCTGCCAAAATGCCAGCTCGACGAGCAGGATTGTCTGGTAAAGTACGAATTACACGTACGTAACTATCGTCATGATTAGAAATTACGACTCCGATGCCAGCTCCAACATCGCCATGGAGAGATTTATAGAAGCTCGTTGTTTCGCTAGCATCCATATATACAGTGTAAGGATCGTTGACCGAGGCAGCGATCCCCTTTTTGGCGTATTCTATAACTTCTGCTTCGTTAACTTCGCCGTCATAATTGGCGTTTAGTTGTTTGTAGACCTCATTAAGCTCGTCCCAGTTGGCAGTAGTGTTATTGCTGAAGCCTAAATATGGTGAAAACTGATTAACAATAGTGGTCCAATTGTTGCCGACAAAAAATCCAGCTAAGAGAACGAGGCAGCCCGCTATAATGACACTGCTGACACTTAGAGTAATCTTGCGTTCTGGTCGTGTTTCTTGCGCTGACTGCGTTCTTTGTGTTTTTGATCTCATTCTTTTCGTCATTATACTATTTTATCACAGAATGAACTTAAAGACGGTCAACGTGAATGTAGTTATAGTAACCGACCTGAGAAGCAGGAATTACCCGTGACCCGAAGTCACCCCATTGCCCACTTGCGGAAGAGTAAGGATTATTATACTCAGTAATGTTAATTGATCCGTCAGCATTGATAGACTCTACCCAGAAGACATGACCAAGACCACCATCATTTTGTCCAATTGAATTTGGCGCTGGAGTATGGTCTACTATTCCTTTACTGCGTCCAACATCATCCCAAGTGTTAGCATTACCCCAAGATAGATATACACCATAGAATTCGTAGGCTTTCCAACCAACATAGCTGACACATTCACAGACGTAACCACCGACCGAATAACCATCAATTGAAGTGCCGTAATAATCTTGTTTCTGTGGACAATCTGCCTGCCAGCGGTAAGTATTATCACCGTAATAAACTGGCCCATTATAACTACGATATAATTCTGGATGCTCATCCATATAGGCCTTTTGAGCGGCTTGTTGGGCTTCACGTGCAGCCTTCGCTTCCTCTGCATAACCAGCCGAATCACTGGCATATTTATTGACTAGTTCTTGTTGCTCGGTACGTGAAGTATCTAGAGAGCTACGCATTGCTTGTTGACTTTCTATGATTCCCTCTACTACTGCACGATCTTGTTCTAGTTGTTCCTTGGTGGCTTTAATTTCTTGAGCAGAAACGTTGATCTGGGTCTTGAGTATGGAAACGCGGGAGCGTTTTTCTGCGTAATCTGAGATGGAGTTGGAACCGGCCAAGATTGTAATGGAATCAGCCTTTTCTTCAAAATGAATTTGGATCAAAAGATCAGCAAGAACCGACTGCTGTTCTTGTAATTTAGCTTGGGTTTCGTCTATTTTTTGTTGTAATTCATTGGCATAAGCTTCACTTTCCGCTATCTGCGCCTCCATGCTAGCAATCTCCACGGAAAGTTGATTGACTTTTGACTGGTATTCATTGGCGGTTGCCTGAGCTTCCGCAGCTTTGTTGTTTGCCTCTTGTTCTTTAGCGACTGCTTCCATGCAGGCAGGGCTATTTTTACAGGCAGATGACAAGGCATAAGAAACACCAGAAAAACCAAAAACTGATACAATAGCTAAGACAATAGAAGACAAAATATATTTCAGATGAATGTTGAGAGCTTTCATGAGCTCATCATAGCATAAGCGGTATAAATTGTAAAGAGAATTATTTCTTATGTTTATAATTACGACGCGCGCTAGAGGCGAGATACTTATGGATAGCAAGTGTAGATGATACTGTGCCTACGATAATCCCAATTAAAATAGTAGTGGCATAGACTAAGACTAACCAACTAGTTTCTAAGATATCATTGATGGCAGAGATGTTGATGCCGTAATTCTCCAAGTATGGTGCTAAAGTATGGAAACCAAAGTAGCCAACCGTAGCAGCTACGATACCAGCTACAATTCCAGAAATCTGTGCTTCTATTAGGAATGGTCCGCGAATAAAGCTATTGTCTGCGCCTACTAATTTCATCATGTATATTTCTTCTCTACGGGAGAAAATTGCCATGCGAATCGTATTGAAGATAACTAGAATGGAGATTGCTAGAAATACGACTGATAGAATAATACCCCCATTTCTTGCAATGTTTGCCCAAGAAGTGATTGTTTCTATTTCTGCGCGATTAACATCGTAAGTCGGTAATTTGTCTGAGTCAAGATTGATGATGAAAGCCTTATCTGTATTAACGATATCCTTAATACTGGACAGATCATTAACATCATGGACTTTGATCCGCATCGTAGCATTCATGCCAGAGATCATCAAATTGCGCATCGCTTCGTCTTCTAAGGTTTGCATGATCCCTTCGTTGCTACTATTTTCCTCTACCATTTTAGCGTATTCTTCTTCTGAAGTAGAAACTTCCACGCTTTTCACATTGTCATCTGCACTCATTGTGTTGGACATGTTGCTAAGTGCAGAAATGGATGTGCCAGGTTTAAAATAAATTGTAATATCAATTTTTTCACGCATAGCATCCGCTGTGCTAGCAAGAATAGCGCTTGCAATAACGGTTACAAAGAGAATAATTAAAGTGACGCTCATAACAAGGGTCGCAGCAACTGAAAGCCAAATATTGCGTGTAAAGCCAATAGCCCCGTACTTAAAAATGCGTGAAGCACTACGGGCCTTTTGAATGCCACTGTTTTTACTCATGGTCTTGAGATTCTGTTTTGTACTTTTCTTATCTTTTGTCATTCTTAAATTACCCTCCCAGAACGATAACGACGCGGATCACGCATATTAGCTGGAGTGGTAGCAGGACGTGCCGAACGACGAGCTGGTATCTCAGTTGTTGCAGGTTTTTTCTGAGCAGGGCGAGCGGCAATACTATATGGTTCTGAATTAACTTTTATAGTGGGAGAAGGAGAAATTGGAGAGCGTTGTAAAGACGTCGTGCGAATGATGCGTGGAGTAGGTTGATTCACTGGTTCTGGCTTATCTAGCCGATAAATACCATGTACTTTCTGATCGGAGACCACTTTCCCATCCTTAAGAGTGACAACGCGTTTCTTGAGATTGTTTACAATTGTATCATCATGAGTCGTAATGAGAAGAGTAGTGCCGAAATCATTAATGCGTTGCAGAAGTTCAATGATTTCTCGCGTGGTTAGTACATCTAAATTGCCAGTTGGCTCATCGGCAATCAAAATCTTAGGTTGACGGGCGATTGACCGCGCAATCGCTACACGTTGCTTTTCTCCACCAGATAGATTGCGTGGAAACTTCTTTTCTTTGCCCGATAATCCTACCAAATCAAGTACTTTCGGAACAGTCTTTTCTATTTCACGGTTACTCATGCCTGCTATTTCTAGTCCGAAAGCAACATTTTCATAAGTAGTGCGACCAGGCAAAAGCTTGTAATCTTGGAAAACTACACCTAAACGACGGCGATAATGTGGGATATAGCGTTTCTTAACATAGTCAAGATCAATGCCACCAACGATAATTTTACCAGTATCTGGAATTTCTTCCTTGGTAATCATCTTAATCAGGGTGGATTTACCAGCACCTGATTCCCCCACTAGGAAGACAAACTCATTCGGCTCAATGTGTAGAGAGACATGATCAAGCGCAGGATGCGCATCACCCCGATATGTCTTTGTGACTTCATCAAGCAAAATCATATTTTCATTTTATCATAAGCTAAAATAGTGTGCAAGAGAACCTTTGATGATATAATAGTTGTAATGAAAATGAAGCCAATTTTAAAAAATCCACAATATGGTATTGCATTTACTCCGGTTATTTTTGCGTTTTCTCAAGTAGTAATCCTAATATACTACTGGTTTTTTCGGGGGTACTTTGGTGATTTATCGCTTACAATTTCTATGTATGTAGGGCTAGAATTATGGACGTCGGTCTTTTTTGCGATTTGTAATGCGGTGATTATTTTCTTGATGGCGCGTTATTACAGGGCAAACTGGAAAGACCTGTCGCCGATTTGGTTGATTTTTGGCATTGTCCAATTAGTAGGATTCGCTGGTTTATCTCTTTGTCCTCATGTTAGTTTTGTAGATGGTAAAGCAGGAGAAGTTATGGTTGGGATGCATATTTTATTTGCTCGCGTAATGTTTGTGGCAATGTTTGCAATGGGATTGGAAAGATTGAGGCTTGCAACTTTAAAAAAACGAAATATAGCTCGGGCTTGTTTGGCTTTTCTAGCCTATGGACTGCTTTGTATAGTTGGAAACAGCAGTCAATGGACCATGATTTGGTCTCCAGTATTCCTCTGGGAAACTGGGTATATCTATGCTTTTATGGGTATGCTAGCTTTGACTAGAAAATGAATCCAAATACGCAGAGATAAAATTGTCGATTTTGCCGTTCAGTACGGCATCCACATCGGTTTCTTCGTATTTGGTACGGGTATCCTTGACAAGTTTATATGGTTGCATGACATAATTCCGAATCTGCTGTCCCCAGGACGCTGATTCTCCTGCTCTTAGTTTTTCAATACTCTCGGCCTGTTGCTCTAGTTGCATCTGAGCAAGTTTACCTCGTAAAATTTCCATCGCTTTTTCTTTGTTCTGGAGTTGCGAACGTTCGTTTTGGATGGCGACAACGGTGTTAGTCGGTAAGTGAGTAATGCGCACGGCGGAATTGGTAGTATTAACGCTTTGCCCGCCGTGACCACCAGAATGATATACATCAATCCTGAGGTCCTTTTCGTTGATTTTTATACTATCATTACTAGAGATAACTGGTAAAATTTCCACTAAGGCAAAAGATGTCTGGCGTAAATTATCTGCATTAAATGGACTGAGACGTACAAGGCGATGGGTGCCGTGCTCACTTTTGAGCGTACCATAAATATCCTTGCCGGTTATCTCGTAGACAGCAGTTTTAATTCCAGCTTCTTCTCCTGCAGTTCTTTCTATTAATGATACTTTAAAGTCTTTTTGTTCAGAGAAACGTAGGTACATTCGTTCTAACATTCCAGCCCAATCCATTGCTTCTGTGCCACCGGCACCAGCAGTAATGCGAATTATTGCATTATAATGATCATACGGACCGGTGAAACGTAAGGATTTTTTTAGCTCAGTGAACTTGGCGGTCATAGCAGTAATTTGGTCAGCTATTTCGTCAGCTAGATCATCTTCTCCTAAGCTAAAAAGTTCAGAGATATCGTTTAATTGGGTTTTTAGAACCTGCCATTCCGTAGTAAAATCTTTCAATTTAGCAAGCTCCTCATTTTTTGCACGGGCGGTTTCTGGATTTTTCCAAATGTCTGGGTTAGCAACTTCCTTTTCTAGTAGTGTTTGCTCAGAAATTTTGCGATCTATCTCCATTTTTTGCCAAGCAGTAGAAAAATCAGATCGTAGTTTCTCTAAATCTTTTTGCATGAAGTTATTATAACACACAAAAAAGAGGATGCTTGTCCCAGACATCCTCTTAGATTTATTTACTCTGTGACGCCAAGCTCAATGCGCTTAAATTGACGGACCGTAATATTCTCGCCGGTTTTTGCAATAGAATCCTTAATGAATTCTGCCACGGTTTTTGTATCATCCAAAATATATGGCTGATCCATTAAAACTTTATCAGAGAAGGCTTTCTTGACTTGTCCATTGATAATTTGGTCTTTCATCTTTTCTGGGCCTTTGAAGTTCTCTTCATATTCTTTTTTCTTTGCAGCCATTACGTCAGCTGGAATATCGTCTACGGACACATAGAGTGGTGCCATAGACGCTACTTGCATGGCGATCTTGTGTGCTAGATCCTTAAATTCGTCGGTTTTTGCAACGAAACTTGTTTCGCAGTTGACTTCACAAATCGCACCAATACGACCGTCGTGGACATATGATTCAATTAAGCCTTCACGCGTTTCACGATCACCACGTTTTTCTGCTTTGGTAAGGCCTTTTTTGCGCATTGCTTCTAGTGCCTTGTCAAAATCACCTTTTGCTTCTACCAAAGCTTGCTTGGCATCCGTCAAGCCAACGCCGGATAATTCTTTTAGTTTTTTGATTTGTTCAATTGAAATTTTGGCCTCTGCCATAGAACCTCCTTTTTAGATGTAATTAATTATTTCGTGCCCTTCCCTGCCTTGATGGCGTCCGTAAAGTAGCTCAAGATTAGCGAGGTAGCCTTAATGGAATCATCGTTAGCTGGGATAACATAGTCAATATTGCTTGGATCAACGTTAGTATCTGTAATGGCAAAAACTGGAATATGCAACGTATTCGCCTCTTTAATGGCGTTTTTGTCTTCGCAAGCATCTACCACGATCAAGGCGGCAGGCTGTTCATTCATTTCTTTGATGCCACCATAACGTTCGTTCAAGAGATCAATTTCTTCCTGAAAACGCTGAACTTCTAGTTTGTTGTAACGATTTTCTAGCTCGCCACTCTCCATGCGACGTTCAAGATCTTTAATTTTTTTGATTTGGCGATTAACAGTCTCTACATTTGTGAGTGTACCACCAACCCAGCGTACCGTAACGTATGGCATGCCAGTATCTTCTGCGGCGGCTTTAACAACATCTTTGACTTGCTTCTTCGTGCCGACGAAAAGGATCTTCTTGCCATTTTTAGCAATTTCTGTAATTTTCGGCAGAGCCTTTTCAAGATTTTCGCAGGTCTTCTCTAGGTTAATAATGTGTGCACCCTGGCGACGACTATGGATATATGGCGCCATTTTTGGATGCCAGCGGCTAGTCTTGTGTCCAAAATGAGCACCAGCTTCTAGCAGAGCTTTCATGTCAATTTTCTCTGACATTTTTTCCTTTCCCTTCGCTCTGCGGAACTTAACATTCATCAGAATGCAGGAAAACTCCACAGAACTGCTTCATTAATTAGTATATAATTCCATTATACCACACATGCTTGAAAAAAGCAAGTTAACCTGATAAACTGAGTATGTACCAGAGGTGAGCGGCATCGTCAGATTGTCGGTTGAAACTTACAAAGGAGGTGGTAAAATGATCCACGAATTACCCAAATTAGCACCAGATATGAAGATACATCTGAGCACTATTCTTGACGAGTACGATAAGCGGCTAAGCTTGATAGATAGGAGGCTTTATCTTACTTCTGAAATTAGAGCTTTTGAGCTTGATTGCGATTTAGCGGAGCCTCAAATGTCGATTTGCTCGCAGATTGTAGACAATATTATGGCGTATAATCGTGAGGATTATGATATTCCTGTGGAGGAGCGTAAGCCGATTAGGCTTTATATCAATTCGCCTGGCGGTGATGTGAATGAAGGATTTGCAGTAATCAGCGCCATTGAATTATCTAAAACTCCGGTCTATACGATTAATATTGGCACATGGTATTCCATGGCTTTCTTAATTGGGATCAGTGGTCACAAACGGTTTTCTTTGCCGTATATGACATTTTTGATGCACGACGGTACTACATTCACCTTTGATAGTGGTTCAAAGGCGCAAGACAAAATGGAGTTTGATCGGCGCTATGAGCATGATGTTGTAAGGGCACACGTATTAAGGCATAGCAATATGAAGCCGGTTGACTATGACGCGCTAGCGAGGGTAGAATACTATCTCTTGCCGGAGGATGCTCTGGAACGCGGATTTATTGATGAGATCGTCACTGATTTCTCAGCCATCTTTTAACAAAAAAGCGAGTCTTTTATGACTCGCTTTTTACTATTTACTTTTTGAATAATCTCTGGTATAATGGGCAACAATTATGAGTAAAAAAGATTTGCATCCAAAAGATTATCGTTTTGTGGTCTTCTCTGATGAGGCAGCTGGATTTTCGTTCTTAACACGTTCTGCTGCAAAGAGTGAGGAAACTACGAAATGGACTGACGGTAAGGAATATCCACTGATTAAAGTGCAAATTTCTTCCGCCTCTCACCCTTTCTTTACTGGTGAAGAAAAGATTATTGATACGGAGGGTCGTGTAGATCGCTTTAAGGCGCGTGCCGCAAAGGCTGCTAAGCTCCGTGCTAATATTGGTAACAAAGTAAAGAAAGCGGAAAAAGAAGCAGCTAAAAAAGCAGAAAAGGCTACCGCCTAAGATTGTTGCACCACATTCATAATCCCCTGTTAGTAGGGGATTTTTGCGTGATAAATAAATTATATGTAGGCTATAGTATAAAGGCCAATATATGTAATAAAGAGTGCAATTGTGCCAATCCAGCTAATGATTGTATATTTTTTATCCTCTCCTGTCAGGGTTGTAATTATAGTTGTGGCAAAAATGGCCGGACAAAGCATCTGGAAGTATTTTATACAGGTAATCAAGGTTTGGAAAAATTGGTTCCCGCCTGTGGCACGAACAACCGAGATGGAAACGATGCCAATTAGTAGACTGAATAACCCCACGATGAGAGATGTCCAAGATGAGAGTTTGCTTACGGATTGGAAAGATATTTTCGTTGTAGATTTGGTAGAGGAGCGTTCTTTGGCGGCTTGAATAGCTGTAATAATAGCAATAATAAAACAAGAAACCGTGACAATACCTTCTATGATAAGGCTTGGAATTAATTGTGAAATAGTAGTCGCATTGGAATTGATTGCCTGGGAATTAAGATTATATAAAATGATGGATACAATGGCTTGTAACATCGCAAAACTGAATGATAATAGTAGCTTCTTATTTGCTAGATGATCTTTTCTGGTGCTGAAGTAATAAACACAGAAGAAGAAAATAGTTGGTATAAGAAGGCCATAAAGATAATCCATGATGATTATAGGTAATCTGGCGGCAGTATTTCCAGACGCCATAAAACCAGAAGCGGCGAAAATCGTAAAAGTTGCATTAAAAAGACTAAGAACTGTTGTGGTGACAATAGATAAGATATACATAAGGGTATTATAGCATACAATTAGTGGTAAAACCAGCGCAATGAGGGTGTAGAGCTGTTATTGCTATTGACTTTTTTGATAAAATGTGCTATAATGAAAGGATAGGAGACAATGATATGGGTGTGGAAGAGCTAAGAAGCTGGTTTGAACAATCTGTCCAGAAATATGACGATACGGCTAAAAAATGGAAGCCATACAAGGTTGACAGTGAACAGGCTAGAATTATTTTGGATCAACATCAGAATGTCTTAGTGAAAGCGAAAGCTGGATCTGGTAAAACTCACACCATTATTGCCAAAATCATTTATTTAGTTTATCTCAAAAAAGTAAAAATTGAAGATATTTTGGTGCTTGGTTTTAATCATAATCCGCAAGAAGATTTCAAGAAAAGGTTACAAGATATTCGTGTATATGGTGTAAGTCTTTTTACTTCAGATGATGCAGAGCAAATGGTAAAGACCTTTCATAAAGTAGCATCAGACCAGGCAAGAAGAGGCAATATATTGGTGGACGATAAAGATCGTTTGCATTATGTTGAAGCAATAATCAATAACACCATTGATGAAAAGATGCTGTATCAATTTGTGCGTGACGAAAGAAGTGGTCCAGAACGTATAAATTTTGTAACGGATAATGACTACATTTTAGCGGCAAAAAGTGCAAGTTATGAGACCCTTGATGGACAACGAGTACGATCAAGAGCGGAGAAAATAATTGCTGATTTTCTTTTTGAGCATGATATTGATTATACTTATGAACTATCTTATTATCCAAAAGATTTAGCGAAATATGCAAAAAATGATGAAGATGCGGCGAGGATGAAAGAAATAGACGAGATCAAACCGGATTTTTATTTAAAAGACCATCATATTATTTGGGAACATTGGGGGATTCGGGGTAATGAAACACGAACCGAGATTGAGCAAATTAATCATTATGGCGTGATTGGCGAATATGAGCGCTATGATCAACGAAAACAATTTAAGGAATGGTTTTATCGGAAAACATGGCTAGATGAAACAAAGATTATAGGTAAAGATGATGAAAGATTAAGGCTGTTTTTAGATGCGCAAGATTTTATTTCTACGCACTATGAATATGGTAAAAGCAGAGAGCAATTTGAGGCTGAGATACAGGAGCTTTTAGAAAGCCATGGCGTTGTCTGTAAGAAGTTGTCCCCAGAAGAATGTTTAAGGAAATTTAGAGTTATTTATCAAAGATCTGGCGTGAAAAACATTACTCGGCAAGTAAAGCAATTTGTTGATCGTGCTGAGCAACAATTCCCTGGTGATTTATTAGGTCTAAAATCAGCTTGCAAAAAAGAAACTGACCCTTATATTGCAAAATTTTATCAGATTTGTCTAAAGGTGTATCAGTTTTATTTAAATGAAATTACTACTTTGCCAGAAGAACGTAAGGGCTACTTAATAGATCAGCTCTTCCCATACAAAAAATATTTAGATGATTTTGGGATTGTGCTAAATCGTGCCGCGCAAATTAAATATAATCGTCCGCTGAAATACTTGTTCTTAGATGAGTATCAGGATTTTTCACTGTTGTTTCTCAATTTGGTAAAAAATATTTTACGTGACTCATCTAATTCAAGAGTGATGGCGGTTGGCGACGATTTGCAGGCGATCAATTCCTATATGGGCGCTGATCTGGAGTACTTTTACAATTTTCATAATTATTTTAAAGACTCAACTGTTTTACAAATTACTACAAACAGGCGTTCTAATTCAGTTATTGTGGACGCGGCAAATGCTTTTGTTGCTAATGCGCTTGGTCAGCATGGCGACATGATAAGTAGTAACGAAGGTCATTATGAAATGCCTGCATATGACCCGATACAAGATTGCGCATTGGTCGATATTAAAAAATTAGCTAAACGAAATGGTGAAAGTGAAAAACATAGAAAATATAATTTACTCCTTAGGGATATTATTCGGGATAATTCTGGCAAGACAATTAAAGTGTTAAGCCGTACGAAGAAAATTAATTTTGAGAAACATGACGTTAAAGAAGTTAATTCTTTTGGGCAGCAATTTATTGAAAAACTTAGAAAGGGAGGAGCTCACATCGGAGGTGGAATGGATTTTACGACAGTTAATCAAGCTAAAGGTCAAGAGGCGGATGTGGTTGTTATTTTACAGTCCGATGTTGGTATTTTTCCAGTTTTTCATCCAGATACGAAATTATACAAAGTGTTTGGAACGACGGAGCAGAAGGCATTAGACGAGCAAAAACGCTTATTTTACGTTGCTTTGACGCGTGCTAAGGAAAAAATCTATGTTGTTCACTCTGGCCTTGTAACTAATGAGAACCAGCCAGATAAAAATTTCATGAAAATGATGGAATTAGAGTCGCACCAAAAATATCAAAAAGATGATTTTCTACCGTTGCAGAAGCAGTTAGAGATGAAAAAGAAACAGACTATAAGCGTAATTAGGGTTGATTTTCGGCAGGATAGATACGATCCAGCTAGAAAGGTTAATATTATATTGACTGATATTAACGGTGAACAAGTTTGTCATGATGGCGCCTATCGTAACAGTTTGGAGTATCAAACCATACGAGGCATTGCTAGTAAATTAGATGGAAATCATCCGCGAAAGATTAATGTAAAAGTCAGTGTTAATTCCAAATGGAAAAAGCCATATCTGAGGTTTGAATTACCTCAAGAGAAGACAGTTTCTTATGTTTTCTTCTTCTCTTCTTTGTCGCTAATGCTAACACCACCAAAACCACCAGCTGCATCAATATAAAGGGTATATTTGCCGGTCTCAACTGAATCTTTTCTATCATCGGAAATTCCGCCAAAGATAAATCCAGATTTAGTCTTAATACAGACATCTTTCGGTACTTTTATGTCAACACCGCCAAAGAGACAGAAAGCCTTAATGTAAGTGTCCTTTTTGATAATTGCATTTCTTAAATCAAGTCCTGCGCCGCCAAAAACCGCAACAATGTTGGCACTAGAGAACTTCTCATTATTGTAAGTATGTTCACTACCAGAAAAAATTGCAATTTGTGCATCATTCTCATCAGATTTAAGTTTTTCAATGTTTTCGTCAACTTCTTTGCTGTCTTTCCCTTTTATCGCTCCTTTGAACATAGCGGTCAAGCCAAGCCCAACTAAGAAGATGGCAAGTATCACTTTCCAGGCGACGTCATAACTAAAAACATTTTGGGCTGCCAAGAGTAAACAAACACCAATCGCGACGAAGAATAGACTACTAAGTTTTTCTTTCTCGGTGAATAAACTGATCGCGCTAGGGACAATAATGAATAATGTCCACCAGCCGTCAAAGAAAATATCAATGTTAAAAATACCTATGGCATTACCTCCAAAAATAATCCCAAGAATAATTAGAGCTATTCCCCAGATGATTGATTTTGTTTTCTGCATTATTGTCTCCTTTTAATGACTGGTGGAAGCAGCTGGGCAAGTTGTGAACCAACAAGACGAGCTACATTCTATCTCTGATTTCTTGATAAGAAACGAGGATGTCCACTACTTCCGTATTTTACCACGTCGGGAGTATTTCGACCATACTCAATATTATTACTACGAGAAACAAAAGCCGAATGTCGCAACCAAACGCGGTGTGAACCGCAATGGCTGAGATACTGCCGCAACGGTGTATAACTGCGATGAATAGGGCGTTCGTCCCGCAGGGGCGGGCGCCGGGGTCTTAGAGCAGTTCCTAGTAGTATGTACCCGAATGCCTGCTTGTCGAAATACAGTAAAATTATTATAAAGCAGTATTAAAACTGTATTCGTGAGCCGCAACTAGTACACACATAATAATAAGGGCAAATTCAATACTATGATAAATCAGAGAAGCCTAGAGAACCTAAAGCCGTTTACAGGCAAAAACGACCCCAGACGGCAAAATGGGCGTAAAAAGGGGCAGGTCAATAGAGCAACAGTTATTAAACGACTACTCGCCGAAGATGTTGACCCACGTTTGATATTCTCCCCCACTACAAGAGAACGTGCAGGCAAAATGCGCGGGCGCTCGTATCTAGAAGCCATAACATACACCCTGATGAACCAAGCCTTGAATGGCGAGGCGCAAGCCGCCAACATTTTATACAGAGAGTTAAGAGATATAGAGAAACAAGACCGCCGTATGCCTATGGAGCAAGAACCACTAGAAATTACGATAGTGAATAGCCGAGAGGAGCTAGAGCGGCTCAATGCACTTGAGGAGCGCTTAAAAGACCGTTATGGTGAGGATTACGAACAACTGGATGTTTGGGGCAAAGACGCCTCAAAACGGGATTTGGAGCGATTTTGAGCGACGTTTTTACTTCTCGCCAACTTGTTTATGGAATACCGAAAGCATATATTCCTTGCCGGACGGGGCGACCTTAGCAAAGTGTTCCATATGGCTAAAATCGTTCATTGATATGTCGTTAGGGCATAGCGCACCCCATCTCGTATAGCAGTAGTGGACGTTTTCTAGTTTTTCAGTTTGAGAGGCACCTATATCTAGACCTATTGCCGCAAAGAACTCCTCAGTTTTAGAGTTTACGAGCGGAACGTCTAGGAACCGACAACGGATAATTTCGCTCCAAAACGACTGTGCCAGCCCCTTAATTTTATAGGCTTCATCATTGCCGATGTAGTCCTCAATTACTTCAAAGCGACGTTCCGCGGGCGTTTCATTCAGATGTTCTATGGCGCGTATAAAAGTTTGCCTGTTTCCTTGTAGGTTTGAATACATCGTCCTGTTTGCGCCCTCGTTGAGGTTGAGTAGATGCCGTGGTATCTCGTGGAATAGTTGCTCGTATTGTTCGTTCGACAGTAGCTTAAGTTTTTGAGTATTGAGGACGTTGTTCTGTACCCACTCAACTGCAGAGGCTCGTCCATAGACAAAATTACGCTCCTTGTCGTTATCTTGTAGCCACTGCTTATATATAGGTATCATTGCCAGTATTTTTTGGTCTAGGTCGTGGCTCATTTGGGCTTCTATGAGGCGATTTGGGACGTGTTTGTATGTTCTATTAGATATTGAGCCACCGTGGTCTTGCGGGGCTCCTACGGGCTTCTGAGAGCCTTGCAGCGGTATTGTTTGAGGTAGCTGGCTGTAATTGTCAACCCCCTGCCTACAAATGGCGATTTTCGCTAGGGCTTGCTTGCGGACGTCATCGGAATACCCACCGTCTGCATTACTATCCTGTAGAGCCTTAAATAAGAGGTTCTTGCCTGCACTCGACAAGAGTATGTCAACTAGAGTTTCTACATTCTTGCCGGTTTGTTTATCCCGCTGTTTTTCCTCGCAAAACTTGCGTAGAGCTTCCTCACTATAAGATTGTCGCGACAGTAGTTCGCCCAATCTTATACCGTCATTGTCCTCCTCATTAAAACGAAGTGTTAGTACATTGTCGGGGTCATCTCGGCTGTTGCGGGGTCGGTAATAGAGTTGTAAAATACTGGCGTTTGTCAAAATGCCAAACTCTGTTCCCAAGTGTTTCATATACGAGGACAGTTGGGCAATACATTCATTATCTAGGGGAACGCCGGGCTTTTTGAGTTCCAAAACGATGGTTGGTTCGTTATTGAAGTTTAAGACGAGGTCAAGGCGCATATGGTGATGTCCGAGTTGCATATCTACCTGCTGCCCTAAATCGCGACCGCGCCAGCCAAAGATAAAATCTAGGTAGTCGGTAAAATGCTCCTCAAATGAAGCCTCGTTGCGATATTTCGTGTTTCTTATCTTGTAGCAGAGTTGTTTCCAGTTTTCCATAATGTTGTGAGCCTCCTTATTTGTTAGTAGTGAGGACGCTCACAACTAAAGGAACGCCCTAGGATGGGCGTTCTAAGACTCACTTTTACGGACAAGGCTCTCGCCTGAACCGCCTAAGGCGTTCCAGTTAGCAGGCGAGGGTTGCCCAATTTGGTCAGTACTGACCTTATCCATAAATGTAAATCTTAGAACGTAATTCAATTATACTACAAAAACAGGCAAAAATCCAGAAACAGCCCCTTACTTGGCGGCTATTCTCCGGTGATAATTTGCTTGAAATTACCTATATTTGCCTTGTCAGTTTTCTTAACTAGTTGGCGTTTACGGTCGCGATATTCGGTACTCGTGATTTTGCCGGTTTTCTTGAGAGTGCGGAGTTGCTGAAGTTTTCGCTTGTAGTCCGTAAATATGGCTCGATGTTGCTGGTTAAATTTTTTATACATATCACTACTGCCGGAATTGGCGTATTGCATTCCGTTTTGTGTGGGGACTTGTTTTGAGTTGCTACCAAAGGCGTTTTCTGTGTCGTCTATGAACGCCGCCTGCTGGTATGCTCCGTTTATGCCAGAGCCATCACTATTTGGATAAAGCGGGTTGACGTTTCTCATACTTCATATTATACCTGATAAGTCCTATTTTTACAAGAGATGAAGCCGGTTATGGTTCTTGACAAAACGGGTTCTAGAGATTATAATACTGAGCAATACAGCATTCGATATTAACAATGCAATAAACGTTCCCGTACGGTATCTGAGGAGGTAATACGGGCGACAACGTATATTAAAAACGAAGCAAAACAACCAGCCCGCCTATACGGTCTGTACTCCTCGTTCATCACGGGTGAGAACATTAGACGCTACCCAATAGTAGGCACACCTCCAGTAATGGAGAGCGTCTAGAGAGGCAATAGACCTACTGTTGCCGATTGTATAGAAAGTGCAGGGACTGGGTAAAAGTGCTACGTTCGCCATATACAGGTTAGTCAACAGGATGTAACGCTACTATTTTTGTGGTTGTACATTCGGAAAGACTAAACCACTATGGCTAAGAGTTTCTTGAAAGTTGGAAACGGCAACACAAAAACTAAACAAAAAGAGGATAATCTGGTGGGGCTTATGGAGTTATTGGACGCAGTAGACGATAATGCCCCCAACGTACATCTCAATGAGGTTTCAATGCTGAACAAAAACCTAGGCAAAGAACAACTTGACGCAGAGCTGAGGACGTGGTTCTGCTACTTGAAAACAGCGCGTAAAAGATGTAAAATTAAGTAAAATGGTCAGGAAGAAAAGCAAGTGGGCTGAAAAGAAAAGAGCCAGTCAATACGAAGACATAGATACAACAAAACTAAAGTATGTATTGTATGCTCGAAAGTCGTCGGAGGACGAGCAGAAACAAGAGCATTCAATTCCAGACCAGGTAAAACTGTGTAAAGAATATGCCGAAAGAAACGGGTTGACTATTGTTGACATTGTCAAAGAAAGCAAATCGGCTAAAATTGCGGGTAATAGACCAGAGTTTGAGCGAGTATTAAAGGAGTTAAAGAAAGGCAAATATGACGGTATTTTGGCGTGGCACCCTGACCGTCTAGCCCGTAATATGCTTGAGGCGGGTCAGATTATAGATATGTTAGACAACTGGGAGATTAAAGATTTGCAATTCTGTCAGCACCATTTTGACAACAATGCGAGCGGCAAGATGATGTTGGGTATGATGTTCGTATTCTCAAAACAGTATTCAGACGCATTATCAGAGCGTGTACAAAGGGGCGTAGACACAAATGTTGAGCGTGGGTTGTCTAATGGGGCGCGAAAATGGGGCTATATTAGAGATGACGAAACCGGGCAATACTTACCAGACGACAATTATGACATCATTAAAAAGGGTTGGGAAATGCGTTTAGATGGTAAAAGTTGCCGGTCTATTTGGGAGTTTTTCAAGGAAAACAACGTTTCTAGAACGACAAAGACGACAAAAAAGACGGAGAAAATGAGGTCTAAAACTTCCGTTGAAAATATTTTTAACGATCCGTTTTATTATGGTGTATTGGTTCAAAGTGATAATGAAATACATCTATGCGAGCACTATGATTTTAAGCCAATGATAACAGAGGAGGAATACGAAAAAGCGCAGGCTATTGGTTATGGAGAGGTTAAAAAACACGGCAGAGAGGGAGTAAAAGCCAACCATATTTTCTTACCGCTCAGGGATATGGTGTATTGCGGAGTTTGTGGCGGAAAAATGCAACCTGGGCGTCATATGCCCGGGGATAAGAGCGGTCGGGTACTTCATTTCGAGTGTAGAAATAAAAATTGCCACAGGAAGCCTAAGGCAGTTATGGCGCAAGTCGTATTTGACCAAATCTATGCCCTATTTGACAGTATCAAATTCGATGAGGCTACTTATGAGGAGTACTCAAAGCAGTTAGACGGCATTACGACTGAAAAGATAATAGAAATTAAACAACAAATAAAGAGCAAACGAGCCGTTATTAACAACGTGAGCCGAGATATTAACCGTAAAATCGAATTATTAGAAAAGGCTACGAATAAGTTGGTAGTCGAAAAGATAAATAAGGAAATAGAGGAACTAGCCACGAACAGAGATGAACTAGAAGAACAATGCGAAGACCTTGCGGCAAAAATCAAAAATCCAAACCGGATAAAATTAAGCAAGGACGCATTCTTGAACCTCGCAAATTCGCTCGGAGATAAGATGAGGAACGCGGACGCGGTTCAAAAAGATTTGATTGCTCGAAAAATATTTGTGAACCTAGTTTTAGATGACAAAAAACGGCTCACTTACAGAGGTAAAGAGCCGTTTGACGTGCTACTTAGTATGGGAAAACCCAACTTGGTGGATCTTACAGGGCTCGAACCTGTGACCTTACGAATGTGAATCGTACGCTCTAGCCAACTGAGCTAAAGATCCACGAATATGCTATAATTATAGCATATATGAAACCCGATTTGAAGAAGTACGAGGATGAGAAGCAGGAAATAGAAGCTTTTTTGGCGCGTCCCGATGCTTATACGCAACCAGATTTTGCAATGAAATCACGGAGACTATCAGAATTAGAAGAAATTATTAATTTGATCAAAGAAATAACACGACTTAGACGGAACTTGGAAGAAGCGAAGATCCTTTTTTCCGATCCAGAACTTAGCGATATGGCACATGACGATGCAAAAGAGGCTGAATTGGCAATTGAAAAAAATGAATTAAAACTAGAAGAACTACTTTTACCGCATGATCCGGACGATGATAAACCTGTCATTATGGAGATTCGTGCGGGTGCTGGTGGAGATGAGGCTTCCCTGTTTGCTAGTGAGTTATACAGGATGTATTTGCATTACGCAGAGAATCATGGCCTAAAGTCTGAACTGATTTCTCAAAATGAGAACGAGGCTGGCGGCATGAAGGAAGTGATCGTGCGTATATCTGGTGATAAGGCATATGGTCAACTAAAATACGAAGGAGGCGTACACCGTGTACAGCGCGTGCCAGTGACGGAGAGCCAAGGGCGTATTCATACTTCTACGGCGACGGTGGCGGTTTTGCCAGAAGCAAGCGAAAATGAAATAGAAATTAAGCCAGAGGATTTGCGGATTGATATTTATCGTTCTGGTGGGCATGGTGGACAGGGCGTTAATACGACTGATTCTGCAGTCCGAATTACACATATACCGACGGGGCTAGTTGTAGCAATGCAAGATGAGCGTAGCCAACAGCAAAATCGTGTTAAAGCAATGACTATTCTTCGTTCTCGTCTTATAGAACGTCAAAAGGAAGAAGACCAAAAAAATGCTTCTGCCGCCCGTAAAAGTTTAATCGGTACTGGTGATAGAAGTGAGAAAATTCGTACCTATAATTTTCCGCAAGATCGGATCACAGATCACCGGATTCATTTTTCTAGGTCAAACATTAATGCGGCGATGAACGGTGATATTGATGACATCATTACCGAGTTAACGAAGCATGAGCGTGAGTTGTTGGCTGCAGAACAAAATTAATGATGACGATTACTGATTTTTTGAGAACCACTAAGCAGAATGTTCCGTATGATTTTTGGACGGATTTGGAGATTTTACTGTGTCATGCGTTACAGAAGGAAGAAAGAAGCTATCTAATATTGCACGGAGATGAAGTCTTGACGGAGGATAAGTGTGCTTTTGTAGAGAACGAAATTATGCGTCGTGCTATAGATAAGGTTCCTCTGGCGCAGATTCTAGGTTATCAAGATTTTTATGGTAGAAGATTCATTGTTAATGAAAATGTTTTAATTCCCCGTCGGGAGACTGAGGCTATAATTGATGCAACGAAGGAATTAGTGGAGCAGAAATACAGTGAATCGGAAGAAGTTGCGATGATGGATGTTGGCACTGGTTCGGGTTGTATAGCAATTACGTTAGCATTAGAAATTCCCAAAGCTAAAATTTCTGCGATAGACAAGTCTAGTGCAGCTTTGCAAGTTGCGCGGCAAAATATGACGAAACATCATGTGAAATTAAATTGTGCACAATTGAATTATCTTGATTATGAGCAAAGAAAACAAAGCTCTATCTGGAACAATGATTGGTTGGCTGACATTGTGGTTGCAAATTTACCCTATGTAGATGAAAATTGGACATGGCTGGACAAAAAAGCCCTTAGTCATGAGCCATGCTCAGCCATTTATGCTTCCGGCGATGGTTTGAGTCTAATAGAATCGCTACTTGTTATCATAAGTGGTAAATGCAAGTATATTGTCGTAGAAGCAGATCCCTGTCAGCACTCTAGGATTATCGCTTTTGCCAGCAAGCACCATTTGAGACACTCGCAGACAAAAGGATATATTTTGATTTTTGAGACGGAGAACAACTAACTCTGTTGATTGTTAGCCTTGTAAGAGGCTAAAGTGACTTTCACGGTGTTGTCCTGACCATCACGACGATATTTAATCTCTACGGTTTCACCAGTAGAATACTCGCCGATGAGTGTGGAAAGCGAACCGGCTTTGCCGATATTGACACCATTGACCGCTAGGATGACGTCGCCTGTTTTGAGACCAGCTTGATCGGCTGGTCCACCAGTAATAACAGAATCACTTTCTGGTAGATAAGCTCCGTAATTTACATCAAGATTGTAAGTATCTTTGACATCTGTTGTGACTGGTAAGTAAGATACACCAATGTAGGCACGCTCCGCTATGTTATGCTCTATGATTGATTTTAGCATGCCTTTGATAGAAGAAATTGGAATAGCGAAGCCAACATTATCGCCGTAGGCTGAAGTAGCAGTGTTGATGCCGACAACTTCACCAGCGGCGTTAACTAGTGGTCCACCTGAGTTTCCAGAGTTAATGGCGGCGTCAGTCTGAATCATATCAGAAAGCATCTCGTAGGAGCCGTAGCCGCTGCCAGTTGATGCGACTAATGATCTGCCGGTTCCAGAAATAATGCCAGACGCAACGGAGTTTTGATATTGACCAAGTGCGTTGCCAATAGTAATGACTTGCTGACCTACGGATAGAGTTTTAGAGTCGCCTAAAGTGATAGGCTTTAGGTTGGAGACGTCCTTGATTTTGAGAAAAGCAACATCATTAAGTGGGTCAGTCCCTACAAGTGTGACATCAGTATATGTAGTTCCATCATCCAAGACGACCGTGAAATTTCTGGCACCGTCAGCAACATGTTTGTTGGTTAGGATGAGACCATCAGTGGTAACAATCATACCAGTTCCGGCACCGGATGAAGTGGAATCTTGTCCAAAATAATTCGTGGTGCGAGTTTCTGTAATAATAGACACTACACTTTCTGACACGCGATTTGCAACGTCAGCGATTGATCCTTCGGCGAATTGAGCCGAATTATTAAAATTGTAGTAAGAGTTGCCAGTTTTCGTCGCATTGTAAATGGAAAGACTAAGACTAACACCAGACATGATAAGCGTAAGACCTAGGACACAGACTATCATTGGATTGGTCTTAGTGTAATTATTAGATGAAACGGATTGGTTCTTCGTAACTTCTTCTGTCTTAGGTGACTTCGGCGTCTTTTTCGTGCCTTTCTTAGTCTTTGGTTTTATGGTTTTTTCCTTTGCCATTTTTTCCTCCTTATTTTATGAAATTATATTACTGTAATATGTTAGACATCAAAGATCGGATTACTAAACCATACTACAAGCATTATCACGATTAGCAAACTAAAGACTAGTGGTGTGGCGATTTCTGATATTCTGATTTTGCCTTCATGTTTGATGCTTGATTTATAAACACGCCCCGAGATAAAGGCGAAAATTGTTAAGATAATGGAAAGTTGCGGAACAAGAATACCAGTGTCACCAAAAGTATAAACTATTAGCCAAGAGTTGCAGAGCCAGGCAATTTCTGCAGCAATCAATCCACAAGTATAGGTAAGAAGACCAAATTCATTATCATCGCTTTGTACGAGCAAATGTCTGGCTGCAGCAAAGCCAATGAAAAAGCATCCTAGTGTCATAAAAATTGGATTGGAGCTGGCAAATAGCATTGTCATTGCTACCGAGCCGAGAAAAACTGCGACTAACGACTGGATTTCTGCGGCTAGATCGGACGAGCGAGGTTTCAGAATGATGAGCCAAAGCGTGTAAGCGACAGCAAGTATGGTATGTACAACTAACCATGAGTTACCAGAGCAATAAGCGATCAGGACAAAACTCGTACCAACAATTAAATCAACGAGGCTAGAGAGGATATTAACCCACCAGTAGCGAGGTCGCACCGCAAAGATACGCCACTTAGAGATCAGTACTAGAAATAAACCAATAATCCAGCTCCCCGTAATAACAGTAACTACAATTGAGCCGACTCCCAGTAAAATGTTCATAATGGCATGCAGAACAGAGCTAATAATGTTGCGACTTTTGCGTATGAGAACATAATCTGCCATGGCACTATTATAGCAAATTCTCGCTTAAAAAAACATAAAGAAAAGTTTTTATGTTATAATAGTGTTCATGAAGAAGGTATTAGAGATGAAAGCGCCAAGCTTTTTTCAGAAACATCCAGTGGTGAAGGATATTATTTCCCTGGTGGGGTTTGTATTGTTGGTCGTTGCTGGCACCTTACTACTCAATGCTTATGTCTTTCGCTCATATAATGTAGTTGGCGTGTCAATGGAGAATACTCTGCATGGTAACGATAGAATTATTGTTAATCGTTTGCCTGTTACTTTTGCTCATTTCATGGGCCAAGAATATATGCCGGAAAGAGGACAGGTGATAGTTTTCGCAAATGGCAGTGCATCTGGTCCGTTAACTTGTAACGAACAACAGGGTGTGCAAGATCAATATATTATTAAGAGAGTAATTGCTTTTCCTGGCGAGAGAGTGACAGTATTTGATGGTTTGCTAACTGTATACAATGATGAATATCCAAATGGCTTCAACCCAGACCTTAGCACGCGCAAATCTGATACGGATGGACCAAAGGCTTATACTTCTGGCGAAGTAGATGTGGTAGTTCCAGAGGGAGAAATTTTTGTTTCCGGAGATAACCGGGAAAATTCATATTCCTTTGATTCGCGCAATGGACTGGGAACTGTTCCACTTTGTCGTATCATTGGTCCAGCGCTGATGCGAATTTTTCCATTTGATCAATTGAGATTGTTCTAGTCTCTTATTCTAGTATGCGTTCGTATCCACTATCGTTTGTGTTGGGAGGAACCTATAATTGGCTAGACGGTAAACTACGTAATCAAGGAATACATAGTGGACAATGGACTGCAACAATTACAAATGACTCAAATAGTTTTAGATTTGGCTTGAAATCTTCCGAAGTTGAGTATAATAACTACTTAAAATATTGCGGTTATTCTGTTCGTTAGAATGGAAAATAGTATATTAAAAATTTTAGCGCAACGAATACCCCACCCTAATGATTTAGCACGTGTAAGAGCTGTGTTTAAACTTGACGAAATGGCTTGAAAACAATAGCTTGTCGTTGCACTGTAGATGGTATTTGACCAATAAAATCCTTGGTACCCCTTATCATATATATGTCCATCTGCCCAATGATAATGACCGTTCAACACAAACGATAGTGGATACGAACGCATACTAGAAAATGAGAAAAAACATATTTCTTATGCTATAATATAAACATCTTGCTATACTTCGGTCACTGGCAATGAAAAAAAATTTTAGCTTTGGGCATCGTCATTTATACCCTTAGCCAGGAGCCAATAAATCAGGCTCACATAAATGACTTCTAGTTATCAATATTAAATTAGGAGTTACTTATGAAAAATAACATTAAAAAAGAACGAGTAGAAGTGATGGCACTCTTCGGTTATGAGATGACACCATGCCAGCCGTTATCGTTTAAGCGACGCGGTGAAATTGGCGAAACCGAAGTGACGGAGCTACTAGAGACACGAATTAAATTCGTGGGTAATGTAGCGATGCATTTCTTTGAAGTCATGGCTGGCCGGGAGCATTATGAGTTGTCATTCAACTCTAATGATCTTTCTTGGCACCTCACACCTGCCATGTAGTTCTTACGAAGCGACCTTCTGGGCCGCTTTTTGTTGGGTTAAATTTTCAAATTTGCAGATGGAAAATGTTGTTCGTAATCGTAGTTGCTCTCTGGAACTTCAAAAGGCAAATCTGGATAATCAGATTTTTTGAGATGATAAGCACGGCGCAATTCCTCAATCTCACCAACACATTCAAAAGGTTTTAACTCGTGATCTATGCCAAGTAGACCTTTAAAAATTGGTGTCAGATTTGGCTTTGTAAAAAGAGAGACTTGATTTGGGAAGAGTGAGTTTAGATCATCTGATTCTAGGAAGGGTGCAAAAAGTAAATAAGAATTAGCACACTTAGCGCATTCACCGCACCAACTTAAATAGGAATTGTTGTTTCCCTGTTTGTAATTTGCTTGATTACAAGAACTAAAGTAATGTTTATATTTGTGCCAACATTTTTCTGCGAATAACTGAGAAATTTTTAGTTCGGAATAACGACGAAGTGACGAGCCAATCACGAGGTTTGGCGTGATATAGTGCTTGATGTAATCAGAAAACATCCGCTCTGCATGCCAAGTTTTGCTCCATTGATGATTAACTGGAAGATCGGCAGAATCATCAGTTCGCGACTTGATAATGGCATGCAGTTCTTCTCCTTCATGTCCAATTGACGTTAAAATCTGATTATCGCTGTTGATTATAGCTTGAATTAATGCGATCGCCATATTGATATACGTTACTGGAACATGCCCATTCAGTCCTTTTTTCTTAGCGGCGTGGGTGAGATTAGTATGATCTATTAATCTGGTGACGACTTGGATTGATTTAGCACCGATTAGATCTAAAACCTTCGGATAATTAGTGTTGCTGGAAATGTATAGTGCTGTCCAGGGGATTTGTTTTTTATTGAGCAGAGTTGCCGTCAAAAGTGAATCTTTGCCGCCAGATTGCAGTGCCAAAACTCCTTGTCCTGTGTACTCTTGTGGTTTTGTGCCTATACTCGGCATTTGCTGATTAGAATCATTATTCATTTGACTAAACTCGTAACTAGACGAGAAATCGCCTAATTCACTTCGTGTAAGATGGTTTTCGTAAGCGAATTGAGAAAGCCCTTCTTGATAAACGTAGTTAAACATCCCTTTTTGGAAGTCATCAATCCGGAATTTAGTCCAAATATATGGCGTAGGATGAACTTTAAAATAAGAAGTGCCGATCAAGACTGCGGCTAAGTAAAGAGCCTTTTTTAATGCTATTTTTTGTTGTTCTGATAGGGGGTGTGTTGGACTGGTAAAATAGATTTTTTCGCAAAATTCGTCTTGGTCCTGATAGGCATAATGGAATTGCGCGGAAAAAGATTTTTCGTCAAAAGATGGCTGGTTAATGATGAAAGATTCAGGGATGTGGTCATAAATTAAACGAGCGCTTTGACGCATTTTGTGAAGATTTCTCCCCTTTCGGTGAAATTTTTAAACATATCAAACGAGGCGAAGCCAGGTGACATTAGAACAATTGCAGGACAATCATGTTTAGCAGCCTTTTCTGCTACTATGCGAGCTTTTGCTACGGCATCTTCTAATGTGTCGGCAAGTTCATATTTCGCAGGGTCGCTTCCCTCTGCAAGAACCTTTGCAGTTGCACCAATCAAGATTACTTTAGTAAGGTTTTTGGCGCTAAAAATACGTTGCTTGACCTCTTCGTCGGTTCCTTTACTAAAACCACCAGCGATTAAGATTGTTGGGTTATCCGCAAAAGCCTTAAGTGCTACATCTAGTGCTGGCAAAGCAGACGAGTAATTATCGTCGTAGTATTTGACATGATTAAGTTCTCTGATGAATTGGCAACGGTGTGGCAACCCATGAAAATTTTGCAAGGCGGATTTAACGGCTGGATATAGTTCAGAGCAGAGTAAACCATCTATCCCGCCAGAATGAAAGCGTACTGCTACGGCTAAGAGAGCCGCTTCGGCATTTTCGCGATTATGTTCACCAGGTATTTGTAGTGAATCTAGCACTTCTAGTAATCTCTTCTTACCTAAGGTGCTTAGGTCTGAGGAATTTAATTCTATAGGATAAGTGTGCTTAAGGGCTGTACTCTTTTCGGCGATCGCCTTAGTGGTTGGATTATTCTTAAAATAAATTAAGTGATCAGACTCGCTTTTATAACGGGCGATGGCGGACTTGGCATAAACATAATCATCATAATCATAGTGGACATTGAGATGATCCGGCTCTATACGCAATAGAACACCGATATAGGAGCCTGCATGTAAATCCCAGAGCTGAAAACTACTCATCTCATAAACGACATTATCTTCTGGGCGAAGTTGATCAAGGACATCTAAGACTGGTGTGCCAATATTGCCTACCAGGAAGGTACGTGGCGCATCTGGAGCGGAAGAATATACCTGCTTTTCAATGGATTTTAGAATGGCGGTGATCATAGAACAGGTCGTGCCTTTGCCCTTAGTACCGGAAACGGCAATAATCTCACATGGACAATGTTGAAAAAAGTATTTTGTGGCAGAGGTCCAGTAGGGTTTCTCCTTTAGATATAGTTGCTCTGTGCCCTTGCCGTGGTTATTCTGGTCTTCGTATTTTTTGAAATCATAATGTGGACGCACAGAAGGTGATCGAAAAATTACATCATATTTTTCTAGTCCCAAAGAATCTATTTCTTCATCTTTGAAATCGTCATAAACTTTGATTTCTATCTCTGACGGCGGGATATTTTCGTAGGGGTGAGTCTGAAAGTATCTTTCTACGCTTTTGCCCTCTAGCCCATAACCTAAAATCGCTAACTTCATATCTATATTATATTATATTTTGAGGTGTTCTGACAAACTATTGATCATAGATTTTTCGCATGATCCCACCGTAACAAGTGCGCGCATGCCATCATGAGCGTATTCTCGTGCTAATTTGACGATTGCTGCTTTATCTACGGAGTGAATAATGTCTGGAGTGCGATCATAATGATCTATCTCGCCGTTGACAAAATAACTTTCCATATAAAAATCAGAAATTTGGCTAACGGTTTGTGCACCCATCTGATAACGACCCAGAGTATATGATTGCGCCGCAACGATTTCTTTTTCGCTAATGTCACCATTTAAGATCTTCTCCAACTCTTTTTGGATTAGTTCAAACAAGGCCTCTGCATCTTCGTGGTTAACTTCGCCGTCATAATCCCAAGATGAATTATGCATACTATTAGTTAAACAGCTGCTAATGCCATAAGCTAAACCTCTTTTGCGGGCTTTGCCAAAGATGCGACTACTTGTGGTGCCAGTAACAATATGGTTGAGGCAATCCATTGTGCGAACTTCCTTTTCTGTTAGACGACGCGGAATGACAAAGGAAAATCCAAAAGTAATGTTGGATGCGTCTTTGCGACGAATAAGAACTGCATCAGACGAATGGATTTCGTCATTAGGAATCGGGAAAAGCTCTCCTGTTTTAAGGTCCCAGGTCTCTAGCATTTTGATGATTTTGTGTCTACGATGACGCACTCTGCCAGTAATAATGAAAAGCATATTTGAGGCAGTATGGGTTCTACGATAATGTTCGCGAATATCCTTCAGCTCTATATTGGATAGAGTATTAATGCGTTCGCGGAGGTTTGGCGTGGTTTCGCCAATTGCAGTTTGCAAGCGTGGCCAAATTAAGCGGGAATAATCGTTGAGATATCCAGTTAGTTCAGAACGCACATTGCCCTTCTCGCTTTTTAGCTCCTCTTCATTAAAGCGTGGTGAAGTAATGGCGACACGATTGAGATCCAGAATTCTTTCCCACTCAAAATCTGCACATTCAGATTCGTAACAGACTGAAAAATCTGAGGTCCAAGCATTATGATAGGCACCATTTTTGGTGAAATCTGATTCGTAAGCTTGTTCATCGCGATATTTGGCATTAGCGCCAAAACTTAGATGTTCTACAACGTGAGCAATCTCGTACAGATCGTGGTTCTTCGCGTAGCGCATTCCGGCTCTGAATTGGATCCGGATGTTCATTACACTGGCACTTGGAACATCAATTAGGAGTCCTTTAGCGCCATTTTTTAGATTTACCTCATACAGGGAGTGTTTCATATGGGAGCATATGGTGTAAATTAACTATTTACGACCTTTTTTCTTGCTTTTCTTCTTGGATTTTTTAGATTTGGATGACTTACTGGACTTAGTAGACTTTTTACTAGATTTCTTTTTGGTAGAACCATGTTGAGGAACAGATTTACCGGATTTTTTCTTGAATTCAGAATCAAGATTCTTTTCTCCAGCGGAAACCTCATTTACGCCTTTTTCTGTGGAGGATTCAGCCATTTTAGTAAGCTCTGACTCATATTCTTGACCATCGGTCACCTGAGATTCCTCTGCTTCTTGACGCGTGAGGCTGAGGATAACTTTTAGTACTTCTTCGCGGAGATTACGCTGTAGACCATCAAATAATTTTTGGGCTTCAGTACGATATTCTACGAGTGGGTCTCTTTGCCCTACACTACGCCAATGGATTCCTTCGCGTAAATGCTGCATATTCTCTAGGTGCTGCATCCAGAGTGCGTCTAGGACTTTGAGATAGATTTCGCGCTCAATCTTGCGCATTACTTCTGGACCGAAGTCTAGCTCTTTATCCTTATATTTCTCCTGGACAGCAGTAATGGCGAGCTTTGTGCGATCTTTCTCCTTGCGCATGAGGCCGATCTCTTTTACGAGGTCCTCGTCTAGATCAAAGACTTTCTGAAAATCCTTCACGAAATTCTTGTTTACGCGTGAGCTAAATTGGGTGAGATCTTCGCAGGCATCTTTAATGAGTCGGTTAATTTCGCCTTTGATATTTTCACCTTCTAGAATCTTGCGACGCATAGTATAAACCACACGACGATGACGGTTGATGACATTATCGTATTGCACGACATTTTTACGAGAATCAAAGTTGAATCCCTCAATACGCTTCTGGGCGGTTTCTAGGGTTTTGGTGACAGAACGGGTCTGAATTGGAGTGTCTTCATCTACGCCAAGTCGCGACATAAGCATAGCGATACGATCACCCTGAAAGATACGCATCAGATCGTCTTCACAGGAGACGAAGAATTGAGTCGTGCCAGGATCGCCCTGACGACCACCACGTCCACGGAGCTGATTATCTACCCTACGTGAATCATGCCGTTCTGAACCGATGACAACTAAGCCGCCTAATTTCTTTACTTCATCTGATAACTTAATATCGGTACCGCGACCAGCCATATTCGTTGCGAGTGTGACCGCACCCTTTTCGCCAGCTTTTTCGATAATGGCGGCCTCACGTTCGTTATTCTTAGCGTTAAGGATTTCATAAGGAATACCAGCCTCGTCCAGGTATTTTGCGATTAGTTCATTCTTAACGATACTAGCAGAGCCGATTAGAACTGGTTGACCATTTTTGTGATATTTCTCTACTTCTTTGACGATAGCTCGTAATTTACCTGCTTCTGTACGATAAATCAGGTCGTCTTTGTCTATACGCTGGATTGGACGATTAGGCGGAATCTGGATGACATCTAGAGCATAAATCTGTTGGAATTCCTCTGCTTCTGTAAAGGCAGTACCAGTCATACCAGACAGTTTACGGTACAAGCGGAAAAAGTTCTGGAAAGAAATAGTTGCTAGGGTCATAGATTCTTGACGAACCTGCACACCTTCTTTAGCCTCTATTGCTTGGTGCAGTCCCTCATTATAGCGACGACCTTGCATCAGGCGACCAGTATGTTCATCAACGATGATTACTTCACCAGAATTAGTGACAACATAATCCTTGTCTCTTTTGAATACAACCTGAGCGCGTAATGCTTGGTCCATGTGATAGACTAGGCGGGTGTTTTCCACTGAATAAAGTGTATCCACTCCAAGCAACTTCTGAACTTTATCTACTCCAGCATCAGTTAAGGTGACGGAGCGATGCTTTTCGTCTAGGACATAATCATCTGGGGTGAGCTGATCGGCGATTTTAGCAAATTGATAATAGGCCTCTGGGTTATCACCAGCTGGAGCGGAAATAATTAGCGGAGTGCGAGCCTCGTCAATCAGAATTGAATCCACCTCATCTACGATAGCGTAATTTAACTCTCTCTGACGGAGATACTTTACTTCATCTACCATGTTATCGCGTAAATAGTCAAAACCGAACTCATTATTCGTGCCATAAGTGACATCTGCCGCGTAGGCCTCCTTGCGCGTACAGGGTTTGAGGTGACGAAAACGCTCATCTTCATGGTCTTCGTTTTCGTATTCTGGATCATAAATGAAGGAGGCTTGATTGATGATGACGCCGACTGAAAGTCCAAGGAAATCATAAACTGGACCGTTCCAGCCAGCATCACGTTGAGCGAGATAATCATTCACAGTAATGACATGTACGCCACGACCAGAAAGGGCGTTAAGATAAGCTGGTAAAAGTGCGACGAGAGTCTTACCTTCGCCGGTCTTCATTTCGGCTACATTGCCCTCGTGCAGAGCCATACCACCAATCATCTGTACATCGTAGTGACGCATGCCAAGCACACGATTAGTCGCTTCACGTACTAAGGCAAAGGCATCTTGTAAGATTTCATCCAGAGATTTTTCTAAAGCCAGATCTTGTCGCTCGTCAGATTTTGCCAGGCTAGAGTGCGTAGCTTCCGAATCGGACTTCTTAGATGGTTGCGTTTTTTTCTGATGCTTAATCTTCGTTAGGGCAATCTTGCCCTGTTCTTTTTTAATTAAATCTTCTAGACGGTCTTTGAGTACGGTTGTTTGTTCTGATAGTTCCTCGTCGTCCATTGCCTGATACTTAGGCTCTAATTTGTTTATTTCTAAAACACGACGGTAGTAACGGCGCAGGATTTTCTTCTGAGCATCACCAAAAATCCCTTGTAGGAATTTCTCCATTGCGGTCTTGTCAGCAAGTTTGTCAGTCGGTTTCTTCTCTTTTGCCATTTTAGCCTCGCTTAAATAGGGATTTAAGTTTATTTTTTCTAAGGTGTGGAGTGCTTTCTAGCTTGAAGCGGCGAATTTGTGCCATTAATTTTGCTTCAATGATGTCAATGCCGGCAAAAACATTAGAGGATTCATCTTTCGCAGCGAGAACTTTACCGCCAGGGATCTCCATAGCGGCAGAAATTTCGTATTTATTACCATGAGCCTTGTCAATCTCTGTAACGACGATTTTTGCAACGACATCTTTCTTATTGCCGCGTGGTAGATAACGATCTAGCTTGCCAATTCGCTTCTGGGCATACTTACGGAAACTTTCTCCCACCTCATATTTGTTCCCTGTGATTTCAATTTTCTCAATCATAACACTCCTTTTTTATATTATACTAAATCTCTTCTCTATCATCAAGGTGATAAGTGGGCAATCTAACCAGAGTTTAGAGCTCGGACTGATTATTTAGGTAAGGTCTTAGTACTTCTGGTACTTGCAGTTTTCCACCTTCTGTAGCGAAGTTCTCTATGAGTACCATCAACATTCTTGCAAATGGAATTGCTGTGCCGTTTAGTGTATGAACATTTTCTAGTCTACCATCTTTGCGACGGACACGAATATTTAGTGAACGTGCCTGGAAATCTGTACAGTTAGAACAGGAAGTAATTTCGCGATATTTCTTATCTACTGGTGACCAAAACTCAATGTCGTATTTCTTCGCGGCTGGAGCACCCATATCACCTGCAGCGACATTGATAATATGATATGGAATTTCTAATTCTTGCAAAATTTCTTCTTCAATACCTACTAGTTTCTGATGGATTTCCTCACTCTGCTCTGGTAAACAGAAGGCATACATCTCTAGTTTGTTAAACTGATGAACCCGAAAGAGTCCGCGGGTAAACTTACCATAAGTACCAGCTTCTTTGCGGAAACAAGCAGAGTAACCAGCGTAGAAAATTGGTAGATCTTGTTCAGCGAAGATTTCGTCAGCGTGGTAGCCAGTAATCGGCATTTCAGCGGTAGCAATCATGGCAAGATCCTCACCGTCAATGAAATACTCATCGCTCTGATCGGATGACTTAGGAGCAAAACCAGTTCCTTCTAACACTTTTGACGATACCATATAAGGGACGGTTATGTAATTAAGTCCATGTTCTTGCATTTTTTTAATACCAAATTGCAACAAAGCATTTTCTAGGAGGGCAAGCTCTTTTTTAAGGTAGTAAAATTTTGAGCCGGCAACTTTGGCGCCACGTTCAAAATCTACCCAATCGCGAGAAATCGCATAGTCTAAATGATCTACGCCAGATTCATGCTTTTTACCCCAGACTTTCTCTTCGCGTGAAGCCTCTTCACCACCGAGAGGTACATCTGGAAAAATGATATTCGGAATGGTTTTAATCTCTGTAGTGACTTTTGCAGTGAGATCGTCCAGCTCTTTTTCTTTAGTGGAGAGTTCACTTTTGATTTTCTTTCCCTTTTCTATCAGATCAGGCGCAGGTTTACCGCCTTTCATTTGGGCAGAAATCTCATTGCGCAATTTGCGGAGATCTTCTACCTTTTGCAATAAAGCTTTCCGTTTGTCATCTTGAGCAAGAATGGCATCTACATCGGTCTTATAGCCTTTTTCTTTGGTGGATTTTTTCACCTCAGCGAGGTGTTCGCGAATAAAATTAACATCTAACATATTAAGAAAATTATAGCATATTATCAGATAGGTGTAGCTATTGACTTTTTGAGTAAAGTATGATATAATGAGAGTATAGGCGCGTGTGGCGCTTTTTTGGTGTTTTAGTGACTACCAGCCACCTCCACCGCCGCCTCCGCCGCCCCCACCGGAGAATCCTCCGCCTCCGCCGCCAGAAGACGAGGATGACGAAGATGAAGATGATGTGTAAGAAGTTGTAGAAATAATATTGCTTGAAGTGTCACGCATCATGCGATTAAACATGGTGGCTGTGAAATAATCCGTCCCGCGATACCAGTTATGATCGTAATCAGGGTTTAATTCATAGTAATGATTTAACTCTTTGAGCCATGATTTTTCCATGTCAAAGATAATAGCGTAAGGCAAGAGCTTTTCGTATAGTTTGACGATGCCCTGATCGGATGTATCAGCACCTTTGATGGACTGCAAAAATCGTAGACGATCAGCTTCTGCCATACCAATATAATCTTTCAGGCCTGCAATATCAGCATTTGCCCGTAGCCCTTTTTCAGTACGATTAGCGAGTTTTTCTGCGCGTCCAGCAATCATTGTTGTAACTATTACGGCGACGATATCAACAAAGAAGACTGGATACAAGAGTTCTTTACCAATGATGACCGCTTCGCTATTATCTTCCATGATTATGAGGCTAATCAAACCATAAGCGATTGCGGCTATAACCAATAGAATACTATAAATCTTAAAATTATGGTTTTTGTCGCCTTCTAAATATCCCAAATTTTTTAGACGTTTAATCGTACTAGTGTCATATTCTTTCCTCTTGTATTCTAAGACAGAAGTAGCGGTATGTGATCTGATTTCGTATTCATCCCCTGTGTGAATTGGACCGCCTCTTAAAATATATAAAACATTCTCTTGGGCGGCAGTTAATCCTTCAGCGGAAATGACTTTAATCTTCCACTCCGGTTTCTTGCTAAAAACTCCATTGTTGGTATTGTCGGTCTTAATTAGGAGAATCTTCTTCGCAATAGCAAGTTCAATTAAGGTTGCTACGTAAGAATTACGTGTGGGCTCAATATACAATTCTTTGACATCTGCTACTGTGAGCTTTTCTGGTGGAGCGTATTGTGGAGCGACAATGAGGGATTTGTAGTATTTTTTCTTAGGGCTAACTATTTTGTGGTATTTTCTAATCATTAAGATAAGGATCAGTGTCACGAAGACCAAGGCAATGATGGATGTGATAAGAAATAGATAGGTTTGCTTTTGTCTAGGCTCTGGTACAGAGAAAGTTCCAGGTTGGAAATTGACTGCGAAAGTTAGGTTTTCCCAGGCATTAAGATCACTAGTAGTAAAAGAGATTACTGCTTCTGCCGATTGGCTAGAGCTGGCGTTTTGAGCGGAGCTATCATAAGAGGTCTGATCATCGTAGGAAATAATACACCTATTCCGACCGGACGCACCGTAATTGCCGACATAGCAAGAAGCTACGGTGTCATTTAGGGGTTTTAACCGTGCTGCTAGTTCGCGAGAAAGATGTAGGTTAGCAGTTAGCTGATTAAAATTTTGACTCCAACCAGTGCCATTTGTATCCCAATATAGTTCTTGAAAGACTGCATCTTGGCCAGTCCAGGTCATATTGCCATTTGCGTCAAATTCGGTGATGACATTTGTAAAGTCATACTCTAGGCGATAGACCTGTTCGCCGTGGACATATTCAGATGCGCTCCCCAAGTAAAAAATGTAATTCCCGGCTGCGGCCTCTGTTTTTGCAACGTTTTCTACTTCACCGTTACGCCAGGCGCGAAAATTAAGTTCAGCAACATCCATCGCTGTAATGTTTTTACCATCTTGGTTCGAGTAAGGGATAGAGCGGGTGATGCCATGGTTCTGATTTGTTTGTGGAAAAATTGCTGTTAACTCTTCTACAACATGCAATTTGCTAGTGTTATCCGCGGTTTTTTCTAGATAAAAATCGTATTTTGCGTCAGAGAAGTAGAAATCGTTTGCAGACTGCGCAGCGGAGACGGAAATGGGAGAAATTAATAATGCTAGTAAAGTAAGTATTGCTAAGAGAATGATAGATCGGCGTTTCATAATCATATTGTAGCACACTCTCAAATCGTTATGATATAATCCTATCAACGGAGGTAATTATGCAAAAGAAACGACCATATTATGATAGTTTAGACTGTGATCTTCAGAAGTATTTTCAGATTCTTAGCCCAGATTATCCAGAATGGATAGAAGAATATGTCGTGGCGCCAGAGATGCAACGGCTTGCTGGACTTTCGCAAACTTGTGCGGTGGACTATTTGAATTTTTGGGATGTTCCTAGACACTATAATGTTCTCAATCATAGTGTAGCATGTTGTTTGATCGTCTGGCATTTCACCAGGAGTCAGAAACAGGCGCTGGCTGCGTTATTTCATGATATTTCTACCCCAGCGTTTAAGCATTGTATCGACATCTTAAATAATGATGCCGTAAAACAAGAATATACAGAGGGTAATACTGAGAAAATAATCGCCAAATCGCCTAGCATCCGTAAACTTTTACGTCGCGACCATATTTCCATAAAAGAAATTTCGGACTACCATCAATATCCGATCGCAGACAATGATAGTCCTCACCTTTCTGCTGACCGCTTAGAATATACATTTATGAATGCTTATTTAGTTCGGGACTATGGTGTAAAAATGCCTCTTTCTAAAATTAAGCGTTATTATGATAATCTGATCATTGGACAGAATGAAAGCGGAAAAGAGGAATTAGCGTTCTTAGATTATAAGATTGCGGAAGAATTTCTCGGTCTTGCTCGGAAACTTTGGCATAATTGGTGCGATAATCGTTTTATGCTGACTGGACAAGCTTATGCTGATATTGTGCAAAAATCCATTAAAGTAGGTGATCTGACGCAGGAAGAACTATATCGTCTGACTGACCAGGAAACCATTGCGAAAATTCTACATTCACACGATTCTTCGCTGGCTACAACTATGCGTAAATTCTTGCGCGTAAAAAGGTATTATATTGGAGATAAAAAGCCTCAACAGAAGGGATATTTTATCACGCCGTCTTACCCAGTGAAAATCCGCTATCTTGATCCATTAGTCTGTGATGATTTGAGGATTAGCCTTCATGCTGATAATTCCAGTCCATATACGGTAAACTTCCAAACGAGATATACACGTCTTTCCACACACTCTGAGCAGGTCAAATCATATATTGCTGAGATTCAGCACTATTCTGTCAAGAAATACACTTGGCTAAAGATTAAGATTTAACTTCTTCAATGGCGGCCTTTAGTGCGTTAGTGGACTTTTGTAATTTGATGCCCTCTTCCTCAGATAATTTCAAATCAAGTCGGCGAACAATACCGTTTCTGCCGACGATAGCAGGAAAACCGTTATAGACTCCAGTAAAATCGTCGTAAGAAGAAACTGGCAGAACACGTCGTTCATCGCCGAGGATACAATTGATTAACTTTGTTACGCAAGCGCCAATTCCGTAATAGGTTGCACCTTTTTTGTTGATGATTTCATAAGCTTCATTTCTAGCGAAATTCTCAATTTCATCACGCTCCTTTTTGTTTAGAAGCTTTTCAAGTGGCTGACCGCCGAGGTTAGAAGATGACCAAAGTGCAAATTCTGTATCCCCATGCTCACCGATCTGAAAAGCGTGAACGGACTTCGGAGAAACATTAAGTCTTTCGGAAATACGATAACGCAGACGAGCAGAGTCAAGAATTGTACCAGAACCAATTACTTGTTCACACGGCAAGCCAGAATAGCGCCAAGTCAGATAAGTTAGAACGTCCATTGGATTAGACACTACTACAAAAATGCCAGAGAATCCAGACGCCATAATTTCACTAACCATATCTTTAAAAATAGTGGCATTTTTCTTGAGGAGGTTCATACGAGTTTCACCTGGCTTTTGTGGCACACCTGCGGTAATGACGATAATATCGCAGTCTCCAGCGTCCTTGTAGGTGCCAGAAGAAATTTTCATAAAAGATGGTGAAACGGCAAGTGTATCGCGTAGATCCATTGCTTCACCCTCGGCATCTTCCATGTTTATATCAGTTAGTATTAACTCGGAAACTGCTGTGCGCTGGTTTACTAGACAATAGCCGACACTAGCACCAACATTTCCGGTTCCAACAATCATTACCTTGTTTGCCATTTTTTTCCTTTCTACTATATTGCAATACGAATTATTCTTTTGCTTAATTATATCACAACTAGTTTCTGCTCTTTAACGGCTTTTGATAATTGGGAATGGAACACCTTCGCGCCCAGATACCCCCTCTAGGAGCCAGAAATTGCGCTCAGAGTTACCCCAGCCACAAGCTGGCGGCATGCCATATTCCAACATTTCTACGAAGTCCATATCAAGCATTTGCGCCTCAGAGTCTCCAGCATCACGCATTGCTTGTTGCTCTTGGAAACGTGCCAATTGGTCTAGAGGATCATTCAGCTCGGAGTAGCCATTTCCCATTTCTGTGCCAGCAATGATTGGATGGAAGCGCTGTGTGACTAGGGGATTATCTGGTACAACTTTTGCCAACGGGCTAAGTGCTAGCGGTTCCTCTATTAGCCAATATGGCCCAGCAGAAGTTCTTCTAATTAATTTCCAAACATTATCAATCAGTCGTGGTGCCGACATTGCTTCTAACTTTTCACGGAAAGCGTCTTTGCTCATATCTTCCGCCTTCCATTCTGCAAGAAGGATATTAACTAACTGCTCTTTATCTGGATGGAAAACGTCAATATCGTACTTTTCTTTGAGCAAATCAGCGTATTTGATGCGTGGCCACTTGCAATCTAGATTAATATGAAATTTTGGCGTGGCGACCGTGCCACCCTCTTGGCCAATCTCCGCGCCACCCAGATCAAACTCCAGTGTTCCCCAAGTCTCTTTGGCGACATATTTTATCATCTCTTCGTAAAAATCCATGCCATCTTGATAATCCTCATAAGCGGCATAGGATTCAAACGCAATATGCTCTGGCAGATGCTCATCGTCAACACCTTCATTACGAAAGCGTGGACCGATATCGTAAACTTTTTCAAAACCAGCACCAAGCAGCCGCTTCAGTGGTAATTCTTGAGAGATGCGCAAATAAAAATCTTCATCAAGTGCATCCATATGCGTAACGAAAGGAGTGGCATCTGCTCCGCCAGTGGTATGCTCTAGAATTGGAGTATTAATCTCAATAAAACCATGCGAGTTCATAAAATCACGTGTCGCCTGCCAGAATCTACTTCGGCGCACCATGCGTTCACGCACCTCTGGATTGACATTCATGTCAACGTAACGGCGACGGTAGCGCTCTTCTTTATTAGTGAAGCCATCACGCCCCGGAAGTGGACGAAGAGATTTAGTTAATAAACGTAACTGATTGCAGAAGACAGAGATTTCTCCAGTGCTACTTTTGCCAACTTTTCCCTTAGCTTCAATAAAATCACCGCTATCAAGTAACTTGAGGCGTTTAGTATTAAAATAACCTTCCTTCGCGTCTTCTTGTTGCATGAAAATCTGCACTTCACCAAAATAATCACGAACTTTGACGAAAGCAAGTTTCCCGAAACTACGTATAGCAACGATCCTACCAGCAATTACTACATCTTTATCGTCATATTTTTCATAAGAATCTATAATTTTATCAATGTGAGTATTGCGATCAGAGTGAGCTGGAAAAGGATTAATTCCTAGATCTTTGATCTCTTGTAGTTTTCTGAGACGTTCATCTCTGTAATCGGCCAATGTCGTCATGAGATTTCTATAATTTTTCCTTTGTTACCATTTGGCAGTTCGTAAGTATCGCCAACTTTTTTGCCCATTAAAGCCTGTCCGATCGGTGATTGATCAGAGATTTTACCATCTAGCGGATTAGCCTCTACTGGACCGACAATGGAGTAGGTGCATTTTTTACCAGATAGAGTGACGGTTACAGTTGCACCCATTGTCACTTTGTCATGAGAGACATTACGAATAATCTTGGCACTTTTGAGAATGTTTTCTATTTCTGCAATGCGATTTTCTACAGTTTTTTGCTCGGAGCGAGCATCGGAATATTCTTGATTTTCTGAGAGATCGCCAAAAGCGCGTGCAGTTTGTAAACGCTCTGCAATCTGAGGACGGCGTGCAATTAGTTCTTCTAATTCTTTTTCTAGATCGGCCTTGCCTTGTTTAGTAAGATTGACTGTCTTTTTCATACCCAGATAGTATATCTTCTATTTCTGTTAGTGTCAATAGCTTTTGAGCGCCATTCTGCCGTTTGGTAAGTTCACCTTGTGAATTGGCTAAAGTCTTGTCGGATAAGACCAGGCGATACGGGATACCCATGAGTTCTGCGTCGGCGAATTTCTCACCCGGACGGTTGTTGCGATCATCATAAAGGACTAATTCTGGATGTGTTTTCTCTAATTTTTCCGCTTCAATTTTAGCTTCTTCTCCAATAGCGACTAGATAAAATAGATATGGTGCAACTTCTTCTGGCCAGACTAGACCTTTATCATCAGAAAATTTTTCCGCTACTACACCCATTACACGTGAGACACCAATGCCATAACAGCCCATGAATACGGTTTGCTCCGTACCTGCTTGATCAGTAAATTTGAGGTCAAGCGGATCAGAATATTTATATTTTAGAGTGAAAATATTGCCGACTTCTGCTGCACGGGTGGATTCTAAGTCGTCTTCTTTGATATTGAGTTCACTTAGGACTTCTGGAACCTTGACTTCTTCGTTGAGAACTACTGACTTATCGGCATTGTAATAGATTGTGTCTTCACCGACTGGAATGATGGTTTGGAACTCATGAGAAAATTTAGCGAAAATTCCACCAGAAGCAAAAGTTTGATAAGTGCAATCGCCCAATCCGACACGTTCGTAAATTCGTTTGTAAGCATCTTCCACCTTATGGTAAAACTCGTCGTGAGACTTTTCACTGGAAGAAAAAGAATAAAGATCTTTCATTAAAAATTCGCGTGTACGCATGATACCAGATTTAGCGCGTAATTCATTGCGAAATTTAGTCTGGAACTGATAAACATATAACGGGAGGTCCTTGTAGCTTTTAATGTATGTTTTTAGCATGTTGGTGATCGGTTCTTCATGAGTCGGAGCAAGACCAAGCTCGCCACCAGCAGAAAGTTCAGTCTTAAACCAAATATCAACTTCTTGGTCACTCCAACGACCAGTTTTTTCCCAGAGGTCAGGATTTTGTAAAGCTGACATTCTTACCTCTTCGCAGCCGATATTGTTGAGCTCTTCCCTGATAATGTTTTCAATTTTGTTAAGAGTGCGTAGTCCGAGCGGTAAATAGTCGTAAACACCAGCTAATTCCTTGTGGACATAACCTGCTCGAATCAGAAACTGCGCCGAACGAGCCGACTCGTCTTTCGGGGCGTTGCGCAGAGTTTTGGTAAAAGAATGGGATAATCTCATAGAGTTATTATAACATACTAGAATGATAAGGCTACGAACTAATACGCTGCCTTGACAGAAATGGTAAAGTGTGCTATAATGGAGGTATAGAGCGATTGTAGTCGCTTTATTTGTTTTTTATAAAAAGTTCTTTAATTTAGAAAGGGGGATATTATATGAAGATTACACTTCATAGAGCAGAAACCGTAATCATCTGCGGTCCGTTTGCATCTGGGAGGACGACTTTATTTAACAAGATAAGGAAAGAAAACCCTTATGAGGGCTCAATTTGCCTTTCGTTAATGGAAGTCGTTAAATGCCTCAAGGCAAAGGGGGTGAATAATAGTTTGAATGTTGCGCAGCACTTTTTTCTCGTGCAGATGAAAATGACAGTTGAATGTATACAAAAAGGCACACTTTTTGTATTGCATAACTGCTATTGCGAGGAAGACGCAATTGATAAGACATTGGAGCTTTACTACGAGGCAAAAAAAGCTCGTCCGGTTCATCTGATTAAGATGAACCCGAAACTGTCGCTGCAGAGAGAGTTTCTCATGAGGTATGACAGTGCCGAACGCGTCGCAGAAGAGGAACTACTCAGGCAGAGAGAGCAATTTCGCGATGTAGTATTACGTGATTTTGCGGAAAAGTACTCTAATGTCATAGAAGACACGATAAATGATCCAACGACATTAGAGATTGAGTACCTCTAGCTATAAAAGCCTAGGTGAAAACCTGGGCTTTCTTAGGTTCTACTAAGATTCGGTCTTATCCGCTGTCGTATGTATTTGAAGGAACTATATCTTGGGAAAATGATTTGCTATATGGGCAAAATATATATGGTTATACTTCAACACCCACAAACTGGAATAACTCTTATAGCATCTGCATCAGTTATAATCCTAGTAGCATTAATTATGCCAATATAGCGTATAACGGTCAAAAATACTGGGGATTATCAATTCGTTGCGTCTCTATTCCATTTGTTTAGTATGCGTTCGTATCCACTATCGTTTGTGTTGAGCGGAAATTTTCGTTGGAGTAACAGTACATTATGGTACGTGGACGGTCGTAGTAACACTTGGTCTTCTACTGTTTTGTCTGATGGTGAATCTTACCGTTTTAATATGTCTTCTACTGATGTGCGGACGCATACTTGCAATAAATATTACGGATTAAACATTCGTTGCGATAAGTGAAATAGTTTTCTAATTTCAATATATCAACGAAGATTATAGCCGTCAAATTTGCCATCAGTATGCGCGGTATTAACCTCGTATGTCAGATAAAAACTAAAACTATTACTAGAGGAAATCAATGTAGTTGTCCAGCAATGTCCACCAAATTCCATCCAATATAATACGCCTACGCGCCAATTGTAATGTCCTGGCAACACAAACGATAGTGGATACGAACGCATACTAATCTGATAAGATGATTATGTTCCTATTCCTACTTTTTGATTTAGCTGGTATATGAGGAACCAGCAGAAAGTAGATAAATCCACGGACGAGTACGGAACTGTAATTCCGGCACAGTCCGCCTGGATTTATCTACCTTTCTGCTGCCGTGACGAATAATAAGCTAAAT
>JAZUOY010000011.1:0-20564 GCA_045604885.1 Candidatus Nanosyncoccus sp.
CGTCAAAAAAGTGTTACACCTCTGTTAACCTTGACAGAAATAGTAAAGTGTGCTATAATGAAGATATAACCTTTGAAAAAGGTCATTTCTTTCTAGTTGCTTTACTAGATTATTACTAAGATTCGGTCTTATCCGCTGTCGTATGTGTTGAGTGGACTTTATAATTGGTCAAGTCATTTAGTATCCTACCAGACAATTCGTGGCCACTCTTGGTCTCCCACTTTTATATCTGGCGCTCGTAGCTATACTCTAAGATCTGAAGAATTAACTGTTTCACCGAGTTTTAACAATGCCAAATATAATGGTTTTAGTATTCGTTATCATTTTGGACCTAGTATATTAATTCTATTTAGCACAACGAACGGACCTGCCATAATATTTGTAGTAATTATTTGTTGGACTAACATTTGAGCTACCTATGTTCAACGCATAACTGTGAGTATTAGAAAGAACGGTAGCAGACCACCAGTTGCCATAAGCACCTTGATTGTATAGTTTACTACTACCCCAATGAAGAACACCTGATCGCACAAACGATAGTGGATACGAACGCATACTAGCAGATAGGATAGTAAAAGAAAAAGGCGGAAATCCGCCTCATCTTTTTGAAGTCTGAATAATGATCAGGACTTCGGATGGTATACGCCGATATATTCGGCATCACGGAGGATTTTGCGGGCATTTTCATCTACGCGATGGCCCTGATCAATCTGTGCTTGGATTTGTGCGGCTGCGTTTGCATAGGCAGCCCGATCATTACCAGAGACACCATGACCTTTCATCATCGTCTCGTCCGTCCATACCATTCATACTCACCACCTTTCAAAAAATGTGCATTGCAAAACTATGAGAACAGAAGTTTTGCGAAGCTGCCAGTATTTTATTCTTCTTTTTGATTAGTGTCAAGCACAAGCTGGATAAAATCTATAATATCTTTCATTTTGCGTTCTGAATCTGGGGCGATAAACAGGTCTGAATTGTCTAAGAAATCTAGTGATTTGACTTGTTTATAAATTGCTTTTATCAAATCCCTGAGAACTGCTTCGTCTTTTTCGTTATATTCGTATATCTTATCATGCACTAGACCATCCGCAGGATCTGGTACAACAAATAGAATATGACCAGAGGTAACTCTGTACTTGCTATAAGCAGGTGACAAATTGAGGAGTAATTTATAGAACTCTAACTGTAACATATATTTGAATAAAGTAGAATGCGACTTCCAATTTTCACTATGATAGGGAGAGGTCTTAAAATCATAAATTTGAATTGTCTTTTCTTTCTCATTGATATGTAAGTGATCAATTTTGCCAGTCAGAGGAATGTCGTCCAATAATGGATGTTCATGACTTAGGTTGACTTCTGCTCTAGCATTTTCATGACGGAATAGATAGCCAAATTCTTGCAAAGAAGTTGCTAACGCTTTCTCGCCTTTGATAGTAAAATCTTCTAAATCATCTAGTGGTACATTGGCAGTTTTGAGTTGCTCGTGAAAATATTGCAGCGCGGCTGCGTCGTCTAGTTTATTGTTCGTAACCTGTTCATAAGTCGCGTGGATCAGATTGCCAAATGTTAGTGCTTCTGAGTAAGATTCTGCCGGTGCCAAGAGAACTTTGCGTTCGTAAAATACTTGTGGCCCGGCGTAAATAATATCAATAAAAGTCGTCAGATCAGTGGCATTTAGCTTGTAATTCTCCATACGAGATAGCAGTAATGGACGTATTTCCTCGCCAACCTTTTGATAGGAAGAAATCCACGAGGTTTTTAAATCACTGAGTTTGTAATCGTCAGGTAGGTTCTGATAATGAGTGATAATTTCCTGGCTCTTCTTCGGTAACATTGGTGATACTAGATGCTTATTGTCGTCCTGATACTCTGATAAGTATTGTAGGCGAGCGGGATATTTTCCAGCATAATCTTTTAATGAGTTTGTCATGTAAAGGTGAGATTTTGCCCTCGTAATTGCAACGAAGAATAACCTTAGACGTTCGTCCTCTGTGACTCCAGTATGACGCACATGGGTAAGATTGGCTGGTAGAGCAAGCATATTATTATTGCCCTTTGAATTGCCCCAGGCGCGGTCATCTGTTGCAACCGTGAAGACATACTCATATTCTAGACCCTTACTCTTGTGCGCGGTAATAATTTGAACGGCATCAGCGGAATCGCGATACGGACTAGTACTAATGAGGGGCTCATTTGCAGATTCGTAATCTTGCATAAAAGTAATTAAATCAGCTAAATGTGGCGTTGGATTATCAGTATGCTTCAAGATGGCTTCACGGACCATATGGAGATTGTCGTATAATTCGAAAGTTGCATAATCTGGATCGGAAGCATTTGTATAATAATCTAGATAGCCTAATTTTTTGCCAGATGGTAAGGTAGCTATTCCAGTAAGATAATCAATGAATAATTCTAGCGGAGCGTTTTCTGCTTGTCCAGCTAATTCTGCGAAAAATTCTGCAAGATAAATTAACTTTTCGTCTTTTGTTTGAGTTAAGAAATCTATAGTACTTTGTTTTTTAGAGCGATCACGATAAACAGCTTTTATGGCGGAAAGCGGTGGGACTTTTAGAAATGGGAAGGATAAAACCTCAAGTAACATTTGAGCTGGATCATCACCATATGCTAAATCATAGACGAATTTTGCCATTGTTAGAAGTTCGTGGATTTGTTTATTGAAAAATAAGTTATCGCGTTTTTCATAAGCAATATTGAGATCATCGTAGGCACGAAGATACGGTAGGAGTGGCTGAACGAACTTGTGTTTCGGCGTAATAATTGCAATATTTTTTTGCTTGACACCAGATTGCACTAAACGTTCAATTTCCTCTGCAATCCAGTGATATTCTGCGGAGGCTTCTACAAATTCATGTCTAGATATTTGAGCTTCACCAGGTACATTTGCTTGTAAATCTTTGACTACGCCGTTGACTCTGGAGTAAGAATTGGAAATTTGCTCGCGGATTTTTTTGGAGAGATCAATAATTCCAGATTGCGAGCGATAATTTTGGGTTAGGCTAATAAAGGCTGCTCCGTAATAATCCTGAAAGTCCTGCAAATTAGAGGCGCTAGCCCCCTGAAAAGCGTAAATTGCTTGATCGTCATCGCCGACCGCCATGATCTGAGGTTGCTCGTAATCGGACAATAGATGGATTAACTCGGCTTGAGCAGCGTTGGTGTCTTGGTATTCATCCAATAAAATATACTGGTAGCGTTCCTGTAGGGTCGCTTTGAAGCCTGCATCTTCTCGTAAGATTTTAATGGCCTGCTGAATCATGTCGTCATAATCAAAGAGTGCATATCCTTTAAGGTAATTTTCGTATTGTTGCATGACATTTGCAAGACTGAGTAACTTGAGATTTGCTATGCGATTTTTAAGGCGATAGTTCTCATTCTCATCCAATTCAAAACGTTTTCTCTTCCATTCTGTAAGCGGCGAGACGGAAGGTTTTGCTAAATTTCCTGCTTTTGTGATTACTTCTTCTAGCTCTTTTGCTAAGGTTTGAGCTTCCCGTGTAACTCCTGGTGCGAGGAAGGCCTTTTGCTTCCCTGAGGCGTTGGCATGATTCTGAAAAACTTGTAGAATTGGATGATAGATTTCCTCTACACCTTTATCATATTTCATTCCCCGCTTTAGGTTTTGCAAAATGTTATTGAGAAGAGGATTCATCTTCTCTGATGTTGCAATATTGTCAGACGCAATTTTTTCTAAATCTTTTCCAGTTAAACAAGCAGATTTGGCGGAAGAAATAGTAGAAATGATATCAGCGGTACTGGCTTTCTTGAGGATATCATAGGGATCTAATGTTTTTTGTATTTCACTAATGATTTTGTGTTTTCGCACAGTATCAATTGGCGAATCTAAGTCTCTTTCATAAGAAGTGGCATAATTTTTATATTCGGCTATGATACTAGATCCGAAAGCATGATATGTGTAAATGTTAACTTTACCAGCATCCGTGCCAATCATAGAATATAAACGGTCTCGCATATTTCCTGCGCCAGGCTCTGTAAAAGTGAGGCATAGGACGTTTTCTGGGCTAGCATCGGTATTATTTAAAATGTATTCTACTTTAGATGACAACAGTTGAGTCTTACCTGTTCCTGGTCCAGCTAATACGAGTAGCGGTCCTTCCAGGTATTCTACGGCGGCTTTCTGAGCTGGGTTTAATGGCATATCACCCTTTCTATGTCACGGAAAATATCGGCCGACTCTGGCAATACAAATTCTGGATATTGTTTCAATGAGCGGAGTACATTGATACCTTCTATGGTTTTTCCTGAGCTTTTACTGTTGTCTTTTTCTGATAAAATGAGCTGGTAGCCATATTCGTAATTTCGTGATGAGTGGCTGCAGGAAAGTGCCAAATCACGTGCTCCGCAGGAAAGTTTTAGAGTTTCCGCTTTTGCGCCATTTGCAAGCAGGATATCACGAAATTCTGGTAAAATGTTCTCCAAATATGACAGAGGAAGATCGTGATTATCAGGATCATTTTGAGCAACAAACATTCCAGCTCCTATGGCGTATACATTTTTGAGTGCACCGCAAAGCATAATTCCAAGTGTGTCATCCGTATATTCTATCGTGATATGCTCTGAGGAGAAAATTTGCTCAGATAATGGGGAGCTGGCCGTAAGGGCGATTTCTTTGATATTATCTTCATTTTTTAGTGTTGCAATAATGTCGCTTGCAAAAGCGGCGCCACCAATAGCACTAAATTGCAAGAAATCCTCATATGGTTTTAGGGAGAGAAAGCCTTTACTTGCGCAAATAAGTGGTAAATTTTTTGGAAGACTTGGGATAATCTCTGGATATGCTTGAGATGGTGCAACATATACAGTGACGTCAGAACCGTTTACTGCGTCGGCTAAAGTACGATCGGGATATCTGATGGGATCGTAAAATTTAGTTTCGTGACCATTAGTTTCAGCAATTTTCGCAAGCGCGGTACCGAATTGCCCTGCACCTAAAAATGTAATTTTCATGAAACAATTATAGCATAGAAAGTGGTGCTATTTTTTCTCTAAAATGACGAGATTTTCTAGGTGAGGAGTGTGTGGGAAAAAGTTATACGGTTGAACTTTCGTGATAAAATAGCACTTTTGAAGCATGGCAAGATCGCGTGCTTGCGTGGCTGGGTTGCAAGAAAGGTAAATAATTTTTTCGGGCTGGATTTCTAGAAATTTTTCTAGAAGTTTTTTGGCGCATCCAGCACGTGGTGGATCTACAATTACGGTCTGTTCTGGTATGATGTACTCCAGGGCGCTTTCTGAGTCTGATAGGACTGGTGTATTAGATTGTGCACAATTAAATTTTAATTCAGAAAACGCAAAAGAATTAGATTCTACGAGCACCAGTTGCTTATCTCGTGCTACGGATAATCCAATTGTCCCCACTCCAGCGTATAAGTCAAGAACTTGATCTGTAGTAATGTGGTTTTTGATTTCTGATAACGCCATTTCATAGACCGGAAGATTAATCTGAAAGAAACCATTGGGTGAATAAGAGTATTTTTGACCCAGAATAGTGTCGGTTAGGAGTGGAAAGTGTGGGTGTGGTTTACCATTTTCATATAATCCACCCGAAACTTTGCCATCCTGATTCGTACGCAATAGCAAAGACTGGTATTTGCGCGCCTCCTCGTGACGATTATTTAGATCAGATACGATCTCTTGAGCTTTTTGTAAGATTTCTGGTCTCTCAATAGAAGAATGATCAACTGGGGCTTTCCGGTGTGAACCGCGTTCATGAAAGGCTAAAGATATTCTTTCGGTGTTATTATCCCAATAAAGTGCGTATTCCATTTTGTTGCGATAGTGATAATCTTTTTGATCTGTTAGAACTGTTGTCGTAGCTGGAATAGCAGGCAAACCGTTTTGATGAAATGTTTCCGTTAAAATAACTTGTTTTTGTTGCAGCTCGTAATCATATCTCATGATCTGCCAGGGTGAGGTGGAAAGAAAACAGGAATCTTTTGGAGCGATGCGATAAGCCAAAGGGTTTTCAATTGTTTCGGCGTAGCCCTCTGCGTATTTTGTTTTATTCTTTGTAATGGTAAAAGCCGTGACTATTTCCCCCGGTAAAACGTTCCAGAGAAAAATTTTCTTACCGTCTGATAGTGTGCTGATTCCCTGTCCGCCTGGAACTAGCTTCTCTACGGTGATTGGTTGATCAGTGACGGTATGTGGAAGCTTCATTGATAATAATCCTATTCGTATCTTAGAGCCTCAATTGGATCTTTTTTCGCTGCACGTCTAGCCGGAGCAGTACCAGCGATGAATGCAATTAACATGATAATAATAGTAATAATAGTCATGTTGATTGGGTGAAAAATTGTCAATTGGAAAGTTGGAAAATCGGCAAGAAAGGTGTTATGTGCTATATGATTCGCAATTGCACCAATGATAATAGAGATTACGATACCAAAGATTGATCCCCAAAAACCTAGCAAGATTGCTTCCAGAGAAAAACTTAGAAAAATACTACCTTTGCCCATACCCATTGCTTTTACTAAGCCAATTTCGCGTGTACGTTCCTGAACGGACATAAATAGGGTATTAATGATGCCAATTGCTGCAGCTAGTAGGGCAATTCCGCCAAAAATATTGAATACGACCAAAATAGCATCAAAGAATGTACGAATCATACCTACTGTATCGTCAATTGTAATAAATTCGTATCCGCTACCAATTTTGCGTAATGATTCTCTGATGCTTGCAATTTTTTCGGGGTCTATTTCACCTACGGCGAAGTAAATTTCTCTGCTTGATTCTGGAATGCCAGTAACAGAAAGATCATATAATTTGCTATCAAGTGCTTTGTTAATATGAAGATCGCCGTCCATGGTCAAAATGCCAGGAGCTTGAACGCCGACAATGGTTGCTGGAACGATAGCGAGACAATTATCTGGTTGCGTATAACATCTAGCGGTTTGTTTAATGGCTATTTCAACTGTTTTGCCGATGGCATCTTCGGCACTGGTAAGCCCAAATGGGGTCAGCCAATCTTCGTTAATGATAATTTCGTAATCATCTGATTCATCATCGGTCATTCTTCCAGCAGATAAGTCAACATTAATGCCGCTAATTGGGAAATATTCTACGGAAACATTATATCGTTTCTCCTCGCCTTTTAGGCGCATCCATTCCGTACTAAGCATGTGAAAAACTTCCAAGTTTTTTATCCCATCGGTGTTTTTCATTTGTGCAAAGTCCTCATCAGAAATACTAGCACCAATTATATTGCCACTGGATTTTTCGTCATACTCTTTTACCTTTGTGCTTCCCTGCATCATTTCAGATACTTGGTTATATGCAGCTGCTGGCATCACTTCTATGAAGCCGTCTCCTCCAATTGAAGCGACTTGTTTATCAATGAAGTCATTGACGCCGGAATTAACTGCGTTACTCATAATAATAGTGAAGCTGCCAATAAAAACAGCTAGAATTGTTAAAAATGTTCGCACTTTACTCTTAAAAAGATTACTATTGGCAGTTCTAATAGTATCGTAAAATTTCATAAAAATTATACTCCTCAATATAAATGTTATTCGTACCGCAATGCGTCAATTGGGTTTTTGCGGCTAGCTTTTCTAGCTGGTAATACGCCCGCTATGAATGCAATAGCCATAATTATTAAAATTACTGGAATAAATACGGCAGGATTATATTCTGCTAAGTGCATTGTTGGAAATGCTTGGAGAAAACCATCGGTAGAATGGGCTATATTATCTACTCCCGTGCAAAGCAGAAATGATACTAACAGACCAGAGATAGCTCCCCAAAATCCTAATAATGTTGCTTCTAGTGCAAAACTGAAAAAGATTTTTCCTTTGGACATACCAAATGTTTTCATAAGACCAATTTCACGAGTACGCTCTTGGACCGACATTAATAAGGTATTAATAATTCCGATTGAAGCAGCAATGAGGGCGATAAAACCAAACGCGGTAAAGATAGAAGTAATTGCGTCAAAGAAACTTTTAATTTGACCAATAATATCCTCTACGGTCATTCCTTCTAGACCAATAGAGGAAATTTCTTCTTTGATTTGTTCAGTACTGTATTTTTTGTAATCGTATTCTGCGGCGATGGTGAATACTTTTCCTTTTTCTGAAGCGGGAAGATATTTGACGTTTTCTTCGTATAAAGCGTCATTGAGCGTTTTGTTTACTAATACGGCACTAGAATTAATGACGGAAGGGGCTTGTACGCCGACGATGGTTGCTGGGAAACTTACTAATTCGCTTGTCACGTGATCTGACCAAACAAAGTCTAATTTTTGTCCAATAGCTTCTTCTGAATTGCTATAGCCTAGACTTTCAACCCATAGCTCATTTGGCAGAAGAACCTGATATTCGGAAGTATCATTGTCTATATTGGTGCCAGCAATCATCTCATAATGGACGCTTTCCGTCGTCATCATGTTAACCTGCGCAGTGAAACGCTCCTGATTTTTTGTACTCTGAACATAAGTTACAGTGCCAAATTTTCCAATCAAAACGGTGTCTTTGATAATGCCGTCAAGATTTTTGAATTGTTCTATTTGTTCTTCAGAGATTGCTGGTTGACCTACTTCATTGACATTACCATCATTATATTTTCTAGGACGACCAATTTGCATATCTTGTAATAATTCTGCTGTATCGGTCTCTGTTTTGCCGTATGCCTGAATGAAGCCTTCCCCGCCAAACGAATCAACTTGACTATCAATAAATGAATTAACGCCAGTTTGAATCGCAGTAGTGGTGCAAATTGCAAAACTGCCAATAAAAATCGCCAAAATTGTCAGAATAGTGCGTGCTTTGTTGCGAAATAGATTGTGGTTTGAAGTTGCAATTAAATCGGAGATTTTCACAATTATTTCCCCTCGTTTGCTTTTTTAACTCGTGCCGCCTCTTTTTCTAAACGATCAAATGCTTTCTTTTGACTGTCTCTGCGAACTGATTGATCAGAAATAATTTTTCCATCAGATATACGAATGATTCTGCTACATAATCTTGCAAGATCTTCATCATGAGTGACGATGATAAGCGTTACGCCTTGCTTTTTGTTAAGGCTAAATAGTAGATCTGTGATTTTATCACCAGTGGCAGAGTCAAGGTTGCCAGTTGGCTCGTCAGCGAAGATAACCTTTGGATTGTTGACAACTGCGCGAGCAATACAAACGCGCTGTTTTTGTCCACCAGAAAGATTAACTGATTTATTTTCGCTTTTAGAATCCAGGTCCACAATTTTAAGAGCTTCCATAGCGAGGCGATTGCGCTCTTTGCGTCCTTTCTTAGCAATTTTTAGCGGGAGCAAAACATTTTCTAGGACAGTGTCATTGGCGTTCATAAAGAATTGCTGGAACACAAAGCCAAAACGGCTATTACGAAGCTTATTGAGCTCACGATTAGTTAGCTCATCAGCATTTTTGCCGTCGATATAAACGGAACCTTTTGTTGGCTTGTCCAATAGTGCTAAAAGATGCATGAGGGTGGATTTACCGGAGCCTGATTTGCCGACGATAGCTACCGACTCTCCTTCGTAAATGGACAGGTCGATATCTTTTAACGCAGTGAATTTATTTGATTTTTTGCCGTATGTTTTTGTGAGGTTTTTTGCCTCAATGATTTTTTTCATGCTTCCCTTTCTAAGGTAGAATTATTGGTTATCAAGCCATTCAATAAAGTAAAAATAATTTTGGCTGGACCGGCAGGATTCGAACCTGCGAATGACGGGACCAAAACCCGTTGCCTTACCACTTGGCGACGGTCCAATACGTGTATTATTCTAGCACAGATTATAGAAATATGCCAGAATGATAGAAATTGGTTATTTCTTCAAGTCTATTCTCTAATCCAGTATCCCTCTTCCTACTTTTACTGATTTAGCTTATTATTCGTCACGGCAGCAGAAAGGTAGATAAATCCAGGCGGACTGTGCCAGAATTACAGTTCCGTACTCGTCCGTGGATTTATCTACTTATCCTGCTAGTATGCGTTCGTATCCACTATCGTTTGTGTTGTCCGGCCACTTCTACTGGTACGATAGTAAATTGTACGATCAGGGTGTCCTCGGCCGCTGGTGGTCTACTACTATCTACTCTAGTACACTCGGTTACCGCCTGGACCTGGGTAGCTCTAATGTCCGCCCAGCGAACTACAACGACAAGTACCGCGGGTTTGCGCTTCGTTGCGTCTGCCCCTGTTAACCTTGACAGGAATAGCAAAGTGTGCTATAATGAAGATATAACCTTTGAAAAAGGTCATTTCTTCCTAGTTGTATATGTAGATGCGACGAAGTGCAAACCCAACATACTAGCAGATGAGATGATAACTAATTAGTGGCGGAGATTAGGAAAGATTGCAAATCAATAATTGATCCGTCTGCGCGTTGTGCCAAAGTAGTAGAATAACCAGAAAAATCTCCTGTGTCGCTCACCGCATCGGTATGGTAGAATTTGACCACGTCGGTTATGCCGGCGAGTTGACTACTGGCTTGAAATGCTCCTTCTTCAAGTGACTTGACAATTGGGATATACTGGATTGTACCATCTGATAACATAATAAGAATGGTGTCGCCTTTACGAGATTGTCCGCTTTCAGCTATGGTAATGTCAGCTACTTTTTTGTTAAATTCTATAGTGAACAATTCTCTATCTTTTCTATCTGTTGCTACGCCGTAATAATTGCTAACATACTCCCAATAAACGTAGATTTCTGCAGCTGTGTTTTCTGTGTTAATGTAAGCACCAATTACAGCTTTGCCGTCTGAATTATTGCGGTGTGATCCGAGACGATAAATTACATCCTCGGTCGGATTAGTAATTTTATTTGGATAAAAACCAAGAACTTTGGCGGTTTGAGCGTCATCTATCACAGTGGTACTAGTGGTAGTTTCTGTATAGTTTGTAGCGGTAGTTTTACTGGAGCGATTAGCGATAGCCCAGATGGCTACTGTCGTTGCAACTAGGGCAAAGACACCAAGTCCGATGCAGAGGAAGATCAGTTTTTGATAGGCGTCGTAAGTATGAACTTTTTTAGCATTTGGAGCTTTGTTGGGTTTAAGTTGTTCTGCTGGAATCTGGCTAGGATCTATTCCTGGCGTAGTATGGCTCATGGAAATGTTTTCTGTCATGTTCGGCATACTGGAAAAGTTAGTCGTGGCATTATAAGTTACCGGATTATGGTCGGCTGGACTGGTATTGCGAGGGAAAGTGCCGGTTGGTGGATACTGATTTGATGATTTGCCAAATTCTGGCATTGTACTGTTTTGCATATACTTATTATACCATAAGGTTTTTATTGCTGAAATAATAATTATAGATTATAATATAAGCAGTATGGACGAAGATACTAGCGATAGCAATTCTCTCGGTATGTATGAGAATATGGAAGGGTATGAATCTGGTATCCGTCCTGATTTTTTATCAGATAATAGTACTGACGGTGAGGAAGATGCTAGAGGAGATAGTGAACGCGGCAGCAAAGCGAAGACTATGTTACGTGATGGTGAACGTACGGCAGTCAATAAGGGCTTAGAAGCTGGAGTTAACGCAGCGACTGGCGGTGTCGGTGGTTCGGCATTGAGAGCGGCAGAAAAAGCTGGAGAGAATAGGACAAGTGCTGGGAATGGATCTATTAAAGCAACCATAGGTGGCAAGGGTAAAGAAGGCGGGCTCAGCGGGAAGTCTGCCAATCTGATGGGGATGATTAAGAAATCTGCACCGCTTATTTTCATCATCGCGTTGGTAATTTTTGCGATTACATCGTTTAGCGGTCAATGGCTTTTCCCAGATGCTTTTCGTAATCGTGAAAGAGAAGATAATAACTCAACTGTAGTCTCTACAAACAACCGTAGTGATGCCCTACTTAATAACACTCAACTGTATGGCGATGAGATTTCAAAATATGGCGATGTAGTTTTTAATGATATGCAATTTTCTAAAGATCAAATTAGAAACTTTGAGGAAACTGGACTATATTATCGCGATAGTGGAGGAGAGCGGGCGCTATTGGTAGGGAGTAAAGAAGCTCCACAACTTGTTGTGGTGTCAGACAAGAAATTAGGTCTAGATAATGGTGAGCAACTAGCAGAAATAGATGGTGTAGTATCGGATGAATATAGCGATGGTAGCGAAATGATTTCTCTGGAGGAAAGAAAAACAGAGATTTTGGCACGTCTTGATATTGCAGCTGATGCTGGTTCCGTAGTAGGTTTTACAGAGGCAATGGAAGATTGGAATTTTAAGAGACGTTATATCGTTTCTACCCAAACTTGGCGAGGCGACATTTCTGGTTGGTTCAATGAAAGTCAAGAAATCACACAAGAACGTACGGCGACCTCACGCGATAATTTCCACGACTTCGTGCTGAGCGACAATAACGAAGAAAATGAAACCGCTTTTTTGGAAATGGCGGCGGAGCTTAACGCGGCAGAGGAAGAATCAGATGTCGGTGATAAGTCTCTCAAAGAACGTGTCAAAGAAGTAGCGGAAAAATCAAAGAATCCTCAATGCGGTGCTAGTTCGGCAGCAGCAGATATAGAGGGAGTACTAAATGCTGACCAGACTGCGCGCCAGGTGAGTGCCAGTTCCCTCATGATGGAAGCGATAGACAAGACTTTGGCGGGAGCAGGCGATAAGGCACCACTTACTGCTATTATGAACATTTTTGTGCGTTCTGGTGCGGCGGATACTGGTGGCATACACGATCTTTTTGGGAGTGGAGATCTTGACCAAGGTGACGAGAACTTACTCTCAGTTAGCTCGCAGGCGAATATTGGCGGTAACGGTACCGCGAATCTCAATGCTGGTAATAATGAGGAGATTCGCTCTTGCTTCTACGAAGGTAATACTAATGAATATAATGGGGATGGTGGAGTAATCGTAAAGATTGGCTCCATGTTCAAAAGGATTGGCGGCTGGATTAGGAGTGCCATAGATGGTTTTAAGAACTTGATCGGGCGTCTTTTCGGAAATGGGAATGCTGGTGTAGCTGAGGCAGTACTAAAAGACACCGTAGAAAAATATGAGGAGAACAAAGAACTAAGGTATTTTACGGGTGAGGATACAAATGTGCTTGGTGAAGCAATGCGTAATGCGACGGAAAAAATGTATGGCGAGCATGCAAAAGGCGCTGGACAGACTACAGGTGATGCTGGTGCAGCGAAGTTAACATATCGGGCGCACCAAGAAGTTATTGCTGAGCAGGCAGAGTTTGACCAAAAGACGAAAAACCCGTTTGACGTTACTTCGCAACATACTTTCTTAGGTAGTATTGCTTATAGCTTAATTCCGACGGCGATGTCGGCTGGGGTTACATCGCTTACTTCCATGGTTGGTAACATCAGTAATGTTATTGGTAACGCGGCTTCTTCCCTGCTCCCGACTTCTAGTGCAGTTTCCGAGACGGGCCTGCAAGTTTCTCAGGGTGATTGTCCACATTCCAACTCTGTGGTCGCTGTGTCAAACGCTTATTGTAATGATTATTACAATTCTGATCTAGCAATGGGGCAAGAGACCGCAGTTAATATATACGACACTGTGGTAGAGTTACGTTACGATACAAAGGGCTATGTTTATCGTAACGAAGACGGTGGAAAAACGGCAGATGAACCAGATTATGGTGATGGGCCGATCAATCCAATAGAAGATAGCTTATCTAGCCATTGGGGAGAGAAAGGTCCTGCTAAGCCAGGTACTACTCCGCATGGCTGCGAAAGTGACTGGAAAATCTGGCACAATCCGGAAGATCCAGATCACATATATTACGACTATGATGAGCCAATCGAATGGTCGTATTCGCGAGCGACGAATTTTGAATACGATGGTTATGAATCTGGTTGGCGTAATCGTAAGAAGGGCGGTATAGAGGGTATGGAAGATGCCAAGAATGATGATGCTCCGGGTGAGTGTGTGTTGGATCTTTCTATTGACGAAAGGACTCGTCAGCCAGTGATTAACCTCAACGGTGCTCTAGCGCAATTTCTACTGGCTTCTGGACAACGTACTTCAGAATGGGGCGCGACTGATGATAGTATTACGGAGCGTTTGACAGAAGTAGATTTTACAAAAGGACGACTTCATCCGTGTGCGGTCGGTGCCGATGTGTGCCAAGAATATGAGACAAAATATGGCTGGACAAATGACCAAGACAAGACTGCAGCCAGTGCAATTATGTCACGTTGGATTGGTGGAACAGCATACGTTTATTATACGCAGGACATTGGTACAATTAACACTGGTCTAGACCCGGCTAAAATTGACGAATTATTTAGAGATCCGACAATGAACGATGAATACTTCTGGGAAGAAAATAAATGGTATCAGGCTTATGTAGAAATCTTAGAGTGGATGGAAGCAGCGCAAATTATTAAGACTTCTAGTTCTTATGAGGCAGTAGCGAGATACTACAAAGATAATCCGCTTGATAACTCATATGAGGGTATCATTGCGCGCTATTCTGGCATGAGCAAGGAACGGGTAGCGGCGGTGGTTGATTTGTTCCAGTATGTAGCATTTTTGGCAAAGTATGATCCGACTGATCTCTACCCATTACCTGCCCCACAAATAGAAACTATTCAGTATGACAATGGAGAAATTGTAGCACAGGCAGAACAGGTTATCCAGACGGCAGGAATCGTCTACGATGAATTGCGAAACCGCACTATTGCGGTGTAATTTCTCACAAAATATGTTATAATATAGTGGTAACTGTTGGTTGTCACTTTTTGTGACTAAATGTACCTTAGGAGGTGTGTGCTATATGAAAAGAATTATCATGTATTTTGGTTGCTATTTGTTTATTTTTTCGGTCACGATTGTCTTAGAAGGCTGTGTTGCAAAAAAGGATAATAAAAATAGCATCCAGCAAGAGGAAGAATCTTTCGTCAATCCTACTACACCTAATATGTCGGTGGATGAGCAGGAATATGATGATCCCGTGGAAGGGGCGATTGATGACGATCCTCCCCCGGAGCAAGTAGACGAAGTTCCTGAGCCGGAGGAAGAAGCCAAGATTAAAATTGATCCATCTGCTATCCAACACGAGTATCATGACGGTGATGTAGTAGATCTTAATGAGATTGCTATGATGCTAGGCTATGAGGTGGTGCAGGATGGAAAGTACCCAGATGATACATATCATTATATCTTTACAAAGAATAATACTAAGTATTATGTGACGAATTCCGATTTTGACCTGCGGATTTTGTACGATTATAATGGTGTATGCTGGTCGGTCACTGGACTTGGTGGCTATCGTCCGAAAGTAGAATCTGGCTTAGGCGTCCTTGTTAAAGCTGGAGATCTGGAAGAGTATATGCCAATATCGTTTGCGGAAGATGCTGTATCATTATTAGTTTATCTTATTACAACAGATGAGATTGATGTTTATGATATTCCAGTTTCTACGTCCTATGTGATTGTAGAGTCGGATGGACCGACGACTTTTGACGAATATGGCTTACCTTTCATTGGGTTTGATGTAAAAGGCGTAAATACATACTATGTTACCCGAGAATAGCATACCTTTACAAAAGGACCGTAAGCGTTGCGGTCCTTTTTAATGATTTTTTTGATAATCTTTAATAGCGGCGGCGAGAGCCTGATTTCCTAAGACGGAACAATGAAACTTATGTTTTGGTAAGCCTCCGAGATACGTTTCTATTTCTTCAGCGGAAATATGTCCAGCTTCTTCTAGGGTTTTGCCAATGGCAAGCTCAGATAGCGCTGAGGTACTAGCAATAGCGGAAGCGCAACCATAAGTTTTCCATTTGACGTCAGTAATTTTATTGTTTTTTACGCGAATCATCATCAGCATTTGATCACCGCAAATTGGGTTGCCAACAATCCCTTTGCCATCACACTGGTATTTTGTTTCGTCGCCCATAAGAAAATTGTGAGGATTAAGAAAATGCTCTTTAACGATTTCTGAATATACCCACGGTGATGTCATACTACTTCTCCTGTTTTAATTGTGCTAATACCTTGTAACCTTTGGACGATTTCGGCGAGATAATTTACAGTCTGAGAGATTTCCATCTTAGTAGTGTTTAGACCGAGTGAGAATCTGATAGAAGAATGTGCTACTTCTGCATCACCGTGTGTTGCCATAATCACATGAGAGGGCTTGCCATCACCAGAAGCGCAGGCAGAGCCAGTTGATACGATAATACTATCTTCCGCATCTAGATAAAGCTGAATTGATTCTCCCTCCGCTGCTTGAAATGAGCAATTCAAGAGATGCGGCAGGGATTTTTCTAACGGTGAATTAATGCTAGAAAATGGCACTTTAGTGAGGATTTCTTTTGCCAGTTCATTTCTGAGTGGGAGAACTTTTTTAGTATATTTTTCTGGTAGCTTCTCTTCCCTTGCGTAACGTGCCGCAGCCCCGAAACCGGCAATATTAACTACTGGATATGTGCCGGCACGCTTGCCATGCTCTTGGTGTCCGCCTATGATGAATGGCCTAAAGGGGCTATCTTTTTTCACGTAAAGTGCGCCAATGCCGACGGGACCACCAATTTTATGAGCGCTTAATGTCATATAGTCCACATTCAAATCTTTTACATTAATTTTAATCTTACCTAATGCTTGGGTAGCGTCACTATGAAACAATGCATTATGCTCATGTGCAAGTTTTGTGAATTGTTTGATATCCTGGATGGATCCGATTTCATTATTAGCTAGCATGATAGAAACCAAACGAGGGTGTTTCTGGTCAAGTAGCTGGGATAAATTTCCTTGTATAATGAAACCATGCTTATCCACAGGTATAACGGAGGTATCCGAGCGCAGTTTGGCTGATTCAAGTAAAGATGGGTGTTCTATGGCAGAAACCAAGACTGATTGGTCAGAAAAAATGTTTGTGATGGTATTATTACATTCTGAGCCACCAGAAGTAAAGATAATCTCAGAAGAATCGGCACCAATCAGTTGAGCAATCTGTTCACGAGCGTCTTCTACTACATTCATGGCGAGGTGACCTGGAGTATGAAGCGCAGAGGGATTCCCAATTAGACCCATCGCAGAGATCATGGCGTCTTTGGCGACTTTTATCAGTGGACTAGTGGCAGAATAATCAAGATAGATCATAAAGATGACCCCATATTATCATTATAGCACAGTTTAGTGAAAATGTCAAGTATATACATGGATCTACCTCTGTTATTCAACCTTAAGAATCTCTCCGTCTTTAAGATGTAAAAGTCTTTGGTTGCGGGAACCGCGGAATTTAAGCGTAAGATCTCTTTGTGCCAGAATAAACGGTCCATCTATTAATGCGTCAAGAGATTTTAGAAAATCCCATTTAGCGCCACCAATTTCGCGAAGCTGTTCGTAAGTGTAGCCAGAAAAACTCCAAATATTCCAACCTAATTCCTGGCGGCAAAAATCTGCGATCTCTTTGCAGGCCTCCGGTTGTTCGAATGGTTCTCCACCGCAAAAGGTAATACCAGCTTGACCAGGAAATTTTGCGAGCCGTTCCTTGACTTCGTTTATATCAACGACGATTCCACCATCAAAATCCCATGTCTCTGGATTCTGACAGCCAGGACAATGGCGATAACAACCCTGGGTCCAGAGTACAGCCCGCAGACCATAGCCGTTGACGATATTGTCATGTTCTAATGGTCCACTTAGACGGATGGTCTGGGGCGTAGTCATTTTATGATTTTCCTAGTGCCTTTTTGGCGTTAGCTTTCTTTTCCTCACGAGCGGCTTTCTCCTCTTTGGTGTAAACACCGTTTTTGTGATTGGAAGCTTTTTTGCAATCCTCTGCGCTGACATTATGCTTAACGCGAGCGGCTTCTTCAGCTTTTTTGCCATCATTCCAGCGCTCTAGTGAGCCGACGAGATAGCCAGTAATACGACGCAATCTCTCAAAGAGAACATCATCTTCTTGACGTCCACAAGCTGGACAGCGATTACCTTTGATGATGCCAGCGAATCCGCAGACTGGATCGCGATCAACTGGGTGATTGACGGAGCCATATCCGATACCAGAATCGTGCATTTTGCGAATTACGGCCTCGAATGCTTCAATATTGTCAGATGGATCACCGTCTAACTCAATGTATGAGATATGTCCAGCATTACAGAGTGCATGATATGGGGCCTCTTTTTCAATCTTTTCAAAGGCGGAGATCGGATAATAAACTGGAACATGGAATGAATTGGTGTAGAAATCTCTATCGGTAACACCTTTGATGGTGCCGTACTCTTTGCGGTCAATTTTTGTGAAGCGCCCAGCTAAACCTTCTGCAGGGGTAGCGAGAAGAGAAAAATTGAGTTTCTTTTGCTTGGTGTATTCATCGCACCTTTCACGCATATGAGTAATGATGTCCAAGCCAAGCTCTTGCGCTTCATCAGATTCGCCGTGGTGTTGACCAATCATTGCTACGAGACATTCTGCTAGACCAATAAAGCCAATTGACAGCGTGCCATGTTTAATAACATCGCCAAGTTTATCATTCCAATCTAATTTTTCTGAACCGAACCAGTTACCTTGCCCCATTAAGAATGGGAAATTTCGTACGTGTTGGTTAGCTTGGAAGTTATAGCGTTCTAAGAGTTGGTCGCGACAGAGATCCATCATTTTGTCTAGGTCTTTGTAAAATCCAGACCAATCGGCCTCTTTGCGTTCTTTTAGTGCAATGCCATGTTTGATTCCGAGGCGAACCAAGTTGATTGTAGTAAAAGAACAGTTTCCGCGACCGGTTACAATGCCGTCTGATTCTGGGAAACATGAACCAAAGACGCGCGTACGACATCCCATAGTTGCAATTTCCGTACGGTAATCACCTGGCTTGTAATACTGTAAATTGAATGGAGCGTCAATAAAAGTGAAGTTTGGAAAGAGGCGCTTAGCGGAAACTTCCATGGACCGCTTAAACAGATCGTAGTTAGGATCACCCGGATTGTAGTTGACGCCTTCCTTGACCTTAAAGATGGAAATTGGAAAGATTGGAGTTTCGCCTTTGCCCAATCCATTCATGGTGGCTTCTAGTAGATATTTGCTGACTAGGCGACCAGAAGGAGAGGTATCCGTACCGAAGTTAACGGAAGTGAAAGGTACCTGTGCTCCAGCGCGCGAGTGCATAGTGTTAAGGTTGTGGATAAAACCTTCCATCGCCTGAAAAGTTTGTTTTTCCACATCTTCCGAGCTAGTTTCAATGACAGTATCAGGAACCTTAAGTTTTCTGAGCGTTTCATTGTCGCCATATTTAATGTCGTCTGGAATTTTGATTTCCAGCTTTTTACCGGTGTATTTATTGTACTTATCTAAGTTACTACGCAGAGCTTTTTTGAATGATTTATCTACGCCCGGTGCCATCGCATAGTCAAAATTAGGGATAGATTGTCCGCCATGTTGTTCGTTTTGATTGGCTTGTAGAATGATGGCGGCAAGAGCAGCATAAGAGCCAATAGAATTTGGCGTGCGTAAATGACCATGCCCGGTGTTAAAACCGCCGTTAGCAAATAATTTGAGTGGATCAGTTTGGCAGCAAGTGAGAGTGCCAGTTGCATAAAAATCCAAATCGTGGATGTGAATATCGCCATTATCATGAGCGTAGCCAAATTCTGGTGACATCAGGAGGCTTTTAGCGAAAACTTTTGATCCTTCAGCGCCGAATTGAAGCATTTTACCCATTGCAGAATTCCCATCTACATTAGCATTGCCACGTTTGACATCTGAATCTTCAGAAGCATCGGAAATGGAAATTGTTTTGTAGATGCTCATTAAGTTAGACTTTGCTTCCCTGGTGCGATTGCGTTCTTGGCGATATGTAATGTAAGATTTAGCGGTGCGCTTAAAGCTGGATTCCATTAGAACTTGTTCTACGATATCTTGGATTTGTTCAACTGTAGGTGTACGAGAAGTGATATTTTCCTCTGCATATTTGAGGACTTTCTCAGTCAACTGTTTTGCACGATCATACTTGAATTCTTCGGTTTCGGCACCAGCTGCGGCAATTGCATCGGTGATTTTTTCTGGATTGAAATTGACGATTTTGCCGTCACGTTTCTTGATTTTTTTGAACATAAAAATTATACCTCCTCAATATGTTATGTCCTTAGTTTTTGTTTAATTTGGTAGTTTCTAATTTTGGCTGACGCTACATTTAGTGTCTGCGTCTATTGTAAGACACTATATATAGCGTGTCAATAGTTTTTATGCCTAAAATGTTGTAATTTTTACAAAAGACAGTTTTACTTACCCAATTCTATCAATTAGCCCCCTCTTCCTACTTTTACTGATTTAGCTTATTATTCGTCACGGCAGCAGAAAGTAGATAAATCCAGGCGGACTGTGCCAGAATTACAGTTCCGTACTCGTCCGTGGATTTATCTACTTTCTGCTGGTTCCTCATATACCAGCTAAATCAAAAAGCAGGAAGAGGAACTAATTATAGGATGCTAATAGCGCGAGACGCAACGAACACTAAATTCCCTCGTTTTCCAGAAATTGTTTTGATAGACTCTAGAATCACCAAATGTTTGATAATAAGCATTAGCCCTTGATTCAATAGACGATCCCCAAATAGTACCGTATTCGTTATAATACTGTAAT
>JAZUOY010000012.1:0-63228 GCA_045604885.1 Candidatus Nanosyncoccus sp.
GGTATTTGCTCGCAGTTTCTAAAACAGGGGAAATCCGCTTTTGGTCCCCAAAAGATTAGAAAATAAACTAAAGAAAATAAACTAAAGAAAATAAGATGATATACATCATCTTATCATGCTAGTATGCGTTCGTATCCACTATCGTTTGTGTTGGGAGGGAATTATGATTGGAGTAATGGCAGGGTATGGAATCAAGGCTACCGTAACCATACTTGGTCAGCTACGGTAGTTTCTATGGTAAATGTGAACTATTTTCGTTTAGATCCATCACTAGTAAATACTTCAGAAACTACAGGTTCTAAACGACACGGATTTTCTATTCGTGAGAGCTTAAATTGCCTCGCGCTCTTGCTTGAGTCGCTCTATTAGTCCTTCTTTTTCCGTGATGAGTTTTCTGGTCTCTTCTACGAGTGCTGCTGGGGCTTTATCTACATAATTAGGATTCATCATGCGCATATTGAGATTATCTAATTCGCGACCAACAGAGAGAATTTTATCTTCTAGTGATTTGGCATAATTTGCTACTACTTTTTGTGGGACATCTAGATATAATTCGTGGTTAGCGAGGGCTAAGCGTAGGCCTCGTGGCTGTCCTTCGGTAGAAATTACAGATGCTACTTTTGTTAAATGCTGAACGAGCAGGGAATTATCATCAACTAGGGAATCGTCACCGTAAAGTAGGGTAATATCTGCACGGGAAATGCCCTTATTAGCCTCTGAGAGGCCCTGTAAGGTGCTTCTAGTCTGTAATACAATATTCATAAGCTTTTCGTAGTTCTCAGCGCTAATTGGGTCGTATATGAAGTCTGAAGGCCATTTTTGGGATATTAGTAAACCGTTTGTCCAGGATAAGTTCTGCCAGATCGCTTCCGTTACGAATGGTGCAAATGGATGTAACATTATAAGAATTGCTTCCAAAGTGGACTGTAATAGTGGTATATTTTTATAAATTTTTTCCGTTTCTACAAACCAATCGGCGTATTTATCCCAAACCAGGGAATACATTGTTTCTACAGCTTCTGCGAAGCGGTAATGTTCCATCTGGCTTTCTATTTGCCAGCGAGCTTCATTAATTTCGCGACAAATCCAATCTTCACCCATGTTTTCGGTTGGCGGATTGGTAGGCTTCTGATCTGCGGTAGTGGAAAGCTCTGGCGTCTCTGGTATGGAGTTTTCATCTATGATGGATTGAATAAACCTAGCTACATTCCAGAGTTTATTGCAGAGATTCCTACCAGATACTACAGATTGTTCAGAGAATGCTTGGTTCATGCCAGCAGAGCGACCCCTGAGGATTCCCATTCGGAAAGCATCAGAGCCGTATTTTGTCACCATATCCAGGGGGTTGAGAACATTGCCTTTGCTTTTACTCATTTTTTGCCCATGAGCGTCAAGGACTAATCCATGTAAGTACACTTCCTTAAATGGAACTTCACTAGTAACATATAATCCCATCATAATCATCCTTGCAACCCACGCAAAAAGAATGTCAGCACCAGTTTCCATGACATTTAGTGGATAGTAAGGATTGATTTCGCCCTCCTCCCAGTTAGTACAAACAATTGGCCAGTGTGAAGATGAAAACCAGGTGTCAAAGGTATCTTCATCGCGAACGTATTTTTCTCCGTGAATTTCTATCTCAGATAGATTGGTGCGTTGATCATAAATCCACTCGCCGGTATTCACATTTCTAAACATTGGAATAGCAATACCCCAAGGAATCTGGCGACTAATATTCCAATCCTTCAGCCCCTCTAGATAATTAATCAGAACACGTTTCTTTGAAGCGGGATAAAATTTAATTTCGTCGGCTTCTAGATGAGCAATTGCAGTCTTTGCAAGTCTTTTTACATCTACGAACCACTGTTCTTTTAGGGTAGGTTCAATTACGGTATCACATTTATAGCAGTGAGCGACGGAGTGAACGATTTCTTTTTCACCACGAAGTAGACCAGCTTCCTTCAAATCAGTTAAAACTTTTTTACGACACTCAGAGGTGGTTAAGCCGGCGTAATCTGGGCCACAATTTTCTAACATCTTACTATCGTTACCAATTACACGGATTCGTGGTAGCTCATGGCGTTCTCCGACTTCATAGTCATCATAATCGTGGGCAGGAGTGATTTTAACGGCACCAGTGCCATATTCTGGATCAGCATGATCATCGGCAATAATCGGAATAACACGGTCAGTCAGGGGTAGTTTAACATCTTTTCCAATCAAATCTTTATAGCGCTCGTCAGCAATGTTAACTGCAACCGCGACGTCGCCAAAAAGAGTTTCTGGGCGTGTGGTGGAAACGACGATCTCGTCTGGTAGGGAAGAACTACTATCCTTGACGACTGGGTAGGCGATATTCCAGAGTTTGCCTTTTTCGTCTTTATGGATGACCTCGATATCGGCAAAGGCGGTTTGGTGCTTCGGGCAGAAGTTAACGAGTTTTTCACCACGATAAATCATGCCATCTTGCCACATTTTTTCAAAGGTAGTATAAACCCGACGAATGACGTTTTCATCAAGGGTAAAAGTCAAATCTTTCCAAGAACAACTTGCTCCTAGGGCGCGTACTTGTAATTCCATGTTGCCGCGTTGTTCTTGCACGAAATCCCAAACTTGGGCATACAATTCATCGCGAGAATATTCAAAACGAGTATGGCCATGTGCTTCCAATACTCTTTCATAAACCACCCAGGTTTCAAATCCAGCGTGATCAGCACCAGGAACATACCAAGTCATATCGCCACGGAGGCGATGGTAACGAGTAAGGGAATCTTCTATGGCGATAGTAAGACCATGCCCGATATGGAGATTGCCATTGGCATTTGGTGGCGGCATCACAATAGAATAAGTAGTCGGATCGTTGTTTGGCTTGCCATCGTACAGTTTATTGTCTGCGTTTACCTTGCCACCAGGCAAAAATTCGTCTGCGCTCTCCCAAGCAGCATAAATATCTGGTTCATATTCCCCCGGTTCGTAAGAACTCGCAAATTTCATCAAAATCTCCAATTACCCTTTTTATTATTTTAGCATAAAAAACAGGGAAGTGAAAAAATATACATATTCGGTGATATATATTTACATAAGTATACATTTTTGCTAATATGTATCTATGACTGTGACTGAAAAAGTATACATATTGTTAAAAGAAGCTGATATGCCTCTTACCGTCACGGAGATTGTGAAAAGATGTGCCCCTACTCAGAGAACTTATGTCAGTAGATGTCTGGCGCCAAAAAAATGACATTGCATTTCTAATTAAAGATTTCGGGATTGGTGTTTTTAACTCAATCATGACAAAAAGACATCTACCAGATGAGATGACCACTATTCAAGAGCTAGTGAAAGGTAAGATTACTACGGCGCCGACATATCATTCGGGGGAGGGGATTTTCTGGACCTCAAAAATAGCGGATAGATTTAAGTTGACCAGTTTCGGTTACACATACCTCGTGGACAATGTTATAACGGATTATACTGTGCACAAAAATGATGATTGGGTTTTTGGGACAGAAGTGGAGTTTAGCATTGATATTGGTACAGATAAGTCTCTCTCTGGATTGTTTCGTCAGTTTTCTCTAAATAGAGAAACTTATTCCTTTGATACAACAATGATTCCTGTTAAACTAGCAAAAACTTCGTTTCTACGCGCCTTTCAGTCAATAAAAATATGAGAGCAAGCTCTCAATTTTTATCTCCTTCAATTCGCTAGAAAAGCTTCGCTTTTCTGCTAGTTCTCAAGGCTTGGCGGAAGCGAGAGGATTCGAACCTCCGGTAGAGTTGCCCCTACACACGCTTTCCAAGCGTGCTCCTTAAACCACTCGGACACACTTCCGTCTCGCTTAATAATAGCACAATCTGAGTAAGTTGAGAAGACTGAGAGTTTCATGCTATAATGTCCCCAATTACTCACCGAAGGAGGTGGTGATATGAGTAATGCATTCATAAGTATCTTAGAGCTAAATACCAAAGTAAGCAAGGAAGAGCTTGCAGCTAAAGTTATTGACGAAGTAGAGATGGTACAGCGAGTGATGCCGGACAGGTTTTTACCTGACACTCGTTATTATGGTGGCAAGATTTATCAAGATGATAGAATCAAGATTATCATCCGTCCCGTCTACAAATCTGACAGTTCCGTTTTAAATAACTATGTCGTGGAATACAGGAGCAACGAGAATTATGGTGTTGTTTTTACGGCAGAGAGATTAGCAAGCCAGGATAAGACCGGCATTATGCCAGCGGTTTTTATAGTTAAAGATAACTCTTGGCTTCGGCAACTTGCATCAATCATTTAAGCCCTATACTTATGGAAATCCCAGGCGTTTTTGAGCCTGGGTTTTTCTAGCTCCAGAAAAATGAAAAAAAGTCCTTCGCTTATGCTTGCTTATCAGAAATGATTTTACTAAACTAAAAGTTATGAGTCCGCAAGATGTAATCATTGATTTGAAAGGGATAACCAAACGATATGGTATCGGTGACGCGGAGTCTTATGCACTGAAAGATTTTGATCTGACGGTCAAGAGGGGGGAATTTATTATGATTATGGGTCCGAGTGGTTGTGGCAAGACGACTCTTCTTAACATTGTTGGTCTTTTGGATAAGCCTACGGAAGGTGAGTATCTATTGAATGGCGAAGCTGTAGAAAAAGTTTCTGACAAGAAAAAAGCAAAGTTGCGCGCAAAAAAGATCGGTGTAATTTTTCAAGATTTTAATCTTGTACCGCAATTGACTGTATTGGACAATGTAACTTTGCCGATGACTTATGCTGGTTACACTAAGACTCATCGCGAGCTGCAGGCGGATCGTATTTTGGAGAGATTTCATTTACAGGAAAGAGAGTATTATATGCCTTATCAGCTTTCTGGTGGCCAACAACAAAGAGTGGCGATTGCAAGAAGTTTAGTATCCAATCCCGAAATTATCCTTGCAGATGAGCCGACTGGTAACCTTGATTCACGTTCCTCGCACATTGTGATGGAAGAATTGCGTGAAATTCATTCAGAGGGAAATACCATTATCATGGTGACGCATAATCCGAATCTAACTGTTTATGCGACAAGAGTGATTAATATGCTGGACGGTCAGATTGATACTGATATAAAAACCGTAGCGGACAAAGATTTACCACAGCCAGTGGCGGTACATTTCCGGAAACGTCATATCCTGAGAGGGAAACAGACCACTGAGACTAAACAACAAGTTGAGGAGAAGGATAAAAAGCCTAAGAAATCTCGTAAAAAGTCCAAGAAGAAAAAGGGGAAGAAATAATGGCACTGTTATTTAGGACACATTATTCGTTGGCAAGAGAATCTATTCGTCGGAATCGTACGCGGAGTTTCTTGACCTGTCTAGGGATTGGAATAGGAGTAGCAAGCATTATACTGATTTTGTCGCTCATGGGTAGTATCAAGAATATGATTTCTGAACAGGTCAAGGCGATGGGCTCAGACTTGATTATTGTGCGTCCGACCAAACACACTGACGGAATTAGTTCTATAGTAGAAGGATTGACAGATACCAATCGTTACATGACTAGTAGTCTTACTCTAAAAGATGCGAAAGTGATTGCGAGTCTCAAGGACGTACAAGCTTCGGCCCCAATCGCGGCAGGTATTGCTACACTCTCCTCAGAGGATCGCACTGTGAAAAGTGCTACTGTCGTCGGCACAACAGCGGACCTGACGAAAGTGCAAAATGTTCAACTGATGAGTGGCGTGTTTCTACCAGAAAAAGTAGAGAACTCCGCGGTAGTTGGCAAGAACTTGTCATTAGCACTTTTTGGCACGGGGACGGAAGCGATTGGTCAGACCTTCACTCTGTACGATCAGAAATTTATCGTAGTCGGGATGCTAGAGGAGATGAAGGATCCAATTAACTTTAGCAATATTGATTTTGATAATTCCATGCTGGTGAATGCAGACTATTTAGCTCGTATAGGTAGTAATTTCCAGGTACAACAGATTAATGTAAAAGCTGCTAGTACTAGTGTTATGCCAGAGTTGTCTCAGGAAATGAATGATCTATTGCAGGCAGAGAAATCTGGTAATCTCAACTACGAGGTGCTTTATGGAGATGATATTTCTCATCCAGCCGGAAGCCTTTTTGTGTTAGTATCTGGAATGTTGACGGTGGTGGCAGGAGTTTCGCTGGTTGTCGGTGGTATTGGCGTAATGAATATCCTTCTTGTTTCCGTGGGCGAACGTACCAGGGAGATTGGTATTAGAAAGGCAGTAGGAGCAAGCAGTATTAACATTCTGATGCAATTTATGTTTGAGTCACTAATCTTGGCATTTTCTGGTGGTATGCTCGGTATGGCACTTGGCTATGCAGCTGCTTTCTTAATTTCTGTGGTGACACCATTTGTACCGTATATAGATTGGTCTATTGTCATTACTACGATTGCTACGTCGTTAATTATTGGTGTAATCTTTGGAATTTATCCAGCGATCAAAGCAGCACGCAAAAATCCGATTGAATCACTTAGATATTATCGTTAGTTTTTCAGGCTTTTGATAAAATTGTAAAACAATGGATGAACGTTAAGTGGGCGTGACTTAAACTCTGGGTGAGCTTGTGTAGCGATAAAGAATTTGCACTCTGGGGCCTCACAAAACTCCACCAATTTCCCATCTGGCGAAGTACCAGATACTATGACTCCCCCTTGCTTAATGGCGTCTAAGTACTCCCGATTGACTTCATAGCGGTGACGATGGCGTTCTGTAACGGAGGTTTTTCCATAGATTTTGGCGGTTTTTGTGCCTTTGGTGAGAATGGCAGGATAATCACCTAGACGCATAGTGCCGCCAGTTGATTCTTTGCCTTTCTGGTCATTCATAATATAGATTACATTCTTAAAATTGCGAGGTTTTTTGTAATCTTCAGAGACCAGGAACTCTTCTGAACCAGCGTTCTTGAGACCCCCTCTTCTCGCAGCGGCGACGCAGGCCATTTGCATCCCTAAACAAAGACCAAGGTACGGCTTATTGTTTTCTAGAGCGTAATCGGCAGCCCAAATTTTACCTTCCATTCCGCGTAACCCAAAACCGCCCGGTACGACAATGCCGTCAGTTTTTGCAAGCTCAGCGCGAGTTTTTTCGGCAATGGTTTTATCTTCACTGACGAGGTCTTCAGCGTTGATCCACACAATATTAAGATTAACTTCGTTCCAAGCAGCAGCAGCTTTTAGTGCTTCCGTTACGCAGATGTATGTGTCTTCATTACCGACATATTTTGCCACTAATCCGACTGTGGCAGTTTGATCATAAGAAGAGTTGCGACGTTTAGAAAATTCTTCCCACTTGCTCATATCTGGTTCTGAATCGTCACCGATGAAATCGTTCAAAATATTAAGTACGCCAGATTTTAGCACATTGAATGGAACATCATAGACACTGGAAATATCAGGCAAGTTGACTACCGCATCAGAGGAAATTCCAGCAAAACGAGCGATTTTCTCGCAGATTGCGCGCGGTGCAGGTCTTTCTGTGCGAACACAGACAATATCCGGTACGATACCGAATCCACGCAAATCAATGAGGGCATTCTGAGCTGGTTTGGTCTTGAGTTCTTTAGAAGTGTTAATCCAGGGTACATAAACTACTGATAGATAAAGACAGTTTCTGCGACCGACTACATTGGCAAACATACGGATAGCCTCAATAAAAGCCAACCCTTCATAATCGCCGACCGTGCCGCCAATTTCTACAATATGGACATCGGATCCAGCAGAGGCTTTAGCGATTTTCTCTTGGACTAAGTCGGTAAAATGGGGAACGAGCTGGACGGTTTTACCATGAAAACCACCCGAGCGCTCTTTTTCTATAAGCTCTTTATAGATGCCACCAGAGAGAGTAATAGAGTATTTATTGGTCTCAAAATCCAAAAAACGCTCATAATGTCCTAAATCTAGATCAGTTTCTACTCCATCATGCGTGACATAACACTCGCCGTGTTCTACTGGATTGAGTAAGCCAGCATCCACGTTGAGATAAGGATCGCATTTTTGCATGGTAACTTTGTAACCTTTGGCTTTGAGGATTGCGCCCATACTAGCGGCTGTAATACCTTTGCCGACCCCTGACAAAACCCCACCTGTCACGAAAATATATTTACAATGTTTATTTTTATTGGGCATATCTTACCTCCTTGCCCACCAATTATCTTTATAATATCTATGCTTAACCTTATTTTAGCATAAAAAGAATGACTTAGTAAGAAAATAGGAAAGAATAAACAGATATGCTATAATATGGGCAATGGAACAGATTGTAGAGCAGCTAGAAATAGCGATAAAGAGGGTTTTTGGTGATGATTTTTTGACGAATGTCGCTGCAGACCTAACGATAGAAGTTACCCCAGCGCCAGATGACACGGGAGCAGATTACGCATCTAATATCGCAATGAAATTATTTGGTTATCTTAAATCAGATTCTGCCGTTCTTAATGTAGATAATTTACCAGATTTGGACACGGATACTCTTGCGTCACCGCGCGACCTTGCCCTATTTCTGCGGAATATACTCTCTGAGGCGGAAGGTTTTCCATTTTCTACAGAAGTAGCAGGGCCAGGGTTTATTAATTTTATATCATCAGATGAATACTGGCAACATAAATTAGTAGATATTCAGCGTAATTTTCAGGAATATATATCATGTAATGAATATTCAGGCCAGCAGGTGGTCTGTGAATTTTCCGATCCGAATCCTTTTAAAGTGCTGCATGTTGGTCATCTTTACACTTCTATTATGGGTGAATCTATTTCTCGTTTAGTAGAATATGCTGGTGGTAAGGTTATTAGAGCAAATTTTGGCGGAGATGTTGGACTCCATGTCGCCAAAACGATTTATGCCATTAAGAAACATAATCTAGTAGCCAGTCAGATCAAGGTTATTCCGTCGGATGGAGCCGATAGTATTAGCCAAAAGATTCAAATTATTGCTGATTGTTATGTAGAGGGGACGCGCGCCTATGAAGATGACCCACAAGCAAAAGATGCAATCACGAAATTAAATAAGAAAATTTACGAAATTGCAGCTGCTGGACCAGACCAACAAAATGATGAAGAGGTTGCCAGTATATATTGGGCAGGTAGGGAACTGAGCTATCGTTATTTTGATGATTTCTATCGCCAGGTTGGCGTATCGTTTGACCGGTATTATCCAGAATCCACTGTTGCTAAAAGAGGTCTAGTAGAAGTTCAGAGTCATTTGGGAACTATCTACGAGGAGAGCAATGGTGCCGTGATCTTTCCAGGGGAAAAGTACGGTTTGCATACTAGAGTCTTTATCAATGCTGAGGGACTTCCGACTTACGAAGCAAAGGATGTCGGATTAATCTTTACGAAATGGGACGATTATCATTTTGATAAATCTATCGTCATTACTGGAAATGACATCATAGATTACATGAAAGTCGTTCTTTGTTCTATTAGCCAGTATGCACCAGAGTTGCCAGCACGCACCCTACATATTACGCATGGTAATGTACGCTTGCCTGGCAATGAGAAAATGTCTAGTAGGAAAGGGAATTTTATTAAAGCAGTAGACGTAATTAATGATGTAGAGAGGCAGCTAATAGACAATGCTATAGCAGAAAATCTACATCTCATCGCAATGGCAGCGATCAAGTATGCTTTCCTGAAATATAAGATTGGTGGGAATATTGAATTTGATATTAAAGAAAGTGTTTCTACGACTGGTAATAGCGGTGTTTATCTGCAATATTCTGGCGTACGAGCAAAAAAGATCCTCGCTGCTTTGTCTTCTGGGGCTTCTAGTCAGGCTGTAGTGAATATAGTGGATTGGAAGTTAAATGTTTATGAAAAAGTTCTCATTCGCAAGATTACGCAGTACAAGGATATTCTAAATGAAGCAGTCAAGGAATTGGCCCCTCATAAAATTGCTAACTATCTTTATGATTTGGCGCAAGAATTTTCCCGTTTTTATGAACATGTCAAAGTGGCGGGTAGTGAACACGAGACCGAGCGCTCCGGAATAGTAGCAGCTTATTATGACGTTTTAGAGCATGGTTTAGAAATTTTGGGGATTAAAATACCGGAGGAAATGTAAATGAAACAAGCAACACTACTGTGGATAGATTTGGAAATGACCGGGTTAGTTCCAGGTAAAGATAAGATCATAGAGGTTGCTGCAATTGCAACTGATTGGCAGCTCAATAAAATTGCCGAATATACTGGTGTCGTAAAAGTGCCAGCAAGTTTGATGGAAGAGCGAATGGTGGGACCATTTTGGGAGAAAAATGCAGAAAGCAGGAAGGCTTTGATTGAGCAGAATAGTAGAGGTGAAAGTGTAGCAGAAATAGAGAATGAGTTGCTGGAATTTATCAGCGATAATTTTGCTAAGGAAAGTATCCCAGGTGATGAGAAGGGGAAGGGCAAGATTATTCTAGCGGGCAATTCTATTCATCAAGATCGTAAATTCATTGACTTAGAAATGCCGAAGCTATCCAAGCGCCTTCACTATCGTATGCTAGATGTGAGTGCTTGGAAGGTTTACTACGAGGGTGCACTTAGCAAAAAGTTTATGAAGCCAGAATTACACCGGGCCTTGGATGACATTGAGGGAAGTATAGAGGAGCTAAAATGGTATTTGACATTCATGAAGTAAATGGAATCGGTGAGTTTAGCGTAGCTGAGGAAACTCTGGGTGATGGTGATGATGCGGAAGTGGTAACCGTTTATAAGGTGCCAACTTTAGACCAAACCGAGGAGTCACGAGCATTTCTGATTGTACGAAAAAATACGTTTGAGTTAAGAACCGATCAAAAGTTGAGGGACTTACTCAGAACAAAATATGAAAGTGTAATGATAAGCCGCTACTTTGGAAAAGGCGGAATAGAAATCGTGAATTCTGGTCAGCTAGAATCAGATGAAATCAACGACTTAGTTAGGCTAAGCTATAATCTTACGAAGGGATAATTATTTTAAATTATCCCGAATGGCAGACTCTGTAACTTTAAGATCCTCAAAAGGATGTGGTCCGTCTGCGCGCAGGATGGTTTTTTCGTGACCTTTGCCTAGGATCAGGACGAGATCACCTTTTTTTGCTATCTGGACAGCACGTTTTATAGCGGTTGCGCGGTCTTTTTCCATGATAATAGCAGAGTCCTTCATGCCAGCTTTTTTGCAGCCAGTGCGAAACATCTCCATAATTGTTTCTGGATCTTCATCGCGAGAATCATCTTCTGTAATAATACAAATGTCACTATGTTTTCCAGCGATTTCGCCACGTTCTGCTCGGGTACTCTCATCTCTTCTGCCAGCTCCGCCAAAGAGTGAAATAATGCGTCCATTGGGGGTAGGAGCTTTAACTGAAGAGAATACCTTAGAAAAGGCATCAGGTGTATGAGCGAAATCCACGATTACTTCGTAGTTTTGTCCCAGTTGTAAGCGATTCATGCGTCCTTCTACTTCTGCTAGAGCGGCAATACCTTTTTCTATTTCCTGGTTTTTTAGACCTATCTTTTTCCCAACTAGTGCTGCGGCCATAGAATTATAAACATTAAATTCACCAGGAATTTGAGTGGAAATTTTCATATCACCAAATGAATAATTTACACCACTAGCGGTTAATTTGACGGATTTTGCCCGATTTTCCCCATTTTTTATACCATATGTAGTATATTCTCTCTGTTTCATAGCCCGCTCAAAAGATTGATGTGATGGATCGTCGGCGTTAATAATTCCATATTTGGCTTGTTTAAATAGTTTAGCTTTAGCGGCAACGTAGCGTGCGAAGGTCTTGTGGTAATCTAAATGCTCGTGCGTAACATTGGTCATAACGGCAATTTCTATAGGAATCCCTAGAGTACGAAATTGAGCAAGTGCATGAGAGGTGATCTCCAAGACGAGAAATTCTGCCCCAGTATTGGCGATAGTTCTCATGCGACGATTTAAGGTAAAGGAATCCGCTGTAGTCATGTGTTCTATCTGCTTGATTAGACCATCACGGTCAGGCAAACGATTGGTTTGATAACTTTCTTGTGCAAGAATCCCTTTAGAGAGGCCAGGTACGCCCCATGCTACGGTTGTCATTAAGCCAGTTTTGTGTCCAGCTTCGTTTAGCATTTTCCAGATCATAAAACATGTGGTCGTTTTACCATTGGTGCCAGTTACACCAATTACGCGTATTTTTTTGCCTGGGAATCCGTTCTTAATGCCAGCAGTAGCGGATTGTAGGATGTGATAGGGTATGATCAGGGAATCATAAGCAGGTATTTTGTCTTTTAAACTCATGAAAAAATTATAACACGGTTTAGTATAATGAAGGAGATAGGGTTTATGAAAGAACACAAGAAATTGCAAAATAAAGTAATTTGGTTGATTATTGGTGGTGTGATTTTGGTGGGAATTATAGTTGCGATAGCCTTATCATTGATTAATCATCAGCCTAAAGGTGCGAATGACCAGATAGCCGAAGATAATACACAGGATTCAGAAGCAGCAGATGAAGTATCAGAGGTGCCAGAAACAGAAGTTTTACGGAGACGACTGATATTCCGGCACCTTCGGATATCCCAGCTTCCACTCTTCCGGGCGGTAATTGTACGACTGGACTCGGACGATTGATGCTGATTAATGCAAACTATACCGTTGATGGTAACTTTATTGCTACCAGGAGGAATCAATTAGTAGATATCTCTGCTCTTTATGGAATAACCGAGGCAAACGTTTGGAATGGTACACCACTTTTGGACGCGGAGGCAGCGCAGCACTTAAACGATATGGCGCAGGCTTATGCAACAGCTTACCCAGGACATACACTCCAGATGATGTCTTGTTTTAGGAGTGTGGGGACTTCTTGTGGACGACTCTGTGCTGCAACTGGAACTTCAGAGCACCACTCGGGCTATACTTGCGATCTGATTGATACTAGTTATGGGAACGTTCTGGACACAGATTATTATAATGACCATTTAGATTGGCAATGGCTGAAAGCGAATTCGTATAAGTACGGCTTTATTGATCGTTATCCAGCGGAGTGGGCAGGAGGTTCGATGGCCGCACCACTTAATGTGAATGAAGAGGGTACCACTGGTTATTATGAAACCTGGCACTATCGTTATGTGGGTGTGACGGAGGCAACGGAAATTGCGACTGGTAAATACAACGGTGGCTCTTATGATTCGCTTGAGCATTATCTTAAAATGAGAGGCTTTCTCAATAGTTTAAGCACAGGAACTTGTAATTAAGTTAGCATAAGAGGTATATGAGTGCTAAATTACATAAAATTAGCACTCTGGGCTTGACAGTGCTAATTTTTGCGCTACAATAGAAAAAAGGAGTAAATATGGCAATAAAACCGTTAAGAGATAAAATAGTTGCGAAGAAAGAAGAACCATTAACGAAAACAAAATCAGGTATTTTGCTAGGCGAGGCAAAAGAAACCCCAGCCTATGCTGTAGTAGATGCGGTCGGTCCAGATGTAAAGGGTATTAAAAAAGGCGACAAAATTGTGTACAAGGAATATTCTACTACTAATATCAAAGTAGATGATGAGGATTATATTATTGTGGCCGAAGAAGATGTTTTAGCGACAATGTAAGATAAAAGGAGTAAATATGGCAAAGAAAATTTTTTATAATGCAGAAGCAAGAGACAAGGTTCTCGCAGGCGCAAAACAACTTTATGATGCGGTTAAGGTGACCTACGGTCCAAAGGGTCAAAATGTAGTAATTGAGAAGTCTTATGGTGCACCAACCATTACACATGATGGAGTAACTGTAGCAGAAGCAGTAGATCTCGGGGCTTCCGATGAGAATCTCGGTGAACAAATCGGTGCGAAGTTGATCAAGACTGCCGCCCAGAAGCTAAACAAAGTTGCTGGTGATGGTACAACCACTGTGACCGTGTTGACTTATAACATCATCTCTGAGGCAAATAAGCTGATTGCGGCTGGCGTTAATCCGATGGAGTTGAGAAAAGGGATAGAAAAAGCGGGCGCAGAAATCGTAAAAGGTATAGATAAGGTTGCAGAAAAGATTGAGGGCGATGATAAAAAAGTCGCTGAAGTAGCTACAATTTCTGCTGGTGATGCGGAAATCGGCAAGTTGATTGCAGAGGTAATTTCCAAGATTGGTAAAGATGGAGTTGTTACTGTGGAAGCTGGTCAGGGTCTAGAAATGGAACAAGAGATTGTAGAAGGCTTTTCTTATGATAAAGGTTATTCTTCACCATTCTTTGTTACGGATGTAAATCGTCAGGAAGCAATCTTTGAGAAGCCGCTAATCTTGGTCGCAGATAAAAAGATTTCTGCTGCTAATGATATTTTGCCACTCTTAGAGAAATGTGCTCAGGCAGGCAAGAAAGATCTTGTGATTATCGCTGAAGAAGTTGAGGGCGAGGCTCTATCATTGCTAGTCTTAAACAAACTTAAAGGTGTATTTAATACTTTAGTTCTAAAAGCTCCATCTTTTGGTGAACGTCGTAAAGAAATTATGGAAGATATTGCCATTTTAACTGACGCTACAGTCGTATCAGAAGACAAGGGAATCAAGCTAGAAGAAGCAGGTCTAGAAGTATTAGGATCCGCACAAAAGGTCATTGCGACTAAGGATGAATCAACTATCATTAAAGGTGCCGGTTCTGCGAAAGAGGTGTCTGCAAGGATTGGTCTTATCAATTCCCAAGCTGAACTTGCTACTTCCGATTACGAACGAGGTGAGTATGAGAAGCGTGCAGCTGCTCTCTCTGGGAAAGTTGCCGTCATAAAAGTTGGTGGTGCGACAGAAACAGAGATTGATGAGAAGAAATTCCGCGTTGATGATGCAGTTGCTGCTACAAAGGCTGCTCTTTCTGAGGGCATTGTTTCTGGTGGTGGCGTAACGCTACTCAATCTTTCTAAAGAAATCAAGGGAACGGATGCTGGTGCGACTATCGTTAAGAATGCTATGAAAGCACCATTTATCACGATTATGGAAAATGCTGGTCTTAATGCCCAAGCTCTTCTCGCACAGGTGGAAGATTCTAACAAAGCTGGACAGGGCGTAGATGTAATGAACCCATCCGCAGGACTAATTGATCTGAAGAAATCTGGCATCATTGATCCAGCTCGGGTGACGCGTGAAGCAGTACAGAACGCAATTTCTATTGCTGCTACGACAATTACAATGGGCGCATTGATAGTAGATGTCCCAGAGAAAGAACCAGCAGCTCCAGCTGGTGCTGATATGGGCGGAATGTACTAGTCTAATTCCTATTTTCTCATCAGTTTAGTATGCGTTCGTATCCACTATCGTTTGTGTTGGGAGGGTATTATGTCTGGACTAATGGAACGATACTCAATCAAGGAGCGCGTGCTTTATATTGGACTGATACAATTTATAACGCATCTGAAAGTCAAATTTTTGAAATCAATAGTACAAGAGTTAGTATTAATAATGATGGTACAAAAGCGATCTCTCGTCCTGTTCGTTGTAAATTGGGATTAGGAAAGTTAACGAAGCGGGAAACCATGTGTCTTTGCATTTTCATGGTCTGGATCAACTGTTGATGACCAAATGTATAATGTATAAGAACCTGTGTCATAGTTAATTGTTGGAGCCCATAGACGGCAAACAACTCCTTCAGCATTGAGTTTACTAGTATTCCAATAAATGCCTCCTCCCAACACAAACGATAGTGGATACGAACGTACTACTAGTAAATAGGATGTATATGAGAAGTAGCGAATTTCCCTCCTTCATATTAACAATGTACTTACTAAGATTCGGTCTTATCCGCTGTCGTATGTATTGAGTGGATATTATAATTGGAATTCACATAAATTATTTTATCTAACAGTTGATGGTCGCTGGAGATCTTCTGCTGCACTATCCAAGACCAAAGGTGACAGACTCAACATAACTTCAATAAATACGGCTACAGGTGAAGGCAACAAGTATGGTGGACTTTCAATTCGTTGATAGCCAATGGAATAATACGAACGAAGTGCGCATCCGCGATATTTATAGAAGCTACTCGCTAGATAGACACTAGAAGTATTTAAACCTAAGTTGTAACTGATTATATTAGAATCGGAAGTGTCTGACCACCAGTCACTATTAGCTCCTTGACCATACAACCTGCTATTACTCCAGAGAAAACTACCAGAAAACACAAACGATAGTGGATACGAACGCATACTAGCTAATACTAAGATTCGGTCTTATCCGCTGTCGTATGTATTGTCAGGGCACTATTTTTGGAATTCTGGCATCATAGCGTTTCAGAACAGCATCGGTGTGTATTGGCTAGCAACGGTTAATTCTAGCGAGGGAAGTTTTCGGCTACGCATAACGACTACGGGTCTAGACGGTGATTCGCGTAATAAATATTACGGATTTTCTATTCGTTATGTAAAAAATATTAACGAAGATTTCTACCTCGTACTTTTAGATTTTTGCTTGCAGCATTGATAGCTGTACTGCCAAAAGGGCAATAATATGCATTGGAGTTCGTGTCAATAGTCCCCGACCAAAAATATCCAAATTCGTATAATTGATATAAATAATTAGTATCCCATTGGAAAGTTCCGCTCAACACAAACGATAGTGGATACGAACGCATACTAGAAAATGAGATTTTGCTACTGCTTTACTTATCTGTTACTATATGCTAGTATATAACTATTATGGGAAAACTTAAAGATAGCGAGTTCGTTAAAGAATTCAAAAAATTTATTAGTCAAGGTAGTGTATTGGATTTAGCCGTAGGTATGGTGATCGGTGCTGCTTTTACAGCAATCGTTACGTCATTGGTTAATGATATTATTATGCCGGTCGTCGGTTTAGTTATTGGAGGTGTTAATTTCTCTGACCTTAGCATCACAATTCACAACTTTTTCGGCGGGAATACTGCGGCAATTATTCGTTATGGTAACTTTATCCAGAACATTGTAAACTTCCTTATTATTGCATTTTCATTGTTCGTTGTTATTCGTGCGATCAATAAATTCAATGATAAGGCAAAAGCCGTTGCAAAGCGTACAGGTAAAATAGAAGAGGAAAAAACGGAAAAAGCAGAAGCCGCAGAGAAGAAGGCTGAGAAAGCAACTTCTGACGAAACGATTAAATTACTCAAAGAAATTCGTGACGAGCTAAAAGACAGCAAGAAAGCCAAGAAGTAGTCTAAGATTCACTTTCTCATCTGCTAGTATGCGTTCGTATCCACTATCGTTTGTGTTGGGAGGAAACTATAATTATGGTACTGGGAAATTTTATAGTCAAAATGATCGTGGTGTATATTGGTCGTCTACCTTAGCCTCACTCAATAATGCGTTTAGTCCACTAATGTATCCGTCTTCAATCTTCAATGGTGATAATATTATGAAATATGGAGGTTTTAATCTTCGTTATATTTATTTATTTCAACGAAGACTAAAACCGCGGTACTTACCATAGTTACTTCCTTTGTCAACAATATTACTTCGTAAACCTGTGCGATATGCATCATTAATGGAAAGAGTAGAACTAGTCCAATAATAACCACCTGTAGCCTGAAGATATAACTTACTGCCATCCCAATGAAAATTCCCACTTAATACATACGACAGCGGATAAGACCGAATCAATAGTAGAATATGACCGAAACTTCGTTGGATGATATTATTCTGCCACGAAATTGTTGAATTGATCGTATAATTTATCAAGATTTGTCATAGAGGTGTCTAGGGCTGAGCGCAGGTTAGTCTTCTTAGTGCGACTATACGCGTCATGCTCAATGGAAATTAACATGCCAATCTGATATGCTAGCTCGCGAGTATAAACGCGATCAAGAATGCCATTGAGGCGTCCACTTTCTAATGTGTTGAGATACTCAACCATAATTGCATCTTCGTCAGTTTCGGTTTTTTCCTTATTAGGCTTGTCTAATGATTTGGCGCCAAAATCTTCTTTTAGAGAATTGCCAATCGCATATTTCGTTTCTGTTAGCACGGCATTGAGGGAATTGCCCATGGAACGGAGTTGGGAAGACTTAACAAGCTTGGTATAATTGCCAGTCTCTGCAAGGAGATTATTTGCACGTAGATAAACTTTATCAACATAATCGCGCTCTACATTCTTGTCGCCTGATCCGAGTATCATGCCAATAACCATCATCACAACTACTAAAATCGCACCACCGATGAAAAGTTTCTTCATATTGGGTGTTATTTCAAGACCAAGGAATTTCTTTTTTTGCACGCCTGCAGCGCGGTTATCTTTGGCAATTTTCTCAAGATATTCCTTATTATTCATATGTTTATTGTAACACATACAGCAAAACATTAAAATCCTCTTAGCTATACCATCTCTGGTATAATAGGGATATGGAAGATGCGAAGGAGGAGATCAAGACTAGACTAGCCATAGAAGATGTCGTTGGGCAGTACATAGAATTGAAGCGTGCCGGACGTAATCTTAAGGGCAGAAGTCCGTGGGGTGTAGATAAAACGCCTTCCTTCATGGTGTCACCAGAAAAGGGAATATGGCACGATTTTTCTGCTAATAAAGGTGGCGATATCTTCTCTTTCATTATGGAGGTGGAGGGAATCTCCTTTGCGGAGGCATTAGAAAAACTAGCAGCGCAGGCCGGAGTAGAGCTTAAAAAATACAGTGTTGGAGACAAGAAGATCTCTCAGCGAAAAGCTCGCATGAAAGAAGCATTAGAGTTGGCGACTAAATATTACCAATTAGTTTTGACAAAAAATCGGACAGTTTGCGAATACGTTTTTTACAAAAGAAATATGAACCGCGCTACGGTAAAAGAATTTAGAATTGGATATTCACCAAGTACTGGACATGCTCTGAAAAATTTCTTAGAAAAAAAAGGTTATACTAGAGCAGAGATGGATGGTGCTGGTTTACTTAATCAGTATGGTGGAGATTTATTTAGAAAACGTATGATCGTACCATTCATTGATACAAATGGCCAAGTGATCGGTTACACCGCCAGAGTTACTGATAAAAGTGAGCCAAAATACCTTAACACGCCAGAAACAATGTTATTTAACAAATCGCGTTATGTTTTTGGTTTATATCAAGCACGTGAGGCAATCAGAAGGGATGGTTACGTAGTAATCGTAGAAGGGAATATGGATGTAATTTCCTCTCATCAGGTTGGAGTAAAACATGCCGTTGCAACAAGTGGAACTGCCATGACGGAGCAACACCTCAAAATCCTGTCACGCATGACTAATGATGTAAGATTAGCCTATGATGGTGATGAAGCTGGAGTTAATGCTACTGAGCGTGCGATTAATATTGCAGGTAAACTTGGAATTAATTTGTCAGTCATCTCTGACTATCATGGCGCAAAGGATCCAGATGAATTGATTCAAAAAGATCCAGAACTCTGGAAAAAGGCAGTGCAATCATGCCAGCCTGCAGTAGATTGGATTTTAGACAAATATGAAGAAAATCTGGATTTATTTAGTGCACGCGGCAAGAAAGAATATTCAGATGTCGCAATGAAAGTCATCTCTTATCTTACGGACCCGGTGGAAAAGAAACATTACGAACAGGATGTAGCTAAGCGTCTCAATGTCAGCACAGAGGATTTGCAATCCAAAAGAATTATTACTGGTACAGAAAAAAGATTAAAAACTATCAAATCCGGTGCGGATCGGCGCTCTGAGCATTCTAAGCGTCTCAAATTTCTGGAAGATAATTTACTGGCTGTGATGATCTTTGGCGGGGAAGCTGGAGTAGATATCAATCTAGAAATTCCAGAAGATGAAACTAGGTTAGAAGAACTGTCATTAATTTATGAAGCGAAATTTGGGAAACAGCCTGTGGATAGCTTAAAGAGAGATTGTGATGACATGCTCAAACAATACCACCAGATTCTAAAAGCGGAGATGCTGACTAAACTTAGTGCGGAATATGATGAGTGTGAAGATGAGGAGCGTGCCAAAGATATTATGCGAAAGATTAAAGAGCTCCAAAAGAAAGGTTGAATTTTTAGGTTAGATTTAGTATAATTTTTCCAATGATGCAGGATAAAGATGATATTTTGAACGCTGGAACTTTGATGGACCAGGAAGAGCCTGGTATGGGTGATCTCGCTGATGAGGAGGAGCTTTCAGACGAGGAACTAGAAATTACAGTTGACAATGTAGATGCTTTTGCGGATGATTCCGTCCGGCTATATTTGCGTGAGATTGGCAAGATTCCGCTCTTAACACCAGATGAGGAAGCAGTCTTGGCGCAGAGGGTAATCAAAGGAGACAAAAAAGCCAAAGATAAATTGGCTGAGGCGAATATGCGTTTAGTAGTTTCTATTGCAAAACGTTATTCTGGGCGTGGTCTGGATTTTCTAGATTTGATTCAAGAGGGGAACACTGGACTGCTTAGAGCGGTAGAGAAATTTGATCCGAGTAAAGGCTTCAAGTTCTCCACTTACGCGACTTGGTGGATTAGGCAAGCGATTACTCGTGCAATTGCAGATCAGGCTCGCACGATTCGTATTCCAGTCCATATGGTGGAGACGATTAACAAGGTACTCCGTGCCACTCGCAAGCTAACCCAAGAACTTAACCGCGAGCCGACAGTAGAAGAGATCGCCAAAGAGATGGATATGGAGCCAGAGAAAATTGAGTATGTCATGAAAATCAAGCAAGATATTGCATCGCTTGATCAAAGTGTTGGTCGGGATGGTGACGACGAAGATTCTGTCTTGGGTGATTTCGTGGAAGATGAGGAACGTGTATCACCAGAAGATTCTGCCGCTAATCAAATTCTCAAAGAACAGCTTGCAAGTATTATTTCTACTTTGTCAGAGCGTGAGCAAAAGATTATTAAGTTGCGTTTTGGTATCGGCGGTGGTCGTCCACATACCTTGGAAGAAGTGGGCGCAGAGTTTTCTGTTACGCGTGAGCGTATTCGTCAGATTGAGGCGAAGGCGCTTTCTAAGTTGCGCAAGCACAAGGACACGAAGAAACTTCACGAATACTTAAGATAAGAAAGGGACACCATGGGAATCAAAGTAAGACTAATGAAAATAATTACTACTAGCGCCGTAGCTCTTACGATGTTGCTTTCTCCAGTAGTGCTGACTATGCAACCAGCGATGGCTACGAGCGGTAATGTGTCTTCTACAATGTCTCCCATTTCGCAATTTGGCATAGAAACTGCTATTCTCAGTGAATGTGGCGAAAAGGTTAATCCAGATGGGGAGGATGATGGTAGTGCAATTTTCTGTGTACTCAATATAGTACTAAATGTCTTAACCTACGGAGTAGGTATTGCTGGTACGCTTGGTATCATCATTTCTGGCGTGCAGTATCTCACGGCTAGGGATAATGAACAACAGGTGACAAAAGCAAAATCACGTATTATTAATATCGTGATTGGTCTCGCAGTTTATGCAGTGATGTGGGGATTTTTGCAGTGGATCTTACCAGGTGGAGTATTCAGAGGAAGTACTAATTGATCGGTAAATTCAAGTGCAACGCTTAATTATTGTCTATAATCCGAGGTCGTCTAAGCATGCTAAAATTCAAGCAGAAGTCATTAAGCCTCTGCAGGAGATGAGCGGTTACCAAATTGGTAAATTTGCTATCCAAAAGGCACCCGTAGATGACAACGTTAGAAATTTAATGAAGGTTTTGTTGGATGGAGACCTAATTGTTGTGGCTGGTGGCGATGGTACAGCAACTGTGGCACTGAATGCAGCAATGAGAGTAGACGCGAAAGTGACTTTGGGAGTACTGGGATATGGTAATTTCAATGACATGGCGAGAATGCTTGGAGAAAACGATTGTACACAATTAATCTCTGACTATGAGAATCATTCCGTCCAGAAACTATATCCATTGTCCGCAGAAATAGATGGAGAATTGTATCGTTACGCAGCGTGTTATTTTACGATCGGAATGTTTGCGGAAAGTACAGAGGAATTTGATGCGCAAGAAACACGCAAAGATTTAAAGCGTGGAAAAAAGGGAATATGTTATTCAATTCGAAAATTAGCTGCTTGGTATTTCCGTAATAAACAACGTGATTTTTTGCCATCTGATATTCAAATGAATGACCAACCGCTAAATCATCTCAAAATTACAAAAAGCGGTCGTAAAAATATTGCACACGGGAAGTGTGTTTCTGATGTTTTGTTCGTTAATAGCCAAACAGTGGCAAAAATTATGAAAGGGAAGAACTACTGGCGGCAAAATGATTGCTATCTAGTATCGTCTGGAAAACTTAAAAATTTTTGGCGTCTGATTGGATTTATGATAAAAAGTTTACTTTTCCGTATACCTGGAACAGAATTGTCGGAGCTAACGAAAATTGATTTTTCTGGTCCGGTTACTATAGAAATCCAAGCGGAAGGTGAATATCAGAGAAAAGAGTTGACAGAACTTGTCGTAAAAAAGGCCCAGAAATCTATCAGCGTAATTGTTGCTGAAAAAAACTGATTATGACATCTATGCTATAATATCTTTATGAGTGATAAGACGAAAAATGAGGTGTTGTCTGATGCGGAAATTCAGACAGAGGCAGAAATGATTCGTGCCAATAAGGATAATATTAAAATTATTGCAGTTGTTGGTATGAGTGGTAGTGGCAAATCCGTGGCCGTAGATTATTTAACTAGTAAGGGCTACCCAAAGGTTTATTTTGGCGGAATGATTTATAAGGAAATGGCTAAGCGTGGTGTGGAACGCACTCCAGATGGTGAAAGTGAGAAGCATTTTCGTGAGATGATTCGCGAGACCGAAGGTAAAGACTGGGTAGTGCGACAAGTAATTGATGAGGTTCATGATTTAATGAAAGCAGGTCAGAAGCGAATTGTTCTGGATGGTGTTTATTCTTGGACGGAGTATAAGACACTAAAGCAAGAGTTTCCCAAAATGCTTACCTTTGTTGCTATTGTAGTGCCAAAGAAAATACGCTACAAGAGAGTGGCGAATCGTCCTGAACGCCCGTTTAATACAGAAGAAATTCGTGAACGTGATCGTAGTGAGATAGAGAATTTGGAAAAGGGCGGTCCGATTGCCGCAGCAGATTATTATATTTTGAACGATAGCGATGTGGAGAAGTTGCAAGGAGATTTGCAGAATATACTAGACGACATCAACTTTTAAACGGTCTGGCATCCGATTAAAACCATTATAGCATAAGCATTATAAAAAGTCAAGAGGAGGAAGATGAAGAAGCTAGTAATCAAAGATGGAAAGAGTGTCATTTATCGTGGTTATTATGCAATGGGAAATCTTTCTAAATCTGATGGTACGCCGACTGGTGGGGTTTATGGTTTTGCAGTAATCGCTTTAGAACTGGTTAAAAATATTCAACCAGACAAAGTAGTAGTTGCCTGGGATAAGGCTAAAACTTCTATTAGTAAGCGTAAAGCGATTTATCAAGATTACAAAGCAGGTCGGGTGAAGCCGCCAGATGATTTCTTCACGCAAATTCCATTATTAAAGAGCCTAATTAGTGCAATGGGTTGGGGATTTTTAGAGTGTGATGGGTATGAGGCGGACGACATTATTGGAACGCTAGCACGCCAAGCAGATGAATTGACGGACTCTGGGAAAGAAAAATGGGATACCGTGATTGTCTCTTCCGATCTGGATATGTTGCAAATCGTGGACGAAAATACCAGAATGTATCGTTTGCTAAGAGGGTTTTCTGAACTTGAGGAAATGGACGTGCCAGCAGTAGAACAGAAATATGGCATTAAGAAACGACAGTTCCTGGATCTAAAAGCGCTTAAAGGTGATACGAGTGATAATATTCCAGGAGTACCAGGCGTAGGAGAAAAGACAGCAGTACAATTACTGAATCAATATGGCACATTGGAAGGGGTCTACGAAAACCTTAAACAGATAAGTGGCGCTACGCAAAACAAGTTGATTGCAGGTAAGGATTCTGCTTTTATGTCAAAAAAATTGGCGACTATTATGACGGATGCGCCAGTTAAACTATCTGAGGTACCAGATTTGGTGGTTAATAAGACGCGGATTGAACGTGAGCTGAAATCTCTGGAATTTAGCTCTATTTTGAGGAAATTTGAGAAAGATTTGCAGGAGATAGAAAATAATTCTCAATCTAATATCAAGATCATCACCTCTCAGGAAAAGTCAGAAGCCACAAATGAAGCAAAAACAAAAAAGCAGATTTCACCTGATTTGTTTAAGGATTATATTGTTGACGAGGACATAAAAAAACGTATGCACCAAGAGCCAAATATAGCTACGCAGATTATGTCGGGGAAGAAATTTTGGGATCTTTCGCAAGCGAGGTTTTTACTGAACCCACTCAAGCGGGTACAGCCAGAGAGTCCAGCTCAGGGGGTGCTAAATTTTGGCCCAACGGCGGAAGACGAACAGAAAAATCGCGAACAAGCGGCAGAGCAAGCGGCGGAAATGAATCGTTATCCACGCCTTAAAGTAATTTATTGGGAATATGATCTGCCACTTATTCCAGTCTTGTATAAAATGGAAACGAAGGGTATTAAAATTTCTCGGCAGTATTTTGCTGATATGCAGAAAGAGTTCCAACAGCAAGTCTCAGAGTTAGAACGGCAGGTATATGATTCGGCTGGCAAAGAGTTTAATATCAATTCTCCTCTACAGTTAGGCGAAGTACTTTTTTCTGATCTCAAGTTGCCAACTACAGGTATCAAGAAAACTGCTCGCGGATATTCTACTGGAGTCAAAGAGTTAGAGAAATTACGCGATCAGCATCAGATTATTCCGCAAATTATGAAATATCGTGAAGCAGCGAAGTTGCTTTCTACCTATATTTCTCCTCTGCCGGAACTTGCCGATTTAAATGATCGTATCCATACGACTTTTACGCAGAATGTGACAGCGACTGGTAGATTGTCTAGCGTTAGTCCGAACTTGCAAAATATTCCAGTTCGCACGGAAGAAGGACGGCGTATTAGGACTGGTTTTATAGCAGATACGGGAAAGGTCTTCGTATCAGCAGACTATTCACAGTTTGAACTTCGCCTAGCAGCAATCTTGTCAGGAGACGAGGCACTAATAAAGGATTTTAATTCAGGTATAGATATTCATACTAAGACTGCTTCTGATGTTTTTGCTACACCAATGGACAAAGTGACCAAAGAGCAGCGTCGTGCAGCCAAAGTCATTAACTTCGGTATTCTCTATGGTATGAGTGTAAAGGGATTGTCAGAAGCGACTGGAATGTTTATGGCTGATGCAAAACGTTTTATTGATGATTATTTTAAGGTGCGTGAACCAGTAAAAAAATATTTAGACCGCATTCTTCAGCAGGCGCGAGACGAGGGATATGTAGAAACATATTATGGTAGACGTCGTCCGACACCGGATGTGCATTCTTCTAACTTTGTAATCCGTCAAGCAGCAGAGCGTGCAGCAATGAATATGCCGATTCAGGGAACAGAGGCAGATCTTATGAAACGTGCCATGATTAAGATTGATAAACTATTACCAGAAGGTGCAGATCTTGTAATGCAAGTGCATGATTCGTTGATTGTAGAATGTGATGTGCAACAGAAGGATGAGGTGTCGCAGATTTTACAAAATACTATGGAGGGAATTGCACCAGAATTGGAAATTAAACTTGCAGTAGAGGTTACAACAGGAGATAATTGGGGGGCATTGTAGGGATATGACAAATGATCATAATACAAAAGATAAGTTAGAGATTTACCATGCTATTAAAGGAGAAGTGGTATTTAATGTTGATGCTGATCACGAAACGATCTGGGCGACGCAGGAACAAATTTCTCAACTTTTTGATGTAGATAGGACAGTAGTTACTCGTCATATCCGTAACATCTACAAAGATGGAGAGTTGAATGAGACAGCAACTTGTGCAAAAAATGCACAAGTTCGTATGGAAGGCGATCGCAAAGTTACACGTGAAGTAAGATTGTATAATCTTGATGCTATTATTTCCGTTGGTTATAGGGTTAATTCCCGTAAGGCAACTGATTTTCGTATCTGGGCGACAAAGGTTCTCAAACAATATATCGTAGGGGGTGTTGCGGTGAATGAAAGACGCCTCAAACAACTTTCAGCTGAGAAGCTTAAGAATGTAGAAAACATGATGAGTGTGGTGCGAAGACTAATTGCGAGACAAGAGCTAAATGCAGGTGAAGCGACGGGGGTTTTGGAAGTAATTTCTAAATATGCTGGTAGTTTCCAGACACTGAGAGAATATGATGATGGATTTATTGACCTTTCTGGCTTAAACAAAAAATCCAAGCAACAGGTGGAGTTGACAGTAGAAATGTGCGATCGATTTATTGCAGAACTACGGGAAAATCAAAAAGGTGGAGACCTATTTGGCAAGAAAAGGGGGAATAGCTTCTCTGGATCACTAGCTTCGGTTTATCAAAGTTATGATGGAAAGGACCTCTATCCGTCCGTTGCTGAGAAGGCGGCGAATTTATTATATTTTATAATTAAAGATCACCCATTTTATGATGGCAATAAGAGAATCGGTGCCTTGCTTTTTATTGTTTTTCTAACGCTTAATAATTATCATTTGACCGAAAGTGGAGAAACGAAGATATCTGACCGTGCATTGACGGCGATTGCACTCTTGATTGCAGAAAGTAAACCAGCAGAAAAAGATTTAATTGTAAACCTTACCATTAAATTACTAGAATAGCGTTATTATATATAATATATATGCAGAAAGACGATTGCGATTTTCTCAATAAGGAAAGGTGGACAAAACAAGATTATGCTGATTTTTGTGGATTGCTGGCTTCTTTAGTGGAAGATGGATATCGTGAATTTGCGATGCGTGGAACACCGACTAATCGCCCTTTTCTTGGTGTAAGGATTCCAAAACAGCGCACGATGGCTAAAATAATTCTAAAGGGTAATTGGCAAGAATTCTTGAAGCACGAACCAGTAAGTTACGAAGAGGTGAATGTGCGAGGTTTCGTGATTGCAGGATTACCATATATGGAAATGAAGAAAAGATTTATTAATCAGGTGAGTCTGATTGACAATTGGGGAAACTGTGATTGTTTCTGTACTAGTCTGAAATCCGTTAAAAAACAGCGGGCGGATTTTTTAGAAGTAATAGACAAAGAACTAAAATCTTTTGACGAATTTAGGGTAAGAGCGGCACTGGTCATTCTACTAGATCATTATCTTACGCGTGAAGCACCAGAATATTTGCAGGTCGTTTACGATCGTATCCATGACATGGAACAATATATTTCTGATGGTCCAGGAGAAATGGGTATTCGTCATGATGAAAAAAAGGAGGGAAAGTTACTTCCATGGGACGCATATTATGTCAAGATGGCGATCGCTTGGGTTCTTGCAGAGTGCTATGCCAAATTTCCAGAAGAGACTTATGAATATTTACGACATTCCAAACTGACAAAATGGACTTATAATAAAACCATTTCTAAGATTTGCGATTCCTATAGAGTTGATCGCGATGAGAAACAGAAATTAAAAGAGCTGAGAAAACTGGTATAATATAAGAGGAGAAAGAGTATTATGCCGGAGTTACCAGAAGTAGAAACGATCAAGCGTGGGCTGTCAAATTTTTGTTTACGACAGAAAATCACTCATGTCTTAGTGAAGTGCGATAAATCTTTTATTGGACCAAGAGAGATTATAGAGGGGCAAGCGATAGATCAAATTAGGAGATTTGGTAAAGCGTTAGTTTTTGATTTGTCTGGTAATGTTTCGCTAATGATCCATCTGCGCATGACTGGACAGCTAATTTATCGGGCTAATGGTACGGAACGCGGCTGTAATATTATGGATGCCGCGAAGCGACAATCCCTCGGTGATGATACGACTTTTGCGGGCGGACATCCGACGGATGCTTTTTTCTCTGAGTTACCTAACAAACAAACGCGAGTGATTTGTGAGTTGGAAAATGGCACTTTATATTTTAATGACCAGCGTAAATTTGGTTTTATTAAAGTTATACCAACAGATGAAGTAGAAGACGATACTTTTATCGCCAGTCTTGCCCCAGAGCCGTGGCAAATGGAAGACGCCGATTTTTATCAAAGGTTGCAAAGGCATAAAAACTCTCTTATCAAGGCAACTATCTTAGATCAAAAAATCATTTGTGGTTTGGGTAATATTTATGCAGACGAGGCCTTATTTTATGCAAAAATTCATCCAGAAAGATTATCTGGTAATATTACTAGATCAGAAGCGAAAAAACTATTAGAGGGGGCGCGTCAGGTCATGGAGGCTTCTATTAACTCTGGTGGTTCTACGATGGCGACTTATGTTAAAGCCGATGGTACGAAAGGCGATTATTTGAGATTGTTCGCACAGGTTTTTAGAAGAGAAGGTGAGCCATGTAAGCGTTGTGGTACGGAAATAGTGAAGATTCGTGTAACTGGACGGGGGACGCATATTTGTCCGCACTGCCAGCAAAAAATTTGTTCTGGAGTAGAGAAAAAATGATACATATATTGTATGGCACGGACCGCCAGCGAATTTCCACGGAAGTAAAGCGAATTTTAGGTCAGCAATACGAAATATTTAACGGAGAGAATCTATCAGCGGATGATTTGCCAGGTTTGTTTTTGGGTAGAACGATTTTTGCAGATAAGAGAAAAATTCTCTTAAAAGATGTCACGCCAGGTAGAGGTGAGTCAAGCTTATTGTCTAATACTTTAGGCGAACGGGACTTTTACGAATTAATCAATCAGTATGTAGATACTCCGCATGATATCGTGATTTGGGAAAGTTATGTCAGCCAGAAGAAGTCTTTTAAAGATTTTTTGAAGAACCAACAAGTGCAATCGGCAAAATATGAGACTAGACCAACGATAAATTTTGGGAAAGTAATGAGTATTTACAACACCGCTTTGACTGATGGGAGGCGCGCACTAAAAATTCTGAATGAAGTACGGGATGAAGAAGATCCGTATATGTTCGTTGGACTACTGGCTACGCAGGCAATTAAGAGCTATGAGATAAAACAGGGAAGAAAAGAAAAGAGAGTTCTGTGCGAACTCTCTAAACTTGATATTGCTATGAAATCTACAACCTATGATCCGTGGTTGCTTATTTCGTCGTTTTTGCTGCAGGTTTCTTCGTGGTAGCTTTCTTGGCTGGTGCTTTCTTCACTGCAGGTTTTGTTGCTGTTGTCTTCTTTGTAGCAGCCTTTTTAGTTGAGGCGGTTTTTGCCGTACTAGCAACTGTGACATTATTCTGCTTGGCAATCTTTACGAGTGCAGCCTTGCGACGTGCAGCAGTATTTTTGTTAAGGAGATTCTTTTTGACAGCCTTATCGTATTCAGACTGAATTTTCTTGAAGTTATCTGAAGTCGGGTGTTCTTTGAACTCTTTCAGAGCAGCCTTAATGCTGCGTTTGATTTGCTGATTGTGCTCGGTATGTTTAACAGCTTGACGAGCAGCTTTTTTAGCAGATTTAATAATCGGCATGATATTCCTATAATTAATAATTGATATGTTATTGGGGTTATTATATACCAGATTAGGAGAAAAGTAAAGAGATAGCCTAATTTTACTGTTTACTTTTTTAAATGTTTATGGTATGCTGAAGCTATAAACTAATAAAACAAAAACATCAAAATGCCAGAAGAAAAGAAGAAATCCCCAGATACCCCTGTTGCAACAGCAAAGGTTAAAGCTCCAATCAGCGAAACTTTGGAGCGTGTAGTAGAAAAGATAGAAGATGCAGATAGTATTTTGGTGACTTTATCGCGCGATCCATCGGTAGATGAGATGGCATCTGCAATCGCTTTAACTTTGGCTTTAGATAAGCTAGGGAAGCATACCACCGCAATTTATTCTGGCAAGACTCCAAATGCTCTAGAGTTTCTGAAGCCAGAAGAAACATTTGAGACTGACACGAACAGCCTGCAAGACTTCATTATCGCTCTGGATAAGGAAAAGGCTGATCATCTGCGTTATAAGATTGAAGGCGATTTCGTAAAAGTTTATATTACACCATACAAGACTACGATTTCTGAAGAAGATTTGGAATTCTCGCGCGGAGAGATTAATGTAGATTTAATTATTTCGCTTAATGTAACGAGCGCGGAAGAGTTGGACGCAGCCCTCCAGGAACACGGCAGAATTTTACATGATGCAGTGCTGATTAATATTTCCAATGCTATTCCTGGCAGAATTGGTGGAACGGAATGGAATGATAATAGAGCGTCTTCTATAGCAGAGATGATTGCACAGTTATTGGATGCTATGAAAACTGATCTTACAGATGAGATTGCTACGGCACTTCTGACCGGTGTGGTGGCGGCAACGGATCGTTTTTCTAACGAAAAAACTACGCCTGAAGTAATGGCAGTGAGTGCAAAATTGATGGAAAAAGGTGCCGATCAGCAGTTGATTGCTGCGAACATGACACCAAAAGTAGAAGCAGTTGCTCAACCTCAAGCGGAAGAGACTGCACCAGACAGTATTGTCGCTGATGCTGAAACAGAGCAAGAACTTGATGTTCAAGCCAGGCAGCCAGAAGAAGAATCAGAAAAAACACGAGAGGATTCTTTATCTCCAGAACAAGAGCTAGAAAATATGATTTCTGGTAATATGGCAGCTAGTGCAGCACCTTCTATTGCAAATACTACGAACAGTGGTTCAGCAACGAATGATTTAATGCAAGAACTAGTGGAAGCAGCAAAAGTAGAAGAGCAGAAACAGCCAGAACCAGAACAGCAATCCTCAGCAACAGTTAAGGAGTCAGAGATTCCGAGTGTGGATCAAGTATTTACGGTTCAGCAAGATGAGCCAAATGTCTCAAATCCAACAGATAGTATTGTTAGCTCGGCTACCAATAATGCTGAACAAAATGTCGTTAGTGGTGAAAAACAGCCAGTGGGACAGGCAGAAGACCCAAATTTGATTGCAGCTGTTCCGACGGCGAAAGTGCCAACTGAGGATGTCTATGGTACCGCTTCTGAGCGTACAGATTTTCACGATGGAACGATTGACCCGGTTAGTGAAATTGAACAACCTAAAGATTATGGCGCAATGATGGAAGAAGCTCTTGCTGAGGCTACACCGAACGTAAATGTGCCAGAGCAACAGGTAATTGCTTCGTCTGATCAGATTTTGCAACAAATGCCACAACAGCAGGTACCGCAACAAATACCACAACAACCTACAGAGCAGAACGTAGATGATATGGTTAATCAGATGGTAAGTCAAGCGCAAGCTAACAACGGAGCGGTGAATTTGCCACCACCGCCAGCTCCACCAGTTGATATGAATACGATGCCACCGGTGGTACCAACTTTGCCACCAGTACAACAGCCATTACCTCAGCCACAAATGACACCGGAAGCTGTGCCAGCAACGCCGATTGATTCAACGGTATCAGCAACTCCAGTGGTCACAACAGCTCCAACAGTTCCAACAGTTCCAGCAGTTCCAGCAGTGGAGCAAGATCCTTCAGCAGTCTCAGGAATACCAACTACACCGGACGGTTCGCAGATGCAGGCTGCTCCGATGAATCCAGTGGTAGTTCAGCCGGTCCAAGATCCAGCGTCGGTCCCGCCGGTTCAGGACCCAGGGGCATTTAAAATACCAGGAATGTAGAATGGTAATGGTTCCTATCATTATTGCTATGGCGGTTTCTGCTGCTATGGTATTAATGCTCGCTCGTTCAGATAATTAGTATAAGCTACAATCATGTATAATAAGTACATGAGTTTGAGTGACAAAGAAATTTTACTAATTGATAAGCCCGCTGGACTTAGTTCCTTTGCGGTGGTAGCCCGAATTAGGAGACTGCTGACCGAGGAATTAAGAGAGATTGCAAAACAACAGAGGAAAACTCCGCCAAAAAGAGCGAAAGTAGGACATGCTGGGACCTTGGATCCGTTTGCGACGGGTCTTTTAATTTTGTTACTAGGAAAAGGCACTAAGAAAGCTGGTGTATACTTAAAGCTAGATAAAAGTTATGAGGCAACGATAGAACTTGGAAAGATTTCTTCAACAGGTGATAGAGAGGGAGAAATTTTACCGTACGAGGGAAAGAGAGACATATCTGCACCGAATCTAGATGAAATTAAAAAAGTGGTAAGTTCCTTCATCGGACAAATTGATCAAAAAGTGCCGGCTTTCTCTGCGGTAAAAATTGGTGGAAGAAGGGCTTACCAACTTGCGAGGGCAGGGCAAACGGTAGAAATGCCAGTGCGGAAAGTCAAAATCCACAATATTAAAATTACAGATTATCATTGGCCGTATCTTAAAATATCTTGCGATGTAGGATCCGGTACCTATATTCGTCAGCTTGGAATGGATATCGGAGAAAAATTAGGAACAGGTGGTTACTTGACTGAACTCAGACGAACCAAAATCGGGCAGTATGATATAAAAGATGCGAAGACGCTTATGGATTATGATATAATAGACTAAAAGGAGGTCAATGGAAAAGTTGGGCGGCCAGGTGCCAGAAAAAGCAGAACAGACTGCAAGTAGTGAGAGTGCGAATCGGTGGGACCAAGTAAAAGATGTCAAATTTGCAGGGCAAGGTTGGGCAAAAATGACAGGCTATTACAAGCGGAACTTGGATCAGATTGGTGATCTCATTGAGGGCGATAACCCAGAGGAAGTAGCTGAGCAGACGGCATTCTATCAGGAGCATCCAGAAAAGGTGCACGAATTAGTTAGAGAGTACTTAAGTAGGCGGGCAGAACAGGCATCTGATAAACAAGAGAGCTCGCCACAGTATAACATACCACAGAATGACACACCACAAGCCAATGCACCCGAGCCGCCACGCTGGTCCTTAGATGAGTTGCGTTCGCACGACACTAAACCGGATCAGGCGTCAAAGGAAGAAAAAACTGAAGAACCAAAAATTGTATCAGATACGATAGAGTCTGATACTGCAGGCGAGCAACAGGAGCCCCAGGAATCGCTTGAAGATTTTATGGAGAGGATGTTTAAGGAAGCGAACGTTTCTTCAGAAAAAAAGGACGAAGAGCCGACAGATGTTCAGCCGGAGCCAGAAGATGCCGAACAGCCAGAGATGAAGGACGAAGAAGATGTAGAGGATGTGGAAGAAGAGTCGGAATTTGGCAAATATGGTGAAACTACTTTCAAGGTTAATGCAAAAGAAGGTGTTGAACAGATCAATCCAGAGAAGTACTTGGTCTTTAATTTGACCGACGATGAGCAAATGGCGATCCCACGTGAAAATTTAGTAAAAGTTTATAAAGAGATGGTTGATAATGCGACCGATGCGAAGAAATATTACCAATCTACTCGCCTCGCCACGCAGATAGCTCATGAATATCAGGACAATCCAGAAATCATGACGCAGATGAAGGAAGTAGAGGATACTACTACTTACAAGGTCAATCGTGCGAACGCTGAACTGGCTACCGCGCGGAAAATTTTAGCAAAACGAAGTGATGACCTTGTCAGAAGTCAAACAGAGCTAGACAAGGTATCGCACGGTGGACCGTTGAAGAGATTGATGAATCGTATGGCGAGAAAAACTGCGAAGAGCAGGGTAGAATGGACTCAGAGGGATATTGATAATGCGAAGAAAGATATAGAGAGGCTAGAAGAGCAATTAACAAACTTAAGAAATACACCGACAAAGGAAGAAGAACACGAAATGCCAGAACAATACCAAACTAATAGTAAAACTGGTACTGGCGGAAATTTGGCTGGACAATTCGTGGGAGACGAAAGAGATAATGAATGGCGTAAGGCTGCCTAAAAGTTTATAAGTGTTGCAATTCTAACAGAGGTGTGATAAAATTACACCTATGATAACAAAAGAGAAGAAAGCGGAGGCTATCTCCAAGATGGCGCGTAGTAAAAAAGACGTTGGATCTCCAGAGGTTCAGGTTGCGATTTTGACTGAGCGCATCAAGGAAGTTACTGAGCATATGAAGGCTAACAAGCACGATTTCATGGCTCGCCGCGGTCTAACTCAGATGGTTGGTAAACGTAAAAGGTTACTCAAGTATCTTGAGAATACCGATTACGAGACATACAAGAAAACTGTATCTGAGCTTGGACTACGTAAATAGCCTTACGTGAATCCATTCACTTGGTCATAAATCGTGTTTTGGCTCGGTGAAGTGAATCCCCTTTCCCGATGGAAGGGGATTTTTTGTGGGTTTAAAACATGAAAAACCCCGAACTTTAAGTACAGTCCGGGGTCCCACTTGGAGTATATATATTTAACAGGTCGGTCGCTTCGCCTAAGGGGCTAGAAAAGGTGAGCGTCCTGAACCATGTTATTTAAGAAGATCGTCGTTGGTGGCCAATCGTCATCATCCGCCCGATAATCTTCGTCTGGCATTAGAAGTCTCATCGTCTGTCTCTCTGAGACTTCAAATATTTTTAGGACTTCCTCTGCCTTGCCGTCTGCCAGCTGGCTGATCAAATCGACCAGCATACTCCTACAAATGGCGGGAGCTTTTGCTAGCCCGAGGCGACCGATGAAATCCTCGGTCACTTCGTCGCATTCTTTATACTCTCCAGCGTTGTAATGTTGGACATATAAGTCGTGCGAATCTATCTGCCACATCCCCAGTATGATACCCATATCACTGAAGATGTTCCGGCAAATTAGCTCAAATTTTTCCGGTAGCCCTTCCGTGTAATGAGCTACGCAGCTAGGGAGCAGATGACAATGGATTTCTCCCCCATCACGCTCTGGCGGCAGCAAAGTTATCGGAATTACGTTACGGTATTGATTTCGCACCGCGACGAAGATTTCTGTCACTGGGTCGTTGCCGCTCCCAGCAGTATGCGGAATATCACCAACGACGGTAAAATCCGCGCAAAGACTACCCTTATTAATTGTTGCGTTTATGATCTCCATTCACTTTTCCTCCTGTAAACAACAAACTCGGTGGTTTCGCAACAAAAACCACCTGTCACGTATCTCATTATAGCACGCTTACCCGAAAAAGTCAATGCTTTCTTAGAGAGGTGAGGTGTGATAGAATAAGAGTAGTAAAAAATAATTTGGGAAGACGGCAGATTTTGTTGTTCTGAGCGAGGCAGAGGATCAAAATCTGAGGTTTTCCCAGAAAGGATGTTTTTCGTGGAAATTATAAATCCAAGTGGTAAAAAAACTACTTCGGTAACGACGGAGTGGCAGGGAAGAGAGCTAAAATTAGAAGTCAATAGAGTGGGGTTTCGTTCTACCTCTAGTGTTTTGGTAACCTATGGTGATACTACTGTACTAGGGAGTGTGGTTGTGTCTAAGCAACCAGTGAAGCAAGATTTTTTCCCACTTTCCATTGAATATGAAGAAAAGTTTTATGCTGCTGGTAAGATGAGTGGCAGTAAGTTTATCAAGCGCGAGGGCAAACCATCTGATAACGCAATCCTTGTAGGGAGGTTGATTGACCGTCCAATTCGTCCGCTCTTTCCAAAAGGCTATCGTCAAGAGATTCAGGTTGTTGCCACGGTTTTGTCAATGGATCCAGGATTTCGTCCAGATTGTGTAGCGATGGTGGCAGCAAGTGCAGCTTTACATTGCGCTGGTGTACCTTACGACGGCCCGGTGGCAGGTTTGCGTATTGGCCGTGTGAAGAATGCTCAGGGTGAGTTAGAGTTTAAGGCATTTCTATCTGCAGAAGAGCGGGAGGCTTCTGATTTGGACTTAGTCGTAGCAGTGCGTGATGGTAAGGTGATGATGGTAGAAGCTGGTGCAAATGAAGTACCAGAAGAAGTTATCATTGACGCAATGCGTTGGGCGGTAGAAAATTGTAAGCCAGCTCTGGAGCTGCAGGAAAAATTACGTGAGATAGTTGCGCCAGAAGAGCTGGAGTATGAGTTAATTTTACCAGAAGCTACCATTCAAGAAAAAGTTGACCAATGGACAGCGCCTAGATTTGCTGGTGGAAAAATTCGGGGTAATGTTTTGGAACGTCAGAAAATCTGCGATGATTTGCGAACGAAAATGGATAATGAGTTTGCACTGGAGCTTGGTGAGGGCGAGACAGATGAAGAGAAAATTGCTGATTACGAAGAGAACTACAAATCAGAATATGACGATGCGTTTGAGTTGGCAGTTCATCATGAAGTACGTCGTGGAATCATAGAAGATGGTGTTCGTCCAGATGGGCGTAAACTGACAGAGGTTCGCCCTTTGTCGTCACAAGTTTCTGTCTTGCCAAGAGTACATGGCTCGTCATTATTCACGCGTGGCTTAACGCAGGCGATGAACATTGTTACTCTAGCCCCAATGAGTTTTGCACAAGTAGTTGATACTATGGAAGTAACGGATGGGATACGACGTTACATCCATCATTACAATGCCGCACCATATACTGTAGGAGAGTGTGGACGAATTGGTTCTCCAGGACGTCGCGAAGTTGGACATGGTTATCTTGCTGAAAGAGCGCTAACGCCGGTATTGCCACCATTAGAGGAGTTTCCATATTGTATTCGTAGCGTAACGGAAATCATGTCGCAAAATGGCTCAACTTCTATGGCGGCAACCTGTTCGTCGTGTCTAGCCCTGATGGATGCTGGAGTTCCATTGAAGCGTCCAGTTTCTGGTGTGGCGATGGGTCTAATGGTAGATGTGGAGAAAGGTCAAGAAATTACTCCTGCAGATGTTGATAAGGCTTATGTTTTAACTGATTTGATGGATGCGGAAGATTTTGCAGGCGATATGGATTTCAAGGTTACTGGCACGACTGAAGGTGTGACCGCGCTTCAGATGGATATGAAAGTACATGGTCTGCCGGTAGATATTTTGGAAAAAGCTATTGCTCAAAGTCATGAGGGTAGGATGTTTATCCTAAATCATATGCTATCTGTTCTACCTGGACCGCGTGATTCTATTTCTAAATATGCTCCACATATTGAGAAGTTGATGATTAATCCAGATAAGATTGGCGCAGTAATCGGTAAAGGTGGTGAGACTATCAATAAAATTACCTCAGAAACTGGCGCTATGGTGGACATTGCAGAAGACGGTCTTGTTACGATTGCTGGTAATGATAGCGAATCTATCCAGAAAGCTTTAGACTGGGTAAAGAGCCTTACGGAAGAACCAGAGGTCGGGAAGATTTATACTGGCAAGGTAGTTTCCATTAAAGATTTTGGTGCGTTTGTGAACATTATGCCTGGGATTGACGGAATGTTGCATATTTCACAAATTGCAGATAGAAGACTCAAGACGGTAGATGAAGTACTACATGTTGGCGATGAGATAAAGGTCAAACTCGTTGCAATTGACGATAAAGGTAAACTGAGCTTATCCATGAAAGGGGTTAAGCAGTAGAGCTTGCTCTATCTGCTAGTATGCGTTCGTATCCACTATCGTTTGTGTTGAATGGAATATATTGGTGGAATGAAGGTAAATTATGGCATCAAAACAATTTCGGCATGTGGCAATCTTCCACCATTACTTCTAGCTCAGAAAATTTCCGCATGCATGTAGACTCCTCAAACATAGTTGCCGTTAACTTCCGTGTTGCAAAATATAGCGGAAACGCGCTTCGTTGCATTATCACCAACGAATTGAAAGTCCCACACCCACATTAGTACTATCGCTATGGTTCGTACTGACACTTGAACTTAGTATCCATAGCAAGAACCCATGAACAGGAGCCCGAAGCGTGAGTGATACATAATCACCGTGGCTACTCTGGCTATAAACTTTGCTAGTACTCCAATAAAAATATCCTGACAACACAAACGATAGTGGATACGAACGCATACTAGCAGATATGTCGGGTTATTGTTGTATTGCCACTTCTGGTTATCTGGTTTTGTGCTATAATTAACATTATCAGAGGTAATACTGTATATGGCAAAAAGAAAAGTTTCCAGGAAAAAACCAACTCGTAGCAAGTCTGCTCGTAATACTAGGGAAGTCGCACCAGAGCATGAGCTTCCAGGTGGATTTTGGCGGCAGGTTGTTGCTGTATTAATGTTGGCGCTTGCCGTGTTTTTTGTGATGACATGGTTTGGCAGTGGTGGAAAGTTGCTAAATGCGGTGGACCAGGGTGTGTTTTTCGCAATTGGCTATGCAAAGTTTCTAATTCCTGTTCTTTTGACGTATTTGGCGATTAAAATTTTCCGTACGCCAGGGAATCGTCTACCATTAGCAATGTGGATTGCGTCATTCTTAATGATTGCGTGGATGTCTGGTGCAATGGGGATTCCTACGATTGGTCAAGAAAATCCAACTGGTGGAGTCGTAGGGAGTGCGCTCAACAGCATGGCAACTCAGATTCTTGATCCTGGCGTGGTGGTATTTATATATATTATTTTAATGTTTGTTACGGCTTTATTTATTTTACAAATTTCGCCGGTGACGGTATTTAAAGGCATTATTGGCTTATTTCGTTCCACTAAGAAAGACGAAGATAAGGCAAATGAGAAACTCATCAAAAATGCTAATAAGTCTGCTCAAGGAGATGATTTTGAGATTAAAATTAATTCTGGTGTGGCAACAGTAGAGGATTCGCCGAGACTTAAGGTTAATACGCCAAAAGCTACTCCTGCAAAAGCAGAACCAGTAATAGAAAAGGCGCTGGTCTCTATATCTGATCCAGATTGGAAAATGCCGAGCATTGATTTACTAGAGAACAAACAATCTCCAGCTGATCCTGGTAATCATCAGCAGAACGCTTTCATTATCAAGTCTACACTTGCCGAATTTGGCATAGATGTAGAAATGGAAGGCGCGAATGTTGGTCCAAGAGTGACTCAATATACGATGAGGCCACCTTCCGGGGTAAATCTATCAAAGATTTTGGCACGCGACAAAGAGCTGGCGCTTAATCTTGCGGTAGATAAAATCCGTATTGAGGCACCAATTCCGGGCACAAGGAGCGTGGGTGTAGAAATTCCAAATGTAAAGCCAGCAGATGTGCGCTTGCGAGGATTATTAGAAAGTAAGGAGTGGAAGACTGCGGATGGACCTCTTACTTTTGCAGTGGGGAAGGATATTTCTGGCAAGACAGTGGTGGCGGATTTGGCGGACATGAGACACCTGTTAATTGCTGGTACAACTGGTTCAGGTAAATCTGTAATGACTAATACGCTAATTTCTTCGCTTCTATATCGTAATGCGCCAAGTGATATGAAATTGATTATTGTTGACCCAAAGCAAGTGGAAATGGTGCAGTATAATGATATTCCGCATTTATTAACGCCAGTAATTAATTCTGTAGATAAGGCACTCTCTGCGATGAAGTGGTCCGTCAATGAGATGGAACGAAGGTATACACTCATGGCGGAAGAAAAGGTCAAAAACATTGCTGATTACAATAAAAAAATGGAGAAAAAAGGTTCGTCTATCACGAAAACTGACGAAGATGGGAATGAACAGAAACACGATGGCGGTAAGATGCCGTACATAGTCATCGTAATTGATGAGATGGCAGATTTAATGATGATGGCAGGGAAAGACTTGGAAATGCTAATCGTACGTATTGCTCAGAAAGGTCGTGCTGCTGGTATTCATTTAGTTTTGGCAACTCAGAGGCCAGAAGTAAAGGTCATTACAGGTCTAATTAAGGCTAATATTCCAAGTCGCATAGCATTTGCAGTCGGTAGCCAAATGGACTCGCGCATCATGTTGGATATGGGTGGTGCAGAAAAATTGCTTGGTAAGGGTGATATGTTAATGTTAACAACGGCTATGATGGGGAAACCAAAACGTATTCAGGGAGCATGGACTAGTGATGAAGATATCAATAACCTTACGGACTTTTTGCGAGAGCAACGTCCGCCAGAGTACAATGACGAAGTGATTTCTCAAGCAGTTCAAATCAAGGGGATCGGTCCAGCAGATGGCGGTAGTATTGGTGATTTAGGCAGGAAATTTGATCCGAATGATCCAGTTGTGCGTAAGGCCGTAGAAATAACCTTACAGAAAGGTAAATTCTCAACCGCAAGTTTGCAGGCTTATCTGGGGAAGGGGCATGGATTCGTAGCGGGTTTGGCAATTTGGCTAGAACAAATTGGTGTAATTGGTGAGCCGAATGGTAATAAGCCACGCGATGTTTTGATTTCTTCAATGGAAGAATTTGATCAACTAGCCGGTGCCTAGCATGGTATCTTGTCTTTTGCAAGCATAAGTAGAATAAAAACAAAATATATTGCTTGTGCTTTCATTATTTTTTCTGTTACTACATACTAGAATCATGGATCGGGATCGTGGACTCCACAAAAACCACAAGGCAGGTCCCGATTCATCAATATCAATTCAGAGCAGATACTTGCCAAAGTGGTAAAACTGAGGTATAATAGCAATAATATTAAAACTCAGCAAGTGAGTCTTTGAGCTGCATTTGCTTTAACCAAAGGAGTATAAATAGTGCGCCAGTATGAACTGACAGTATTGATTCATCCTGATTTAGAGATGAATCTACAGCCTGCACTAGATAAGGTGACGAAGATCATCAATAGTGTTGGCGGAAAAATTATTAAAGAGACGAATGAGGGAAAGAAGCGTTTGTCTTATAGCATTGCCAAGCAAGATTTCGCAGTGTATTACTACTACGAGTTGGAGCTACCATCTGAGGATGGTTGTGCAAAGAAAATCTCAGATAATCTCAACATTGCGGATGAAATTATTCGCCATTTGATTGTTATCGTAGATGAAAATCGTAAAAAGTATGAAGCAGCCAAGCGTAAAGCACAGAAAGAAGACGCAGAAGCTGAAGAAGGTGCTAAAACTGAGGAGGAAAAGTAAATGGCAAGGGGTTTTTCGAAAGTTATTATTTGTGGCAATCTAACTAGGGATCCAGAACTTCGCTCTACAGCATCTGGGACACAAGTTGCGAGTTTTGCCGTCGCAGTTAATCGTACATATAAAGATTCAAGTGGCACGCAAAAAGAAGATGTTTCATTTTTCAACTGTTCTGCATGGGGCAAAATTGGCGAGACAATTTCACAGTATGCGAAAAAAGGTACGGGTATTATATTATCTGGCCGTTTGAGTCAACAAACATGGGATGACAAATCATCTGGTCAAAAGCGTTCTAGTGTTGAAATCGTGGTTGAAGATTTTAATTTTATTGGTGGCAATGATCGCTCTGGAAGCTACGATGATGCCCCAGTTTCAGAGACTAAAACTTCAGAAAAGTCATCTAGTAAGTCCAAGTCAGAAGACGAATCTGCGGAAGTTGTGCCAGATGATATTCCGACCGATGAAGAGGGTGAAGTCTCTTTGGATGAGATTCCATTTTAGAAAGATATAAGAAGGTTAATGAAGGAGAGGAAGATGCATAAATCAAAATATGACCCAAGTCTTTACTTTGATTATCGTGATGTTAAGACTTTACAAAGGTATGTTGATGCTTATGGACGAATTGAGCCAATTGCAAAAACTGGCTTATCCCAGAAACAGCAGAAGCAGCTAATGACAGCCGTCAAGCGTGCACGTCATCTAGCATTATTGCCATTTGTTGCTTAATCAAAATAAGAGCTAAGGAGTTTTATGTACGGACCAACAGATCTAAAGAAAAATGTGTTGATTACTTTGGATGGTCAGCCATACAAGGTAGTTGAATATTCACAGAAAGTAATGGGACGGGGTGGTTCCATTGTTAATGTAAAAGTGAAAAACTTAATGACTGGCGCGCTCTTGCCGAAGACTTTTAAGGGGCAAGAAAAGATTGAGCCAGCAGAGGTTTCCACGAAGAAAGTTCAGTATCTCTATAAAGATGATGAAAAGTTCTATTTCATGGATCCAGACTCCTTTGAACAATATGAATTAAACGCAGAAATGGTTGGTGAAATGTCCGATTTCATGAAAGACGGAGATGAAATGGAGATCCAATTTTATAACGGTACTCCAATCAATCTAGTTTTACCAAAAAATCTGTGGCTTAAGGTTACATATACAGAAAATGCAGTGAAAGGTGACACCTCTACTTCTATTACGAAGGATGCGACTTTGGAGACTGGGGTCGTAATTAAGGTCCCAGCCTTCATTAAGGAAGGCGATATAGTAAGCGTAGATACAGAAACTCGTGCTTACCGTGAGCGACAAGGTGGAAGTAAATAAGATTAATTTTGTTAGCCGGGCAGAGAATAAGCTAGCAGAGGCTGCAAAGGCCTTTCACTATGATTTTGGTGGTAAAGTAATCTTAGACATCGGATCATCCACGGGTGGCTTTACAGAGTACGCTTTAAATAATGGAGCACGACAGGTGATTGCCATAGAAAAAGGCACCCGACAGATGAAAGCACCGCTACGGTTCAATCAAGCTGTGGATTTACACGAAAAAACAGATATTTTTGATGTCAAAAGACAAGATTTGAGCGTTTTACAAGATACGAAATTGGATACGGTGTTGGCAGACGTTTCTTTCATAAGTTTAAAGAAAGTTTTAGAATATGTGAAGAAACATCTTTCAGACGTACATACAGATTATCTTGTGATGCTTAAGCCACAATTTGAGGCGGAGCCAGAACAATTAAATAAAGGGATCGTTAAAAACGAAAAAATTAGACGGAAAATTATCCATGATTATGAGTTCTGGCTTAAAGAGAATGGTTTTTCAGTCGTGCAAAAACGCGATAATACTTTTTTAGGTAAAAACGGAAATCGGGAAAGATTCTATTGGTTAAAAAATGCCGCCTAATTTATTGACACTTAAAGAGCTTGTGTCTATAATAATAACATGAGCTTATTGCATGGAGTGGGCGAATTCTTCGCATTAGATATAGGGACGAGCGCACTACGTTTGATTCAACTGGATGGAGATGCACAACACGGTTTTCAGTTGACGCGCTATGCTTATGTGCCGATGGATCCGAAGATAGCTCAAGATACAAGTGAAGCCGGACAGAGAAGACTGGGCGAGATTATTCTCGGTGCAATGAAACAAGCTGGAATTAAGACAAAAAATATAGCAATAGGCTTGCCGGCAGGAAAGACTTACACTGCGATTATTGAAGTGCCGAATCAAACGGAAAAAGAACTGAAGAAAACAATTAAGTATGAGCTTGACCAATATATCCCAATGGCGATAGACGAAGCCGAAGTAGATTATTCAGTACTGGGACCAAGTCCTAATGATCAGACTAAGGCGGAAGTGCTACTTTCCTCTACTTCTATGGACTATGCAGAGAGTAGGATGGAGATGATTGAGAGAGCTGGACTTAATGTTATTGCGCAGGAGCCAGAGCCGATAGCTATGACGCGTTCTCTCGCTCCGGTGGGGTCGCAGGATGCTAGAATTATTGTTGATCTTGGTGAGGCCTCAACAGATTTGGTTGTAGTATATCGTGGAGCACCTCGTCTAGTGCGTTCTATCCCAGGTGGACTTTCGGCGCTTGTGAAAACAGTAGCAACTACACTTAATGTACGCGAAGACCAGGCAAGAAGATTCATCTTGAAGTTTGGACTTGCGCAAGACAAATTGGAAGGCCAGGTTTTCAAGGCGCTAGATGGGAATTTGGATAGCTTCGCACAGGAACTCACTAAATCTGTCCGTTTCTTTCAAAACAAATATGTTGGTGCACCAGTGTTAGGAATTGTATTGTCAGGTTTTGCTGGCGTTATTCCGTTTATTGCTGAATATATAGAAGTAAAGACTAATGTCCAAACCATTCAAGGTAATCCGTGGCAATTAGTCCAAGTTACACCGGAACAGCAACAAGCTTTGATGGGGGTTGCAAGTGAATTTGCAGTGGCAATTGGTTTGGCCGAAAGGAGTAACACATGATGCACAATATCTTGGAAAAAATCAAGAAAGAGTGGTATGCTACTCTGAAAAATTTTGGTATCAAGCCAAAAGAAAAACCAACCATCATGACGGAGCAAAACTCCATCTATGAGATTAATCTTGTCCCGGAAGTTAAACGGCAGATGATCAAGGCAATGAAGTTCCGCAATATTATGCTTTTTGTCTGCATTGTCTTGGTTTCCATTGCTGGTGGATCAGTTATTATCTCTGCCAGTATCTGGGAAGGGCAAAATATTGCTATGAGTACCCAGGATGCAAAGATGAAGACAATGTCAAAGACCCTTAATAGTTTTAGTAGCCTTTCCGAGTTTCTGACTATTCAAACGCAACTAGATGATTTAAATACTATCAATACGAACAAGAAGGTCTTGTCACGTGTTTTCCCAATTTTGGGCGTGATTTTGCCAGCAGGACCAGATACAATTACACTCTCTGAGCTTTCTGTTGATCTCGCGACAAGTACTTTGCGTTTTGATGGTCAGGCTGATGCGAAAGTTTCTCCATATATTGACTATCGCGTCCTAGAATCCTTTACGAAAGGCATTGCTTTGATGAAATATGATTATGGTCGTTATGTGACGGCGGATGAAGAAGAGATTCCGACACGTTGCATTGTAGAAACTGACGCAGATGGCAATATGCTAGTGGAAGACGAAACTGTCAATGGAACAGTTAATAAATACATCTATGCTTATTGGCTTAAAGGGAAAAAAGGGTGTGACCCAGCCAGAGATGATTATGGCGTAGAAGATGAAGAGGTGGAGGAGGAAGAGCTTGCTACTGGGCAAACTTCTACTAGTCAGATTTTACAAGATTTTTCACTTGATGCGACGGAAGAAGAGTTGATTAGTACGGAAAACCAGGAACAACAGATCAGAAATGAATTCGATCAAATGATCAATGATATGAATGATTATGAGAAATCGCTTGCTTACGCACAACTCAATAGTGGGACTAAAATGCAGGATATTGGAGTGGTAAAAATCTACCGCTCGCCGAAGTTTTCTGATTGGTATAGAGATGGTTATATGACGGAAGATGGTACAATTTCTGGAGTGAATCATTTCGTGAGTGAATGTATCTCTTATAGTGGTCTAGAATCTAGTGGTAGTATTAAATGGTCGTCATCTAACGATTGTATGCTCGCTAATGGTGATGTCGTAATTCGTGATTCTTCCAATGGTCGTGATTCTAATGGTAATCTAGTTTTGCGGTTCAATGCGACAATTACATTAAATCCAGAAGTATTTAAATTTACAAACAAACACATTCTCGCGATTAGCCCTACTAGCCAGAATGTAACGGATTCTTATCGTCAGATTGAAGGCATGTTTGCTGAAAGGGCGGCGGACTGTGCGGATTCCGATGTGGTGTGTACTTCTACCTCAGTTAGCTCACCAGAAAATTCATCTAGTACGGTAATCACTAACGACGAAGATGAGGAGGAAGAATAATGGACAAAGAAGTTAATCCAAATGGTCCAGCTATCACTAAACGTGCAAAGATCTCTAAGACTCAGCAAGAAACTTTGTTAATTACATTAGTTTCTGCCACATTACTAGGTATTTGTGGAGTTTTGCTCGTCTATTTTATTAAATATATTAATTTTAATAACAAAGTAATTGACGCAAAAGATGCCGCAATTGTGGATTACGAGACAACTATCAAAAATATTGGTCTTTGTAAGGATACTGATCGTGATGGTAAGTTTTCTGATAGTGAACTGGAAAAATGTGATCCAGATGCGATTGATAGCTCTACAATGCCGAATACATTACGCTATAATGTGCTAGTTGATATGGCAAATAACACTGATTTGGAGTCAGTGGCTCTCAGTACGCAATCAGGTTGTTATGATGGTGATGAGAAAATTAATTGGCAAGAAAGGTTTGATAGTACAGAAGACGAGGACAAAAAAGCAGAAGCCTTGGCAATGCTAAAACAATGTTCAGCACTTCGGGTGGTGCCAGATGCGTTGCCTGCACAGCCGAACGAACTTGCTTTGATGTCTAGCTTGAATAAGATTTTTATTCTGTCTAACTGGGAACCTGAGTCTCTGTCTCCGTCTGGGAATGCAACGGTTGACAATTCTGGTCTGTCTACGATTCCGATCTCACTTTCCGTGGAAGCAAATTCTAATACCACTATGAATGTATTAAATAACATTGAAAAGTCAATTCGCACCTTTGATTTGCAAACTGCGGTCGTGTCATGGAGCGGTAATAATTATCTCACATTAAAATCACAAGGGATCGCGTATTACACTGACAATGCAGGAGTCGTAGAAACAAAAGAAACTGTTACAGCGAAGAGTAACACAAGGAAGAAGAGGTAAGGATGAAGCAGTCAGATATTTTTACAGTGATCATTGTGGCAACTGTTGGTACAATTGTAGCGGCTATTTTGTGTAATATGCTTTTGGGCGACCCGAATGACAAATCCGTCACATTTAATAGAGTGGCGGTGGTTGAATCATCGTTGGCGATTCCGGATCCAGAAGTATTTAATCCGGACGCGGTTAATCCTACGGTTGAGGTTTATGTGGGTGATTGTGTAGATCAGGATCAAGATGGCCAATTAAGTGAGACTGAGTTGAAAGCTTGTGGGCGTTCTGACGGTATTTCTATTGATATTACGGAGGAGTAAATGGCACTCCTAACTAGAGAGACGCAAGATAAAGTTATCAAACTTCTCATAGACGAGGGGTTGGCTGATGCTACTCTAGTAAAAAATGCCACTAGTGAGGCAGAGAAGGCTAAACAACCGCTGATTGCTTATTTGACTTCTAAAAATATCATCAATAACGAGATGGTGGCACACGCAACAGCAGTAGTGATCGGTGTACAATATGTTGATCTCAAGAATGTCACTATGGATCGCGAAATTTTATTGATGCTGCCTCAAGAAGTAGCAGAGAGAAGTATGGTAGTACCAGTCGGAGAGGTTGGGAATCAGTTAATTGTCGCTATGATAGACGTCACGAATGTCCAAGCGACCGATTATTTAGCTACATTAACTGGGCGACCGATTAAAGCCGTCATGACAAGTGAAGAGGGGATCAGACAGGTTCTAACGCAGTACATTGGTGATTTTTCTAGCGTTAAACAAGCAGTGAAGTCCACTAATGATGAAATTCAACAACAGCAATCTGATGTTAAGACAATTACGCAGGATTCTCCAATTTCTAAAGCTCTGACTTCTATTTTGGACTTTGCTGTTAAATCAAAAGCATCTGATATCCATATAGAGCCACTAGAAAATTCATTAGTAATTAGGTGTAGGATTGATGGTGTTCTACGTCAAGTTATGGAATTACCAAAAACAATTGAACCTGCCTTAGTCTCGCGTATCAAAATTCTCTCTGACCTAAAGATTGATGAGCACCGTATTCCTCAGGATGGTCAATTTACCGTTAGAGTTGGTGATAAGGAAGTAGATTTACGTATTGCGATTGCGCCAGTGGTGTGGGGAGAACAGGTAGTGATTCGTCTTTTGGATAAAACTGGTACGACGCTAGAAATTGAAGATATGGGTATGACGGGACGGGCACTCAAGATGGTGGTGGATGGTATTTCCAAACCAAATGGGATGATCCTCACATCTGGTCCGACTGGTTCTGGTAAGTCTACTACTCTGTATGCGCTAATTAAGAAGATTAAAGATGTCAAGATCAACATTGTTACATTGGAAGACCCTGTAGAATATAAGATGGACGGCGTGAATCAGATTCAAGTTAATGTTGATGCTGGTTTAACTTTCGCTTCCGGCTTACGCTCCATCTTGCGCCAGGATCCAGATGTAGTGATGGTTGGTGAGATTCGTGACTCAGAGACGGCAAATTTGGCGGTGCAGGCGGCGTTGACTGGTCACCTTGTATTTTCTACATTACACACGAACTCCGCTGCTGGTATCTTGCCGCGTTTGACAGAAATGGGAATTGAGCCATTTTTGATTGCTTCTACCCTAAACACGGTGATTGGCCAGCGCCTCGTGCGTAGAGTTACGCAAAAGCGAACAACTTTTACATCATCGGAACTTCAAACGAAAGAAATTAACGATGTAGTTGGGGAAATTTTACCAAAGAGCCAAGATCAAGTAGCAGCCTATTCTGAAAGCCTTGGTTACCCTGGACTTCCGGTTTATAACGCCAGTGGATATACTCTAGTAAAAGGCTTTGACGATAAAGACTCCCCAGGTGGATATAAGGGAAGAGCAGGTCTCTATGAGACGATTACTGTAGATGAAGATATTCAGAAACTAATCGTGGCACAGGCTACTGCTAATGACATTATGAAAGTGGCCAAGGCGAAGGGGACCGTAACAATGAGGCAAGATGGGATGCTAAAAGCGTTATCGGGTATAACAACGGTGGATGAGGTAAATCGTGTGGCATCAGACATCGTCTAACATTATTGAAAAACATAAACGGAAAGTGATATAATATAATCATGGATAATAGTGGGCAAGGTAACATACAAACAACTTCAATTACACCGATGGGCGCAGTGCCGTTGGGCTCTATGCCGCCAATGGGCGCGCAACCAGTTACACAGTCGACCACTCAAACTACTGCGGCTACTCCTACCCCTGTGTCGCAACCACTGATGGGTGCGCAGCCTGCACCTCAGCCTGTTTCTCAGCCTACGATAGCCCCAACCCCAGCTCAAAATCCAGGTGATACATTGGCTGGTGCGACAACAAATGCTCCTGCCAAAGAAATGCGTATTGAGACATTATTGGAGGAATGTGTAAAGAGAAATGCTTCAGACTTACACATCCAAGTTGGTTTACCACCGATTTTACGTGTGGATGGTGCATTGATTCCAATTGCTGGTTTATCTGTACTAAAAGAAGATGTTGTTCAGAAGCTTGTTTTCGCTACACTTGATTCTGAGCAGCGAGAGACACTTGCGAAAGATAAAGAGTTTGATTATTCGTTTGCTTTTGGTACGGCGGCACGCTTTCGTGTTAATGCTTTCCAGGAAAGGGGAAACCTTGCAGCAGCATTTCGTCTCATTCCGAACAAAATGCCGACTCTGAGCGATTTAGGATTGCCACAAGTTATTTCTTCATTTGCTGATTTTCCACGTGGTCTTGTTTTGGTGACTGGTCCGACTGGTTCTGGTAAGTCAACAACTTTGGCTGCCTTGATTGACAAGATTAATCAAGAAAAATCAGTACATATTATTACAATTGAAGATCCGATTGAGTTTGCGCATAAGTCTAAGAAATCAGTAATCGTTCAGCGTGAGGTGCATTATGATACATTCTCATTTGCACGTGCATTGAAATCAGTTTTGCGTCAGGACCCAGATGTAGTATTGCTTGGTGAGATGCGCGACCTAGAGACAATGTCATCTGCTATTACAATTGCAGAGACAGGACACTTAGTCTTCGCAACATTGCACACGAACTCTGCTGCGCAGAGTATTGATCGTATGATTGATGTGTTCCCGGCCGAACAACAGCCACAGATTCGCTCGCAGCTTGCTTCTATTCTAATGGCAGTTTGTTCACAGCGGTTGATCCCAGCAATTGGCGGTGGACGTATTGCAGCTTGTGAAATCCTTGTCGCAAATACCGCGGTACGTTCTATTATTAGGGAAGGAAAGACTCATCAGCTAGATACCACTATTCAGACTGGCGTTAATGAGGGTATGCAGACGATGGATCGTACTTTAGCTAAATTAGTCCATCAGGGAACGATTACTTATGATAATGCACTTGAATATGCAGTTGATCCGAACGAGTTTAAGAGATTAGCAAAGGGCTAATAAATGCGCAGGTTCAACTACAAAGCGAAGGACAGCAAGACTGGGAAGAGTGTCAAAGGTGCCATCCAAGCCGAGAATGAGATGGCAGCTGGCAAGCTGTTGTTGGACCAGGGGTATATTCCAGATTCAGTCGTAGAAGAAGATACTGGCGGCTGGGTTGAAAAGCTACGTACCAGAGTGTCGGGAAAAGATCGTATTGTCTTCACAAGGCAGTTTGCTACTTTGATTGGCGCAGGTCTGCCATTATCTAACGCGTTACGTACCTTGTCTGAACAGACTGACAGTAGGGGTATGCGAATGGTGATTGATGACATTTTGTCACAAGTGGAAGCTGGTAAGTCACTTCAAGAAGCCTGTTCTAAACATCCAGATGTGTTTAATCAAGTTTATCTGTCTTTAATCCAAGCAGGTGAGTCTAGTGGTACGCTTGATTTGGCGCTTAAGCGTTTAGCTGATCAGCAAGAAAAAGACGAGGGAATGATTTCTAAAATTCGTGGCGCGATGGTTTATCCAGGCATTATTTTGGTCGTAATCATTGCAGTGGTAGTATTCATGATGGTGATGGTGGTGCCACAGGTAGAGAATCTATATGCGGATATGGGGAAGGATTTACCAATTGCGACGAAAATTTTGACACACATATCTAATTTTGTCATTCATGAGTGGTATATTGTCTTAGCAATTTTAGCAGTACTAGTCTGGTTGTTTATGCAGTTTAGGAAAACTGAGACTGGCGTAAGATGGATGGGGTTAGTTAAGCTGAATGTTCCGATATTTAAGAATCTTTTCTTAAGGTTATATAATGCACGTTTTGCGAGGACGATGCAAATGTTGCTATCTACTGGCGTGTCGTTGCTTGATTCAATGGATATGGCTGGGGAAGCAGCAAACAATGTTCCGTTTTTTGAACAGATTAAACTTGCCGAGGAGAAGGTGCAAGGAGGTAAACCGCTTTCTGATTCGCTTAAAGATAAGAAATACATGATGCCGCTCGTACCACAAATGGCATCCATCGGTGAAGAATCTGGTAAGATAGATGAAATGCTTGGAAAGGCCGCGAAGGTCTATGAGGATGAGCTAGATGAGCAAATCGCTGCTATTTCTACTATGATTGAGCCAATTTTAATGGTAATTATGGCACTCCTGATCGGATTTATCGTTCTGGCGGTGTTGATGCCGATTTACTCTCTAGTCAGTAGTGTAGGCTAAAGTGAATTAAATTGCATACAATCTATTGACAATTAAAATTCAATTGTGTACAATTTAATTATCAATAAAAGGAGTACAAAATGAACATCTATGATTTTAAGGTGAGAAACCGTGATGGTAAAATGGTATCACTCGCCGATTTTAAGGGTAAAGTTTTACTTATTGTCAATACGGCAACTGGTTGCGGATTTACACCTCAATATGAAGGACTGGAAAATCTTTATAAATCATATCATAAGGATGGATTAGAAATTTTAGATTTTCCATGCGACCAATTTGGACATCAGGCTCCAGGAACTGATGATGAGATTCATAACTTTTGCACATTGAAGTACAATACTACATTTGACCAATTCGCCAAAACTGAGGTGATTGGCGATGAGGCTGATCCACTATTTAAGTTTCTATGCAAGGAAATTCCCGATGAAGAAGTTAAGGGTATGAAAAATAAACTTGCTATGAAGGCGATAGATAAAATAATTTCTAAGAAAGAACCGGGTGCAATTCGTTGGAATTTTACGAAGTTTTTGGTGGATAGAAACGGAAAAGTAGTAGAACGTTATGCACCGACAACAGGGCCAAAAGAAATGGAAGACCGCATCAAGGAGCTTTTGGGCTAATGTACGACATAATTATTATTGGTGCTGGACCAGCTGGATTAACTGCGGCAATATATGGCTTAAGAGCAGGGAAAAAAGTGCTTGTCTTGGAAGGAAAAGCTTATGGCGGGCAAATTGTGAATGCTCAGAAAGTAGAAAATTATCCTGGAATCATAGAGATTTCTGGCAGGGATTTGGCGAAGAATCTTTTAACTCAGGTGCGTTCTCTCGGAGGAGAAACTAAGCTAGAAAATGTCGTCTCACTGGCGGTTGCGGACAATATCAAGATTGTGACTACTGATATGGACGAGCGATATCGGGCGGAGAAGATTATTATCGCGACAGGAGCAGAAAATCGTAAGCTCGGGTTGGCCCGGGAAGAAGAGCTGACTGGTCATGGCGTATCATATTGTGCGACTTGTGACGGGCATTTCTACGAAGAGAAAGACGTAGCCGTCATTGGTGGTGGTAATACTGCTTTGATGGATGCAATTTATCTTTCTGCTTTGGCAAGGAAAGTCTATTTGATACATCGTAGAATGGAGTTAAGGGCGGAAAAGGCGTACGTTGATGAGGCGAAAGAAAAGAATAACATAGAATTTGTTTTGGGTTATAACCCAGTAGAAATAAAGGGCGATACGAAAGTGGAAACTTTAGTGGTGAAGAGTAATGAAAATTCACCTGAACCTGACAAGGTTAGAGAGATACCAACAGATGGAATTTTCATCGCAGTCGGCTACCAGCCCCAGAATCAGGCTTTTGCTTCATTGATTGAGTTGGATGAAGCCGGTTATATTCGTACTGCAGATGGCGTTCATACCAATATAAAAGGCATTTACGTAGCGGGCGATGCGAGAGCTAAAGAATTGAAACAACTAACTACAGCAGTTAGCGACGGCGCAATTGCTGCAACTATGGCAATACAGGAAGTATAAAATGGCTTTTGGCAGAAAAAAACATGTAGCAATAATGGATGAGGATTGGTGTATCAGACTAGATAACCAGATCTGCTTTCCACTCTATGCGGCGGCAAAAGAAATCACAAGAAAATATAAACAGTTGTTGGACGAATTAGATCTAACATACACACAATATATTGTGATGCTGGTGTTATGGGAAAAGGAAAGAATATCTATGCACGAGTTATGCCAACAAGTCTATCTTGATTCTGGAACACTTACGCCACTACTTGTGAAATTAGAAAAGAAAGGTTTGGTTGTACGAGAAGTTAACAATGAAGACGAGCGTAGGAGAGAAATCCATGCTACACCCAAAGGCATTGGGCTAAAGGCACAGGCGAGGAAAATTCCAGCACAAATCGGTAATTGCCTCGGTATTTCTACCAGGGAAGCCATAGAACTAAAACGTATTCTAATGAAGATTTTAGCGAATAGCGAATAGGCCAAATGCGGCAGCTGGCGATTTTTTATCCTATGTGGTAAAATGTTCTTAGTGCCGATGTAGCTCAGTTGGTAGAGCAGCTCATTCGTAACGAGCAGGTCACAGGTTCGAACCCTGCCATCGGCTCCATTTTTTTGCTAAAAAAACACCCGAAAGGGTCGTTTTTGCGTGGCGGATCCGTTCTGCAAAGCAGTCAAGGATCCGATCACATGAATAAAAACTTGTTTTTAATGCATGTGGCGGATCCGACGAGACTCGAACTCGCGACCTCTGCCGTGACAGGGCAGCGCTCTAACCAACTGAGCTACGAATCCACAGTATTTTTATTATACACTACCTAATGTGATTTAGCAAGTATCTAATGAAAGATAAAGCTAAACAGACCCAACGAGATAGCTAGCATGATTAACCCTGCTAATAATACACCACACATCACTGCAATAACGGTTTTCTTAAAATTAAGGTCAAGGAAGGATGCTGCAAGTGTACCGGTCCAAGCGCCAGTGCCAGGAATTGGAATGCCCACGAAAAATAGCAGGGCAATATATATTCCATTTCTCGTTGACTTACTTTTTTGATCTTTTTTGGCGACGAGTTTTTTGCCGGCCCGCTCGCCCTTCTTTAGACACCAGCGACAAAATTTACGCAGAGACTTCCATTTTCTTTCTGCACCCCACTCTAGAAATTTACGAGAAAACTTATAAATAAATGGTACCGGTAGCATATTGCCAATTATTGCCACGATGAGCGTAAGCCATTCTGGTAGGCCAAGTCCGACGCCGATTGGCACAGCACCACGAAGTTCTATCAGTGGTACCATGGAAACGATGAGGACAAGTAATAAGTGTAAAAAGTTCATTATTGCTGTACTCCTGATAGGACATCTTGAATTTTTAGCTTGGCAGTTTCTACGGTTGCCCAATTTGGATACATAACAGAAAGATATTGTGTAGGATAGCTATAGGTTAATGCACTGCCAGTTGTACCGTCTAGATTATATGAATTAATAGTCCATGGAACCATGTCTTCTAACTGCATTTTGACGAAACTAGTGATTTCGTCTGTGGTGAGTGAAGTTTCAAAAGATCCAGACAGAGCATTCATAATGTTGGTATAATTATTGATAAGGTTGCGATCTGTAGAAATTTTTTGGAAGATTTTCTCTATGACCTGCTCTTGATTTTCTCCGCGATGGCGGTCGCCACTTTGGTAGGCGTAACGTTCACGAGCGAAAGCAAGTGCGCAGGCTCCATCTACTTGGTTGTTACCTGGATGGAAGACGCATGATTTATTGGTCCAAGCGGTAATATCATAGTCTACATCAGAGTAGACGGTAATACCGCCAATCGCATTGACAAGTTTGACGACGGCATTGAAATTGACTCGCAAGTATTGGTCGAACTGAATGTCAAGTAGATCTTGGATGGTACTCATAGAGAGATTGATACCGCCAAGTGATCCAGCGTGTGTAAGCTTATCTTGTAGTCCAGCGGTACCATGAAGTTGTACATAATAATCGCGTGGAATAGAAACAAGCAAGATTTCACGAGTAATTGGATTGACAGCCATAACAATATTGACGTCGCTAAGGCTAGTTTTAACCATCTGATCAGAACGAGTATCAATGCCAGAAATATACATAATAAAACTTTGTTTTGTGAGGTTAGAAGTATATTCATGTGTATCTTCTTGAACCGATAGTTTAATTGTGCCGATCACCTTAATGTTTTCCTCGTAGATGTTCTTTTTATCTTGGGTATTAGTGGCGGTATCAATTGTAGCATCATAAGTTCCGGAACTTAGTAAGCCGATGTAGGTGTTATCCTTTAGTACATTTTCCATGATTGTGATGACGTTATTTTCGTAAGCGACCGTAGCCCTTGTTTGGTCGTAGACGGCAGTTTTGAGGTCCTCAGTGTTGGTAAAATCAGAAATACTGTGCAAAGTTTTGCCGCCTAGATCGGAAAGAGAATTATACGGTGAATCGTTTTTGACGAAGACATTATATATATCATACTCAGTTTTGTCGTTCAGATTTTCATCTAAGAAATTCATCAATTCATTAACGCGGAAGAAACCACCGATACTACAAACGGTGATTATAATACTGATGATATTGAGAATAGTCAAAACAGTTAAATGAGTTTTTTTGCGGAAAGATAAGATTAAGAAGAAAATTCCGAATAAACTCGCGATGGCAACTGCTGGCCAGAAAAATTTAGCTGGTAAGGTGTTAGTGAGAGCGACACGAATTATCAATGATAGAATTGCCGCAGAGGTGATTATAGCGAAAATACGACTGATGATGCGGTATGGTAAAGCACGATTTGCATGGGATCTTCCAGTAACCTCGGTATTATTAGAGGGTTCACTGGAGGCTTTCGCCTCTGCCTTTTTTGCCTCTTCATTTTCTACTTCGGCGACTAGTTTTTCTATATCCTCATCTACTGTATCAGAATTGTAACCTTCTTCTACTGGGGAAGAAACGGCAATGGTGATGTCGTGCGCGGAAAGTTCTGGTTCCGTAGCCTTAATAGACTTAATCTCTTTTTTGAGAGCTTTTTTTGATTTGTCTACCATATTTCTCCAATTTAATAAGATAATTATATCATGCTATGAGCGGTCTGGAAAGTGCTACGCTTGCAAAAAATGCAATTTTGGTGTATAATATATAGTAATGGGTAAAAAAGGGACACCAGCAATGAGACTTTCTGTTATATGCCCGCTTTTTAATGCTGAAAAAGAAGTCTTAGCACTAGATCGTGCCTTGAGAAAACAAACAGGCGTAAAACTAGTGGAAGTCAGATATATTCTTACCAAAAGTTCAGACCATACAGAAAAACTGATGTTATCAGCTGGGATTCCATTTACACAAATTCGTAGAGAAGATTTTTCTCATAGTATGACTAGGGAAGAAGCGGCAATGCAGGCAAAGGGTGATATCATTGTCTTCTTGACTCAAGATGTAGTGATTAAAGATGATAAGTTTCTAGCGAAGTTAGTACGACCGATTGTGCTTGGACGGGCTGAGGCAACTTATGCTCGTCAAAAGACAAAATATAACAATATAGAAAAATATACGAGAAAATATAATTATCCAGCAAAATCATCAGTGGTTTCTATAGCGGATTTGTCATCGCATGGTCTGAAAACTTTCTTCTTTTCTGATGCAGCGGGTGCAATCTCCGCGAAAAAGTTCCAGGAACTGAAAGGCTACGATGGTAAAAACTTGCCAATTTCTGAGGATATGTATTTTGCGTACAAGCTAATAATGAATGGTGGTAGAATTGGCTATGTCGCAGATGCAGTCGTATATCATTCGCATCAGTTTTCTCTGAAACAGTTGTATGACCGTTATAAATTGACAGGGGAATTTATGCAGATGAATCCAGAAATCGCGAAGCACGGTGTAAACAATGCTGGTGGCGGAATGGCAAAAGCAATTTTGCGCGATGCAATTAAGGACAGAAATTTTCGTGTTTTGGCTGGCTATATACCAAACATGGCAGCAAGATATGCTGGCATGGCGCGTGGTAGATTGGCAGGGAGAGGGAAATGAGAAAGACTATAAATAAACGCGGTTTGAATTGGATTATTCTTTTATGTTGTGCAATGTTACCAGTGAATGTATTCTTATATTATAATGTCTCGTATATTTTAGCTGGCTCTCTGTTTTGTTTGGTTGCTATCGTTCTACTGCTTTTGTTTAAGAAAAAGTACAACTTTTTTATAAATATGCCAGGCGTCTTTTCCTTTATTTGGTTTTTTACGATTGGGCTATCTAATTTCCGCTTGCATTGGATGCAAACGGAATGGAAAATAAATACATGGGTATGCCTCCTTGGAACATATTATATGTTCCTGATTGGTTGTATGATAGTGAATTACTTCAATAAAAGACGCCAAAAAGACAAGCCTTCTATAGTGAAAGAAAAGAAAATATCAAAAAAAGAGTTTACTGCATTTTATCTAGTCCTATCTTTGATTCCAATTGTGTCACTATCTCTAGAGATTTTATTAAATGATGGAATGATGCCAGTATTTAGCGACGAAATGTCATCATACCAAGATTTCTCCACGGGGTTACTGCACTATTTTACTGTTTCATCTTGTTTAATTCCTGCTGCTGCATATATCTTTATAAGAAAATATAAAACGACCAAGTTTGAAAAAAGTATTATTATTCTCTTAGCTATTACGAACTTATTTATACCGCTCATTATTGTGTCAAGGCAGCTATCCATTGTGGCGATTCTTTTTCTCGCACTAACAATTTGTTTTTATGAACGAAAGAATGAAAAAAGAATCATCTTTTTGGCAATTATCTTATTGTTTGCGGGCTGGTTCTTCATTGGAAACTTTCGTAATCAGGACGATGTGTATTTGAAGAGCGCTTTATCTATCCAAGACGATGCCCCACTTTCCGTTTCTAATATGCAGACATATATGTATATTGCAATGAATTATGATAATTTTAATCTTAACGTAGACGAATATACCGATTATAAGAATGGTGTTAACTCTGTCTATCCACTCTTCGGACTTACTCGCATTAAACAATTCATGCCGAGCGAGCTTTTTGAAATAGAGTTAAAAAGAATTATCAGTGTTTTTAATACTTATGCCATGCCGATGAAACCTTATACGGATGGAGGTGTGGTTGCCGTCCTATTATACGCACTAGTGATTGGAATTATTTGTCGTATAGCGGAATTGAGCAAAAAGAACAAAGTTCACAATTTCTTCATCTATAACATTCTATTTGTGTCCCTCATCTTTTCATTCTTTGGCTGTTGGTTTTCTGGTACGACTTGGTGGTTTTATATTGTCTACATCTTCGTATTATCTAAACTATTTTTTGGCAGACGGTGTTTAGCGGAGGAACCAAGATGAAAACAGTTATAGTTCTAATGTCAACCTATAATGGTGAAGAATACATTCGTGAACAACTTGACTCTATTTTAAATCAAAAGGGTGTAAAAATTAAAGTTCTCGTTAGAGACGACGGTTCTACTGATAGTACGAAGGAAATTCTAAACGAATATAAAGAAGTAGGGAAGATAAAATGGTACACGGGCAAAAATCTGAAACCGGCTAAAAGTTTTCTGGATCTCATGAAAAAGGCAGAAAAAGGCGACTACTATGCTTTCGCAGATCAAGATGATTATTGGGAGCCGGAGAAGATAAAAACGGCGGTCAAAAAATTAGAACAAAATGCTTCAGCGAATACTCCACAGGTCTACTTCAGCAATAAAAAAATCGCCAATGAAAATCTAGACATTATGAGAGATGAAAGTGGAAAAAAATATATTTTGTCATTTGATTCTTGTATGGTGAGAAATATTGCAACTGGCTGTACGATGGTTTTTAATAGGAGGATGCTGGAAATTGTAAATTCCTATAGTCCAGATTATGTTTCTATGCATGATGCTTGGATGCTAAGGATATGTCTTGCAGTTGGCGGAAATGCAATTTTAGATGAGCAAGCGCATATGCTATATAGACAACATGAAAATCAATCAATTGGTGCAGAGGGTGGCGTAATGAAGACCATTAGACGACGCGTGAAATCTTTCTTCAATTGTGAACATTCGCGTGAAAAAACTGCGCAAGAATTGTTGCGAGGATATGAGAAACAAATTAAACCGGAAAATTTAATAACTATAAAAGAACTCGCAAATTATAGACGATCTTTTTCTGCGAGACGTAAAATTATATTTAGTAAAAAATACAAAACGGAAAGCTCAGAGAAGAACTTTGTATTTAAAATGGCAATACTAATGGGGAAGGTATAACAATGATTAGCGTGGTATTGCCAACATACAATAGAGAAAGCACACTGCTCCGTGCGGTGAAGAGTGTACTTGATCAGACTTATGATGACCTTGAGTTGATTATTGTAGATGATTGTTCTACTGATGGAACTGAAAAGCTTATCAAAAGTGTCAAAGATAAAAGGTTAAAATACGTTAAACTTCATAAGAATTCTGGAGCTAATACTGCTAGAAATTATGGAATAAAAAAAGCAAAAGGCGATTATATTGCATTTCAGGATAGTGATGATGAGTGGCTTCCAGAAAAATTAGCAAGGCAATATCAGGAAGTCTCTAAAAGCTCTACTGACGTTTGTTTTTGTAGATTTATTAAGATTGGTAAAAATAGTGAAGAAGCTATCCCGGAAGAGGGTTTTATCTTGCCGGATACGAAAAAAGAAGTATGGAGAAAGACATTTAGCGGTAATTTTGTGAGTACCCAGACTCTCTTAGTGAAGAAAGATGTACTGGAGCATATTAAGTTTGATGAGAAGTTACCAAGATTCCAAGATTGGGATTTTCTGATACGTGTCGCAAAAGATTATAAGATTAGCTTCGTTGATGATCCACTAGTGAATGTTTATGTCCAGAACGATAGCATTAGTAAAAGTAATCCAAAAGCGATCAGAGCTTTAGAGAAGATGAGCAAAAAATATGCTGCAATTTTTGAACAAAACCCAAGAGAAAAATACGCATTTTTAAAGGCGAAATGTAAAATACTGTGGAATATTGGCGAAGACCCAAAAGATGTAGCTAAAAGCTGTTTAAGATATAAATTTGACGTAAAAGTGTTTGCGATTTTATTGCTGTCATCTCTCGGCGTTAGGAAGTATAGAGGATAGGGATATGAGTAATCTGAAGAAAAACTTTATCTATAATATGGTTTGGCAAGTCTTGACTCTGCTTTTTCCACTCATCACTACGCCGTATGTTTCTCGTGTCTTAGGAGCGGATGGTATTGGAGTTTATTCATTTACATATTCAATTGCTTATTATTTTATGCTAATTGCAATGCTCGGTATCAACAATCACGGTAATCGTGAAGTGGCGAAAAACAGGGAGAATCGGCGTAAACTTTCGGAAACATTTTCTAGTATCTATATTATTCAATTGGCAGCTTCATCTACCATGGTATTAGCGTACGTTGTATATTTGACATTGTTCTCGCCAGAATTTTTACCAATTGCACAAGTTCAAATCATATACATTATTTCTGCTATGTTTGATATAAATTGGTTGTTTTTCGGATTGGAAGAGTTTAAACTGACCGTTTCTAGGAATATCATCATAAAGCTTATTACGATTGCTTTAATTTTTATTTTAATACAAACACCGCAGGATACATGGAAATATACCATCATACTCGCGGGTAGTACCCTAGTGAGTCAACTTGTAATGTGGCCGTTTGCTCTAGAAAAAATTAAACTATATTTTCCCGGGAAAAAAGCAATATTGAAACATGTTAAGCCGTGCTTAGTGTTATTTATTCCACTTGTAGCGGTAAGCCTATATAAAGTTATGGACAAAATTATGCTGGGTATGATGACAGATGTGGCTGAGGTGGGATATTATGAACAGGCGGAAAAAATTACAACAATGCCCCTTGCATTAGTTACTGCACTTGGAACTGTTATGATGCCGAGAATGTCAAATCTCGCATCAAAAGGGAACGAGGAGGGAATAAAACAATACATAGAAAAATCAATTAAATATATGATGTTTTTAGCTTTTCCAATATGCTTGGGTTTAATAGCGGTGGCAAATAATTTTGTTCCGCTATTTATGGGCGCTGGGTTTGACCAATCAATTATTTTGGTCAAATTGCTTGCCGTGACTATCCTATTCCTAGCGTTTGCAAATACTTTAAGAACTGGATATATTGTACCTAAAGAAATGGACAATGTGATGGTAGAGTTTACGATTATAGGCGCAGTTTCAAATTTAGTGGTTAACCTCATGCTTATTCCAAATATGAGAGCGGTTGGGGCATGTATTGGGACAATTGTTGCAGAATTTGCGGTAATGCTCTATCAGGCTTTTGCGGTGCGTAAGTATTTGCCTGTAGGGAAGTATTTTATGATGGTTCTACCATTTCTAGCAAAAGCTCTAGTGATGTTCTGCCTCGTTGTTCCGATAGAGTTTTTGGGTTTATCCCCATCGCTTACGGTGTTACTACAGATTTCTGTTGGGGTAGTAATCTATGTTGTATCAAACCGTCATTATATTAGTGAAAACATTGATTTAAGAAAAATTTTGGGAAGGAGACAAAATGGATAAAATTAAATATCTCATGGACCGTTTTAATACAAAACATCGCAAAAAAATGAATAGAGAATTGCAAGAAGAAGAGCTAAGAAGGTGGTACAAAAAAGAAACTCACGAGACCTTAGATTTTGACAACATAGCGAATTTTAACCAGTATATTCAATACTTGAAAATGAATGATAACAAAGACTACAAAAGAATGATGTCTGATAAGTATCTAATGAGAAATTACGTTAAGGAACATCTAGGTGAAAAATACTTGCCAAAATTATATGGAGTTTATGATAACGCGAACGAAATAGATTTTGATAAGTTGCCAGATTCCTTTGTATTAAAATGCAATCATGGTAGTGGAATGAATGTTATTGTAAAAAATAAACGGGAAATAAATTATCATAAAATTTGTAAACAATTAAACAAATGGCTAAAAGAAAACTTCGCCTTTAATCATAGTGGCTTGGAGTTACAGTATAAAGATATAAAACCAAAGATCATCTGTGAGGAATATCTCGGCGGCGATTTGATTGATTTGCAACTATGGTGTTCGCATGGAAATGTTATATTTATATCTTATATCAGAAGTCCACATGGTGTGAACGAGAAAGCATCATTTGATACAAAATGGAATGAATTGGATTTCGTAACTTCATTACCAAAACTAAAAGATAAAGTACAAAAACCAGAAAAACTAAATGAGGCTATCACAATTGCAAAAAAAGTATCTAAAGAAATGAATTTTATTAGAATGGATTTCTATATCTTGAAAGATGGTAGCCTAAAAATATCAGAATTTACTTTTACTCCAGCTAGAGGTATAGTTGGATGGACTCCAAAATCTGCCAACGAAATGATTTATCAAAAGATATTATCTTCCCGCTAAAATTATAGATTAATAAACATTTCATACCTATTGCTTTTTTCTCAAATCTGTGATATAATATAAGTAAGATGAAAATCACAATTGCTGGGACGGGTTATGTCGGATTGTCGCTTGCGACTCTGCTTTCTGAGCGCCATGAGGTAATAGCCTACGACATCGTTCAGGAAAAGATTGATATGATTAATCGTCGTGTATCGCCAATTCAGGATCCCTATATTGATGAGTTTTTCCAGAGAAAGCAACTCAATTTATGCGCAACGATGGATCCTTGTGAAGCATTTTCTGATGTGGATTTCGTGGTCATATCTACACCGACTAATTACGATCCAGAACAAAATTTCTTTGACACTTCATCCGTAGAAGACGTCATAAGTAAGGTCTATAATCTTTCGTCTGAGCGCCCTACTATTATTATCAAATCTACTATCCCAGTCGGATTTACCGTGCGGATGCGTAAGCAATATCCAGAGCTAAAAATTATCTTTTCGCCAGAGTTTCTCAGAGAGGGAAAAGCATTGTATGATAATCTTCACCCATCACGTATTATCGTTGGCTCCGTAGTTAAAAATAGCTCTAATACGACAGAATACCAAAAAACTGGTGAAAGTTTTGCCCAACTTCTCAAGGAAGCTTCGCTAGACGCTGATACGCCAGTATTATTTATGGGTAGTACAGAGGCGGAAGCGGTGAAGCTCTTTGCAAATACTTACCTTGCGCTGAGAGTTTCCTACTTTAACGAGCTAGATACTTACGCTGACGTAAAAGGTCTCAATGCTAAAGAAATCATCAGTGGAGTTTCGTTAGATCCACGCATCGGGGATTATTATAATAACCCGTCTTTTGGCTATGGCGGCTACTGTTTGCCGAAGGATACCAAGCAACTGCTTGCTAACTACGAAAATGTTCCGCAGAATTTAATTGAAGCAATTGTTAAGGCTAACGATACTCGTAAGCAATTCATCGTAGATGAGATCCTGGAAATGAATCCAGAGGTGGTCGGTATTTATCGTCTGACGATGAAAGCTGGATCAGACAACTTTCGTTCATCTGCAATTCAAGACATCATTCGCAAATTGAGCGATCAGGGGAAACGGGTAGTTATTTATGAGCCAACGTTGCTTGTGCCAGAATATGAGAATTGCGAAGTCTTAACTGATATTGACGAGTTCAAAGACATTACTTCTGTAATTCTGGCAAATAGAATGGAAACAGACATCGCAGACGTGGCAGAGAAGGTCTATACGCGAGATCTGTTCACAAGGGATTGAAATATATTATAGCTATTGACATTTATGATAATTTGTGATAAAATGGAGATATAAGCTATGGAAGAGTTCAATCTAAAAGAGTTATTTAGATATATCGTATCAAAGGTCTATATCGTTGCTATTATTTTGGCGGCGGTGATGGTAGGCGGTACGCTTTATTCTACCTACCTCAAGGTTCCGATGTATCGCTCTACGACTAAACTCGTTCTCACTAGTGAGGCGACTTCTACTAAGATTACTACTTCTGATGTAACTTTATCAAACAATTTGGTGAAGACCTACTCAGAAATTATTAAAAGCCAGGATGTGCTAACTAAAGTTGCAAATAATCTTGATTTGGGATTATCAGCAGATCAGCTGGCTGGTAAAATTACTGTGAGTTCCGCAACAAATACTCAGTTAATTACCGTATCAGTTACGGA
>JAZUOY010000013.1:0-98359 GCA_045604885.1 Candidatus Nanosyncoccus sp.
AAACAGTCCGCCAATGGTAGCAGTAAGCCTATTTTATCACACCTTGTAATTAGCCCGTCACTCACCGGAATTACTGCTTCCGGATTACAAATGCTATATTCTCCGTAATTTTCCTTTGTAACTTCCTGATAAGTTGTAAAACTCTTTCGCCTAGTATAAATCGTTCTCAGCCGTGCTACTTTTGTTGGCTCCAAGTTGAGCATCGCACCTAGTTTCTTTTGATTTGTTATAATTTCCTGTTCACTTTGCGCTACATTTTGTGCTTCATAATATCGCATATTTCCATCAGATAGATCAGAAATTCCCACCTCAATAGAATCAAACGGTCGAATAATCTTCATCGGGAGAACTACGCGCCGAAGCCTTTAATTTTGCTAAAATTTACTTTTTCCGCAGCACGCCGTAATTTTTCGCTAGAACCATAGTGCGTATGAGTACCTGGACTATCAGACAACATATGCTGCGCATAAGGAAAAGAAACCACCGCGTCTAATTTAACGTCAAATTTACCAGACTTAGTGGTAGCAAAAGCAGTACGTATATCGTTAAGTGGCACATCTAGTGCCTGCTTCATTTCTTCTGGGAAGAAAGTCAATGAAAACAAATCACCATCCGCCTCGCCAGCTCGCTTGCCATAAGCAATAGAAGTATTTCCCTCAATCCAAAGTCGCTCACTGAGCGGACGCATTTTAGCGTGTTCTAAGTTCGCCTCACATTGCACAGCCTTTTCTCCGTCTAGACTTTTCATATCACAAACAAAATCACCCTCGCAAGTCGTCGTCATAATTGCTCCAGTTGAATCAGGTGACTTCAGACCGTGTTTTTCATCGTAACTAATTGTATCGCTAATATAATCCATCATCACCCAAGACAAGAGTCCTGTTTTTGTATTCTCTGCAACCAAATAATACTCCGCCCTTGCACCCCAAAATACGCTCGTATGGATCCTGAACATAGAGACGATCCCATAAAATTTACCACTCTGCTCTCCACGCTCAGTAGCAAAAATGTTTGACCGCGCCGGAGCAAAGCCGTCTGGTAAATATGCAATGATTTGTTCTGGTTGCAAAAGTTCGTAAAACATAAAAGTGCAATACGGCTCCACCACAAATGGCATTTTGTCGGCTTTTTTCGCCGCACTTTTGACGATTTTGCGCTGCAAACAGACAGGCAATCTCCTGAGTTTCGTCTGCATATAGTGTGTTTTTCCGACCATCATCGGATCCACCATTTTTTCCACACCTTTTGCGTAATCCAAAACTTTCATTACTACTCCGCTTCCTCGTCATCCTTATAATCGTTCACATTGAGTTGACTTAAGAAATACTTTTCTATAAAATCCCAGCGTGTTTCGTCATCCTGAATTTTAGTGAAAAAATACTTCATCAGAATTTGTGACTCTTGGTGTTTTTTCGCAACCGCTCCCACCATATAGCTGTGATAATTTGGATTACTAACTACCCTGCTAATAGCATAAGGATTGTTGACACGAATAAAGAACTCGGGATGCGAACCTGACGTAATATCACAATTGGCCAACTCTAGCATAGAAATCAATTGTGCTACCAATACCTTCGTGGGAGTTTTCTTCGCTTCTTCGCCAGACCTATAATTGACATATTGCGTTGTTTTATTCCCGTCGCCAAACAAGAATTGTCTCGCCGCTTTTTGCAAAAGATAAGTCCGTTTTTCATAGCCCGTATTCTCTATACGCCACATTTCCGTAGAATGGTTAAAAATCGCAAAAGATGCTTCCACTAGTGAGTGAGTTTCTACTTTTAGTAACAAATGGATAATGGATTTTGCAATCATATCTGCAATATATTTTTTCTTGACGACTCCCCGATCTAGCATCACTTTTGCAAAATCATCCGGCTTAAAGAACTTATACTGTCGCCTGTATTCGTCAAAAATCTCATTCAATGCTAGTAAGAACGTCTCTAGTCTAGCAAAGACTTCTCCTAAGGATTTTTTCGCTTCTATTTCTATGATGATGCGATTATGAATTTTGTCACCGACCCGATAGTTAAAATCTTTCAGCCCGTTCGTCATAAAATTATACTTGAACGACCCAAACGACATATCTCTGTATCTATTTTCCCATAATCTTTTGAAGTTTACTTGATAAGTGTCGCCCATACTAGTGACACGCACTTCAGAATCAACCTCTCTACTTGCGCTTTCTTTTGTAGTGCGATCCAGATCTAATTTCCTGAAATAACGCATCAGACCTGCCGCTTCAATTTGCGCAACGAAATCGTGTTCAATCATGAAGTAACCAAAAGTAAACATTCCACGCGGTTTAAAGATAATTGGTGCGTAATTATTGTCACGATCTACTTCGTAATCTTTCTTGATCATTAAAAGCGTGGTTTTTAGTTTACGATCCACCTCGTCTAAAGTCTTACTTTCACCAAATACCCACATAAAATCATCCGTGGATACCATAAAATTACGCTTGCCCTCTTTGTAATAAGTCTCCAAAATTTGTTTGAGAACGCCGATAATATGCGAGTCGCGAATACTAGACATCCCATATAATGCATTGATATAGCGAAAATCTTCTTTGTAGAAATCCGTCATCGCCACACCTTGCATGTCTGGACGACGCGCTGCACGACCAATCTCTTGCACATAATCTGCAATATTCCCAGTCGGAGCAAAATGATAGACGTATTTTATGTCATCAATATCAATTCCCATGCCAAAAGCTTTAGTTGCCAAAATTGCATTGATGTCACCGTCAATAATACTGCGTAATGTCTCATCCTTTTCTCCACCCTGCATTTCACCGTGGTAAATACCGATTCTATCAGTAGATTTTAGCTCGGCTTGGAGCTGCAGAATGTGTCTTTTGTACGGCACATAAATCAAAGTCTTGTCGCCAGTCGCAATGAGCGATTCAATGCTATGAGTAGCACATTTTAATTTTTCACTCATATAATCATTCTCGACATTTCTTGGTGTAATTTGGAATGAAATATCATCACGTCTCACATTACCAATATACTTGTTCGGCGTCATCTTGAGTGACTCAATCGTCTCACGATACATTGTATCTGGCTCAAGCCCAAAGGTCGCTGTAGCGGTAAAGGTTGCGATCGGAAAATTTGTATCAGTCTTAGCATTCTTTCTAATCTTGTTGATAAAATCTCCCAAGTACCAATAATCTGGACGAAAGTTTTTACCCCATGTCGTCACAATATGGGCTTCGTCCACTACTACCAATCCAATTTTACGATCACCAATCAAACTCGTAATGTCAGAGTTAGACAATAATGATTCTGGCGAGAGATACAAAATTGATTTCTCACCTTTTCTGACCGCTTCCAAAGTTTCTTCCTTTTCTAGTGGTGTATAATCAGAGTTGATCGTCGCCGCACAATTAGTCATACTATGAATGTTAGAAACCTGATCTTTCATCAGACCAATTAATGGACTAATCACCAAAGTTAATAAATCGTGATGTTCGGCTAGATAAATCGCCGGGATTTGAAACATTACAGATTTACCAGCTCCAGTTGGCGCCGTTACGAACACGTCACGAAACGATTCTTGTTTTTGTGCCAAAAGTGCATTATTAACGATATCGTCTATGATTACCGCTTGGCTAATGGTAGTTAGTTGATTACTCTCGTATGGATTTTCGTAAATACTGATTTCGCGGAAACCATAATCTGGATTCTTGCGATGCAAAATCTCCAAATACTCATCCGTGCGGTCTACTGCACCTTCCGTACCTGGCTGTTGATATTCTTTGGTGACAAATTCCACGCCAAACTGAGAGAATTTCTTTTTTAACTCTGCAACTTCAGCATTACTTTTGAGAATATCCTTTAGAACAATCACCTTGCTGATTTCTTGATCTATGATCTGCGTTACTAAATCTGCGAAAATTAGCTGATCATATTCTTCCGGAAATTCTATTGTTTTTGTAATGTCCGTTGCAACGTGAAATCCTTCTTCCCCTAAAAGCTCAGAAATATTGATCGTTTCAGTAGTAATATCGTGAATATCATTGTACGCAATATATTCTTGCTCGTTATACTCCTGTACATCACCGTAATAGATTTGTAACAAATTATCCGTATCCTTCTCGTATTGGTCCTGAATAAAATCTACTTTTTGCCGATCAGAGATACTAGGATGATAACGTCCATAAAGATCATTATTAACGACGACCAGTTTTTTATTGTAAACGCCAAACAAACCTCCGAGATTCTTACTAGACAACAATAACAGGTCTTCGTAAAAAATAAACTTTGCCTCAGAAACAGCCCCTAATGTAATTAGCTGTTTATTATATTCTTGGGTCACTTGATCAATATTAAGACGCGACAAATTTGGCTCACTGCCGAATAAAAACGGTAGATCCGCCCCGCAAAGCCATTTGTTGAATCCTCTCAGTACATAGATCGTTTCTGGATCTTTTAGTTGTTGTATTATAGTGATGATCTTTTGTATGATAGGAGCATTCTTCATGCCTAGATTATACCTGAAAAAAATGATACAATCAAGGAAGCGCGTGCCCGTAGCTCAGCTGGATAGAGCGTCAGGTTCCGGTCCTGAAGGCCAGGGGTTCAAATCCTCCCGGGCATACCATTTCATTGGCTCAGATAATAAAACCGCCGGCATTTCTGCCAGCGGTCATTTTTATAAGAGGGCGCTACACCAATAACGCTTTTTCTAACTCACCGTACGAAACGGCAAGATCGTGAATCAGTGTAGCATTCTCAGGCCGCAGCCTACCTGCAACTACGGCTTCCCGATATTCACGGATCGGTTGTCTCAGCATATCCTCGTCCTCCGGCTTATACGTTAGCGCGCTATAATAATGCGTGCAATCCGGTGATAGGATCTGTCCGCCCAACAGAACGTTTAAGCCACAGCTTTCCTCCGGCGGCAGAATACCGTATTTAAATATAGTGTCTGCGATCAGGATTCCGCGACTTTCAGCGTAATCATACGCCTTCTTGAACAAGCTAAGTGAGATCTCCTTCAGATACTCGTCCAGCTCTTCCAGGCCGTATTCAGAAAGCATCCTTCTCATCTCCTGCATAGAGATATCAGTATACTCACCAAAGATACTGATCTGGGGCGTGAATACCGGGTTCGGAATCTTGACCCTGTAATTGTCGTAATAATGCGACACCTTACAGTGAAACGGAAACATCACCATATTTTCTTGGATCTGAATCCGCCCTAAATCGTTAGTCGGCAGACCTTTTAGCGGAAAATACTTGTCGTACCCGTACGAGGTACAAAACAAACAAGTAGTCTCCTCGCCATAATACTTAACTCTTCCGTCCAGTTCCTCAGACCAGCCATCCATGATGGTACGGTCTTTTTCGCTATAACCGTCTATCAGTTTCGCCCAATGACGACTAATTCGGGTTACAGCTCTCCCCTTTCCAGGGATTTTTAGATCCAAACCAGGCAAAGCCTGTTCCAATTCCGCCACCTTGTCCGTTGCTACAGTGGCAATGCCAAAGTTCAGGTCTTCATCCTGAAATGTTTCGCTACAAAGGTTACCCCCTATTTTTTTCCAGCCCATAATAATATATCCCTCCTTTTCAAGGTACGGCACAATCTGCCTTTTTGTCAAAAAGGGCGTTTCGCCTCATATTTTTTGACATGCAAAAAGTAACAATTACTTCCATCATACACCATTTTCCCTATTTTGTCAAGTCCGCCTCAGTGACCTCCACCTTCTTTAGTAATTTTATGTTATAATATAGTAGATGAAAATCCAAGAAAACATCCCTATCTCTACTCTTACCACAATGCGAATTGGTGGCAATGCACGCTATGTTTGCGAAGTCACTACTCTTGCAGATCTCAAATCCGCCTACGACCTCGCTAGAGAAAAAAATCTCCCAGTCTGGATCATGGGCGGTGGTGCTAATACGATCGGTCGGGACGAGGGTTTTCCAGGGCTAGTAATAGTCAATCAATTAAAAGGTATAGAGATCATTTCGCAAACCGCTGACGAAGTCATTATTCGCGCAATGGGTGGTGAAAATTGGGATGATTTCGTTGCTTATACTACAGAGCGTGGTTATTCTGGAATAGAATTGCTTAGTCTAATTCCAGGCACCGTCGGTGCTGCACCAGTCCAGAATATTGGCGCCTACGGACAAGAGGTTTCACACGTCATAGAAAGTGTAGATGCTTATGATACTCAAACCAATGAACTCGTGGTAATCGGAAAAGAAGATATGAAAATGTCTTATCGCAGCACACTATTCAATACTGGCAAGGATGCTGGGCGCTATTTTATCACGGCAGTCACCTTTGTGCTAGAGAACGAAGCTACCCTTGCCCCACCTTTTTATAAGTCCCTTCAGCAGTACTTAGATGCGCATCAGATTACTGACCATTCTCCAGCGAGTATCCGCGACGCAATTTGCGCCATCCGCACAGAAAAATTACCCGATCCTACCACTATGCCGAGTGCAGGAAGCTTCTTTAAGAACATCTATCTTTCTTATCAGGACGCTGAAATAGCCGAGCAAAGAGGAATTAAAGTTTATGAAAAAGCCGATGGGCAGAAAATGATTAGTGCTGGCTGGCTAATTGAGCAAGCTGGATTGAAAGGCCAACTTATCCACGGCTTTCGCATTTCAGAAAAGGCCACGCTTGTTTTAGTTAACGAAAGCGCTCAATCTTACGCCGATCTCGCCGCTGCACGAAAACAAATCCGCGATACTGTGCATGATAAATTCGGTTTTTGGTTAGAGCAAGAACCAGTAGAAATGAGTTAGGTGGTATATGACGAAAGAATTAAACGGTAGAGAATTAGCTGATTTCGTCAAAGAGCGTCAATTCCAGATCGTAAAAGAATTGAAATCACGTGGCGTTATCCCAAAACTCGTGATTATTCGTGATAGCGATAATCCTGTAATCACGAAATATGTCAATCTCAAAATTCGTTACGGTGAGGATATTGGCGTATCAGTCATAGACAAGAAAGTTACGAGTAGCAAGGAGGCTAAAGAAGCCGTCGCTACCGCAAATGGTGACCAGTCCGTAGCCGGAATTATTGTCCAACTACCACTAAAAGATAATACGCAGACAGATGAGATCGTCAATTTGATTACCGCGAGGAAAGATGTGGACGGTTTATCGCAAAAATATAATGACAACAATCAGCGGATTTACGAAAGTGCCACTGCTACAGCAATCAACTGGTTGCTAGCCGGACACGACATTGATTTATCAGAGAAAAAGATTGCTCTTGTTGGTCGTGGCAGATTAGTCGGCGCACCGTTAGAACGAATGTGGCGCAATTCCCATTATGACGTCACCGTATTTAGGCATGATAGCGATTTAGCTGAGCTAAAAAACTATGACTTAATCGTTTCAGCAACTGGTGTACCACATCTTATTAAGCCCGCTATGGTTCGCCCCGGAGCAATCATCGTAGATGCTGGTACCGCTAGCGAAGATGGCGTATTAGTCGGCGATGTAGATGACGAAGTCAGAAAACGCGATGACCTCACTGCAATTACACCTAAAGTCGGCGGTGTTGGTCCGCTGACAGTAACGGTGCTTTTTGAAGACGTAATTAACGCCGCATCAAGCGTCTAGAAAGCTAAAAATACCAGTTAGATTCCGCCACCATCCTGACCGAATTCGCCATTTTGACGAGATTGAGCGTCTTGCATAGCACGCATCGCCTCGTCCATACCACTGTCGTCCACCTGAGTAAACCCACCTCTGCGATCACGTACATTGAAGTCTTGACCCTGTCTCGCTTTGTTGCCGTCGCGTACTTCGTTGAAAGCAATCTGGCTGACAAGATCTTGGACGTCTTTCTTAGCACCACCACGAAGACGGTCATTATTCCATGCAGCAGTAGCCTGCGCAACAAGTTTCTCCTCTTCAGGAGTGAATGCTTCTCCAGATGCCCTCTTGTTAGCAATGACCTGAGCATAGCGTTGAAGTTCCTCTTTGTCAGTGTTAAAGAGTTGTTGCTCGGACATACCACCGAATTTAACTTTAGCGGCATAATCGGCAATATTCATTCCGCTCCCCTCTTGACCACCAGCAGCCCCTGCTGCAATGTCGTTAATATAATCATAGGTTGAACGTGCGCCAGACTTCAGCTCACCCAACTTACTGTCGCCCTTCGCTGCATTTGCAATAGCCTGAAGAGCCGTATTGTTCCCATCGTTGCCTAACGCCTGCATCACCTGGTGTAATGCTTCTGCGCCATGGTGTCCAGATGCCATAAGTTGATTAACGGCGGCATATCTTTCTGCGTCATCTTGAGCATTATACAAAATACCAGCCAGGGAGTCGCTCGCAAAGCTACTACCTTTACCATTGAAATCTTTCACATCTCCAGTTCTATTAGTTACACCAGATTTGACATTTCCAGCCTTAATCGCTTCCACTCGCCTATTGAAGCGTTTTGATGCCGCCTCAGATACAATGAGATCTGGTCTCATATTAAAGTCATCTTCATCGTTCATTTTCTCCAGAGCAGCTTGTGCTTGTGCATACTGCATCCGCTGTTCCGGTGTTCTCATATTGTCTGCAATATTACCAATCCTTCTCGTAACTCCCTCTAGACGGCGTCTTTCCGCTTTTCTATTACGAAGATTCTGTCTGTCTTGCGCATTCGCCTGAATATTGCGGAACACACCCGTCCGTTCTACGCCGCCCTTCGCAATACCACCAAGTGTACCGCCGATCTTTGCGCCAGCGCCAGAAAGTTTTGCGCCAAGGTTTCCAAGTGCAGAGAATGAACCTTTCAACAGTGTCGGAATAAAGAAGAATGGAATTACTGTCAAAAGTGCGGCAAGTAGATTAGGCCAAAAACCCGTACTCGTACCTGCAATAATTTTGGAAGCCAGCGCGGACCCACCAATAAGCGCTCCGCAAATTGGGAACACTAGAAGCAAACCAGCAAATGCCTTGTACCATCGTTGGAATAAGGTCTTCGTATTCGGCAACATATACAAGACAAATGCAAGAGGTGAAATCACCACTAGAATAATTACACCAGCCTGGCGTACACCAAGAATAATAAACATAAATACTACACTAATTAAGATGCCAACCATACCCAGCAATAGTGGAATAACAAGCATCGGCGCCCACATAGAGGCAGTCGCCCCTGCAGCTACACCAGTCATTGCTCCAATTGCAGCCGTAATACCTGTCGTCAATGCTGTTTGACCGATAGTCACTTCTCCGCTTCCATTTTGAACTGGAATATTTTCAAACAACCCACGTAAACTATATCCAGCAATATTAGAAATATCTACTAACAACTGACAAATAATAAATGATAGATTTATTAGTACCGCCGCCACAATTAGCTTCGGCAATATTCTCTTTATACCTAAATTATCAATACCAATACCAGTTACTTGTGAGAAAATTACCACAAGCAACATGATAGCGAACACCACATTAGCAAATCCTTGGAATGTCTGCCATCCACCATATACGCTGTTATCCCCATCCATACTAAAGGCACTGACATTCACTTCCAAAAATGGAACAATTATATTATCATAAGTAGAATTTAGTGTAACGTACAAGACGCGAATAATTGGACATAAAATCCAGCCTAGTGCACCTGAGCCATTGAAACATGGTTTAGTATCAAGATCCTCATAGTCAAATACATCACCACTTGGAGTTGGTACTATAGGAGTAGGGGTAATAGGATCTGGTTCAACGCCATCACATGTTGGCATTCCATCTATGTCAAGTCCATTCAACGCATTTACGATACCGCTCCAATCCGTAGTACCAAACCAGCTTGTACCCGAAACAATATAAAATGTACCTGGAGCATCGCTATTTAGTGCGGCATAATATGTATTTCCAGAAATTGTTATTTCAGTTGCGCCCTCACTCCAATTACACACCACATTGCCATACTTCTTGAAATAATACACTAAAAGACCAACACGCTCATCTTCCGTAAACACCGTTGGCGTGTTTGTTACTAACGGACCTTTTTTGTAGATGGTACCTTCAGCAGCTCCAGGATCATCTTCCATGCCGCCACCATACTCCTTACCATAAAAATATCCTAGTCCATTAACCTGCTTACTCAGTACTGAATCAATGCCATTGAATAAACTATCTACATTATTTGGGTCATAATCAGAGTAATATTCAAAGCCATCAATACCAAGCAACATTCTGTTCTCACCGTTTAACCAAGTGATCGTCAGAAAACCCCCTTTGATATAATAAACGTCAACACCAATTATCTTTGAGTTATCAATATTAGCACAAACAGTTACTTTCTGCTCCGGTGCTCCACCTGCCCCACTTGAACCACCGCCTTGTTTTATCGTATATGTATAACATTCTCGTCCATAACTATTATCTACAGAATAGCCCATTTTTTTCAAGAAAGAATCTTTTTGTACGGTATCGCTAGCGCTAAATGAATAGCCCATATAATCATCCAACAATTTTTGACAGCTAAACAAACTGTCGTTATTAGTTGTACCATTTGGCAATGCTAGCTCTTTGCTCTTTCCTCCAGCGAGAATATCAGACGGCTTAGTAAGTTTGTTAATATCAATTTGGTCACCAAAATATGTGTGGCATTTTTTAAGATCCGCAACTTTTGCCTTGTTGGTAATTTGACCAATATCAGCTATGCCTACAGCGTAAGTGTTATTCTGAAGTACAGCAAACATAAATATAGCAATGATGGCTAACAGAAATGGAATGATTTTTTTATTCATTACTTTCGCCCTCCTCAGATTGATTTACATCATTAGTTTCATCGCCCTCTTCTTCCATCCTTGTATTATTTAATTGTTCATCATCCGCACCATCATCTTGAACTTGCGTATTATCAACTTCAGTAACATTTAATTCAATCATAATGTCGTTTGGACCTACACCATCTGGACTCACCACATCCTCATCATCCTGACCTAGCGTCGGATTATTAACTTCTTCACCGATTTGTTTTATGCCCATAATAATTTTGTCAACTGCTAATCCTATCTCATTCATTGCACTAGATGATGAGTTTTCATACAACAAAATATCCTCATCACTCATAGTTATATTACATGATGCCACTATCTCGCTACCACTAATGCACCTCGAACGTTGAGCTGTTTGGATATATTTTTTCTGGTAATCTAACACCCCCTTCTGATATATATAATAGTCGTTTGACTCAATTAGATCCGATTCTGGATCATTGAATATTCCATAATTTTCTTCAAAGTAGGCATCAAGGCCATCTGTACCACTTAATAAATAAATAGGAAGAAGAGTCTTAAGATCAAGCCCACCAACATGCGCACAATTATTGACAAACTCAAAAACTTGCCGATAATACGGCACATACCAACCCAAGAAGTCTGATTGGCTAGACAAATCTGTCCCGTTATATGTATCAATAAAATTGTCTAGATAATTTTTAGCCTCGTCAAAATATATTTTAGATTCTTCAGTAGAAGAATAAGCCATACTCTTGATTACATAACTATTTATTATACTTATCTCAGACTCATTTATTTCTGAATCCGTATCCCCATATAGTGCATAACTTGCGTACTCATCAAAACTAGATTGCACGCTATTGCTCACCGCCACCGGCGTCTCTTTCTTCTTTCCACCACCGGCTACTAGTGCGAAGATTATTGCGCCAATCAAGACCACTGCCACAATGCCAGCGAGAATCCCACCAACCTTGATCATTTTCGCCTTGTCTAAACTCTGACCTTTTTCGCGTACCTGCTCTGGATTGGAAGAGATAATAATATCACCCGTCACCGGTACGACTTTATCAAACTTCTTCTTCTGGAATAATGATCTGCTTGTCCGCGACTGTGTCTTATCGTTCAAGCTCGCCATCGTCCGTGAAACATTTGCTCCCGTAGAAAGCGTCTCTGCACCGAGTTGCCCAGCTGTCGTCGCCGATGCGCCTGGCGTACCAGCTTGTGGAGTTGTGCCACTCCCAAAAACCGGCATTGTAGCAGAAGCACTTGACGTTACACCAGAAACCGCCCCAGATGCACTCTGCGGTTGTCCACTTTGACCTTCTTGCCCACCAGGTAACCCACCTTGCGCGGCTGTTTGTTTTGGATCCATTATGCTTTTATTATAGCATAAGCTAAATGAAAAATACTAGAGATTTTTCACATAATAGATGGTCTTTTTTATGATATAATGGCAAGAGTGAAAGTAATTGAAAAAACGAAAGTTCCTAAAAGTAAAAATCCAGACTTGGTCATGCTTGGTACATTTTGGGAAATGAAAGGGCCAAGAAAAGCTACTTAACATTTTCAAATGAGTATGGTAACATTAAATTAGTGAGGGCGACTTAGTTCTGAATTGAACTAGGCCAAGCCCTCATTCTTAGTTTCACATCCGCAAGGATGTTTTTTATCCACCACAAAAAAATCCCCACAAATCTAAATTCGTGGGGAGTTTTCGCTAGGCAAGTTGTTAGCACCGCCTATGCCCGACCCTTTTACAAGGCGGTCAATTAGCGTAGAGATTTGCGGCTAGCAATGTAGTAACCAGCAACGGTAACGATGCTACCTGCACCAATTACACCAGCAGTAATAGAACCTGCACCAGTAGTTGGCATGTTGCTTGGAGTTACAGTTGGTTTTTTGTCATCTTCCTTTGGAGTTGGATCTGGGTCTTTACAGCCTTCAGTCTTCTTGACCATGACGAATGCATTGTCTTGAAGAGTGGTCTTGCCGACACCGACCTGGCCCCAGTTGACTAATTTGTTTGTACCACAAATCATGCTTTTATCCACGACCTTAGCGCGGAAACGGATGTAAGCATTGGCGTCTGCACCGTAGCTACCGATATTGATACCAGTTGTGGTAATCGTATTATCAGTATAGAGCAAACCTTCTGGATTTGTTGCGTTGTAGAGCTTAGTTGTACCTTCTACTAGTTCCATATTATTTGGAAGAACATCCTTGACCATCACGTTATCAACATGCTGACCAGTAGTATTCTTGTAATAAATCTGGTACTCAACTGTATCACCGATGTTTGCATCTACGGTGTCTTTGAAGGTCTTGTCCTCATCACCAATTTTACGGACAGTTTTTTCAACTTCGTAAGAATTGTTAATGTAGACAGCTTTTACCTTGATCGTAGTATAAGAATCGTATTTGAAACAACCTGGGATGTTACCATCTAGTTTGTCATAACCGATTTTTACACCAGCTTGATTAATGATGTCATCAGAAAGTTTGGTGCCACCATTTTTACCAATTCCATTATTCTCATAAAGAGCAGAACCTTCAATGTAATCAAGATAGAAAGTCTGACCATTAGAGCTCTTAAACACTACATCATCCCAGACACGAGATGGAGAAGCATTAGAGGAGTCAATTGCACCCTGGACACTTAATTCTGTACCAGCAGTAGTAGGAAGAGTGTAGTGCAAAGTAACATCTTTTGCAACTGCACTAGTGCCATTCGGGTTATTATTATGAGCATAAAGACGGATGATGTAAGTTTGTCCATCTTCTACGGTAATCTCGTGAGATTGCCAAGTTTGTTTACCATCGTAAACGCCATTGTCCACACGAGCATTGACGAAGTCACGCTCATCTCCGCCAATATTTGGGTTGTTTGTGAATGAGTTAAATGTAATTTTGTTTCCCATTGATGGGGTGATGGTACATTTAGAGTAATCAGAATTACAGTTAGTTAATGTGTAAGTCTGACGACCACCATCACTATCGCCCCAAGCCATCACGGCAGGAGCAGTGTTGATTCCGACAATCGAGGCAGCGGCCAAGACAGCGGAAGCAGATTTAATAAACTTTTTCATAAAAATTCTCCTTTCATAAAAAGTTATTAAGTTAGTTTTGCTAGCCGAATTTTTAATTTTCGTCTTAACCATTGCTTCGACACTTCTCTTCTGGAACCAGAATAGAAATGACTCTGCCTAAAACCGATTCATCTCAAATACGACTTTTGCTAATACTTGGAAAATCCCAGGGGCTTGGTAGTAGCCCCCAGGATATTGTGTGTGCTAATCATCTGTAGCCGGTGGCTCAGAAACTGAACCTTTGTTATCGCCGGCTGCTCCGCCGCCTTCACCACCAGCGTCGCCCTTTTCCGTCCCGGAGTCATGCTCCGGAATTGGATCAGATGCCGGCGGATCTCCGCCGTCCGTATTATCCGCAGCCGGTCCCGAATCGTGGTTTTCTTCTTTACCACCATCCGGATTTTCAGAAGTTCCGGGTTGATATTCACCATTCCCGTTCCCCTGATCGGGCTTATATTCGCCCGGACCAGAATCGGACTTTTTACCGCCACCAGTTCCGGCATCCGTGCCTTCGCTCGGAGCTTTGTACTCCGGCGGATTGCTCGGCGGACCAGGAGGATTCTCCGGTGTCGGAGTCGGATCAGGCGTGGAATTTACCCACGTCGTCACCGGCACGCCATTCTGCCAGGTGATAACCGGTACAGGCGTGACCACCGGCACAGGTGTGGGGGCTGGTGTCACCTTCGGTTTTACTACCGGCTTTTTCACGGCCGAGTAGTTTAGCACCTCCGGACGTTTGTCCCGGAGATTACTGCCGAAGCGGAAAGCGATCTTCCCAGTTTTTGTATAGAACGGGAAGATTAGGCTCGCCAGCGACTCACTATAGTCTGCCGGTGTCGCCTGCCGCATGCTATTGAGGTCGCCAGCGATCAGATGATAATGATCACCAGCCTTGGCAGTGTAAACTGCCACCTCGGCTTTCCTTGGCCACAGAAGATTGAACAATGCTACCACATACTTGTGGTACTCCTCTGTAGTGAAGTGGTACTTTTTCGTACCATCTTCTGGGTCTACCATCTGGCGGTACCAGATATTCAGACCCTCGCCGTTCTTGCGGGCCTCCTGACACCGCTCCAAGTATTCGTTCCCCGCCGACCAGTATTCATTTAAGTAGAACTGATCGGCGATCTTCTGAGAGTTCAGAAGCTTAATGTAAGCCTCCAGCCCGATCGGGCTACCCAGAAGAAATTGGAACATTTCTGCCTTCATCAGCGTGATTTCACTTTCCGCGAAATCCGCTTTTTTACCGAGACCCGTCGCAAGCACCTTTTTTACTTGCTCTTCCGTTAAATCATACGGGAAAGCAAGCGCATCGTCTATGGGATTCTTGTTTAGCCCCATTTCGACGCTTTTGCCCGGACGAACGATGTCGCTCTGCATCAGAGACTCCGTGTCCGCCAGGACCAGATACTCGCCGTTCTCGTCCTGAAAGAACGAGAACAAATTACTGTATCTGATGAAGAAGTCTTTGACAACCTCCCCATCAATGTCCGGCTGAGCTGACATGAATCCCTTTATGGACTCAATATCCTCGGCGGATATTTTGTCCAAGTAGGCGAGTTCCCCATCTATTTCGGGGTTCTCCTCTACGTAGGACTCTGCCACGCCGGTTTCACCTGCTGACAGATCCGTGAGCTGAATTGTTTGCACGACCAGCTCTTCGCCGTCGCTGGCTTCGTCCGCGACTATGTCGCTTCCGTCGCTAACCGTCTCGGCTTCCGCAAGCTCTGCGCTCGCTTCTGCCTCAGCACCCTCAGACAAGCCGAGGTCCGCCGCTGTCGCGGAGTTGAGGTTGACGATATTCCATGCGTCTTCCTCTTCCGCGCCGGCAGAAGCCGTGCTTGCCACCTCAGTCGCAACAACGTTGTCCACTGTGCCCTCAACATGAAGGGAGTGGCCAAGCAATGCCGCTGTGCCGATTACTATTCCGCTAGACAGCAGAATAGCAATTATAGTTACGTTAGTCTTCATAAGATCACCCCCTTCACTGAAGACTGGAATCAGCTCTCTCCAGAACATAGGTCCGGAGAAAGTTTGCCAATATTGCAAACACGACCGGAACCACCCAGCAAAACATCACCGGGTCAAACTTTGTCGCTCCTGTTGCATCCATCTGTTTGCTGATAGACAGAAAGAGCAGACAGGAATACAACATGATCAGTACGAACCAAGAGGTTCCTCTGTATGCTCCTTCCCGGTTAATGACCGCCAGCATTCCTAACACGATCAGAATGACCGTATAGGTCAGCGGCGTGCAGAAGTATGCCACGGAGATGGTGGCAAATAAGCCGTGGATTAACACGACTATGGGGTATACCCATGCTGCCATTTTTTCTCCGGTGACTTCTTCCACCGACAATCCGCGGAAAGCCGCGGAAATGCCGGCCGCAACAACGGCGCAAAGCGCCACGACTATCAAAAGAAAAGTATTATTCATGGTGTTTCCTCCTGTAAATTTTTATTTTATATTAAACAGGAGGCTACCACCCCTCCTGTAAAGAAAGGGTAGTGCACACACTTTTTCAGGCACTTTCGTACCTGAGATGAATCGATTTTAATGGTCGTCTAGATACAGGTGGTGCTTCACAACTCTCCCATATAGACTACTTCCATTATAGCACACAATGCCAAAAAAGTCAATAGCATTAACACATTATGCTTACGTTTTCTAACAGGGAGATCGCAAGCATGAAAAAGCCCTCGCGATGTTCTGCGAGGGCCTACCATATTGTTTGGATGTGTACTACCCCCCTTGGTTGGTTTTCTATTGCATCACTCAAGATGCTTTGCGTGTGCTATCTATCCTTCAGAGGTAGTGCACACCCCAACGAAAAGGAGGTATTATCCGGCGTCGGACGGCTGATCGCCGCCCTTGCCAGGAGAATTTTTCTTGCCAGTGTTCCCCTTACGGGGAGCACCTTTGTTGGAGTCGCCCTTCGCCGCTTTTGGCGGCTCCAGGTTCAGTTTAACGTAGGTCTCCGCCTGAATTTCTTTCGGCAGAGTCGAGACCAGCTTACGGACTTCACCCTCTGTCAGGGTTCCGTCCTGTTCCAGGATGCAGCCGTCAGAGTCTGTGCGAAGCCAGACTCGTTTAAACTTCCAGACTCCCTTGGAGTAGGAAATTATATCTCCCTTCTCCAGGTTGTCCAGGGCGGTGTCTTCTGAGTCGTAGATCTTACGATCTACTGGACACCAAACGGCTGGCTTCACTCTAATGTCCCTGGCGACGGAGTTTACTGCCTCGGAATAGGCCTTCGCTCCGTCCGGGAACTCCTTAATGAGCCCCGGGATCTGCGATGCTATAAATTCGCGCACCTCTTTATTATTAATGATTGCAAATTTCACAATCTCCGCCAACTTCGGGTTTAATGACTCGCCCTTAGTGGCATAGAGCTGCGCCGCAGCAATCGGCAACTTCTCTCCTTCGTATTTTCCGGAGAGGTCAACAATGTCAAGCGCTACTTTCATCTTATCATCCCCTCTCTGCGCCTGAATTTTATTAGTTCCGATGACCACCTCATTGGTAGCCATCTGCTCCGTCACCGGAGCGCTACCCGCTGACTGTCCTGCAAACTCCTCTCCCTCAGGGACCGGCGGTATTCCGGGGAGCTTTTCTGCCGGCGCTGTGTTGTCTTCCGCTTCGGGCTTATCGCCCTTTGCGTCGGTGCCGTCCGGAACATCTGCAGGAGCCGGGTTATCCGCGGAAGTGCTCGGGGTATCAGCAGAATCGGCGGTTTTTACGTCGTCTTCGGATTTCTCCTCAGACTCCTCCGTCTTCTCCTCTTCCGTTTCCTCAAGCTCTTCCAGTTCACTTGGGTCGTGAAGACCAAGAAGGTCCTTCATTCCCCTTCTGAAACTACCTTTTTTGGCACGTTCTCTTCCGCGCTCAAAACCATCAATAAAGCTATCTCTCGTCGTTCTACCCATAGTAGATCCTCCTTTTCAGAAAAAACAAATTTTTAAAATACTACAAAAAACAATATGGTATGTCTTCATTGTATCACACTTTGTCATAAATGTCAAGTATATAAACATAAATACTTAACAATGGGAGTTTTATGACATGATTTATAACATACCCATCCATGCTATAATATCCTTATGGCAAGTGACAAAAATCTCATATATTATGCGATGCGTCAACATGAACGCAATGATTTCTTTCACTCTTCCACTTATGCTAATGCTCAAAATAAAGGTGGGATAGGTGTAGCAAGTGGCGAGAGCTTTCGGGTTCGTCAATCCCTGGAAAAACGCCGGCAACATATTCAAAATTACCGCAAGTCCAAGATCGGCAATTCTTACTACGACGGACGAGAAGCCAAAACATACTCGTACACAGAAGATATGGACAACATGAGTAGCCGCAGAAACGACTCTAACAGTGCACACAATCCAATGGACATCGCCGTCCAGAGAGCGCGCTTTAACTCTAGCGGTAATGGTAGAGCAATGGCAGCTGGTTCTGATGTCGCACGACGCGCTCAACCTCTCCTTTCTCAAGCGAGAGCACCTCAAATTCCAAATCGTCGTAGTGGTATCTAAGATTAAACTATGTTACAATAAAACCATGAAAACATACATCGTGGGCAACTGGAAAATGAACTTCACCGTCGGTGAGTCATCTCTTTATCTTCATAAACTTCTTAAACGCATCAAGCCGATACGGGGCATGGTCATTGCGATTGCACCGTCCACTATCGCTCTGCAACCTTTGAGCTTACAAACTGACCGCAAGAAAATCAAATTGGTCGCTCAAAACTGTTGCGGTCAAGATTATGGTGCCTATACAGGAGAGACCGCTGTTGCACAATTACGTGGAATCGCTGATTATTGCATCGTTGGGCATTCAGAGCGACGCTACGTCTTTAACGAGACCGACAAAATGATTCGCGACAAGGTCGCTGCCTGTATTAGAAGCGGCATCACTCCGATTCTCTGTATTGGCGAAACGGAGTCGGAAAAAACTTTCGGCGAGACGTCAGACGTCCTAAAAGATCAGATTGTCTCTGGGCTATCAGATGTTGCAGCAGAAGACCTCAAGAAAGTCATCATCGCCTATGAGCCAGTCTGGGCAATTTCTAGTGTGAAGGGTGCCAAAATCGCTTCCCCAGATGATGTGGCAGACAGCGTAAAGATTATTCGCTCCCATCTCATAGATACTTACGGTAAAGAAGCAGAGGAAACTCCAGTCTTATTCGGAGGAAGTGTCAATCCATCTAATGCTGGCGCATATCTCACTATCCCAGGGGTGAACGGTCTTCTGATAGGTGGAGCTTCATTGATTGCTGACCAATTTAATGATATAATTGAGATAGCTAAAAGAGTACAATCATGACAAAACAAGAAGCCCCAGCTCCAGATCCAATGGACGCGAAGGCTAAAACCGTTTCTGGACGGGTAATGGATGGGTTCAAAAGACCTATCAGGCCCCATGTTTCTTCCTCAGAAAAACCCTCTGAGAGGCTTTCAGACACACCTATTAAGCCGCTTATGTCAAAACCGCGGCAAGTGATTGATTTTGCCCCCGTACGTCACAGCGAACCTGTTAGACCCCTTAAATCGCAATCCACTACCACGAAAATATCTATTTCTACAGAAAAAACAGTCCCAGTACAATCTGTGCCCCATAACGCCACCCCGCGCAAGAGACTTTTTATTGGTGATATCAAGCCAATACGCAAAGCTTCACCAGAGGTAAAGAAAACAGCAATTACAGAGGAAATTGCTCCTATTACCGAGATGGAAACCGCAGACAATACAGAGGACACAACAATCTCTGATCTCATACCTGATACAGATGTCGTCACAGAGGTCAAGCCCGTCGTCGCAAAACCTCGTCACCGTGGCATCAGGATAGATTTCATGAAGAAGTTCAGATCAGAAGAGTCAAAGGAAGTAGTGGAAGAGCCGAAAGAAACAGAGGAAACAACTGAGCCAGAGGAAAAACCAGAGCCAATCCGTGTTTCTCGCGTTAAGACTGTCCAGAGCCAAACTCAGATGGAGATACCAGCACCGGAGGAAGAGCTGGCAGACCCTACCGAAGAAGAACTTGCTGCAGTTTTAGCTGGTTTCACAGACGATCCTACAGAGAGTTCCACAAAACCAGAATCTCTCCCAGATGACGAAATCTCTGACTATGAAGAAGAACTTGCTGCTCTTGAAGAGTATGACGAAATCTCTGACTCTATCTTAAACGACGACCAAAAATCTGCAGTGGACGACTTCGTCTCAGAACCGAAGCCACTTTTTGGCGTTAGTGCCGCCGACCCGTTAGTTGAACAATCTATTCATCGCAAGAAACCAGAAATCAAAAAACCAACTACCTATATTGATGGTAGCCTCATTCGCGAAGACGAAGAGCCAGCTAAGCCAGCCGTGGAGCCGTATCGCCAGATTTTGGGCGGGAGATCACCTTTCCTAAACTCTGTCAGCGTAGAAAAACGCCCACTTTCTGATCATTTGCCAGAACAAAAGCAGTCTGTTCCAGATAAGCTTAGCTACCGCGAAAAATTACGCAAGAATATTCATAATCGCGATAATAGCGTTGCTACGCCATTTAACTCAGGAGGTAAGACCTCTTCGTCTGTTTTCCATACTAATCAATCCGCTAGTCGTTCCGTCGTCTCTGTGCCAGAAAATAAAAAATCCCACAGCAAATTATCCATTGCAGTGATCGTTTTGATCACACTCATACTTGGCGCAATAACTGGCGCATTGATTTATTTGGCGTTTTTACAATAAAAGATTAACAAGTGCGAGTGGAGGTAGTGCGTTCGCTTCGCGAACTTCTCGTCTGCGTCGGCTCGGAAAAATGAGTAAACTCATTTTTTTCACTCGCGCTCCTTGACGGTTCGCAACCTTAGGTTTCTCCTACCTCTAATCAATACGCAGAAGAACAAAAAATACCCTATGGGTATTTTTTATTCTTCTGGTGCGAGTGGAGGTAGTCGAAACCTCATCCCAAGTTTGGAAAACTTGTATACTAACCGCTGTACGACACTCGCAATGTGGGGCGGGTAACTGGTCTTGAACCAGCGACCTTCTGGACCACAATCAGACGCTCTAACCAACTGAGCTATACCCGCCTAAAACTTCCCCTGACTTCATTATAACATAAATGCTCTCTTAGAGAAAGTTTTTATTGGCACTTATTAACGCCATCTGTTGTCACGATTGTACACTGCGAGCTACTTTCTGCACCATTGCCATCTGTCACAACTACACGCAAAGTTCTACCTGTAATGCCGCTACTGGAAAGATCATAGCCAAATTCAATCGTTGTATCATTCACGGAGCCAGACTCGTACGCCGTACCATCCTCATAAAGTGTATATTTCACATCATTGGACGATCCATACGTAATCACAGCCTTGAGAACACGTCCATTGCTGGCATATAACTCTACACCTGGTGTAGCATAGGAACAGTCATCTGTTTCGTCACGATTGTATGGTTCTGGTACGCTATAGACTTCCCTCTTCGTGATTGGATCAATAGTCTTGGTCACTTCTATCTGAATCTTTTGGCTTTCTGGCGTACAAGCCGAAGCTAGCTTATGTGTAAACTTATTAAAGGTCAGCGTCTCCGTGGTAACTCCAGAGGTCTTAGAATTATACCAGCTCGGCCAAATATCTGTTTGTCCATTAACTGTCAAAGTCTGGATTCCAGCTGGCTGGACAAAGCCTTGATTGGCAGTCCACTTCCCTTCGCTAGCATAAATTTGAGTATGAACTGGCCCCATATAATCGTTAATTACTCGGCGCACGATGGTATTAGAACTATCGCGCAAGGCGGCACCATCATGATTGCCATTCCAAACCGCCGTTGCTACCACAGGTGAATAACTCAGCATCCAAGAATCCTTTGCTACGGAAGCATTCGTAGTTGTAGTAGTACCAGTTTTTGACGCTGTTACGACATTTGGTATTACGAAGCCAAAGGCGTAAGCCTGCGACCCAAAAGTAATTGTCCTTGCACTTGCGTCAGAAAGGATAGAGGATAGCATATAAGCTACTTGCGGATCATAAATACGCTCACCTGCACTATCCGCCCAACTTTCTATAATGTCGCCAGATGAATTTTTCAATTCCAAAACATACGCCAGTTCTTTATAGACGCCGCCACGGGCAATGGATGCATAGGCGTTCGCATGTTCAACCGCCGTTACATTACAGCCAGATCCAATCGCAATGGATAAGCCACCGGCCCAGCTATCATTTGCACAATATGATTTATCACCCAAACCTTGTGCAACTTTCAGACTGTTTTCTATGCCATTGATATAAAGAGCTTTTACCGCTGGAATATTCAGAGAACCTGCCAAAGCTCGCCGTATAGTAACATTACCATACCAAGTACCAGAATAATTACGCAATGCACAAGTTCCAGTGTATCCAGCACAGTAAATTGAATCAATGTTTTCGTCTTTTAGAACGCTACCTGGACCATAGTTCTGACCAGCTCGTTCCATGAAAAGCGGACCATAGTCAATAATTGGTTTAATAGATGAACCTGGTTCTAGATCGGAAGTGGCAGCGTTCACCTCGCCATAACCTGGGATTGTCCAATCCACGGAGCCAACCATCGCAATTACCTGACCAGTTTCTACATCAACCGAAGCAAGAGAAATGTTATCGCTACCATTCGCATACATGAGAGCTGCCCCATTAGCAACCGCTTGCTCTGCTAACTGTTGGGCACGGTAATCCAGCGTGGTCTTGATCGTAAACCCACCGGCCCTCATCGTCTTGACACCGTACTTTTCCTCTAGCATATCTTTTACTTCTAGCACAAAGTGTGGCGCCTTAATATTGTCGTATTGATTAGTTTCTGGTCTAATCGTGTCTAAAATATTTACAGCTTTTGCTTCTTCCGCCTCTTCCGCCGTAATGTAACCAAGTTCCGCCATTACATCTAGCGTATATTGTTGACGCCAAAGTAAAGCCTCGTGTCCATATTCATTATATGGATTTAGTACGGCTGGGTTGTTTGGAATAGCTGCAAGCAAAGCCGCTTCTGCTAACGTTAGATCCTTTGCGGATTTGCCAAAATAAGTCTGCGCGCCAGATTCTACGCCATTGCGACGTCCACCGTAAGGCGACTCGTTGAGATACATCGTGATAATCTGCTCTTTATCATACATCTTCTCAACTTCAATAGCGAGAATTGCTTCCTTAATCTTACGCGGAATACCCGTCAGACCACGATCCTTTGCCTCATCAGAGAAATAGACCTGCTTGATTAGCTGTTGTGTTAAGGTTGAACCACCCTGGACACTCTTACCAGTCAATGTAGAAAATGCCGCACGCATCAGTGACCAAAAATCTACGCCATTGTGGTTATAAAAATTCCTATCCTCAATCGCCACCGTTGCCTGACGCATATAGGTAGAAATCTGATCTCCCTCTACTACCAGGCGGTAATCGCCGTCGCCCTTATCTTCCCATAATACTTCACCGTTACGATCAAGATAGGTATTTACTGTCTCTGATACCTTCAGCTCATCTAACTGGATTGCTTCCAAATCCTTCTTATAATACAGGAATAGCCCGCCCAGCAGAATAATACCGATCAGCACTACTGCAGCAACAATTTTCAGAAAAGTCTTTAATCCACGAGTGGAAAACCAATACTTAAAAACACGTTTTGGATGCAAATGCGCAAAAAATCTCTTCACTGGATTCTTCGGTAAAGTCGCTAAATCTTCTGCACGCTTACGCGCCTTCTTTTCTTTCTTGATCTTGCTCCTATAGACCAAGCTAGAGTAAGTACTCATACTCTTGTCTTTGCGCTTAAAAAGACTTTTCTTTGGAGCCTTAGCAGAAGTAGAAGACTTGATCTTTTTCGGTGCTTTCGCAGGTTTTGACTTATTGCTTTTATCTGACATTTTTGCAATCTTTTCCATAAACTCTATCTACTATTATACCACAACCGCAAATTTATTCTTCCCTCTTTTCAGGATAGCAGGAGCATTTAAGACTTTTGTTTCGTCTGTAATTTTCGTACCATTGACAGAAACAGCCCCTGATTTAATAAATTGCCGTGCTTCTTTTTTGGATGAAGCAAGTCCAGTCACAACTAGATCATCTACTAGAGATACACTAATTGGTTTGGTAGGCAAAATCAGTGCAGCTTGCTCTATATCGTGGTCCGAGAAAACTACATCTTTTTCGTACAATTTCTCAGTCAATGTAATGACTGCTTCTGTAGCCTCTGAACCATGCACTACCTCTGTCACACCCTTAGCGAGTGCCTTTTGCGCAATACGGCGTGCAGGATCTTTTGCGTGTTCCGCTAGAATTTGCTCTACTCTCGCTCGATCATAGATCGTATAAACCTTTATCAAATACTCAATCGCATCATCTGCTTGATTGAGCCAGAATTGATAAAAATCAAAAACAGAAGTGAAGTTCGGTGAATATTCCGCCTCGCCAGCTGATATTACCTCCTTCGGACGGCGTGAAGATTCAGCAGCTAGCCACACCGCATTTCCTTCTGACTTGCCGAATTTCCTGCCAGAAACTGGGTCAATTATTAAGGGTGTAGACCAGACATTTGCCTCAGCACTAGCAAGTTTGCGAATTAGTGATATACCAGAAGAGCAGTTGCCATATTGATCTGCCCCACAAAGTTGCAGAGCAATACCATATTTCTTATATAAATGATAAAAATCATATCCCTGTATCAAAGTATAGGAGAACTCCGCATAGGAAATGCCAGAACCACCCTCGCCCATTCGAGACTGAATAAATTTACGATCCATTAGCTGAGTCATAGAGAAGGCTTTTCCAACTGTACGCAAGAAATCTATATACTTCATGTCTTTGAACCAATCATAGTTATCTACCATAGTTAAATCTGATAGTGATGCAGAGGATGAAACCTCCTGAGATGCGTTTTTTAGTACTCTCTCAATTTGAGTTTTAATACATTTTTTATTGTGTTCCACTTCAGAAAGTGGCTTTAGATCACGCTCTTTAGTGTCTTTAGGATCACCAATCTGACCAGTAGCACCACCTACCAATAAATAAGGTTGATAACCATGCCGCACAAAACAAGCACACATCATTAAAGCGGCTAGATTGCCAATCGTCAGAGAATCCGCTGACGGATCTGCACCCCAATAGAACTTCTTATTTTCATTTTCATCCAAAAATGTAGGGTCTTTAATTGTAGTTTCCGCCTGAAAACCACGCCATATTAGTTCTTCAGATAGCTTCATAGGATGATTATACCATATAATGAGAAAAAACGTCTTCTGGTAAAACTCTACTAGATATGTTATATTTATATCAAATAAGTGGAGCAATTATGAAAACCGTATTATCTTTTGACATTGATCAAACCCTTAATATCGCTAAAACCCCGATTACAGACGAGATAGCAGAACTTTTAATCAGGTGTCTTGACCACTACGAGATTTGTCCAATTTCCGGGCAAAAATTCGATCAATTTCTAGTTCAAATTGTCAATCCTATGCTAAAAAATAACGTCTCACCAGCGCAACTCACCCATTTGCATCTATTTGTTGCTCAAGGAACGCAGTATTACCGTTATTTAAATAATGGTGATACTTATGATGAGAAGAATTGGGAGCAAGTTTATAGTTTTCCACTCACCGATGACCAGGTCAAGAAAATTAGCGAGACAATAGAACAATCTGCGCGCGAGCTTGGTTTTTGGGAAGAGGATAAGCTTCAACCTGGTGACGAAATTATAGAAAATCGCCTCTCTCAAGTCACCTTCTCTGCCCTCGGCCAAAAAGCAAGACCAGAAGCAAAATACGCCTGGGATCCAGATTGCAAGAAACGCGAAAAAATCGTTGCCCGTTGCAAAGAATTGGCACCAGAATACGACTACGAAATTGGTGGCACTACCTCTATTAACGCTATCATTCCAGGCATGAACAAAGAATTTGGTATGAAACATCTCCTAGAGGAACTTAACGTTGAGAAAGCGAACATTCTCTACTTTGGTGATATGACACAGCCAGGCGGTAATGATTATCCGGTCGTACAGATGGGAATTGACACCATTACCGTGCGCAGCCACGAAGACACTGGCTATGCTCTACGTGGTATTCTTGGCGTAACGGATTAATTCTTCTTCTTTACAATTTTTGCAAACATCATGCGACCAGATGATGTTTGCATAAAACGCACCACTTCTGTCTCTAATTCTTGCCCAATTTTGCGTGCAGCACCATCTACTACCACCATCACGCCATTTTCCAGATGACCCACTCCTTGTCCTGGATTTGCGCCTTTTGTTGTAATTTTAACCCTGAGTTTTTGTCCTGGCTGATAATCATTCTGTAACGCAATCGCCAAATCATTGATATTTAAAACATCTATCCCCTCCGTTCCGGCTACCTTGTTAAGATTAAAATCGTTAGTACAGATAATACCGTGGTTCTCTTTTGCTAAAACAATCAATCTTTCATCTACTGGAGTCCTATCTAACTGGTCTTGTACAATAATTGTATTGCAGTATACCACCCTCTCAAGAGCATTAACATTATCTAATCCTTTTCTTGCTAGTTCGCGTTTATCCTTATCTTTACCATCTGCCAACAGCTGCAACTCTCTAATAACACTCCTTGGTATCAGCAAATCATCCCCTATGAATCCAGTTTCTGCCACGGCAAGGATTCTACCGTCAATCAGAGTAGAGGTGTCAACGTAAATCTTTCTTTTTCCAGTATTTTTGCGTTTCTCACCTAGCGATCGTACACACAAAAAAGAAGTCTCTGCCAAGACGAAAAGAATTGCCACCAATAGTATTACTGTTAATTCCATGTGAGATATTATATCATTTTTTAGATTTTTTCCAAATCTTCCCCTGTCTCGTAGGCATGCACAGTATTTTCGTGAATTATTCTTTGGTATTTTTCCACCAAATCCTCTCTCCCCTCTCGCATCGCAACATCAATACAGAGATGATGACGTGATGCCTGGTTAAGCGCCAGCATCTCATACGGCGTAGTGGTACTGCCCTGTTCCATGAAACCATGTACAGACAAACGATAATTCGTCGTATAATGCTCTAAAATCGCTTCTAAAGCATCTGGGTAGCCATGGAAATTTGCAATAATTGGCTTATCTAAGGTGTAGTATTCGTTAAACTTTTCCTGTGACATTTTTGCCATCGTCGTACCAATTGCCCGATATGACAATGCGTTAATCCCTACAAAACGAAATCTCCGTCCTGGTAAATCTTCCTTGAGAATTTTGATGGCAGCAAGAGCCTCTCTTGTCACAATATCACCAGCAGCAGTAAAGATGTAATCTGGATCGTCGTCTGATGCGAAGCCAAAAACACTTGCACCATACTCATATTGGAATTTTGCATGGTTACGATCTATCCAGCGAGGTTCTTCTGTCTTATTAAATGTTGTAAGATTTACAACATTTTTACTCTGAAGCATAAAGTCATAAGTAGCCGTTGCTGCTATATCGTCCACTGGGAACAGACAATTCACCAGATTACTTGGATTATTTAACAGGGTAGATATTAAGGCTGGTGATTGATGAGTAAAACCATTATGATCTTGTCTCCAACAAGTGCTAGTGGACAATAAATTAACCGCTGGAACTGGCTCACGCCAAAGGATATTTTCTGATTGCTTGAGAAACTTGATGTGCTGTAGAATTTGAGAAGTGATAATAGAGAAAAATGCCTCATAGCTTGTCATCATCGCAGGTTCTCTGTTTCCTAAAATGTGACCGGTCATTACGGAAAAGAGGACGTTCTCTGACAGTAACTCTACTATCCTACCATTTACCGATTCCGGCAAATCCCACGCTTCCCTCGGCAAAACCCAAGCTCGCTCGGTTACCATGTATGATGCATCCAATTTATTACTCGTAGTTTCATCTGGAGAAAACAAGTAAAAAGAATTGTCTTCGGCCATAGTTTGTTTTAATAATGCTCCGATTTTTTCTGCCGTAGAGAATCTTTCTTCACCTGGGTATTGTATTATATCAGGATCGGTCATTTTTGTCATAGTGTAAATCCCTCCGTTTCATTGAATAATTCCTTGAAATGATACGATCTCAGCCATTCCTCTAAGGCATCTAATTCTGTCAGGTTGGTCTTAACATTTTTTAGAGGAATTTGATGAGCAAGGTAATTTCCTGCAATCTTTTTTCCATCCAGAAAACGTGGGCCAGTAGCACCTTTCTCGGTTTTCATGACAATAAACGGTGTTTGCAAAGTATCTGTTTTCTCCAGAGCAAGCTGGAAATCTGCCGTTTTATCTCCATTCACCATCAGTGGCTCATAGCCAAAACCTCTAATCATTTCAAGTAACTCACGCTCAGATTTGCGAGCGGAAATGCTCGGACCAGAAATCTTATAGCCGTTTAGATGCAAAATCGGCAAGACTTTGCCATTAGTATCCGTAGAGAAAAGTTTGCAGAGATTAAGTGACGCTAATGCTGTTGCGGTTTCTAATTCACCGTCTCCAATTAGCACTGCAATCTGTTTTTCTGGATGTCCGAGTGATAGTCCATAGGCATTGGCTAAAGCATAGCCTAACTCGCCCCCCTCGCAAATCACACCAGGAGTAATTGGGCTAGCATGAGATGGAAATCCACCCGGCCAAGAAAATTTCTTGCAAATATACTTGATACCTGCCAAATTTCGCTGTGCCTTTTCATCTATCTTTAATAAATCCCCGTCAACAAAAAGGTTAGCTTGTAAAGCTGGGAAGCCATGTCCTGGTCCTAAAATAAAATCCGTCATTACGCCATGCGCCTTGAGATTAGCATAGGCAACATTAATACCATGGCAAGTACCCCAATGTCCAAGCAAACGTGGCTTTATGTCAACAAAATTTAGTTTCCTTTTCAGAAGGAAATTATCTTGCAAGTATAACTGCGCAACTGACAAATAATCACAAGCGCGTATTCTACGTGTTATCTTCTCTATATCTATTCCCAACCCGAACATACTTAGACATGCTACTCCCAAACGGCGTAGACAGTTCTTGTAGCGGTCGTGGCATTGCCCTCTGCAGAAACAGGTATCGTATCACCGCTCTGATAGTCTGGCGTCGTTGCTGAAGATGAACCAGCCCAACCTAGGAAAGTGTGACCATTGTATGTCGGATCAGTAGCTGGATAAGAGAAGTTATAGGTTAAAGCAGATGAAGTTGCCGTCATGGAACTTGGAGCATCACTTCCACCATTTGCATTAAAGTTTAAGGTGAAACTCGTACTAGTAGAATTGGCAATTGCCGTAAATACCAGTTTGTTCTTGTAAGTGCCAGCAGCCTTAGTAGTGTCCACATTTACACCTACACCAACAGTAGTATTAGAAGTGGAAATTTGCCGCGTAACGTCACTACGAATTGCGACTTGATTGCCACTAACTGGGACAGGTTGATAAGTTGTAGCTGAACCACCAGCATAAGAATAGCCTGCGACAGTCTCACTCCAAACTTTACTGTATCCCCACATATTCTTATAGGTAGAATTTGCTGCCGAAAAATCCGTTTCCGAAACATCAGAGGCGGAAAGAGTAGGAATATTACCTACGCTAGAAGTCGTTGTATCGTCAATTGTAGTCGTCGTATTGATGAGGCTAGCAGTATCAGTACCGGCGTGGTTCTGATAATCAGAGGAAATGTAAAGAGTATAACCGGTACGGTTAGTGGTTTGAACTTGCGCCACCGCTGAATTTTTATTAAATGCGCCCGTGGAGGTCGGAACAATATTGACAGCTAAATCAGTAATCGTGTTGGTCGCCGTAGAGTCAAGTACGCTAATGCCAATGGAAGGGAGGAGGTTAACATTGACAATCTGTTGTGCAGTTCGCGTTACAGTATCGCCTGTTGCGTAAGCATGGCTAGTCGCAAAAAGCGAGAAAGTAGTAAAGCCCAGCAACGCCAATGTGGCAACAATTAACGATTGTGTAATTATCTTTTCTTTTTTTGAGTACAACATACTCCCTGTTTTTATATTTGACATTTTCCTCCTTTGAACAACCTGCTAATACAACGACGACATAGCATTTATCCTATTATAGCACAATTAAACAAAAGCGGTAAAGTTTTTTAGATATTTTTTACTTTTACCATAGCCGGTCTAATTACAACACCGTCATAGTAATAACCAGACCGTAATGTCTCTGCAATTACTTCTTTTTTTCCTTCACCGTCTTCCAGCATCACTGCATCGTGAAGATCTGGGTTGAACTCTGTCCCTGGAGTAGAATCAATCCTTGTCAGACCCAGCTCAACGAGGGTCTTTTCTATATTCTTCTGAAGTGGAGAAAGACCTGGAGTATTTGCAATGGCCCTATCTAGATCATCTATTAATGGCAAAAACTTGCGCACGGTTTCTTGTTTTGCAAAATCTGCAACTTGACTTTTTTGAAGATCAGTTTGCTTACGATAATTTTCAAAATCTGCCCTGGTTCGCTGTAGATCGTTCGTCAACTCTGTAATTTTTTTAGAATCTTTTTCTTTCACCTGTTATCTCCTTCTACATCCTCTCCAACATATGCCCTGCTTGTTTTACCAAGGACATCACCCTAGCATAATTTTGTCTGGTCGGCCCAAGTACGCCAATGTAACTATTATCCGAATAAGGCGAACGAAACTTACTAATGATTAAAGAAACTTCTGAAGTTTTACCAATTGGATTCTCGCGTCCGATAAAGATATTAAGTGGCTCGCCTGGCGCAGCCTCTCTCAGCCATGGCTCTAGATTATCTAATAGCTTCGCCACACTTTGCACCCTGGAATTATCCAAAAATTCCGGTTGCGTAAACAAACGTGAAATTCCAGACAAATAAAGCTGGTCTCCGATTGTCGCCAGACCTAAGTTTCCTGTTAGTTCCACCAAAGAATCCACTGCTCCACGAATTGCAAAATCAATTCGTTCTTGAGAATTAACTCTTAATTCTAAGACACGTGTTTCTTTATTTTCTTTCCAATTTGTACCAGGCAGAAGACGTGCTGGGTCGTGCATTGCATTCCCCTCTCCACTCAACTCTGAACTATCCGTCAGGGAATTCACATAGTAGCGGTAACCAGCATCTGTTGGAATTCTTCCAGCTGAAGTATGAGGCTGAGCAATATAGCCCATCTCCTCTAATTTTGCCATCTCTGAACGAATTGTTGCGCTAGAAACGCCAAAAAGTTTTGCCAGAGTTACCGATCCGACAGGAGTAGCAATTTCCGCGTATTGTTCAATGATCGCAAATAAAATTTCTCTTTGTCTCGGTGTTATATCCATATCATCATTATAGTTAATTAGCACTTAAAATGCAAGAGTGCTAATAAAATTATGTTATAATATATCTCATGAAACCTCTTAGAGCTTTAATCTTTGACAGCTACTTTGATGATTATCGTGGTGTCGTCTTATATGTGCGAATTTTTGATGGTGAATTACCAAAAAACGCAGAAATTCGCATGATGGCGGCACAAACTAATGGTCTCGCATTAGAAGTGGGGATTCTAAACCCTGGTATGTCACCGAAGTCAGAATTATCAGAGGGAGAGATTGGTTATATTGTTACCAATCTCAAAACCACTCGTGAAGCAAAAGTCGGTGATACGGTTACACTAACAAAATCACCAGCACCAGAACCATTACCAGGCTATAAAGATGTTTTACCTTTCGTTTACGCTGGTTTTTTCCCTGTTAGCAACGAAGATTACAAAACTCTAAAAGAAGCAATAGAAAAACTTGCTCTTTCTGATTCCGCCTTGCGTTATGAGCCAGAAAATTCTCCAGTGCTTGGCTTTGGATTACGTATTGGTTTTCTTGGTCTTTTACATATGGATATTATTCGCGAACGTTTGGAACGCGAATTTAATCTTGATTTAGTAGTTACTAACCCATCTACTAACTACAGAGTTTTACTGAACTCTGGTGAAGAATTAGAAATAAAGTCTGCCGCTGATTTACCAGATATGTCAGAAATCACAGAGATTCGCGAACCCTGGGTTAAAGGTGAAATAATTTTACCAAAAAACATGATCGGAAATGTTCTTAATCTCATCGTAGAAAAACGTGGTCACCAAACTAATCTATCCTACATAGAGGACCGTGCCGTAATTGATTTTGAGGCACCAATGGCTAATCTCTTGACTGATTTTTATGATCAGCTCAAATCTACCACTTCTGGTTACGCCTCGTTCAATTACGAGCTGGCAGACTACCGTCCAGAAGATCTCGTTCGGGTAGATTTTTTGGTCGGAGGGCAAAAAATTGATGCACTTGCTATTATGTGTCATCAGTCTGAGGCTGAAGCAATCGGGCGCGAAGTAACAAAGAAACTCAAACAAGTTATACCACGTCAAAATTATGAAGTTGCCTTACAGGCTGCCATTGGCGCTCGTATTATTGCACGCGAGACAATTGGTGCTTACCGCAAAGATGTCACCGTTAAAATTCATACTGGTGACCGTGATCGCAAAGCCAAACTCTTAGAAAAGCAGAAACGTGGAAAAGCACGTATGAAACGCTTCGGTAAAATTGACATTCCTTCAGAAGCCTTCACAGTTATGCTTAAGAGGGACTAGTAGTTCCTATGTTTTGCGAACTCGTATAATTTGTTCACAACGAGGCTAAATACTTCTTCACGACTCATATCGGCTTGCACTGGAATCAACATTCCTAACTGCTGATAATGCTTTAGAACTGGGATCGTCTTTTCGTTAAATTCAGTTATGCGCTTTTCAAAAACTCCCCGCTTTTTATCATCTTCCCGTTTTGTCGTCTCAGAACCTTCGCGACTTCCAGCCTCGCGAACTGCCTCCCAACGTACCAAAACATCCGCTTCTGAAATGTTTAACAAAATCACCGCTTTTATCTCGTGTCCAGCATCTGCCGCTCTATCCATTACTGGGTCTTCTTCTCCGGCCCACCGACCGACTGAGGAAAGAATCAATGCCGATTCACGTAGATCTTCCCTATCAAAATATGGTAAAACCCATTCGTAAAACACATCATTCGGCACTAGCTCACCACTGTCTGTATAATGCTTATTCTGTTCTTGCTCCATAGCGCGAATAATAATACCAGATGATAAGAACCTTGCGCCAAGCATCTCTGCTAATTTAATACCGATCGTATCCTTACCACTCATCGGCAAGCCAAAAATGTTAATTGAACCAGTGCCCAGCCATTCTTTTATTTCTGCAATTTTTTCTTCCATATGGCTACATTATAGCATATTTACAGTTCACAGTAATGCTTATAGATTGTAATGAAACGATCTTTTGGTAAATTAAATTTTTTTCCGGGTAAATATGTACGAATTGCCGTCACAAGATCCATTAGTTGCGGACGAGTAAGTGAAATCTGATGTTTCGCTAAGATGGTATATAGTATTTCTTGTGCACTCTGATCATCCACTAGCAAAAAGAAATCCTTGCGGAATTTCTTCCCATCTACCAGCTGGCCAACGATTTGGCCAGTAATTTGTTCTATTTCCGAACGATCTTTTTGCTGTTTTTGGTACAGATTATAAAAAGTCATCAGATTCGTTTCTTTAGTCTCTGTTAAAATGACACGCAAACGATTACGTAAATATTTAGCTTCCGTGTTAGTAGGATCTTGCCGAAATATAATTCTATGTTTCACCGCTAACTTAGTAACATCTTTTTTTGTAAGCATCTGGTCAATAAATGGACGTTTAATGCGCGTATCAGAAAAAGGCGTAAGCCCTCGCCAGCCAGTTCCACGCAGAAGATTGATTGCGATGGATTCTGCAAGATCATTGAGGTGATGAGCAGTATAAATCTTAACCATGTTTTCCGACAAGCCATTTTTTCTCGCCACAGTATCAGCAACTTCACGCAAGAACTCATAGCGTACCATCCGGGCATTAACCTCAGAAATGTCTTCCCCAAGTGTAACTTTTTTATAAAAAAAATCTTTGCCGTATTTTTTTGCCATCTTACGAACAAAATCTGCGTCATCATCAGCCGAAGGGCGTGTTCCGTGATTAAAATGCGCGACAATTGCTTCTGGGTCATCACGATATTGCCATAAAAGCAACATAGAATCAATACCCCCTGAGACTGCCAAGATTTTTTTCATCTTCATATTATACAATATATTTCCCTGATATGCTATAATAACAGATATGAACACTGACAAAATCAGAAACTTCTGCATCATCGCTCATATTGATCATGGCAAGTCCACTCTAGCAGATCGCATGATGGAAATCACTGGCACCGTAGCCAAACGCGAGATGAAAGCGCAACTTCTTGATTCCATGGAGCTTGAACGTGAAAAAGGTATTACAATCAAACTGACTCCTGTCCAGATGCATTACAAAGGTTATGAACTTAACTTGATTGATACACCGGGTCATGTTGATTTTTCCTACGAAGTATCACGCTCGCTACAAGCAGTAGAATCCGCCATCCTTGTTGTTGACGCGACACAAGGAATCCAGGCTCAGACTCTGGCCAATGTTTATCTAGCATTGGAACAAGACTTATATATTATTCCCGTAATCAATAAAATCGATCTACCAGCCGCCGATGCTGAAAAAGTTAAAAATCAAATCATAAATCTCTTAGGTTGCTCTCCAGATGACATTATTGGCGTTTCTGCGAAGACTGGACTCAATGTAGAGAAAGTTCTAGATGCTATCATAGAAAAAGCACCGTCACCGCGTAACGCTTAGGCGGATATGCTATAATAATATTATGTTAGTAAATGATGCTCGTCTGCTAAATTGTCCAGTTCTCAGTTTACATGTTAGCGGGATGATCGCGAAAACTAGTGAGGCAATTATTGACCCTCATGATCTCAAAATTATAGGTTTTTATGTCGTTGGACCAGAAGTTGGCGACGGTGAACATGGTGACATTTTGCAAGTTCATGATATTCGTGAATTTTCTGAACTCGGCATGGTGATTGATTCTATTGATGAGCTTGTTAACGCTGATGACGTAATAAAGTTACAAAAAATCATTAATCTAAATTTTACTCTCATCGGCAAAAAAGTAGAGACAAAGAAAAAAACTAAATTGGGCAAGGTCATAGGCTATACCGCCAATCCAGATAATTACATGATTCAACAACTGATCGTTCAACGTCCTCTAATGAAGTCTTTTCTCGATCCAGAACTTTTAATCAGCAGAAGCGAAGTAATCAATATTGATGATGAAAAAATCACAGTTCGTGACGAAGAGCAGAAGATCCGCGAACGTGCACTCAAGGAAGATTTTGTGCCAAACTTCGTTAATCCGTTCCGCGAACCGCAGCTATCGCCTGTTGATAATCAAAGCCTTGACGAACCAGATAAGCAATAAGTTTGCTGTCATTATACTTATGGCGTTTTTTCGCAATAGCTTTTTGAATTTCCTCAGCATCCTGCCGCAATGAACTATTTAACACTTCGGCAATTATATCGTTTCCTACACCCTTTCTACGCAGTTCCTGTTCTAACCTTCTTCGGCTTGCACCTTTTTTGACAAATCTATTCTCAACATAATACTCAGCAAATTTCTTGTCGTCTAGATAGCCTCTTTCACAGAGACGCGTAACAACTGCTTCCGCATCTTCATCCGAGAAAATCGGAATTTCTTTTGTTTTTAATTTGTATTTTTTCTTGTCTTCCATAGAGCGTAATTGATTATTCTTGATCAATTTATTCTCAGACATACGCTTAATCTTTTTGCGTGCCAAATAGTTCTTCGCCTCCTGAATGGAATGTGGTCTAGTTAAAGCCCATTCTAATGTGCGCTGATATAACTTGCCAAATTCAGAAGCTGCACGGTATTTTTCTAACTCTTCTTTCGTAATCCGCCGACCAACTTTTAGCTTAAAATCTACTACCTGAGTTAAATCTAATGAGAAATCGTATCTGCCATTAATAAAGATATTAACCCGACTTTGATCCTTCAATGCTTGTTTAATGTTTGTGACAAGATATGGCTTCGTGCCATCATCTTCATCAGAAAATAAATCTGGATTAAGTTTTGGGGTTTTATCAGAAATGTTATAGATTTCCATGCGTACCGACTATCTAATCTTGAGCATCTGCAACCGCTTTTTCTCGTACCTGTTTCTCTATTTCATCAAGAAGCTTAGTATTGTCTGAGAGAATCTTTTTCACTGCCTCACGACCTTGGCCTATTGTCTCGCCATTATATTTTAAGAAAGCACCTGATTTCTCAATTACTCCTTGAGCAATAGCGATATCAATTACATCGCCAATCTTGCTGATGCCTTCATTATACATAATGTCAAATTCAGCAATCCTAAATGGTGCAGCAATTTTGTTCTTTACAATTTTTACCTTGGTGCGGTTACCGATAATCTTGTCACCTTCCTTGATTTGTCCAATTCGTCTAATATCTAAACGTACAGAGGAATAGAACTTTAAGGCATTACCTCCGGTCGTGGTTTCTGGATTACCGAACATTACCCCAATTTTCATCCTGATCTGGTTAATGAAAATTACGGTCGCCTTTGACTTGCTAATAATACCGGTCAGTTTACGCATCGCCTGAGACATCAATCTTGCCTGCAAGCCCATCTGCGCATCGCCCATGTCACCATCTATTTCCGCCTGTGGTACCAAGGCGGCAACAGAGTCTACCACAATCAAATCTACTGCGCCAGAGCGAACAAGAGTCTCACAAATCTCTAGAGCTTGCTCACCGTTGTCAGGCTGAGAAATCAACAAATTTGCAATGTCCACACCAACTCGCTTAGCATAAGCTGGATCCAGCGCATGCTCTGCATCAATGAAAGCTGCTTGCCCACCTTGTTTTTGTATTTCTGCAATCGCATGCAAAGTTAGCGTAGTCTTGCCAGAAGATTCTGGGCCATAAATTTCTATAATGCGGCCCTTCGGATAACCGCCACCCAATGCAAGATCAAGCGATAATGAGCCAGAAGACAATAATTCCACATCGACTTTTTTTGTCTCTCCAAGCTTCATAATGGAACCATCCCCAAATTGCTTGGTAATTTGATCTATTGCCAAACTGAGCGCCTGATTTTTACCGTCGTTTACCGTTGCGTTTTCTGTTGTTTTGTCGGAAGATTTTCTTGCCATGTTTTTGCTCCTTTGATAATTATTATACCATAAGCTCCACGGACAAAATCCCAAAGATTCCGGCCAATCATCCCGTGATTGGCGAAGCCTAAACTTAGCCTAGCACAAATCGCATTATTCCTGCAAGCATAAGGATATTCTTCTCTTGCGACGTATTATTGTTGTAAAAAATACAACAATTACGGGAATGTACAAGCAGTATATCCACGGATTTTCTTTGTCAATTTCTATTAAGAACGACTTGTTGTCCGCAAAGAAATTCGCAACACTGATCTGATACCTTAAGGTAAGGGTCGTTATATAACCACATATCTGGGCTACAAATGGCGCAAAATAACCAGCTAGTCCAGTTAGGAAGGTTATACCCATAGCTAACGATACTGTTGGTAGAATTAAAATGTTTGCAATCATAGAAATTACGGACACTTGTCCGAAAAAATATAGCAAAATCGGTGTACAAGTCAACGACGCTGCAATTGAAGATATCAATGTACTACCAAACAACCCAGGCTTTTTGTCTTTACCATAGAAGTAATTTTTTATTAACGGTGCCAGAATCATAATCCCAGTAAATGAGGCAAAAGATAGCAACCAAGCGAGATCCGTTAAATAAAATGGATTATATATTAAAGTAAGTGCCACCACTAGAATAATCAACCTTGCCGGGTGAATATTGCGCCCAACATACCATAAAATGAGCGACAAACCAGTTACAATACTTGCTCTCAACATACTCGCAGAAAGACCCGTGATACCTAGAAATAGCAACATCAGTAGCAATGCCATCAAAAAGCTCATGAAACGTGAAATCTTCCCAAAAATTTTACGAGAAAAACCGATCAGAGTGGATAAATGTGCACCTGACGCCACGATGATATGAGTTAGCCCTACCATTCTAAGAGCGTCTTGAATATTTTGATCCACACCCGATTTCTGTCCCAACAGATACCCTATCCCCAATCCCGCCTCTGGCATCGGTATATACTGTTTAATTTGATCCGCAAAATTATTGCGTATTTGCAGAAAAATATCGCCTGGCTCTGGATGAATAATTTCACATAGTTCTGGTCTAAACATCGTGGCATAATATGTTCCAAACTTTTCTGATATCACACCATTGACTAAAATTATATCTGACCGTTGTACCTCAGCTTTCTCTAACTGCACAAAAAGATGCCCCGGCAGCATCCGACCGTTAATTTCATTATCAGACAAATCTAGATTAATTTTACCCGCTGAAGTTAACGAGTCTGTCGGATCTTTAACGACTCTTCCACTTAGCTTAACAGTTTTCCCCACCAAATCTGCATAATAATCTTGTGTCAAAAATTCTGGTCCCGCCCGTGCACTAATCATAATTATTCCACTAAAGAAAGCTAAACAAACCGCCCATGTTTTCCCCAAAACTGTCGTAGTAAAAAGTGAAACCGTGATTGCAATTATGACAGAAATAATTGCTCCAAGAATCCAAATCCCATGCGCAAAAAACTTAACCTTTAGCATTGGAACGATTATGCTGCCCACAATAATACCGATACAAAAAGTTAACAAAATCCAAGAAGGATGGACTAATGAACGTTGAGAGCTTTTGTTCATGTATTTTTATTATTAGCAAACAAAAACTCAGTCTGCAAGCATAAGCAGAAACTATAATGGAAGGTTTTCTAAGTAGTCCAGAAACCTACGTACACAGATGGTTGCTGGTTCACCGTCCACAGGATAACACAAAGCTGGAGCTTTATTGACCTCTATGATTGAATCCCCAAAGATATCTACACCAGCCAGTGGAAGCTCCAATGCAGTGGCTACCTTTTCTGCTTGGCGTTTGAGATGTTCCGGAATATCTGATAGATACTCATTAGTTCCCCCTTGCCCCTGATTACTAACTGGGATAACTTGTACTTTTTCACCATTTGCTGGAATATAGGTTTTCAGACTCTCATCCTTGTTGCTAAGATATGTCTCTGCGTCTACCTTATTGATATAAGCAAAATGCGAAACATAAGGTTTTGTGCGAAATGTCTGATTTTCTATATCTATTAGTTCTAAGACATTATGTTTACCATCTCCAGTCACCCGAGCTGGTATTCTAGCGTAGGCCGCAACAAAATGATAATCTATTACTACCGCTCTAATTTCCGTTCCGTCTATGAAGAGCATTTCCTGCGCAATAACATTCTTTTCATTTTGTTCTTTTCTAATTTTGTTTAACGCCTCTATTGCAGAAGTCAAGTCACTAATTCCAGTAATTACACCGTTACCGTGTGCCCCATCAAGTGGCTTTAATACAATCTTATTATATTTACTTAGTAATGATCGTAGTTGATTACATTCTTTTTCTGCATCTTCTGGTGTTTGAAGAAGGATAGTCTCTGGCTGTTTCACTTCTGGAAGCAGAGATTTCAAAATGCAGTAAGTCGCATATTTGTCATCAGAAATCGCCCCAGCACCATAACTCATAGTTGGCGAAGTACCAAAAGAACAATGCACTTCCTTGCCATCTGGTCTTACCGCAAAAAGAATATTACCACCAGAATGTAAATACTGTCCACCTCTCCATCCTCTCTTTTTCATCTCACGTTGCATAGCAGCAAGAGTTTGCGGCAATTGTTCATTCGGTACTGAGAAAAAATCTTCCATTGAATTTCCCTATGCTCCGACCTTATCTTTTGAGTTCCTACGTGTCGCATTATGCTCAACGTATTCTATAATTTTTTCCGCTACATTCCTACCCGTAACTTTTTCTATGCCGAATCCCGGTGAGGCATTCACTTCCAATACAAGTGGACCACGTTCTGAACGCATCAAATCTACGCCAGCCACATGTAGTCCCATTGCTTTCGCAGCTTGAACTGCAACCTTTTTCTCTTCATCAGACAATTTAATAGATGATCCTTCGCCACCTTTATGAAGATTAGAACGAAAGTCGTCAGTCACAGATTGACGTTTCATACTAGCAACCACTTTTGAACCTACTACGAAAGCACGGATATCTGTCCCAGCCGATTCTTGAATAAATTCTTGCAAGATAATGTTTGTACCATCTTCGTTATAAATGTAAAAGGCTTGGAGAACAGACTTTGCTGCTTTTTTCGTCTCCGCCAAAACTACTCCATTTCCATGAGTACCAGAAGCTAATTTGATAATCACTGGCAAGCCGATCTGTTCCAACAAATCATCAATATCCGCCGAGTTACGTGACACAAGTGTCTTTGGCGTATCCACACCAGCTTTTGTTAAGATCTGTGCTGCACGAAGTTTGTCCCTGGCACGAGTAATTGCAATGGAGCTAGACATTGTCCATAATCCCTGCATTTCAAACTGACGAACGATTGCACAACCATAACGTGTCATATTATTGGAAATACGTGGGATAATTGCATCATATCCCTCAAGCTTCTTGCCATGATAATAAACATTCGGATGTTTCTCATCCAAAGAAAGGTAGCAATTTTTATATTTGACTACTTTTACTTCGTGGCCATGCTTCTCTGCTTCTTCAACTAGACGCTTTGTAGAGTAGTTAGCATTACCGTTAGATAAAATTGCAATTTTCATTTTAGTTCTCCTTTCCTGCTACATATTTTTGATGAAATTCGTGCGGATCTTTCTTAAATTCTTTTAATACTGCCTGGTGTTCTTTTGGTTTTCTCTCATATTCAATATCCGGCAACGCCACATCTACCATAAATTTACCATGCAAGGTCCGTTTGCCAATGAGAATTGGAAAGCTATTTTTGCTACGATTTGCCAATGAAAATAGCACTCTAATTCTCTTCCCACCAATCCTAACTGAAAGATAGACCCGATAGCGAATTTGTTCCTGGCCCATCGCAGAACGTGCCACCACAACTTTGTAATCTGTGAATTTATATACTTTACCATCATAAAATGGGCTAGTCTCATCAAAAAGCACAAAACTTAACACACCATCCTTATCTACATGAATCTTACTTGCCCAGATTGCCGAGGCCTCCGCCCCAGTGTCAATCTTCGCTGGCACATTCTCCACCATATCAACGATGGAAACTAATGCAGATGGACCAATGATTGGTAGTCGTTTTTCTTTTTTATCACCCGACATACAAAACAATTCCCATTTAATGGTACATCTCCATTCTATCACAAAACACCGTATCTGTCAAGACGGTAATGCTTTACCGCAAAACCCCATCTGTAATTCGTTCTTCTACCCACCCGGTAGAGAGATTCCTAACCACGAGATCTACTCCATTCGCTGATCTTTCTATGCGGTGAGTCGCCCATCCCGAAGCATCACGAATTACTAATGACATTTTACCTCCTTTGATTTTAATATCTATTGTAATCGTGCGTTCAAAAAAAGTAAATAATAATTTTAGCTTATTCCGCCGCTGGAATACCAAGCGATTCATCAGATAACGGCAATTCCCCAAATGGATTTTCTAAATCATCTACCATATCAATGTTCTCAGTGTAATGTTTGATGTACTCATCGAGATCTTTTTCTGTCAAACGACCAGAGGTCGGAAAAGTATAATCTCCTTCAATCTTCGGCTGAATTTCTGACTCATCTGGTAAGAAGCCTGGGCGTGAACGATCAAGATAAATATCACCAGAATTATGATAAATAATCAAACTAATTACCGTTGTAGCAATCGCAACGCTAATAGAAATCACACCTAGAAACAGGAGATTGCGTGAGCCAGGATCTTTATTTTCTTTAGGGTCTTTATTCATGATAATCCTCTCCAGTCGTATTATTACTACGCAATTTCCGAACCGCCGTTAAATATTCTGAAAAGAGATTACGTAAATTGGTTGTTGTGCTAGAAACCTCCGCTCTTCTGTGTCGCGTTTCCACTAAGCGATTATAAAATGTCTCTGGATCTGATTGGCAATCAATCGCTAAAAGATCCTCATAGGATTGACTATAGCTAGTGTAATTACTAACAAAAGATTTACGTACATCCAAAATGACGGAATGTAAATCCGTCAGCGCAGCATTCGGCTGACCAGATTCTATTAAACGCAAGTTCATCGGCGCAATGTAATCAGAAATAATCGTCTCATAAATAGAGCCGAGATAGGAACGCGTTCTAGCATCCGTTTTCTGTAACGATTTTAATGCCTGTTTAATCGTGCCGCAATGTTGAGAGATAGCACCAATCTGCGTGTCAGATAAAGCTGAGGCTGGCTGACAAAAAAGACCAATCACTAGTACCATAGATAATCCAGCGAGACGCATCTTATTCATAATTGTATTATACCATGAAAAAGGGTCCGCTTGCAGCAGACCCTAGTCTGGAAAATAGTTTAGAAATCCTTGGCATTAATCGCAATGCCACGATTTTCGTCACCATGCGGGTTTTTACCGTACTCATAATCATTTTTCTGACGACCTTCCTTTGACCAGATATTCAAAACTGCATTCAAGAAAATCCCCAGAATTGAAGCAAGCGCCAAACCCGACAAAGCGATAGTCGCATCACCAATCTGACAAATCGGCACCCCATCTGGCAAAGCATATGTAACGCCGACTCCGCAACTAAAAATTACACTTATTAAAATCAAGTTGCGCGAATTCATAAAATCAATATCATTTTCTTTGAGATTTCTGATACCGATACTTGATATCATACCGTACAATACGAGTGAAATCCCACCTACAATGGCTGATGGCATCGTGCTAACCAACACGGAAAATACCGGACTAAGTCCTAACAGCATTGCACCATACGCTGCGATACGCATTACTCGTGGATCGCAAATTTTAGTCATAGCAAGTACGCCAGTGTTCTCGCCGTATGTAGTATCTGCGGCGCCACCAAAGAAGCCCGCTATTGCCGTTGCCAGTCCATCGCCAGGCAAGGTACGGTGTAGGCCAGGATCTTTCACATAATTTTTCTTGGCCGTGGAGCTAATCGCATTGATATCTCCGATGTGCTCTACCATAGCTGGTAATGCGCTAGCCGCCATCGTAATACTCGAGTTCAAGTCAAATTTCGCCCAGAGATAACGCGGCGCTGGCGCACTCATCAATGCCTGCCCTGCCAAATTACTGAAATCCATAATCGCAGTACCATCCGGATTCGTCATGCCAGTGAAGTGCATTACCAATGCTACCGCGTAAGAAATCACGATACTCATGAGGATTGGAATAATTTTAATCATCCCCTTCCCCCAAACATTACAGGCCACGATTGAAATTATCGCCACGAACGCCAAAAATGGGTTCTTTACTATGTTGTTAATGGCAGATCCCATTAGTGAAGCTCCAATGCAAATAATAATTGGGCCTGTGACGATAGGTGGTAAATATTCCATTACTCGCTTTTCACCGAGCAATCTAAGTAGCAACGTCAAGACCAAATACAATAGACCTGCGACCACCACGCCACCTGCAGCATACTGATATTTTTCCGCCATTGTCATACTGGCGAATTTACCAGTGTTCATGTGCGCCACTCCAGCATAACCACCGAGAAAAGCAAAAGATGATCCCAAAAAAGCTGGTACTTTTGCCTTTGTGCAAAGTTGGAAAATTAACGTCCCTAACCCCGCGAAGAACAGCGCTTGTTGCACAGTCATACCAGCACCCTCATAATAACCCGACACTAAGATCGGAACTACTACTGTCGCACCAAACATTGCACCAATATGCTGTATTCCATTCACGATGGTCTTTCCCCAGCCATATACTTTAACGGAATCATACACAATCCCATTCTCTTCGGCTGGTCCACTATTCCTGTACTCATCCAAAAAATCACTCATCTTATCCCTCCTTTTTAAAGTTCATTAGAAGCCGCTACAACTATTAACCATTTTCCAAACTGTAAACATTTTATCATACACAAAGTGTTTTCCAAAACATAAGCAACAAAAAACTCCATCTGGAGTTCTAGTGGTCGGGGCGACAGGACTCGAACCTGCGACCTCACGGTCCCAAACGGCGTGCGCTACCAACTGTGCTACGCCCCGATTTGTCTCGATTATAGCATTACATATCTGTTTTTTCAAGTTCTAGTGCAACAAAGTGGTCCGTAACAATATCAGAAACGATTCTATAGTTTGCAAACTCCGTTGGTAATTCGTAATCGTTAATACCCTCTGCTGATGGATTAATATCTGTTACATACCAAATACGATTATGCTCCACAAGAAATTCTGGCAAGTCTGTAATTAAATTGTAACCAATTTTGCGAATCGGCTCAATTGAACCATAAATATAATTAATACGATCATTGATGCCATAAATCTGATAACGATCGCTGGAGTAAAAGACCGCATCATAGTAATTCCATTCATTATTCATTAAGATTGGCTCGCCTTCCGTTGTCATCGCCTTAACTGCTGGAATGATTTCTGTAATATGACCCTCTGGCTGTCGTTGAGTAACATTTACAATTCCAATAACCGCAGAAGCTATACAGGAGATGATTAAAGCAATTGTTGTCCACAATATATACTTCTTCTGCAAAGTCGTTTTCTTTATACTGAAGGACACAAGCAAGCCAAACAATACCCACAATAAACATGCACTATATATAATATATCTATCTACAAAAATCGGTGATAATGGCGGTAAACTGAAAATCATTAAAATTGCAGGTGGGACAAAAACTAGCATCACAATTAGCAATAAATGATTTTTCTTCATCTGAGAAGGAATACCAAAGGATCGCTTTAATAAAAATGTTGTAAAAATTACAACAGACACCAACAATATTGCGACCCAGCCAGTAGCGTATTCAGCATCCATAAATGTTAACGAGTTAGAATAGAAATCTATTGGAGTAAGGAGAGAAATTGCCGAAATCCAAAAACCACCTTGCACGACTGCAACTTGATGGAGAAATGATGGTGTCCATGGCAAAAACAACAACACTGCAAGCAAGTAAGTTAGAAGCATTCGCTTACTAAAGATCTTGGCTTGCTTCGTAAGCTTATAATATATAATATGCACGATCCAAACGATCGCCGTAAAATAATGTGTCCACATACCCAAGGCAATGAGAATTGCGTAAAAAACAAAATAACGAGTTTTTTGTGTTGTGAGGGCAAGATCCAAAGCATAAGTAGCAAGCACCACAATCAAAAATACCAAAGAATACATTCGCATTTCTTGACCATAACGAATAAACATCGGCGAAAAGGCTAAGAAAAACGAAGAAATCGTAGCGGCTTTCGTGCCAAACCAACGCTTCAGTAACTGGAACAAAAAGATTATCGTTAATGCTCCGAAGAACACCGACATGAAACGCAATGAAACATCAGTATAGCCAAAAATATCAGACCAAATTTTGAGCAAAAAATAGAAAAAAGGCGGATGGACATCCTGTGCCGTAAGATTCCAAATGTCAGCAAAAGAACCGCGCGTCAAATATGCTGAATAGGATTCATCAAACCAAATAGCACTCCGCAAATTCAGCATACAGAGCAATGCAAAAATCACGCTAATACCAACCGGTACCATAATACATAAGAGAGTTTGTTTATTATTTGTCTTACGTTGCATTTATAGATATTATACTGTTTCTGTGCTAAAATACAAGCAGTCAGGGTGTGGCGCAGTTGGTAGCGCGCAGCGTTCGGGACGCTGAGGTCGTCGGTTCAAGTCCGATCACCCTGACCAGTTTTATTAGTCTGCTACATCCGCATCAAGAATAATATTAAATTTATAACGCGGATATTGCTCTGTTAATTTATGTATAATTTCCGCCTGAATTTTTTCTGGTTCCTGACATTCAAAATCAATAATTAAATCAAAGAAAACATTATTCTGTTTGTCAACATAGAAACCATGCATTTGTTTAATGACTTTATATTGTTTTGTGATGGACTCAACTGTTTTTCTGAGTTCGCCGTACTTCCCTTCGCCATTTGCAGCATAGATTCCAATTGTAGTAATAATACCGTATTTTTCATAAATATCATAAGTCATTTGACGAGTGAGAGCATGGATTTCGCGGGCCGTCATCTTGTCTGGAATTTGGATATGGACGGTGGCAATTGCTTTTTCTGGTCCATAGTTATGTAGCGTCAAATCATAAACACCCTGTACCTCAGGATATTTCATCAAAAGTTTACGTAGTTTAGCGGTGTCCGCTTTATCTGCGCGCACTCCAATGATAGCGTGCATCGGCTCTATCATCATTTCTATCGCCGCCTTAATAATAAATGCAGCGATCACAACACCAAGATAACCTTCCAAATGCACATTCCAAATAAAACTAATAATAGCCGCAACTAAAGTAGAGAAAGAAAGAATAGCATCCATCAATGCGTCCGTACCCGATGCGACTAAACTTTGCGAGTTGAGTTTTTTACCAACTACTTTTACATAACGACCTAGAATTATTTTCACTAATACTGCTATCGCAATAATAACAAGAAGAGCTATAGAATAACTAGGATCACTTGGAACGAAAATCTTCTGAATTGATTCTACGACCGCCGTCACACCAGCATACAAAACTATTGCCGCCACAATCATAGAAGAAAAATATTCTATACGACCATAGCCATAGGGATGTTTCTTGTCTGGTGCTTTATCTGCTAATTTTGCACCAATGATAGTAACGATAGAAGAAACTGCATCGGTTAGGTTATTAAGAGCGTCCAGAGCAATCGCAATTGAACCAGAAATAATACCAACCATCGCTTTAAAGCCTACTAAAACGAAGTTAGTGATGATACCAACGATACTAGTTCTTACAATTTTTTGCGTACGTTCCATATTATTAATTATACTATTAAATGTAATAAATCTTGATAGTTTCGTTTTTATGACGAAAATTACGCATCGCAGTCAAATCAGTAATATCGTTAGCAATACTCCAAATGCAACGTGAAATAAAACTGTGTGCTACAATTAGGATCGTCTGATCATCACTATATTTCTTTTTAATGTCATTAAGAAAACTTTCTACACGCTCTCTACCAGCACCAAAAGTTTCCGCACCTTCTGGTGTGCGCTTCACTTCCAGCGAGTTCCAAAGTGGTATTTCCCACAGCTCTTCTATCGTATACCCCTTCAACTCTCCAAGTTCACGCTCAGATAACCTCTCATCAATGATATATTCATATTCTGGAACAACAATTTCCGCAGTCTGGATTGCTCTTTTCATGGGCGAGACATAGACATCGGCAAATTCTAGTGCTGCTAATTTCTGATTAATTCGTTGAGCCTGCTTAATGCCATTGTCGTTAATTCCTTCTCCAGTACGACCAGATACTATACCCACAACATTACTTGCTGTCTCTCCGTGGCGTATAACATAAATTTTCATTTTTAATTATCTCTTTTACTAAAGAATTGTAAATAATTTTCGCGATTCAAAAAAGTAACTTGATCAGGTGCATAGGTATCTGTAAAAATTTTTGGAAGTTTTGCAACCTTTTTTTCGCTCCATTTTATTTCCATTGCCAAAATATTATCTCCATGCACATTAAGAAAATCGACTTCCTGTTGTTCAGTATTACGCCAAAAGAAGAAATTACCATTTTGTTCCTGCTTCTTTAATTCTGCTACAATATAATTTTCAAATAAAGCACCAACGTCATTTCTGAAATCTACCGCCTGAAAAGAATTGATTAAAGCATTACGGATTCCTACGTCATAGAAATAGATTTTCTGAGAACTTTTAAGTTCATTGCGTATATTCCTGCTATATGATGGTAAACGAAAAATAATAAAAGCCTGTTCCAAAAGCGAGATATATTTATCTACTGTTTTTCTATCTAATTCCACTAAGCTCGCCAACTCATTAAGACTAACTTGGTTGCCAATCTGGTATGCAAGCGCCTGCAAAATAGTTTTTAACTTATCAGTTTTGATAATATCTCCTAAATTGAGGATGTCTTTGTAGAGGTTCTCGTTCGCAAGTTCTGTAACTACCCTTTCCGCCTCTGGCAAATTAGTGACCACAGCAGGATAGGAGCCGTATAGCAATCTATTGCGCAAATTTGCATATTCTGTTGTATAGCCAAAATGGCTGATTAATTCGCTAACGGAAAGAGGCGGTAGAAAAAACGTCCATTTGCGCCCAGTCATCGGCTCATTGATTTTATTAGCGAGGCCAAAAGACGAACTCCCTGTGGCAACAAACTGAACATCCTTACCAAAATTATCATGAAGAATTTTTAGTTTCATGCCAATATTTTCTATCCTCTGTGCTTCATCTATAACAACAACGTCATAACCTGATACAATTGGCATATATGCATCTTTTGAAGCATAAGCCAATAGTTCTTGAGTAGATTGGTCGTCACCATTAAGCCAGAGTACATTATCCTGATCACCAAAAATAGACTCAAGTAGAGTAGTTTTACCAGACTGGCGGGGACCATAAATTACAATGGTTTTACCAGAACCAATCTTTGATTTGATTTCTTTCTCTATATTACGGATAATCATAAGCCTATTATACAGCATTTTCTATGGAAAAACAAGTAAAATCCCAAAATATGGGTATTTTTTGGGATTTCATTCCCAAAATATGGGTATTTTTTGGGATTCAGTACGATAATATAGCTATTAAATAACGGGAAATGTGTGGCCGGTTCTGCCGTAATGACTTGGACTTCGGCGGGATGCCTGATGAGTCGGATATTCCCGATAACAAGGCAGTCCGCGATATTCGCGAAGTTCTGTGTGAAGAGACTGGTTTCTGACCGCGGATGAAGTTCGCGAAAGGGAGGAGATTGAAGAAGACGATTATTGAGTTTTCTTTATCACCCCCCCCCAAAAAAAAATACGCTGGAAAACTAAAACCACGAGGAGATACAAAAGTATCAGCAACCCTCGTGGTTTTTCTTTTGTGGCTAGCGCATCATTCTATTGCCACTCTGCCCAGAATTGTTTTGTGGCATTGCGCCTTGTTGTCCGCCAGGCATCATTTCGTTCATGCCTCCACCCATCATACCAGAACCTTGTCCAGTAATGTTTTGCGAAATCGTTACTGACTGCACAACGGAACCGTTGATAGCTAAATCATAAGTTTGCCCGATGCTTAATTGGTCAGATGAAATCAAGATGGATTGATAGTTCTTGGCAGGAGCATAGCTAACTCCGCCAAAACTAAATTCGCCAGAATAAGTGCTAGATAACGTAATTAGCACAGATGGTTGTGTCGCTGAAGTAGCATTTTGTGCCATACCAGCCGCACCAACTGCAATTAAAGTACCACCGGTAATATTGATTTCCCCATCACAATCAATTGCACCATTACCACTATTGGTTGGACCGTCAATATAAATTTCACCGCCAGAGATTGACATTTTACCGTTACTATCCAAGCCGTCGCCGGATGAATTAACATAAATCTTCCCTCCAGAAATTGACAACGCACCATCCCCTGCTACACCCACACGTGTGGACCCGTTAGAGTTTTGCGCATTAATTCCATCATCATCCGCTATGACAGAAATTTCTCCGCCTAAAATCTCAACAATGTTAGCCTCAATTCCCTCATGGGATTTTTCAATCTTAACTACGCCGTCATTGATTACTAAATTTCCATCCGCATGGATCGCATCATCACCAGTGTTAATCATATAAGTTCCACCGTTTATTGTTATGTCACCGTTAGAATGGATGGCGTCGTCCGTAGTAGTAATGGTATAGGTGCCAGAGTTGACTATGAGACTAGTATCCGCTTTGATGCCTTTACCATTGCCCGTCAATTTAGCATTGCCAGTACCACCTATTATTAAGTTGGCATCACTAGAAATCACCGCAGCAGGATCGTCATTAGAATCGCCTTTGTCAGTGGAAGTTAATACATTATTACCAACTAATTCAATCGTGACATTACTACCTTCTTTACATTTAATTGCGGCGCCCTCTGAATTTGTGATAGAAACGTTACTAAGAATAATCTTCACGTCGTCAGTTGTATCAACAGTAATTTTGCCGTTAGCAATAGTACCAGTAAATGTATAAGTACCGCCAGATTCAATTTTATTTTTCCCCTCTACTAAAGCAATACTAGATCCTTCACTATTGCTAGAAACGACCGTGACTTCGTCCTGATGATTGAATAAATAGATCCCACCGATAACCAATCCTGCAATTAAAACCACCCCGCCCGCCACCATTGCAATTTTTTGCTTGCGTGATTGACCATTTTTTTCTGCTAAGACATTATTGTTCATATTATAACTCCTCGTCCATTAAGCAATGCGATAAAGCAACCTTAAGATTGCCATTTTTTACTCTAATTTTATCTATAAACTCCTTCTCATTAATATCTTTTTTCATCGTGATACGATAAGTTAATTCGTACATACTACCCATATTCGTAGTTTTTGATTTCTCCAGTAAATGTCCCATCGTATAATTAGCAAAGATATCATCAAACATCTCTGTGTAGTCAATATCCTCTGGCACCAAAATCATTAATTTTTTATCACGGTTGGCGGCTGCACCAAAATCAATAAATTTCAAGAAGACGATTGCAATTGCCACGACCACCGTGAACAATGCAGCGAACGTTACATATCCAACACCAACAGCAAGACCTATTGCCATTGCAAAGAAAATTGATAAAATACTGCGTGAATTTCCAGCAATTGAGCGAAAACGCACAAGTGAGAAAACGCCCACCGTCGCCACGCCCGCACCCAAGTTACCATTAACCAACATAATCGCCATCGCTACAAGCATTGGTAGAATTGCTAAAGTGGTAATGAAATGACTGCTAGATCTAGTAGTCTTCAAATGTACTAAAGCGACAATTAGCCCTAACACAAATGCTACACCCAAGCAAATAAAGAATGAGATGGGAGTTAAAGTGTCACCGATTATACTATTAAACATATTGTTCCTTTCTATATATTATCTTCTCAGTTACGCGTCCATATTTTGAAAATGAATGCGGATAAATCTTTAGACGTGATAAAGCACGAACGAAGTAAAGTGGATAAGCATTTAATGCTTTTACCTCCATCACTACCTCATCTTTTTTGAAATATTTCGTTCCATGATCTCCTAATTCTAAACGCAAGTCATCATTTCTACTGCGAATATTGCGATCAAATGTAATCCTAAAAGTTGGATTAGTCTTATCGTTATACGAGGTGCGATCATAAGCCAAAAACATTGTAGGTTTTAGTTGGTATCGTTTAAAACATTCGTCTAGTTCTGCTTTGATGACCGGCGATCCTGTTTCCAAACGACCATTTTTTAAATAGCGGTAGAAATCCGTCAATTTTACTGGTATGCGACGCTTACTACCAATACCCTTGTATTTTTTCTTGATTTCTACAAATACCGTATCATCTAGCCGCGGTACTCCATAACTCCGCACACGTATCTTTTCTTTGTAAAGGGGCTTCTCCAAGGAGTGAATCGCCAAATATCTGTTATCGTCATCATAATAAATACTGCAATTTGTTCCCTTGAAATACTTATCCTTCTTAAGATATGGCTCAATCAGCCACATCAAATCATGAACTTGTTTTTCCGTTAGAATGTATTTTGTTTCCGTTCTGCGAAAAACTTGTTGAGCCATGTTAATCCTTTCTATCAAAACATCATTATTTTGATATTCACATTATAGCCAGAAAAGTTTAAAAGAACCTTAAAACCTTAAAATTTTTTATTTATGCTTATGCTTGCAGAAAAAAATGAGTTTTGATAACATTTATATTGTCGCTTTTCCAAATACAGCTAATTCGGTGGGACGGTCGTAAGCGATACAATTAAACAGGAGTACGAACAGTACAATATGCGTATCGGACTCAGGCGAGCACATTATGCTCGCAAGAAGCCGCAAGAATCTCCTGCTCCATGGCAAGAGTTCATTGAAACGAAAATTTCGGTTTAATCCAAAAATAAGTTTCATTGGTAAAATGCGCAAAAGCCTTCGTCTTAGGTGCCGAAGGCTTTTTAAAGTTTAGCATCAATTTTTTCACGCATTAGCGCCATGAATTCTTCTTCATTCTTTGTATTGGAAAAATCAATTCGTTGACCGTCAATAAAGAAAGATGGCGTTCCAGGAATATCTAAATTCTTAGAGAGGCTAATATCAAAATTGATCTTCGCCTTGACATCTGCACTACTGATATCCTTCACGAATTTTTCTTCATCTCCATTACCATTTGTAACAGAACGGAACATATCTGTAAAAATTTCCGTCCTATCACCACCAGACGCTGATGCCCAGACTGACTGATTTGCGAACAGACGTGTAGCATATTCTAACCAATAACCCTGTAATCCTGCTGCCTCCGCTGCACTAGCTGCCGCCGTTCCATTCTGATGGTAACTCAAAATATAGCTACGATAAACCAAAGCAACTTTTCCATTATATTCATCTACAATTTTTTTTATGCGCGGAAAAGCCGTCGCACATCCAGAACATTGATAATCAGCATATTCAAAGATTAGAACATCTGCGTCGGGATTACCTTCTACATGATCGCCAATATGACCATTATCATCATTGGCTGGAATAATGGAGTTAACATCATATTGGCTAATATTAATCTCATTAGATTGTTTCCAAATAATTAATGCTACAAATAAAACACAAATAACCGCTATTGCAATGAATAAACCGACGTTCAACCCTTTTCTTCTCACATTCCTCCTTGATTATGCAAAAAACATTTTTTATGCTACAATAATAACATAATTTTTGGATAATGACCATGAGTAATTTCATGAAAAAATTTACAAAGTGGGTGGATCCAAAGCTGGAAAAATATCGCGCACCAAAAAAACCTGAAGTGCCTCCTCCTTATGTTCCAGAAACGCTAGAAGATTTTATTGGTGTTATGAAACGTACACCAAAATCTGTCTTATCTAGCAAGGAGCGAGCGCGCATCGCAGCGAGCATGAGTTTTTCTGAGCGCACTGTTGCGGACGCTATGATCCCACGTTCTGAAATCACTTTCGTTTATGAGCACGACTTCTTAGGTCCGCTCATGCTAGATAAACTTTACAAATCTGGGTCTTCGCATTTTCCGGTGCTTTCGTCTGACGGTCGCCAAGTAATTGGCGTAATTAGCACAGAACAGCTTAATAGCTTAGAAATCAAAAACACAGACCGTGCCACAAAATATCTCAGCAAACGAGTTTATTATCTCCGTACTGATTACAATTTAGAACAAGCCATGTCCGCCTTCCTCCGCACAAATTGCTTTTTCTTTATTGTAATTGATCATTCTGGACAATTAGTTGGTTTGTTAACATACAATATGCTCGTCGCTTATTTGCTTGGATATACGCCACATGATGACTTTCATGAAGACAATAGTATTTCCGCTGTTCTCAAGAGGAATGTGGTATAATATACGAGTATGAGAAAACTATCATCAGAGTTAAAAGATTTTTTAGGGAAAAAAGTAACAGTTTCCGGCTGGGTCAACTCACGTAGAGATCATGGTGGGCTAATTTTTGTAGACCTACGTGATCATACTGGAATCATTCAGCTTGTTATTACGCCAGAAACCAATGAAGCTTTCTCACTCGCGGAAGCGTTGCGTGATGAATTTGTCATAACCGCTACCGGAAAATTGCGTGAACGTGCACCAGAGCTAAGAAACCCAAACATTCCTACTGGTGACATAGAACTTGTCGTAGAAGATTTAGCCCTGCTAAACCGGTCTGAAACTCCGCCAATTAATACACATGATGATGGTGACGAATCTTCAGAAGATCTTCGTCTGAAATATCGTTACCTAGATTTACGTCGTCCTTCTATGCAGGCTACACTTAAACGACGTTCTGAGTATTACAAGTTCATCAGAAATTACATGGATGCACACGATTTTACAGAAATTACTACGCCAATTCTTGCTAACTCTTCCCCAGAAGGCGCACGTGATTTCATTGTCCCATCACGTTTACACCCAGGTAAATTTTATGCCTTACCGCAGGCACCTCAGCAGTTTAAACAGTTGCTAATGGTTGGTGGCGTGGCAAAGTACTATCAAATTGCACCGTGTTTTCGCGATGAGGACCCACGCGCCGATCGACTTTATGGCGATTTTTATCAACTAGATATGGAGATGGCTTTCGTTGATGACGGCGAGACTATACGCTCTGAGATTGAGCCACTTTATCTTAGTCTTGTGACAGATTTTGCCCACAAAAAGCTAGTTCAACATTCTGAGCCAGCCAAAAAGTATATTCCTAAAGGCGGCAAGGTGCCACGCATCCCATTCCAAGTTGCGATGGATCTCTATGGCGTAGATAAACCAGACTTGCGATATGGTATGGAAATGATTGACCTCACCGATGCGCTTAAAAATACTGATTTCAAAGTTTTCCAGAGTCCTTGCGTAAAAGCGTTATGTGTTAAGAATGGCGCTTCACTCACTCGTTCTCAAATTGATAATTTTACAGACCAAGCGAAAAAACTTGGTGCAGGTGGTCTGGCATATATTCTCTATGAAAATAATGAGGAAAAATCACCGATCGCAAAGTTCCTCAAATCAACAGAACTCAAGAAAATCAAAAAATTAACTGGAGCAGCTAACGGCGATGCCGTCTTCTTTGGAGCAGATACCCGCGAGAAAGTCAACAAAGTTTTGGGTCAATTAAGAATTGCATTCGCAGATCATTTTAATCTTAAAGATAATAACGAGGTCGCACTGTGTTGGATTACTGATTTTCCATTCTATGAGTGGGACGAAAAGAACAAGAAAATAGATTTCGGACACAATCCTTTCAGCATGCCAAAGGGCGGTCTTGATGCTCTGGAAAATGCGAAGACCGACGAAGAAAAACTTACAATCGTAGCTGATCAATATGATATGGTGATGAACGGTTACGAGGTATGCTCCGGTGCGGTGCGCAATCACAACCCAGAAATAATGTATAAAGTATTTTCTTTATTAGGTTATAATCAAGCCTACGTAGAGAAACGCTTCGGTGGACTACTAAATGCTTTCAAATTTGGCGCTCCCCCACATGCTGGTTGCGCACCAGGACTTGATAGAATTTTTATGGTCTTAAGTGATAAAGAAAATATACGCGACATTGTCGCCTTTCCAAAAAATGGCTCTGGCGTAGATCTGATGATGGATTCTCCGTCAGCCATAGATCAGTCGCAATTAGATGAAACATCCATCACAATAATTGAAGACGAAAACTAAAATTTATCTATTGTATCAGCATCGCAATTAATACAATAATTGCTATTATTACACGATAATAGCCAAACGCTTGCAATGAATTAGATTTTTTGAGATATTTAATAACGAACCTGATCGCTAGAAATCCGGAAACAAATGCAACTAAGTTAGATAAAGCCAGTAAACCCAGGTTATTGAATAAATACTCTCTTGCGCCAGAAGAAATAAGGGTTTTACCACAAACCGCCATCATTAGCGGAATAGATACAAGAAATGAATAATCAGCTGCGGACTTGCTATTTAACCCCATTATACGACCTGCAACAATTGTAGAACCAGAACGCGATACTCCAGGGATCAGAGCAAAAACCTGCGCTAAGCCGATACCAAGCGCCCGCGACCACGGAAGAACAGTTTCGTCTTTTAGTTCTGCCTTTTTTGGTAATTTTTCTATAAAAATCATCATGAGACCTACTACGCCCATCGCAATACCTATCGTATAAAGAGAGGAAAAGAAAGAACTTTCTTCTATTACCTTCGCAAACAATAGTCCAGCTATTCCCGCTGGAATACAAGTAATGATCACATTGAGAGCGAATTTATAATTTTTCTTCACAAAAATATCTTTAAAAATTTTAACGATACGTTTTCTATAGTATATTAAAAGTGCCAATAGCGTGCCGAAATTGATTAGTTCCAAAAAATAATGAAAATCCTCTGGTCTGCCACCAATTAGCTGTTGAACGATCTCTAGATGTCCAGAGCTAGAGACTGGGATAAACTCTGTAATTCCCTGCACTAAACCAAGTACGATTGCAATCATTACTGTCATATTTTTATTATAACATATAGATAATAATCTGGTATAATATGTGATAAGTATTTCAATAATTTTGATGGCAATAGCCAAAAGGAGAAATCATGTCAGGACACAGTAAGTGGGCTACTACGAAACGCCAGAAAGCCGTTGTTGACGCAAAACGCGGTGCGTTATTTACAAAAATTGGTAATCAAATTGCAATTGCTGCTCGTAGCGGCACTGATCCTGCAATGAACCCATCACTCGCAATGGTTTTAGAAAAAGCGCGCTTGGCTAATATGCCAAAAGCCAATATTGAGCGTGCCATCGCAAGAGTAGCGGATAAAACATCGGCTGCATTGGTGGAAGAAACTTACGAAGCATACGGTCCAGGTGGAATTGGAATTATTATTGAAGTTGCGACAGATAATAAGAATCGTACAATGCCAGATGTCCGCAATACATTGCAAAAAAATGGTGGTCGCATGGCCGATCCTGGAAGTGTAATGTTCCAGTTCGTACGCAAAGGAGTAATTTTTATTACTGACAAAGGTGATGATCCTATGATGATTGCACTAGATGCTGGAGCAGAAGATGTAATAGAAGAAGATGATGGCACGGAAATTACTACCGCACCAAATGATCTCATGAAAATTCGTCAAGTACTGGTGGATGGCGGTCTGAATGTAACAAGTGCAGAACTGAAATATGTACCAACCTCTACCCTTGAGTTGGAGGGAGAAGATTTAGAAAAGGCAGAGAAACTCCTAGATGCAATTGATGATCTTGATGACGTCACAGCTGTTCACACTAATCTTGGCTAGGCATTGCGTTTGCGAACGACCAGATAGATAATCAAAGTTAACGCAAAAATACCCAAAGCAGAAACAATTGCGATAATATTGCCATTGAATAAGCTTGGCGATAAGGCTATCGCACCAAGAGAGGATGTTGAAATCACAGTAGAAGTTGGCTCAGACTCTACGCCAAGAGGCTGGGTGTATTCACCAGACTCATCATTCGGATCACGCAGAGCGATAGTCGGATTTTCTTTAACGAGATTTTCTGCTGCAAGACGAACGTCGTCTGGTTTCTGATAGGCTATTTCATTAGAATCTGCCACAACAAACTCCACCCCTGAATCTGTCTTGGCAAGAATAGAAATTTTATCTCTAACCGTCCCCTCTTCGGCTGGAGCAATCAAATAACGGAAATACACTGTATCTGTAGCAGAGCCAGCTTTTCCAACATAGACATTACCACCCAGCTTAAAGCTTTCCGTGTTATTACCTGGCTGGGAAATCTGAGCCGCTGTCCAGGAACTAATGTCTTCATTTGTATAAGTGTATTCAAGCGAGTTGCTAACTATCGTAGCAAAACCTTTGTTGTCTCCTTGTGTAAGGTACGAAGAGAAATGAGAAATAGAAGCAGAATGATCACTATCTACGTTTTTTAATGAGAGAGTATATTCTATGTAATCATTATTGACTACCCTGGCAGAGAAAGTACTTCTTAGCATATTATTGCTGCTGATAGTAGCCCACGACTCAGGCATGTCATTCTGAGAAATAACAATTTTATCTTCTACAGTTGACGCAATATTGCTAACAGAAAAAGTCGCAAAACCTGCAAAGGTCAAAAAAGCAATTAGCACTAATATCATGGCAACACGGTTAATTTTATAAGAATTACGAGTACTCATGCTTATATTTTATGACTTTTTTCGTTTTTTAGCAATAGAGTTATTCAGTTCACTATCATCTACTAAATCCTGGATAGCTTTCTTAGTGATTTGATGTTGGTTCTTCGTCCTGTATTGACGGCTAAGTAACTTCATGATGGCATCCTGCTGCCAATAAATAACACCTAAGCTAACAATCGCAATAGTTGATATAACCGCTACTAGTCCGAAATCTCCATCACCAATTCCCATGCCAATATAATTATTTGCTATTACTGCCGGAAGTCTACCGACTGCAAAAATTACCACCAATTTCTTGAGTGGCACTTCAGTTAACCCAGCTAAATAACAGACCACATCATCTGGTAATCCTGGTATAACGAAAATTAGAAACAAAATCGTAGATACTCGCTTATTATTTAGGATAAAATCAAATTTATCTAATGATTCTTTTTTGACAAATTTTTCTACGAATCTACGCCCATAGCGCCGAGAAATCCAAAAAACCATAGCCGCGCCAACAGAAGCGCCAATTGTTGTCCAAAGAATACCCCACCAACCAAACAAAAACCCTCCGATGCCACCAACCAAATTACCAGGTATCGGTGCCACCACGGTTTGTAAAATCTGCAAGAAAATATACGCCAATGGCCCCAACGGACCAAGATCGTTAACAAACCTAATCATGCGTTCACGATCGCTAAACAGCGCAGTGAGCGGACCGACAGTTGCAATATCCCAAACTACATAGGCAATGATAAGCAATGCTATAACGATAGCGACGATAACTTTTGTACTGATTCTCTTCTTGCTTTTCACGCCAACCCTTAATTATTTAGCGTATTCAATTGCTCTTGTTTCGCGAATTACATTGACCTTAATGATACCAGGGTAAGACATCGTTGCTTCAATTTTGTCAGCGATATCACGTGCTAATTTCAGGGCTGTGAGATCATCAATTTGCTTTGGTTCTACGATTACTCGTATCTCACGACCAGCGGAAATTGCATATGCCTTATCAATACCCGGAAAGCTAGTGGCGATATTTTCTAGATCACGCATGCGTTCTGCAAAATTCTCTGCAGATATATTACGGGCACCTGGGCGCGCTGCAGAAATTGCGTCACAGATCTTCACAATAATTGCCTCTGGGGTAGTTGGCTCAATATCATCGTGATGTGCGGCAATCGCATGAACAACTTCGTCACTCATGCCATATTTCTTAGCTAATTCTGCACCAATGTCGGCATGTTTACCTTCAATTTTATGCGTAACAGCCTTGCCAACATCATGAAAAAGCGTAGCGGTCTTAGCGACACGTTTGTCAGCACCAATTTCCTCCGCAATCATGCCCGCCATGTGCGCCATCTCTACGGAATGTAACAAAACATTTTGTCCATAGGACGTCCTGAACTTCAATTCTCCTAAAAGATGAATCAGCTCGCGCGGAATACCAACTAAGCCAACTTCTCGTACGGCATCTTCACCTGCACGTACAACTTCTTTTTCTATCTCTTTTTCGCCTTTTGCGACAGCCTCTTCAATGGAAGATGGATTGATTCGGCCATCTTTCATTAAACGCTCTAGAGCATAGCGCGCCACCTGGCGACGAATTGGATCAAAAGAAGATAACACCACCATACCAGGTGTATCATCCACCATAATGTCTACACCCGTAGCGCGTTGCAAAGCCTGAATGTTTCTCCCCTCTTTACCAATAATGCGACCTTTCATTTCGTCATCTGGAAGTTTCAATGCAGTGATTGTACGATCTGCCGTCACCTCTGATGACATACGTTCCATTGCTGTCAAAAGGATGGATTGCGCTGCCTCATCTACGTCGTGCTTGATCTCTTTCTGTTCTTTCGCTACTAAATTAACAAGATCATTTTTAATGTCATTCTGAGTCATTTGCATCAGTTTATCTTTGGCATCTTGTTTTGACAGACCAGCAATCTTCTCTAGTTTTTCATGCTGTTTATCCCGAATAGTTCTAATCTCTCCCTTGAGACTCTCAATCTCCTTTTCCTGTTTAACTAGGCGTTCAGTTTTTTTCTCAATTTGATCCAATTTACCATCTAAGGTAGTCTCGCGCTCAGCTAGGCGAGATTCTGTACGCTTCCATTCTTTACGACGCTCATTTTCCTCATTTTGTGATTTCTCGGCAATATCTGCTGCCTCCCGACGGGCTTTAGAAACGATATCAGATGCTTCATTTTTTGCCTTACGCACCAGATCATCAGCTCTATTTTTACCGCCACTTTCATTCTTTTTGTTGTACGCAACAACAGTTCCTGCACCAGCCCCAATACCGACTATTGCAGCAATGATTATTATGGCTATTTCCATAATTTACCTTTCTATTTTGTCAGTATTTTCCTGATACTGACGGGTTAACAAATAATATAAAATAATAAAATTCCATTTATATTATAGCACACTTCGTCTAAATAAAAATAACATTTAAAATATAATCAGCGTGATGTGAACGCTTAGAAACAATTGTAGTTAGGATTCCTAAGCCGTGGAAACCATGACGCTTTCTTGCGGGAAGGCAGGAATATTCTTCCACCATGAGATAATCATGTAGAAGATCAATCCCATACCGCTTCCGCTCAAGAGCGAAAGACGGCTCTAAACTATTCCTCCGTTTATCCAGTGCCTTGCGCGAGGTTGTGTAGTTTGTACGCTCCGGCAACTACAACTGGAGTAATGGTACCCTCAACAATCAGGGTAGCAACGCGAACTATTGGTCAGCTACAGCTTACTCTGGTACCAACGCGTACAACCTGAATAGTAACTCGTCTCGTATCAACCCGCGCAACGGTAACAACAAGGGCAACGGCTTAACCGTGCGTTGTGTTTCCCGTTAGCCCCCGAGACTTCCCGCAAGTTTTATCATTAAAAATGATAATCCCAGCCACATTCATGAAAAATGCGGTGCTTGAGTTTTTCCGCATCAAAGTGCTGAAGATGTCCAAAATATGATATGAGGATATCAGTGTCTTTCTTTCCTTGCGCACAAAGATGCATTGCCTCTCTAAAATTACGCTTTAGACGATCATCCACCACAATATGATCAGGATAAATAACTACCCCAAGAAACGGCACGCCTCTACTGACTGGTTGGATATAACGTTTTTTAGGATGCAAAGTCAGTCCAATACCAAGCAAAAAATTAGAAATTACTTCTATACTATTCAAGGCCTGCCGATACTGCGATTCATCCACGATCAAGAAAAAATCGTCAACGTAACGACCATAATTTCTGTAACCTAGATTATAAACAACGAAACGATCTAGCTGATCAAGATAGATATTGGATAAAAGCTGTGAAGATAAGTTACCAATCACGATACCCTGACCAGGTGGTTGGCAAAACAAACTCTTTGATGCCGGCAGTTCTTTCCAACTTTTGGTACTTCCCCTCCGTTGAACACCAGCACAGGGATTATCATAGATTATTCTGTGCCAAAGAAATTTACAGATGTTATAAATATCACCTAGCAAGCCCGGTGCATCACTCCTGTCTGGAAATTGGCGATTTAATCCCCACATAATTCGCTCGTACAGTCCCTTCCTCGGCAAACTCATGAAATATCCCTGAATATCCAATTTAATGACATAAGCTGGGCGAGTGTAGTTCTGTGATACTCTTTTGATCATCTTCGCCAAACGCATAATCCCATAGAGTGTCCCCTTACCGACCCGACAACTGTAGGAATCGTTAATAAAACGTTTATCCCACCAATCAGCATTCATATTAAAAAGAAAATGATGCACTACCCGATCACGAAACGGTGCCGCAAAAATCTCTCTAATGACTGGCCTGTGTGTAACGAACGCAATCCCGCGTGAAGGGTAATAGGAACGCGTCAAGATATCACGAGCAAGCTGATCGGTGTTTGCAAGAGAGTTCAGCTCGTAGCGGTGTTCATCTTCCGTGCAACGCTTACCGGCGCGCGCATCAAGATAAGCCAAGAAAAGCTGCCGACGCAACCAATCATAAAGTGCCTTATCATAAGAAATATCATGAAGATTATCAGGCGGCATCTTTTTGGTATGTTTTTATACTTTTTTGGACAATACGACTCGCTTCTACAATATCATCCGCTACTCGTTGGCAACGCTTGAGATCTAGTAGTCCCAGCTCCATCATATTCTGAACATCATACAATACTTTGCTAAGATACGTTTCTATCTTTTTCATGCCAGAGAGATAATCGTGGCGCTTATTAGCCACTGCGACATAGATACCGTGGCAATCAATCAGTAGGCGTAAAGCCGGATAGCCATAGACCTTCCTTGCTACGCCTTCCATCTTTTTAGCACCATCGTAAATCTCTTTTTCAGCGGCGACAATGCGATTATATATATTAGCATTAGTGTGAACTGGCACCACAATCTGATTGACTTGTGCCATGCGCTCTTTATCAATATTACGCAACTGTTCTATCTCGTTTTCAGAAACGGTGTAGCCGAGATCAAAAGTCCAATAATCTTTTTGATGTTCACGTGCGAAAATTCTTTGCGTTCTGAGGCGTTCTTCTACGCTTTCTGGGCTTTTGAAGGCGATCACTCCATCGCGAAAGCGAAAATAGGAATCGTCATCATGTTTGAGCTTAGAACGCCGTGCAGAGCCGAGCTTGGGCATGATACGATGGTAGTAGATGAGAGCGGAATGTCCACCCATTTTCCAAAAGCCGTTCATGGAACGATAGAGAATTAGCTGAGTGAAGTTTTCCATTTCCATGGCATGAACCTTCGCCTTGATCGCCTTGGTTTCCGCCCGCTCAATTGCAACTTGGGCATATTTCTTTTGATCCAATTTCTTGCTAGGTGATGTCGCCATGATATTCCTTACGTTATTTTTAGTTTATGGTTTTAATCAGCGGGAAGTCTCGGGGGCTAACGGGAAACACAACGCACGGAATAGCCGTTGCCCTTGTTGCTACCGCGGCGCGGGAAGATACGAGACGAGTTACTATCCAGGTAGTACGCGTTGGTACCAGAGTAAGCTGTAGCTGACCAATAGAGCGCGTAGCTACCCTGATAGTTGAGGGTACCATTACTCCAGCCGTAGCGGCCGGAGCGTACAAAGTCAAGCGGCGCGGAGATCAGAGCTGTAGCAGAGGCCTCATGCGTGGCTGCTGGCAAGGAGCCAGAAGAGAATGCATCCCAAGTGTTGGTACCAACTAAACCATAAACACCGCCTAAACCTGTGGTCTGAGTCCAAGTACTACCAGACTTATTATCCATCGTTTCTATCAGCAAATGCATGAAAGACTTATCACTGCTAGACTGATCAGTTGGTAGAGTCCAACCTTTCGGACAAATACTATCTGTCGTATTCGCTTCTACATTATCACTTGCGAAACTGGATGTGCCTTGTCCAGCGGTAGCGGCATACCAGTTGTAATAATTCCCCATATGCTCACGTTGACCGTTCGCCCCCATCGTACTAGAAACTGTCGTACCATTGATGAGATACTTCGTGCCGTTCTCATAAGAACGTGCACCATCAGAGCCGTTTTGTGCCCAGGCAGTGCCAGTATTAGCCTGCGTATCATGCTCTGGCGTGAAAGAAGTGCGTCCAGAACCGCCATAGCCGAGATCAGTCTTTTCACTCGTCAGAGTAGTGCCAGTTGACAACAACAAGTCCAAATTCTGTACCATCCAACAGTTACCATCAGCGAGCTTGCGCACGACATAAGAGCTGCCGTCCCGTGAATCTGTTAGAGTAGTTTGTGGAACTTTGTTCGCCTCGTTCGTAGTAGTGATGTCTGTCACACTAGCTGCTGGCGTCGCAACGGAATTACAAACTGCAGTAGTCATGTCCTGCATAGCAGTAATAGTATAAAATGCCGGCGTAGAAGGGATGTAAGTTAGCCCACCAGACACGTTATAAGTCTGCCCAAATTTAGGTATATCAATCACGACTGGATAAGTCGTCCCAGATGATCCCACAGTTAAATCTGGCGCTGTACAAGTAAAACCTACTAGCCCATTCTGAGTAAACTGAGTAATACTAGTACAATCGTCATCACCGATAGTAATCTCTACCGTACCAAGATCCATATCTGTCATTAGTGGAGTGATGATGCTAACTGTGCCTGGACCATAAACTGTAGATGGAGTAATACTAGCACCGTTCGCATCCGTATCTGCCAAGAGCGAATAAACCACAGTACCAGAATAGCTACCAGTAGTTAAGAGACTACTCAATTTGACACCGTAATAAACACCGACTGAGACACCCGTGGTTTCGGCCGTCCCACTGCTACTGATCGGAGAGGTGTTTTCCGCTGTAGCAGCAGGAACTTGGGCCCAAAGAGAATTTGCTGCTGGAGTCGGTACGGCATAGGAGGCAGAAAAACCTGAGGCTCCAGCAATCGCATAACCCCAGGAGTTAGTATCAAGTGTACGTGGTATAGATTGATCTCCGACTGTTGGAATAATCTTTTCTTTGCTGGTGGCAGTAGCGGCAGTTTTGCCTGCAAGATAAAGATTTTGGTCGCTGTCAGCCATCGTCAGATACATCTTGTAGCCGTTGGTGGCATTTGTGCGGACCGTCAAGCTATCTAAGGCAGAAACATAAACACCATCTGGTGTCGGATAAGCGGTAAGAGTCACATCATCCTCTGCGCCTTCTATACTAGCATAATAAGAGGTACCATTAAGCGTGGCGGAAAGAGTTTTTGCCTGAGAAGGCGAAGGCGGAGTAAGCAACGAAGCAGAAACAAAGGCGACTGTGAAAGCTCCGACCCCAACCAGGAGACTAAAAATTAGCCTATAAAGACCCCCCCCCCCCAGTCTGAGTTGTGAGTTTTTGTTTCTCCTGATGACGCCCATTTTTATTACCTCCAAAATTATTTAGTTTATGAACATTCTTTTTCCCATTTTAGCACAAACGAAACACATGTGTCAAATAATTATTGATAATGAGAAATGTTGTTGGAAATCATATTCTTAACGATTTGGGCAGCAGTGTCTTCTAGACCTTGTTCTGCAGCATCTTGAGAGAAATGCCCTTCTGGTGCATTGTAATAATAGTTGTAATCACCATAAGAATAGATCTTTTGCCCGAAACTCATACCTGTATCTTTATCTGAATCACCCTCATAAGAAGCGACGCGCGTTACGCAACCTACACCATTTGGATTCTGATCTATATCAGCAAAAGCTGGGAAGTATTTAATGCCCGTCTTGTGTGCGGCGAAACAAATCTGTGGACGATATTTCTGATCCAAAGTATAAGAAACGTTTTCTAGATCATCTGGAATTTTAAACTTAATTCCCCATTCTGTAATGTAAATGTTACCAGGGACCGCATTATATTCTGGCACAGTATCTACAGAAGTAATTGTTACACCAGTGTCTTCCTCAATTTTATTAATAATACTGTCTGCTATAACCAACTGGTCTTGTGTAGTCTTGAGTTTATTAGAGGTATCAATATTGGAAACTAAACTCCAAATTCCCAGAATGATTCCAATAAAGGCCAGTGACCCGAAAATAATGGATAAAGTAAGAAACATTTTGGTTTTTTGTTGCTCTGGCGTTAAAGGAGACTGTGTAGCGGAGCCAACAGCCTGCGGCTGACCCTGACCACCACCTGGAAACTCTGGATTTTTCATGCCATCAAAATGCGTCGGCTCTAAGATTGGAGACTCTAGTGTCACCCCAGTGTTATTAAGCACCGGTTGACCTTGATTATCTAGAAGCGCAGTCTGACCCGGCTGATAAGTTTGTGAATTTGGGGTCATGGCTGGTGGAATTTGAGAATCCAAAGACTGCATAGGTGGATTAGGCGGATTCTCTGGCCGGCTTGAAGGCTGTGGTGCGAACGGTTGCATATTATTGTCCATTAAAAAGTCTCCTTTAGATGAAATAATTATAACCAATTTATACGGAAAACACAAGCATACAAAATGTTTATGCTATAATTATTACTATATGGATGAACAGGAAATCCAACAGAAACGTCGCGATAATGAAGAAGCCGCTGCTAGCAGTAGAGCTAGATTGCTGGGTCTACCTTATCTGGATACTCGTAAATTTGAAAATGACATTCCCCTTGTCAGTGGTCTCTTAACCAAAGATGAAATGCATAAAAACTTCATTATTCCCCTACAAAAAGGTGGTGATGGAGAGCATTTTCAATTTATGGTCACTAGCCAAACGCCAAATAGTGTCATTGATGAAATGCGTAGATCATATCTTGATAAAGGTGAGCGAGCAGATTTTTTCTTGATTACAGAATCGGCCTACAAAGTATTTATCCTCCGTTATGATCCGCCGCAGGAAACGAAATATGATGATATTACAATCGCAGGCGAGGGCGACTCAGAAACGCTCGCCAGTGTTAGTAAAGTCTTGAATGAAGTTTCTACTGATAAGGTTTTTGATTATTTGTTAGACCAAGCCGACAAACTTGGAGCATCTGATATTCACATTGAGAACTTACGCGATTCTATCCGCTTGCGGATGCGTGTAGATGGTTTGTTACACCCAGTCGCCATGATTAACCGTGATCGTTATCGTATTTTTATGGGTGAGCTTTCTTCCCGTGCTAATATCTCTACTGCAGCTCGTACTCCACAATCGGGACATATGCAAATGGACATCTACCGCGATGGTACTACTCACCTACTCAATATCCGTGTAGAAATGATCCCGACTATGTATGGGCAAGATGCAGTACTACGTTTATTCAACTTTGATGAAACCTTACTGAACCTTGATCTGCTCGGATTAGGAGCGGAAGAACGGGCAGAAGTGGACGAGGTCATTTCTCATCCGCGCGGATTAGTGCTAATGGTGGGACCGACCGGTTCTGGTAAATCTACCACACTCTATTCCATCATCAATGCGCTGAACACTACTGATCGCAAAATTATTACTCTAGAGGACCCAATTGAGTATGGTATTACTGGTATTTCTCAAATTCCAATCAATACTACTGAAGGCGGTAGTTTCGCAGATGGGCTACGTTCAGTTCTGCGTCTTGACCCTGATGTCGTCATGGTAGGCGAGATTCGTGATGCTGATACTGCCAAGACGGCTATTCAGGCCTCCATCACCGGTCACTTGGTGCTTTCTTCTTTTCACGCTAATTCTACTTCTGCTGCTTTCTCTCGTATGATTGATATGATTGGCACGAACCCAATTTTCTCATCTTCTGTTCGCCTAGTAATCGCACAGCGTCTGGTCCGCAGTCTGGCTGACAATAAAGAGCCTTACAAACCAGATGAAGCTACCATGAAATATCTGCGCCGCGTCTTTGATGGTACTGCACCAGAAGTGATGGAAAAATACGGTATAGATTTAGATAATGTTACGTTATATAAGCCGGTCCCGTCCGCTGAGGTGCCATTTGGATACAAAGGGCGTACTGTTATCATGGAGCAACTGATTGTCTCAGAAAAAATTCAAGAGTTTATTCGTGGTGATGTAAGTGATATTAACACTAGTGCCATAGAAAAAGTTGCAAAAGCGGGCGGTATGCTGACTTTAGAGCAAAAAGGTGTAGTCGCAGCTCTCCGCGGAGAAACTACGCTTAGCGAAGTATCTCGCGTAATTTAATTATTTCCGTGGCTTAGAAATGTTAGCCGGGCGACCATAGTCTGGGATAATCAATTGGCGTCTCTGGCCGTGATGATCGTAAAGCGGAATATTCATCTGATCAGCCAATGTATTAACAACTGTCGCACCAATTCTGAGTCCAGTAAAACTACCTGGGCCGGACATAAAAGTAATCTCACTGATGTCCTGCCAAGTTGCCTGGTTCTCCTGTAATTTTTCTCTAATAAAACTAAGTAACCTCTCTGCCATATCGCGACCTAACTCTGCACGATATTCCGTATCATTTATTCTTAATATGCAAACTGGCGTAGAGGTATCTAAGTACATTTTTAGCTTTTTCATTTCCGTTCCTCTCTTATAATCTGGCGAGTACCATCATCCATCATCTTAATCTGAAAAACAACATGATCAGGAGGCAAAATATCCTCTACTGATTTTCCCCATTCTATCACCGCCACATTATGCGGCTCTGCAATAGTTTCCATTAGTTCCTCTGACATAATTCCAGGATCGTCCAAACGATAAAAATCATAGTGGGCCAGAATACCACGTACTGGAAGTGCATACTTTTTACAAATCGTAAAACTCGGCGAAGTGATAGGTTCTTTTATCCCAAGACCTTCTGCAAGGCCACGAGTAAAAGTTGTCTTACCAGCACCAACATCACCAACCAATTCTATTACTACTGTGCGTGGATTTTTAGCGAAATCTTTTTTGATTTGTTCGCCAATCTTTCTTCCAAAATCAATCAACTCTTTCTCATTGGCTATAATCATATTTTTATCGTATCATAAAAACCTTAGATGTCAAATACAAGATTTGTGTTATAATATAGTCAGTGCCGCCGTAGCTCAGTGGATTAGAGCATCTGTCTTCGGAACAGAGGGTCGTGGGTTCGAGTCCCTCCGGCGGTACCAATTAACCAAAAATCCCGCGTTTTCTTGCTTGCTTGAACTCTTCTAAGAGTTCTTTTTGTTTTCGTGATAGATTCTTCGGAGTTTCTACAATAATTGTAACAATATGTGGACCACGGTCTCCGTCCTCACGGAATGGTACACCATGCCCAGACAACTTAAATGGAGTTCCACTTTGAGTACCTGCGGGAACTTTCATTGTAATTGGGCCATCTACAGTTTCCACTTCTATCTTGCAACCGAGTGCTGCATCTACCATACTGATTTTTTCTTCTGACAAGATTAGCGTGCCTTCTCTTGTCAAGGTCTTATGTGGCTTAACTCTAATGGTGACATACAAATCGCCATTCATTGCGCCTTCAGCACCCTCTGGAGCTGGACCTCCCCGACCTCTTAAGCGAATACTCATTCCGTCATCTATGCCGGCTGGAACTTTGAGTTTGATTTTTTTACCGTCATGATTGATTTCTTTTGTCGTACCAAAAATTGCCTCTTTAAAGTCTATCACGATAGAAGTATGAAGATCCGTTCCTCGCATGGGTCGCCGCCGACCTCCGTAGCCGCCGCCAAAACCAAACAATGAGCCAAAGAGGTCGTCTAAACCACCGCCCCCGAAATCAAAATGCACTTCTTGACCATTAAAGTTGAAACTACCATTCTGCCCAAAGCCGCCAGATGCAAATGGATTGCCACCGCTAGCTCCACCATTAACCCCAGCGTGACCAAACTGATCATAACGAGCGCGTTTTTGTTTATCCGATAAGACCTCGTGTGCCTCAGATATTTCCTTAAACTTCTCCTCCGCTTCTTTGTTACCCGGATTTTTATCAGGATGATATTTTACTGCAAGTTTGCGGTAGGCTTTTTTTATTTCATCATCAGAGGCGTTTTTATTTACACCTAAAACTTCATAATAATCGCGCTTTGTCATGAATCCATTATAGATAATTAGCACTCGTATGTCAAGAGTGCTAATCTACTGCAATTCCTGCTCTATCATCCCCCTAGTAATGTTAATCATAGCACCTGCTCCTGCGGCGCCTGCGAGGACAGATTTTGCGACTAAATTTTCTACAGTTTTTTGGACAATACGTTTCATTGGACGTGCACCCAGTTGCGGATCGTAGCCTTTTTCTACAAGTAGTTGCTTCGCTCCATCGTCTAGAACAACTGAGATTTTTTGCGGTGCTAGAGTTTTGTTAACGCCCTGCAAAATCAAATCTAAGACCTGTAAGCAGTCAACCGGTGAAAGTGGTTTAAACAAACAGATTTCATCAAACCTATTCAGAAATTCTGGCTTAAACTCTCCTGACTGCATTAGCTCATTCATGAATTGTTCTTTATAATCACTCAGGGAATTACCATTTAGCACCTGCTGACGAATCTTTTCCGCCCCTGCGTTGCTCGTCGCAATCACAATGGTATCACGAAATGACACTTCCCTTCCTCTGACATCACGCAAAATCCCCTCATCTAAAAGCTGTAAAAGCGTGGTTAATACTTGTGGGTGTGCTTTTTCTATTTCATCCAGCAGAACTACAGAAAATGGTTGTTTCATTACCTGTGCCGTGAGACTCATTTCGTCTTCAGCCCCGTCTGCAATTAAACGGGAAACATCAGAGGCACTGACAAATTCATTCAAATCTAATCTAACAATGTGCTTTTCCCCATTGAAATATACTTCTGAGACGGCTTTTGCTAACTCAGTTTTCCCTACGCCCGTCGGACCCAAGAAAAGGAAAGTACCAATTGGACGGTTTGTGTTACGTACGCCAGCTGCGGACCGCCTTAGTGCATCAGAGACTGTTTTGACTGCTTCTTGCTGATCTATCATCCGCTGGTGGATCAATTCTTCCATATTGAGTAATTGGCTGCGCGAAGCTTCGTCTGTGGCTTGCTGGACCTTTACGCCCTCTGTTTTCTCCACGGCTTGCTGAACGCTCTCTGCCGTCACAAGGTGATTTGGTAAGGCATAATCTCCTGCTACATCTAACAAATTGACCGCCCTACCTGGCATTTCTAAATCATGTACATAACGCTCACTCAGCCGGTAAGCTTCTTTCAGTGCCCAAATCGTATAAGAAACTTTGTGGCGGTATTCCAACGATGGAACCTGGTCCTGCATAACTTTCATGGTTTCTTCTTCGTTGGCAGGACTAACCATAATTTTATTAAGAGTATTAGTCAACACACTTTTGTGAGCGGATATTTCTAAATACTTCTGCCGATCCATAGTTAAAATAATACGCAATCTCCCCGCTTCTAGAATAGGTAGAATCACATTAGAAATATCTATACTACCAGTTCCATCCGCAAAGAAAAGTTCCGCATGATCTAGCCAAATAATAATATTATTTGCTGAATAAGCCTCTCCGAGAACATGCATCAATAGACCTTCAATCTGCCCTCTTTCTGGTGCAGCACTAATTAATGCGGCTGCGTCCAACTTAAAAATTTGTCTGAACTTTAGTGAACTTGGCAGCTTTTCATCTGCATCAAGCAATTGCTCTGAGAAGGCACTGACAATTGTAGAACGTCCGCTCCCCTGCGGTCCGATCAGAGCCACGTTCTGTCTGCCAGTATTGGTAAAGATTTGTATCATTTGAGAAATTACTTCGCGATGCGCCGCTAAATGAATCTGTGTTTTCAGATGACCTTTCCCAACCTCTGAAATGTTTTGGCCAAATTTCTGGAGAGTCGGAATGTAACCGAAGTTAAGATCACGTGCAATACCGCCACTATGCGGTCTATGCGACAGACCTTTGACTAAGCCGTTGAGATAATTAAACCAAATCACTCCATCTAATAAATCTGTCATGTCTAGCTTCATTTGTCGTAAAAGTTTTTCACTCATTGGATGATTTGCAATTATAGAAACCGCAATAATTGCCCCGTGGATTTCCTCTGATTTTGTACCCTGATAAATCTTTAGTGCGGTCTGAAAAATCGGTTTCGTATCTTGCGGAAGATTTTTGGATAGTTCAATTAACAAGTCACTCCCTATACCATAGCGCACTGCCAGGAATTTTCCACTATTTGTCCGCTGTACCGCTACCGCAAGATCTGAAGGCTGTGGGTCTCGTGGTAAAGCTGCCAAAACATCATTGGAAAGTAAATCGTTTATATTGACCAATTGACTACTTCGTTGGTCTTTAACTGGCACAGATATTAGTTCTTTCTTAGTCCAATAAATAAGCATCATCAAGAAAATAGCTGCAGAAAAACAAATCCAAGCAAATTGCGATTTCACTAACAGAAGTACCCCAGCACCAACGCCAGCAAGAGTCATTAACATCAGTAATAAAAGTAACATTGGCTTTTTACCTAAGATCTTACCATGTCTCGCCTCTCTTGCACGAATGGAATTATAATTAAAACTTAAGTCCATTAAATCACCACTCCCATAATTGTCATAACGACTCCTACGATTACTAATATTGGTAAAAACGGCCAAATAATGATGGCTGCTATGCCCAAAATCATCTCACATAGTAGCGCAAAACCACCAAAAATAATAATAAATAACCTGGCGAAGAATCCCACAATGCGTGAAACTAAACGATCAAAGAATGCCGCCAAGCGTGATCCTGCCATATCCTCAGATGTAGTGTTAGCAGCAATCTGGCGAAAAGGCTTGAATAGGGTTCTTAGCAACTGACTAATGGAAAAGAAGTCCAGACCATCACGCATTTTTCGTTTAAAGCCGCCGACGAAGACTCCCCATCCACGGAAATACCACCATTGCAATAAGTCAGCCATAAACATAATCCCATTATAGCATAATCCGTCTAATATCTCTGATTTATGTTATAATGATATTAAATAAGGAGTTTTTGATGGAAAATAAACTAATACTGATTACCAATCCTGGCAGTTCTAGCCGTAAATATGCTTTGTACAAAGGTCAAGAATTGATTTGTTCCCTTCATTTTGAGTACGAAGGTAAAACAATTATTTGTACCCTGAAAAAAGCTGATGGTAGCAAGAAAGTCCTCAAGCAATCTTTCAAGGAATTAACTTCCACCGTAGCTAATCTCAACCGTATTTTAACAGAAGAAGGCTACCTCGGTGGCATGACCAAACTTGATGCAATTCTCGTCCGCGGCGCAGTGCCAGGTGAATATTTCACGAGAGATCATGTTGTTGATGCAGAATATCTCAAAAATTTGGAAAAATCTCGTAAGCGTGCTCCACTTCATGTACCAGTTGTCGCAGGAGAAATTGAGCATTTCACTAAATCCTTTAAGACTACACCTCTGCTATCTATTTCAGATTCTGCTTTCCATGCTGATCGCCCAGATCTCATGAAATATTACGCTTTTGATACAGATCTCGCCGACAAGAATGATATTAAGCGTTTCGGTTTTCACGGTCTTTCTATAGGTTCAATTGTTAACTACATGAAAGCTCAGAAGATCTTACCGGAAAAATTAATTGTCTGTCATCTTGGTTCTGGCTCTTCTATTACTGCTGTCTACGAAGGCAAATCCCTTGATACCACTATGGGCTATTCCCCGCTAGAGGGTCTAATGATGGCAACTCGTGCCGGCTCCATGGATGTTTCAGCTGGTCTCGCTATCAAGCGTGCACTGGGATACGAGTCAGATGATTCCCTGGAAAAATACTTAAACAAAGAATGTGGTTTGCTTGGCGTATCTGGTCAGAGTGATGACATGCGCGAAATTCTACGCTTACGTGATGAGGGAGACAAAAGAGGTACTTTCGCACACGCAATGTTCGTTTACCGCGTACAAAGTTGTATCGGACAAATGGCGGCTTCGCTTGGTGGAGTTGATGCAATTGTCTTTACTGCCACAATTGGCGAACGTAGCGATGAAATCCGTCGCACCGTCACTCAGAAACTCAGCTATCTCGGTCTAGCAATTGATGAGAAGAAAAATGTAGGCGACATGCCAGAACGCCACACTAACATTGCCGCAGAAGGCAGTAAGCCAGTCTGGGTAATCCGCACTGATGAGTTTGAGGAAATGATTCGTCGTGCCGGTGTACTTCTAGACACTAACGGTGACGGTGATGTCTCTCAATCAGAATTATCTGATGCAGTCAAAAATGACAAATAATTTTCTCCAACAAGTATCAGACAAAGAGACTGCAATCATTTTGGAGCTGGCACAAACAATTTTAAGTAACAGCTCCATTTCCCAGAGCGATTTTTGCGAATTTGGTTGTTACAGAGGTGATACTTCCCTGCAATTAGAACGGTTAATAGAAAAAAGTACCTCCAAATCACGACTCTGGATTTATGATTCATTCTCTGGTTTACCAGCTAAGACCAAGGAGGATGCTTCCGTCGCTGGTGACAATTTCCGTTCTGGTGAATTATTCGTCACAAAAAAAGAAGTAATAGAACGATTCAAGAAAGCAGGACTAAAGACTCCCCACGTCAAAAAGGCTTTCTTCAGTCAGCTGGATAGTTCACCAGAGTCGCCCGATCTACCAAGACACATATCTTTTGCTTTTTTAGATGGAGACTTGTATCAGTCTATCAAAACTAGCTTAGCACTTGTCACCCCACGCATGGTGACTGGTGGAATAGTAATTGTTCACGATTACAACAATCCACAATTACCTGGCGTTTCCCGCGCCGTAGATGAATGGTCAAAAAACTCCCTGCCAATACGGGTCAGGGAGACGTTAGCTATTATCAGATTCTAACTACTTGGAAGCTTTTTTCGCTTCTTTTTTGATCTCTTTAGCGCTTTTTTCTACGGACTCTGCCGCACTCGCCACAGCCTTGCTAGCAGATTTCTTCGCTGCATTACCGGCTTTCTTGACGGCTGACTTCATCTCTTGCACTGCCTCGTCAAACTCCTCGGCATTCTTATCTACAGCTGCTTTGACATCTGCAGCTTTGCCCTCTGCCTTGTGTGCAACTTTACGAAGCAGTGGCTCATTATCTTTAACTAATCTGACATGAAACTCTGCTAATGTGGTATTAATATATGGCATAATCCAAATGAAACCGAGACCCAGCGTGATAGCGCCTAATAAGTACCATGGGATGAAAGAAAGTAACAGAACGAAATACTCTCCCTTATGACCTTCCATTAAGGCCATTGACTGACGCTGTGCTTCTGCTGGATCTAATTCATCATCTTCTGCCATCAAGAAGAACATCTGTGAATAAGCAAGAGACTTGATAATACCTGGAATGACAAACAATAGTGACCAGAGCAAAGTAAAGACCACATAACGTAGATAACCTACAAAGGTCCGTGTGAAATTATTATTCTGAAAACCAGTAATAGAATCTTCAATTTTTGGCATTCTGGAGTGATTAGTGATACCAAGATAAATTACTGCCATCGCATAGTCGATCGGACCTTCTACCACTAAGAGAATAAGTGGCGCAAATGGACCAGCCACCATGCTGATTACCGAAACAAACGCATAAATAATGATACTAATCGCAAGAAGCATAAAGATCTTACCTTCAATTTGCTTTCTCGCATGATTTTTCATAGACACACGATCCATGTCAAAAACTACTCCTTATATTGTTCTTATTTTTATGATACCATATATTATATGAAAAGTGTAATAAAAATCTTGAAGATTGGCATTTTATTAGCTGGTGCAGGGCTTGCAATTGCGCATTTCTTGCCTAACAGCTCTTTTCCGAAGATCTGGAGCTACCTTGCTACTATGGCACTACCGTTTGGAATTGATTTATTACGCTTCTTAGGGGTTAAAGTTTCCCGACGTCTAGAGGTAGCTTATCTGTTATTTTTGATTCCAGCTATGGTGATGGGCATTGATCTTGATATTTATAAGGTTTTTTATCCCTTTGATAAAATCGTCCACACTCTTTCTGGCGTACTTACCGCTTTTACAGCGAGAGAATTGCTTGATCAAGCCTCTGGCAAACCAGACCAAATGTGGTTTAAGGCGCTTTTTTCTATTTCGTTCGTCGCTTTCGTAGCAGTATTATGGGAATGTTTTGAGTTTGCGTGTGATCAGATTAGTGGCACACACATGCAAGAATTAATTACAGCTGGCATAGAGGATACCATGTACGATATTATCGTCGCTTTGATCGGTGGTGTTATTGGTACTGTATTAGCTTTCCCAGTGCGAAGAAACAAACGTTAGTTAATTTTACTCTACCCCTGTATTAGCACTCTTGACATGAGAGTGCTAATTTGCTACAATAGAGGCAAGAATTAGCAGTCTCATACTTAGAGTGCTAATAAATAACAAGAAAGTGAGGAAAAAATGAGTAAAATTATCGGTATTGACCTCGGTACAACCAACTCTGCCTTCGCCTACATGGTGGCAGGAAAACCAGAGGTAATTACAAATGCAGAAGGCGATCGTACGACTCCATCTGTTGTTGCTGTCACGAAAAAAGGTGAGCGCCTAGTTGGTAAAGTTGCCCAGCGCCAGCGTGTCACTAATCCAAAAAATACAATTTATGGCATTAAGCGTCTTATTGGTCGCAAGTATGACGACAAGGAAGTTCAGCGTGATCTAGATATTATGCCATATAAAATCGTCAAGAAGAAATCTGGCGTCGCCGTGGAAATGGATGGCAAAGAATACACTCCAGAAGAAATATCAGCAATGGTCTTATCTAAGATTAAGGCTGATGCTGAAGCGTTCTTAGGAGAAAAAGTCACAGAAGCCATTATTACCGTGCCAGCATATTTTGATGATTCACAACGCCAAGCTACAAAAGATGCAGGCAAAATCGCTGGCCTAGAGGTGAAACGTATTATCAACGAGCCAACCGCCGCCGCTTTAGCCTACGGTCTAGAAAATAAAAAAGATGAACAAATCGCAGTCTTTGACCTCGGTGGTGGTACCTTTGATGTTTCTATCCTAGAACTTGGTGATGGGGTCTACGAAGTAAAATCTACGAATGGTGATACCCATCTAGGAGGTGAAGATTTTGATAACATTATCGTTAATTATCTTTTAGACGAGTTTAAGAAAGAATCTGGTATTGATGTACGTGATGATGCTGCCGCTATGCAACGCATTAAGGACGAAGCGGAAAAAGCCAAGAAAGAGTTATCTTCCGCTACTTCTACCGATATCAATCTGCCATTCTTAACCGCAGATGCTGAGGGTCCAAAGCATTTTGAACACACTCTGACTCGTGCAAAATTAGAAGAGTTGGTCGCTCCACTACTTGATCGCTTGGCAGAGCCAGTAGAAAAAGCTCTAAAGGATGCGAAACTTAAGGCTTCTGACATTGACGAAGTTGTCATGGTTGGTGGCATGACAAGAATGCCAGCTGTCATAGAAAAGGTAAAAGCAATTTTTGGTAAAGAGCCAATGCAGGGTGTTAACCCAGATGAAGTAGTCGCTGTCGGTGCTGCTATTCAGGGCGGCGTGCTTCAAGGTGATGTGAAAGATGTATTATTGCTTGATGTTACCCCGCTTTCACTTGGTATTGAAACCATGGGCGGTGTCTCTACTAAACTAATTGAGCGCAATACCACTATTCCAACTTCTAAGTCTGAGGTTTTCTCTACTGCTGCTGACAACCAACCACAAGTAGAAATCCACGTCTTGCAAGGCGAGCGCGAATTTGCTAGCGACAACAAGTCACTTGGTCGTTTCATTCTAGACGGTATCGCACCAGCACCACGTGGCATCCCACAAATTGAAGTAACATTTAATATTGACGCCAATGGTATCCTCAATGTTACCGCCAAGGATAAAGGCACTGGTAAAGAGCAGTCTATCACCATCCAAAACTCTGGCAACATGAGTAAAGAAGATATTGAAAAGGCGCAGCAAGAAGCTGAAGCTCATGCCGAGGAAGATAAAAAGAAACGTGAGAGTGTGGACGCAAAGAATCAACTAGAAAATGCGATTTATCAAGCAGAGAAAATGCCAAAAGAATACAAAGATAAGATCTCTGACGAAGATAACAAAACAATCAAAGAGGCTTGCGAAGCGGCAAAGAAAGTCTTAAACGATGAGAAGGCCGGCAAAGAAGAATTGGAAAAAGCCGCCAATGAACTTTCTGAGAAAATTATGCCAATCGGAGCGAAAATGTACCAGCAATCTAGCAAAGACGGTGCAGAAACCAACGACAAGTCCAGCTCCTCTAGCAATTCTAAGAGTTCTGACGATGGTGATGAGCCAGTAGAAGGCGAAGTAGTAGACAAGTAAGCTTTGCTAAGGCTTTATTTTTGCAATTGCTTTACGGCAAAAATACCAAATTTCTTTGCGGAACTGAAATACTACATAGCCTATACCAACTACCATTACACCGACAATGATCCATAGTGCAATAAAAGTGCTTTGCTCTTCTACGCCAGTGATCGGAATGACTGGAAAATCAGCTCCATCATTGTCCTTAATCTTGCGACAACGGTTTGTCTCTGGGTTACGCTCATAACCATCTTTGCACGGGGTATCAGAATCATCATCGTAAGATTTGCAACGTCCAGTTTCTGGATTACGATATTTCCCCTCCCCACAATCTTTTAGGGTCGTTGATAGAGTACTCGCGTTCACACAGTTACCGGTTACTTCATTGATCACCTTACCTGCAGGACAAGTTTTGTATTCTTGTGCAATGTTTGGCTCGCCCGGCGTTGGATAAAAAGTGACCTGCCAAAATGGACTCCCATCAGCGTTATAACCAAAAAACGCATAAGAAGTAGATTTCTTTTGTCCATGTGGATAAGTTAAACTTGCCACTACATAATACGAAGATGAACTATCACTTGTATTATCTATAATCTCTAAAAGATTTTCTGTAGTTGGATTTTTAGTCAGCCGAAAAGCTGGGTCAGGATACAGAACATAGTATGCATCAGGTCGTAAGAATAACTCTTCTGCCGCAATATCGTAAGATTTACTCTTGTAGCGCACTTTACACTCAGAGAGATTGATTTCAGATTCAGATGAATTATATAATTCTATAAATTGTTCAGCCGGGCTGTCATCATAATAACTAAGGATTTCTGAGAATATTAGCCCAGAACAAGGAGAGTCATATACATCAGCAGGATCACTACCGCTAGAGTTGGCAGAGGAATTATCCGTATCAGAATCGTCGATTATTGTCGGCAAAAATAGACCAGTCTCTTCTGGATCATACAATAACTGTGGGTCATTGACATGAGCATATTCGCCGGTCTCAGCATCACGCAAGATTGTAGTGTAAGCCCGCGATTTAACAGTCGTAGAGAAATATGGTAAACAATCTGCTCCGCCCAGCCAACAAACTGTGTTAATCGTCGTTCCATACTCCGTATCAGTAGGTGATAAATCCGTACGCACTAGCGATAAAGTCCCATACATTGCCAGTGAGGTATTATAAATAATGTCTTGATTAAATTCGCTACTTGCCGCTTCTGGCGATTCCCTATATCTCAATAAAATTGAGTCTCCTATCATCTTACTTCCTTCTGGGAACTGATAGATGATGCTAGACTTTCCGAGCGCCCCCGCTACAGTAGGTTTCGCCGTATAAATAATTGCGAGATGGCTCAGATCAATTTCCGCGTCCACTAATCGCGTAAGCTCAATTAACTCACCGGCATTTTTACCGGAATCAGTAGTATAACCAGGATTAATCGCACGGATCGCAATCGTATCTTGGCTGGGCAAGACTAGGTCGTCCTCTGCTGTAAAGTCGTCTGCGCTAGGAGTGATTACAGCAAAATCATCCTCTAGCGATAAAGTTTCACGGGCGGAAACGCCAGACCACATTCCGCCAGATATGCCATACACCACATTTGACATACCTAAAACCAACACCGCAGGCAGGACCAGTATTGCTTTTACTACCAATTTTAAGTTGCACATATTTCCAATCTACATGAAGCAATTTTTTTATGCAAGCATGAGCAGAAACATAAAAGTATGTTATAATCATATTATGAAACCGGATATGTTTATGGTCTTTCTGGCAGGTGTAGTACATGCTACTCTTCAGTTAGGAATTGGTGCTTTGTTGTTGCTCTATCATGCAAGTCTCGGCAAACACGTCAAAAAGAAAACCCAAGAACTTGCTACAAATTACATCCTCGGTAACGCATTTTTGACCGCACTAGTAGTGGCGGCTCTGTGTTTCGTAGTGGATATTATTTTCCAGGGGCCGATGAATCCTGCCACTCTAACCATCATCGCTATTATTCTTGCAGCCCTAGCGGTAAGTGTCTGGCTATTCTATTATCGTTGGGGTAAAAGTACAGAGTTATGGCTACCAAAATCAGTCGCTCGTTATATTGACCGTCGCGCAAAAATTACAGATAGTAATACAGAGGCTTTCGGTCTTGGTATGCTAGCCTGTTTCGCAGAAGCACCGTTCACCCTTATTTTAGTATTCATCGTATCAAATAGTATTATCTCATTACCGCAGAATTTACAAATTATTATGTTAATTACTTATACGATCCTTTCCGTTTTGCCTCTTATTATTTTCCGTCTTGCCATTCGTCGTGGTGAGACGACCGTTAGCATCCAAAAATGGCGCCTCAAAAACAAAACTTTCTTGCGTGTGATTTCTGGGATAGGTTTTCTCGTTTTAGCGTTATTTATCTTAGCCTTTAAGGTACTAGGAATGTAAATGAAACAGCAACTAAATAGTCGTCTCAACGAGAGTCCGGCAGCAATCAAAAAAGATATTATGCGTGCGGGCAAAACACTTAAACTTCCTGCTAACGCACTGAGGAACATCGCAACAATCACTGCAGAAAAAGTTGCACAAAAGCTCTCTCAAAAAAGTCATGGCTCCACTCAGGAACAAATTGACTTAATTATCGCAAAGGAAATTAAGCCCTTTAGCGAGGATCTCTCGTTTATCTACAAAAATCGTGGTAAAATTATTTAAATGGGAAAAAGATTTGACTACGAATATATCATCATTGGTGGTGGTCTAGCTGGTATTACTGCCGCGCGACAATTGGCAGAAGCTGGGCGTAAGGTTGCAATTGCTGAAAAAGATCGCCTTGGTGGTAGCGGTCTTAGTACAACAAGAGCAGTCGCTATTCAGAAAGATCTAGAATCATTAGGCATCACCATCATCAAGGGCGAAGCGCATTTTACTGGAACATACGATGTTGCAATTGGTGACCAAAGCTATTCTGCTAATAAATTCCTCATTACAACTGGAACCGAGCTTAATCCAGGAAACCTAAAAGGTTTAGATGTACCATACCTCACACCAGCTACGGCATACGCCAATACGACCACGCTTAAAATGGTGGTAATCATAGGCGGTGGTGCAACTGGCTGTGAACTGGCAGAAACTTATGCTAAGCGTGGTACAAAAGTTGTCTTAATTGAAAAAGCAAACCGGATCTTGCCAGAAGAAGATGAAGACATCAGTAAAGTAATGGAACAATATCTGATCAAACGCTACCATGTTAAATTATTTACCAAAACCAAAGCTCTCTCACTAGAAAAAGACAAAATTGCTTCACGCCTAGTGCTTTTGCAAAATGATCAGGAAAAAACTGTCCGCGTCAACCACATTATCCTCGCTACTGGACGTCAACCAGCCATCAACATCGGACTTAAAAACATCGGCGTTAGTTATGACAAAAAAGGTATTGTGGCTAATCGCGCTTTACAAACCAGTGCCAGACACGTTTACGCTGCTGGTGATGTAATAGACAATCATGGTTCCAGCGAACGCGCAATTTATACTGGTGAAGTTGCCGTGGTAAACATGCTAGACCACACCAAGACCTTCGTCAATTATGATGGTTTTATGCGCTGCATTGATACAGATCCACCCGTAGCAGTTGTCGGACAGACTGAGAAAGAATTGACCAAACGCCGTCGTAAATATCGCAAGATCTTAGTGCCACTTTCTGCTGTGAGTGCATCTATTGTCCACCACGAGAAAATTGGCTTTATCAAAATCATGATAGATCACCAGGGTAAAATCCTCGGCGCAGCAATGATTGGACCAACTGCCCCGACAGTTCTCCAGGAAATTGCACTTTCTATCAGACATAATCTACCACTTATCCAAATCGCAAGCACTCCACACAAGGAAGATGACTGGGGTAATATTGTCAAAGTTGCCGCTAGAAAATTATTAGCCAAGAAAAATTAGCTTTTCCAAAAAAAGAGGTCACTATTGGGGGGAATAGTGGCCTCATTTCTAGCTTCTAGATTCTTCTAAAAACTTGGTGGCGGGGGCTAGATTTGAACTAGCGACCTTTTGGTTATGAGCCAAACGAGCTACCAGGCTGCTCTACCCCGCGATGATTGTTGTGCTCACAAGCTCGTTTGGCTCATGAGCGGTCACGAAGTGAGGAGCTACCAGGCTGCTCTACCCCGCGATAACTGTTACCATAAATTACGCCGCACAACAGAATACAAACATCCCGTTTGCGCGATGTGGCTTTATTGTATCAAAAAAATCGTTTTTTGTCAAGACGGATTTCGCTCATCCCTAATTGCTGTATTCTACATCACCACTGTTAGCACAGCCGTGGATAGAACCATTATCACCAGTTTTACAATTCCTTGTTACCCAAAAGTTTTTGTTTAGATCTCCGTTCCCTTCCAAATGCACTGCATATTCTGGATATGGGTAATAGAGGTCTACTAACTCAATTCGGGTCTCTACTCTACGATACAAATCGTTTGCCCGACCGGTTGAATCTACTGCTGCCTGCACGCCACTAAGCTCAGTCGTTGCGGTACAATTGTTGTTACCATCCAAAGTCTTACAGAAAGTTAAGGAAATATCCGTCGCTGGGCGATTATATGGTAATGTTACTTTTACAAAGCTTGTCGCAGTTGCCCTGGTCGTATGACGGAAAGTGGATGGAAACTTAATAACGGCAGTACATGCAAAATTACCACTATTATTACAATTAGCATCAATCGTATCGTTATCGGATTTGTCTGAGTGATCCAACACGGAATTTGCATCCACGACCGTTCTGTTAGAAGAAGAATTACTTCTCGGATAAAATACTAACATGGCGTGATCTGTACCGAAGGCATTACTTTCCTGCCCCATCACGCTTAACTCCGCCACTGAAAAGCATGGCGACAAATTCACGACATTGGTTTTTAATCCATAAGTAAGTGGACATTTTTCACCATTATTAGCAGTATCCGTCTGGAATAATTCAAAGGCCACTACTGGAGGGGTATAGGCCTTTTCCGTATTGTTGCTTTGCATGTTGCCATTCATGAAGTTGTAATCTGTCCCGTTTTGTGAGGAATACCAGCTAAATTCAATCGCGTCAATATCCTGCAAATCGGATGAATGTAACGGTACAATTCTAGTACTATCAGAAGCACTGAGAGTAGTCAAATAATCTGCCGTGCGTTCTGTAATCTTTACACAAGTATAGGCTTGTTCTAGATCATCTGCGTTACCTTGATTAGAACTCTGAGTCTCTTGAATAATAACCGCATCTTGATTATCTTGATCACGGCCAAGCACATCCCTTACTACATCGCAGGATTGGTTATTGATACCGTCTTCCATCGCGGCAACAATGTACGGACAGGTTCCTTCTGCGGCAGCACTGTTAGCTACAGCGCCCTGAGAAACGCAGTCGTGGTATTTAATGAGAGCGATCTTGGCATCTTCTACACCAGCTAGCGCGGAATCATAAGCGGAATTATACAAATCTGTATTACTAGTTTCTTTTGCATCATTCAATACAATACGAATAAAACCCAGTGTAATTACACCAAACATTAGTGCCATAAAGACAACTATGTATAGCGAAACGCCACCTTTTCTAGTTTTTTGTTTTTGGTTAATTATATTAGTCATCTATATCCTCTCCTGTCGCCTGCGAAGCGAAATTAAATTTATTTATTGCACAATAGGTAAACTCTGTAACGAAATCACTTGGTGGAGCTTTACAAAAATCACCGTTTGCTTTAATATCTACATCACCTTGCAAAGTTGCGAGAATGAAGGTGCCCGAATAATATGCTTGCCCAGAATAACTGTGTCTGCCGGGATGGAATAATCTCATATCATAAATCGCCAATTCTGACTCTGAGCTATCAACTAACTCGTGCGGCGAAGAGGATAAATTATATGATATATTGCGCGGGTTATCTTTGTAACGATAGAGGCTAGACTCTACATTGTTGCGGCAAACTGTTCCACCCATATCAAAAACCCTTACCAAGCGAAAATCATTACGTGTAGTAGATGAACCATTGTCAGGGTAAGTAATGCTGGCACGATAATCGGCAGAGCCATTATTGTTTGGATTAAGGACGTAACCAGTATTCCAAATATAAGTATAAGTTCCAGTACAGAACGCTCCACTCGTTGGCAAACTCTCCGTCGTATCCTTTCCATTAACTTTAAAGGATCCAGCCCCAGCATAATACTGATGATAAAGATATTTAAACGCATTGTCGTTTGCACACTCTAGCCAAACTGGGGAACCAGCCTCGCCAGTACCACTACAGTAATACTGAGTATTAGCCATGACGGAAGCACTAATATGTCTGGACATATCATCGATAATCTCTCGGCCGACGGCATTAACAGCTTTAACGGTCATAGTTTTCTCATAAATTGCAATCATTTGGATAATTAGAAAAGTCACCATCAAAAGCAAGACCGAAACGAAAGACAACGACAAAGTCAGTTCTATGAGTGTAAAACCTTTTTTCATCATATATTCTCCACTAACTCCGGATTATATAATCTGATTATCGTACCAATGGTGCTTGGGTGATCTTGCCCTGGTCCATACCAACAAGATCTAATATGAAAATCAAAGAACTCCGGTGTCGGATTAATATGCGTGGAACTATTGCTGCTATCAGAATAATCTCTCACTGCAATAATCCAAATTCCTTCCGCTCGTGACACAAAGCGAAACTCTGCGCCTTCATCTTCTGAAAGCACCTCGTCCGTGTTATTTGCACTGACTCCTGAACCGTGAATTGAAGAGACATCACTAAACAATACCCGTGGATTTAGAGTAGTCTCCACGAAAATCGACTGAGCATCAGCGACATTAGTAGAAACGACAATTTCATCAAGCTGGCCAGTCCCACCTGGGAAAGTTTGGTCTTCTGGATCTACCATTCGGGTGTTCATAATAAAAGCAGTCAGATTGGTGTTGAAGATACTCTTAGGACCACCGTCATAAATTTCCCTGCATGAATTAACTGCGAGCTCCGGTAAAACGCTCGGGCTATTTGCCATTCCGGATAAAGCCGTAATGCCAGAATCACTATCACGACTCAATTTGTACCATAATTCACGATATTGTTGATTTTCTACGACTAATTCCCGCTCCAATGTAAAAGCATTATGAATAAAACGAATTGCTTCTGCCTGTGCGTCCATTTCATTTCTAGTCATCGTCACCTCCAGTGATTCTTGTGCCGTATTAAATCCAGCATTCATAAGATTAATAGAAATAATTGCTACCATCGCAAAAACGGCAATTGCAAATGTTACTTCAATAAGTGTATCGCCTCTTCTTATTTGCATTTGTTTTCCCCTTCCTGATCAGTTTCTACATATTCTACGGCGGATGAATCATGTCCATCAGCCAACAAACGCACATCATTACGTTGAGAAACGCCAGCAAACAGATTCGCTGTCGCAATACAAAAATCCAATTGTTCAGCTAAAAATGCTTTTTCTGGGTCAGTCTCGCCGTCATTTGCTGCCTGCAAATATTCTACGATAAAAGCGTCTTTATTTCCAATTTGAGTGGCAACACCATTCACCGAGCCAACAGCCAAATTATGCAAAGCCGGATCGTTGATCAACTCTTGAATTGGCAAAGTCTTTTTGAGTGCTAAAGTCCTGATGGCGCCAGACGAAGGTGTACGCACTATCAATACCGCACCGTGGAAAAGGTTACCATCTTCATCTTCTATCCAAGTTTCCCATTCTGGAGTATAGGAGTAAAATGCTGAAGCTGCGTGTAATGAATAGTATCCAGAGTCTGAAGAATCTGCATCAAAAGAAAATACGTCAGCATACACTCCAGCTAATTCACCCGCCACGGTACTCGTACCATGCAGAATATCACTGTTGAAATCCACCACTTCGCCAATTACATCATAGACATAAATCTTATGTGGATCTTCACCAAAAGAAATCATCTTACCATAAATGGCACAGCCGGAACGACCCGGGTAACTTTCATTTGGATTTACATTCGCCATCGTTGGATCATGATAAAGCGCCATCTGTCCAGTTAGAGTACAGTAGGCATTTTGTGAAGCTATTTGACCAGAACGGACATTCTGCACATTGATGGCTTCCGAGTAAACCGAGCGCATAAAGTTTGCAAAACTTTCAGTCGCATCATGATAACGCTGTACGCCGATTCGGCCAGCGATCGTCGCCATAAAGCCTACTATTAGTACAACTGTAATAGTCAGAAAAAGAGTTACCTCAATCATCGTGAAGCCTTTTTTCCTTTGGTAGTTCTTACTAATAGTAGACATTTACCAACCCCTTAATATCTCGGCGCCAATTCCCTAATATATGTGACGTTAGCTTGAGAAAAACGCTGCGCTTGAGAGAATGCCCAATATAGAGAATCTGGTCGCATGTTAAAGATTTCGCCTGGCGATACCGATCCATCATTAGCAAGATTCTGCACAAGAGCTTGGTTGGCTGGAGATTCTGTACGCCCAGTGCGCTGACCGCTGCCATCACGATAGCCAGGATCTGCTCCTGCGGTTCTATTGAGTGAGATGCTATCAGCAATGATTGGACCATTGAAGATGATTGGGTTGCCACAAACTTCTGTACCCGATGTACCACGCAAGAATTCTTTACAAGTATCAATGTTTCCACCACCACTACCATTGCGACTACCGACAACTAGCCACGCATCAATCTGGTTAACATTTTGCGTAATTGTCACATCTCCCTCTACGATCACTATAATCTGCGGTAAGCTATAGATATTCGTATAATAATCGTTATTCCTATTACCCAGAATCAAACGACTACCATTATTACCAACGCTACAATCACCGTTACCAGTACAAATATTACGATCAATTTCCAAATTGCCAGTTATGTGGATAACGAGAGCGTTGCTGGCATAATTGGATGTAGTCTGCTCACTATCAGCATTAATTGTGCTTTTTCTCTGAACGATATAATTTGCAGAGATTTCCGTGTTACTTGGAGTAGAATGAGCTCCACTGAGATTGGTGAGATCGCTAATCTTAGTATCACCAGAATACCTGACATAAGTTGCACCATTATCCAGAGTATGTACACCATTGCCTTTGCCGCTGTCTGTGTAACGCGAGTAAATTCTCTCTTTCGTCACTTCCATGGAGGTATAGACTCCAGACCAACCAGCATAGTTATTAGAACAAGTACTGTTGGATATTGTCATCTTAGACCGATCACAATAATTGGAGCTAACCACTGCTCCGCCCGGCAAACCTAGAGTCGTTTGGTTAAATCCGCGGTAACCTAATGCAGCACCAGATGCAAAACCTACTACATCATCTGCTGCTACAACATAGTATTCTTCCCATGACCCGAAAATCCTAGTTGGCTCATAACTATCGCCAAGCTCTGCCGCATAGTTTTTCTCTGAGATACTAGTAGTAATAGAACCATTCGTATACAAACCACCATTCCAGACCTGGAAGTTCGGCTTCTTGACAATCGTTCTACATGATATACCAGAGATCCTCCAACCAGAAATGTGGCTCATACCGCTCACGGTAGGGTTTTCTGGATCTTCATGTGAGTCAGAAGTAGAAATACCAACAGCGACACAATACTTAGAACCTACTGGGTATCTTTCTAGATCTGGCACTACACGCGTCTTTGATTCATTATAGGTAATGCCCATATATCTACCTTCTGGATTAAGCGGACCATCTACATGCCATACCTCCTTACAACCATCGCTAATAAAGTTCCTACCAAACACTCCCTGATACCAAGCACACGGATCGGTACTACCAGCATTATTAGAGCCTTGCAAACCGCCTTCATTGAACGGATCGTCGGCTGATACCATAAACTCTACCGCAGAGATATAACCATCTACAAGTGTAGCATAGGCTTCATCAGAACGTACCTCAGTTACCACACGTGGAATAATATCCACTGTAAAGTTAGAGGAGACATCTTCACCGATATAGATATAATCATTTGCCTGGATATAACTTTCCGTATTAGTACGATAACTATATGGTACGTTGACTGTCGCGGTAGATGATCGTTCACCAAGATCTTGCATTGCGGTGGAATAATTCTTCGTTGGATAGTTGAAGTATTTACCATTCGTCCCAGAACACACACAGCCATCACCACCAGAACAACCTACGTAACAATCGTAATATTCCTCATTCGTACAGCTTCCGTCTTCATCACGGTTAGTACAGTAGGAACAGCCATTAATGACCCAGCGATGCCAACCACCGCAGCCACAACCAGAAGAGTCGCAATCTCTCATGTGCATGGCTGTATCGCCACGATGCTTCCAAACTAATCCCCAGAGTCCGTTAGTCCCGCGTGCCGTTGCCAAATCTGGGAACTCATTGGTATAGACATTAGTGTTAGCTTCGTTTAGCTGGTTCAAGTCGTTATCTGCATGAATCCTGTGGCTAACAATGTACGGCACTGCTCCTGGTGGATCGTGCGTGCAGACACCGGTTACACAAACGCCATCCTCTATATGCTTCCACATCTGCCAGGCTGTTGCATAATTATAGCGAATCGTCTGCGAAATAGAGTGTCCTACATCCGACATATTACCACCATTATTAGCGATCGCAGAACAACTACCCGTCGCGACACCAGGCACCTGATAGCCAAAATCTACCCAGTACGGCGAGAAATCAAAAATTTGACAATTGTATTTACTTTGGTCGGCACCTTTCATACTTGGTGACATTGTCACGAAAGCGTAATCAGAAGTTGCATCCACGTCGTTATTAGAAAAATCTACACCAGTATTACCAATTAACGATTGATGTGGGTTGGTTAGTAAGTTCTTCTTGTTGTTACTTCCACCCGAAATAGCTTTTTCGTTTTCGCCAAAGAGATAATTTGCGTTGCGTTCTGCAGAAATAGCGAACCAGACTTCATTGACGACACCAAATTTCGTGACGGCATGTCCACCTGGATAGATTGCCCATGGAGAAGATGGGTTACCCAGACTCCCACCTACTGCACCAACCCCCCAACAATAGTCAATTGCAAAGCGTACTGTGTCACCTGGACGCGCCCAAGTCGTCGCACCCTCTTGCAAACCTTCGCCCTTCGTCATGTTCTGAACATAAGCATGACCCTCTGTCCAACCAGCATGTGAACCCTCATGGCAAGACGGAACTGGTACTGGAGGCTTATCAGTCGTATCGCAAAATCCTGCATCACATAACATTTGCAATAAGTCCGCCAACTCTACCTGTGATAATGCCATTGGATTATCCAAACCACCGAAACCCAGCCATTCCGCCATAAATTGAGTATCCCCACTAATCTTTCCCGCCGCCACCATAGCATTGTAAATAGAGCGGACTTGAGCGTCTGATAAAGCACCGTACTGTCCATTACTATGTCCACCAAGAAATGCTGCCGCGAAAGCTTTATCATAACTACCGTCAGCCTTTGGGAAGCCACCGACTGGAATATAAGTGAGGAACTGACCCTTCGTAACATAAGTCCTATTTCCATCAAGCGTTACATAACCATCTGCCGCTGCATAAACTGCGTGCAAATAATAATTAGCTCCTACCGCAGCATTACCAGTCGGAATGTTGCCACCAGCATAATCAATGCCGCCATATTTAAGTGATGGAGCATAGACCTGTCCACTTGCTGGTACAGTAACTTTTTCCCAACCAGTTGCTTTACTATATACCACACTATTACAACTATTATTATGACAAGTACGTGTCTTCGAGCTACCATCTCCACCACATGACTGATCGTGACCGCCTGCGTTTGATCCACAGTTTGTAGCTGCAAAAGTATCGTGGCTAATTAGCGAAAAAACAGCGGCGCTAATTGTAATTGTAAATAATAAAATGAGGAATCTAGTTTTCTTCATCTTCGTTCTCCTCATCTAGATACTCTGGATCTTCATCGTCTGCCTGGGTTGTGCCATAGGTTTCTATCTTATTTTCTTCTACATCCAGATCATCTGTCATTGAACTATAGTAATTAAACATTGGCAGATTCCCCTCACGATAATAGAGATTTGCCAAAGTGGAGTATATAATATACTTTTGGCGTTCCGTTTCTGCACTCTCTTCTAGCTTTAATGCTTCTTGGATACCGAGCTGGCTACCACCACCAGCCTCATAGGCTAATTTTGCCCGAAATGCTCGTGCTGCAAAAATCAAATTCGCATTACTGCCAGAGTCCACCATATCCATAATTAGATTATTTAGATAAATTAGAGCTTCTCTATACCCACCATTCTCATCACGATAAACTACATCATAAGTCCGTTGCTCTATATCGTCAGATGTCGTCGGCAACTCTTGTTCCGTACGCTCACCATACTTGTGACTATTAGCAATATTCATAATCACAAAAATCATCACAATAACAAACAGTAACGCTATGACCACTCCTAAGATAATGAGTAGTGTTTTCCGCGTTTGACGAGTCATCCTTTTGCGGACCTTCGTCTTATCTTTTTTCCCACCTTCTATATTGGAGAAATATTCAGGTGTCGCTTTATCACCAATGTTCGCTGAATTAAAAACAACAGCAGAACTTGGATCTTGACCTTCTTTATCCATAATATCATTTTAGCACAAGCGAAATAAATATGGCAACTTTTTATTGTTTTTTCGTCTCTACTAAGCGATAGAACTCTTCCAAATTATCATATTTGAACAAGGCTTCCCATCTAGCAAGATCGGCACTACCTGCATCAAAATCACCATATTGACCGTATTCGGCTATGCTTTCTGAAGCATTACCAACCCCAGAATAAATTTTGTTGGTTACAGTATCAACTGTAAAGACTCTCAAAACAAGTTTCATGTGTTCACCAGATTCTGTTTGATAAGCCTTATCAAGTACTACACAAGTTACCAATTCTGGCGGCGTAGAACAATCTTTCTCAAGATAATACAAGTCTGCATTCTGCATCTCTCCATCTCCGTCCCGATAATTGATATATTTACCATCTGGTGATGAATATTCCATTTTCTGTTCTAGATTCTGATCATGACCGAAAAACAATCTATACGTAGAATTAATTTGATTATAGGAAATATCAGAGTAACCACTTTCGGCAAGATAACCAATAACGATCTTTTCTTTTTGTTCTTGGCTTAATTTGCTTGGAACTATCTTTTCATTACCGAGTAGAGAATCATTTGTATCAAAACAACCATAGTCACCATAAAAATATCTTGCCATTAGTTCTTGGACATTTTCATCGTCGTTACTGATCTCATTCATTTTTAGAATATTAAAACTAATAATTGCAAAAGAAATAATCACTACTAGCCCCATGAAAGCCGTAACAAGCATGATTATGATTGGTGCTTTATGTATGGATGACGGTGCACAATCTTTTCTGCTTCTCTTTGTTCTACTAGTTTTTTGTTGCTTTACCGTTCGGTGAATCTTTTTCATATTATCCTTATTGATTATATTTATATTTTATCACTCTTATGTTTTTTCTACTATCTAACTACTAAAAATGAATGATAACCATTGCTCTAAATTACTTGGCTCCTCTGGTTCTTCTGCAATTATTGGTTCAGTGATTGTGTTCTTGTGCTTTGCATAATCTGAGTTTTCCGGCAAATAAACCACCGTTTCCCCCTCAGAAATTTTATTTTGTTTATCCCTTGCAGCAAGTTCCTGATATTCTTCAGAAGCATAATACTGATTTTCTAATTCTATAGTATCAATCTCTAGTTGTAAAAGAGTCAGCTCCCTCTTTCTGCTACTTAAGCGCTGTTCTAATTCCCAGTTCCTTGACATAGCAGAAATTGCACCCCAAGTCCAAAGCAAACAAGCCCCAGCTGCCACCAAAAAACCGACCCGGTCCCGAGAAAACCAGTGTTTGATGCGCAGGCGCAAACGCCTAAGGCTCGTCTTGGTTCTTTCCATTTATGCTTTTTTATTATACCATTTTATGGTAGAATTAGTCCAGACTTCTGGGGGCGTAGCTCAGGGGTTAGAGCAGGCGGCTCATAACCGCTTGGTCGTTGGTTCAATTCCAACCGCCCCCACCAGAGCGTATAAAAACCCCAACATGACAAGTGTTGAGGTTTTATTGTTGTGTTTACTATTTATTCCTAGTGCAGTTGATAAGACCGTCAATATTGTGGTTGGCAAGGATTTTAACTTCCCCTTTGTCATTAGTTACCTCGGTAGTTTTCAGACCAATAGAAGTTACTGTACCCTTAAAACCATCTGCCTGAAGAATGACCGTATCGCCAACACTGAACTGATCTTCAGCTATAATAGCGATACCAGCAATAAAATCTTTAATCATATCTTGGAAAGCGAGGCCGACGATGGCCGTCAAGATGCCAAGACCAGCAAGAAGAGAAGTAACATTGACTCCAAAATCTGCGAGAATTACGAGAAGAATAATAACCAATAGCAAATATTTCAGTACACTTGAAAGCATCTGCGATATGGTCTTAATGCGCTGCTTCTGAGCGCTCGTTGCCTTTCTTCCGCCAGCATGAGCAAAACTCACTTTTAGAATCCGACGGAGAATAAAGTAAATCACAAAGACAACGAGGAGATAGAGCGCTGAACCTACTAGCTTCTTGATGCTAAGTTCTATCCCGAAAAGGTTTATCATGTTAACCCTGAATCAGTTCTGCACCCTCTATATCGTAATCAGAGAATGCAGCTTTCTTGATTGCTGGATCTTCGTAAGTATTCCAGTAATATGTATTCGTTGCAGTAGAAAAACCACCAGTGTAAACAGTCTTCTCAAAGTCACCACTTGCCATTGCAGCAGCACCATCAATCATTGCAACTCCAGTCAGAGTGTGGAAAAGGCGAGAAACATTTTCTTCCTCAGTAGATTTGACTGGATAATGGGTATTGAGATAAGCAACACGTACGAAGCGTGATGGGGAATAATAATCACCTGGCAAACCACGCATCAACGAGCCGGAGCCAAATGCCTTCATTTCCGCTTTACCCCAAACAATTTTTTCTGGTTGTGGGCTAGCGAGATTCATATAATTTCTCAAATTTTCTTTATGCCAGCCATATCCAGGTTGGTTAGTCAATACATCTACATCATTGTGGAAAATTTGCATTCCTTTATCGGTGTATTCCACCACAATGCTACGATCTTTATCGCCAATAATCCAGTGTAGTAAGGAAACTGGATACTTATCATTAGTTGGCTTAGCAATGATTGCAACATTAGCTAACTCCTTTTCAACTTCATCAACAGTTGTAAAGTTTGCCACCACCCAAAGCGGAAACTCATAGGCGGCAATGTTTGTTTTACCTTCTACAGCACTCGCTTCGTATTGGGCATAGCCAGGAAAATTCAAACCAGCAATTGCAAGACCAGCATTATTCGCACAATCAAAGTATAACGGCGTATTCTCTTGTACGATGCCCATACCAATTACTGGATATTTTGGCTGAGTATCACCCAAGAAAGCTGAGTGATATTTGTAACCTTTTGGAGTTACAACAATTTTCTGTCCATAACCTACGGACCAATCCAAATTCCTACCAAAATACATATTCCCTTTATTATCACTAAAACGTACACCCGTGCACATAAAACCTCCTTTATTTATTATAGCATATAGTTTGATAAAAGCATAACAAAAAACACCACCGTAAAAGTGGTGTTGTTCTATATAATAAATAGACTATTTCTTCTTGGAAAGAGTCAAGAAACCATTACGTGGATTTTCGTTAACGACACGATCTTCAGGAAGATCAACAGGTGTGCCTTTACCGCCATCTTCAGTTTTAGTAAAGAAATAAATTGTCTGCTTTTTACCGCCACGGAGAGTAACCTCTGACTTGCGTAGGTAGTAGGTAATTCCTTTACTGTTGGTATGTTGATAGGCCATAATTCCTCCTTAATTGATATACTCTTATCTTATGACCCCTTTTATCAGATGTCAAGAGCTTTTTATCAGTTTTTCAAAAAAACTAATGCTAAACGGAGAACACACCAGATCAGAAATCTTACAATAATAATAGCTATCACTATAATACAGAGAATCATCACTAGTCCAGACAATGTAAAAGTCCAAACTGGAGAAGCGAAGTCGTAACGGAAAAGCGCCGTTGATGGCAAGGTGGCTGCATAAGTATCCTGCAGTGTTTCAGTCGTTGGATATTTCGCGATTTCACCAGTCATACAATCCAGATATCCCTGGCTATTCCACGCCCAACCATTTGCAATTGCAAGTGGCTTGCAAACTGCCATTGCTGCGGCAAAAACATTGCCATTTGGGTTTTCATCGGTGCCAGCATGTGCTTCAGCCTCGGCCAGAGCTTCTGAAGCTTTTCTCTGATATTGATGTTCCAAATAAATTGGTCCCGTACCAAAAAACACATTCTGCACCCCATTTCGTTCTATCACATTGATTACTGTGTGAGAAAAAACAAAATCTTTCAATTTCTGTAAAGCGTTTGCGATTTCCTCATCATTTTCTGCTTCATCAGCAGCTAGAACCGCTTTTTTGAGGTTAGTCATCTCAATATGATCAAACCTCAGCAATGTTGCTTCAACGAATAAAAGTGGCACCAAAATTAAAGCCAATTGCCAAGTTTTCACCTGTCTTAGCTTCCTAAGTTGTCTTTTTATATGATTTTTTCTCGTACCACCCATAAACTGATATAATTATAACATGAATATTTATATTTCTGGGATTTCTGGAACTGGACTTGGGCCCCTGGCCCTCATGGCAAAAGATGCCGGTTTGGGCGTATGTGGATCAGATTTATCAGAAGGAGCAATATCACGCGAACTTGTTGCAAAGAATATAACTTTCTCCATCGGCGAACAAGACGGGACTTTTTTGCAGAAACAATACGATGCTAGGCAGGTTGATTGGTTCGTTTACACTTCTGCTTTACCAGAGAATCATCCTGAACTCGTACTAGCAAGGAAATTAAATCTCCAAATTTCAAAACGTGATGAATTAATTGCATATTTAGTAGAGAAACAAGATCTCAAAATGGTAGCTATCGCTGGCACGCACGGCAAGACTACTACGACCGCCATGATAGTCTGGACTGCCTTAGAGCTTGGTCTGCCGGTTTCTTACCTCGTCGGTACCACTTTACCATTTGCTGAAGCTGGTCACTACGATCCGCGATCTGATTTTTTGATTTATGAAGCCGATGAATACGATCGTAATTTCCTCCATTTTTATCCATGGTTATCTATTATAACAACTATCTCTTACGATCATCCAGATATTTATAAAACGAAGTTAGATTATCTGAGAGCATTTTCAAAATTTGAAAGTCAAAGTGATCAGGTAATTCGTGGCAGTAATTTGGAAGGAAGTGCAGTTATTTCTAACTCAGAAACTTACGATTACTCTGAACGTTTTCAACTTGCTGGTGCCGTAAGACGCTACGATGCAAGCCTTGCCTTTCAAGCTATCAAGAAGATGCTAGAAGAAGCAGACATATCCGTAGATGAGACAACAATTATAAAAACTCTGGACCGTTTTCCTGGTATTGGTCGCAGATATGAAAGAATTTCAGATCATGTTTATTCTGATTACGCTCATCACCCAGAAGAAATTGCCGCTACTATTAACATTGCAAAGGAAGAAGCAGAGAAGCAACAACTGAAGGGAGTTGTCGTTGTATATGAACCTCATCAAAACACGCGTCAGCACGAAGTTCTTACTGGTTACAAAGACGCGTTAAATGATGCTTCTCATATTTTTTGGTTACCTACATTCCTTACGCGCGAAGACCATAATCTAAAAATTTTAACACCCAACGATTTTATTGCCACGCTATCTAACAAAGATGTTGCCGAGGCAGCAGAAATTGGACCAAGTCTAGAGAAAAAGCTCAAAGAATATCGTAATGATAATTATTTGATTTTATTAATGACCGCTGGTCCAGCAGATCGGTGGTTTAGGGAGGTTTTTCATGAATAAAGTTCTTAAATTTATTGGCGTAGGCTTCACAGCAGCAATCATTGATTATCTCGTCTATGAATTTTGTTTGGCTATTTTATTTAACAACAATACAAGTTTAATTACCGTCGCTCAACTTATCTCATTATTTTTTGCCACCATCGCCGCTTTCTTTTTACACAGCCATATCACTTGGAAAGGACGCGATCCTGGAAAGTATGGCATCATTAAATTCTTTATTTGGAACTTAGTAATTTTGTTGTTAATGCGTTCTTTCTTGTCGTGGTTCTTTGGTCTAATGACCTGGTTTTATGATTTTGCTTTCTCTATCTCTGGTTCAGTCGGTCTCTCATTTAGTTATGAATTTGTCCAAAGTACCCTGATTTTTATCCTGATGAATATCGTAACAATGACTGCTAACTTTTTCTTTTATGATAAATTTATCTTCGGCCAAATAACAAAGCCGGTAGCAAATAAATCTGCAGAGCATTCGGCAGACCAGAAAAGAAAAGTAAAGAAATCATAAAACTAAGGATTACGCTCCAAAATAGTGCATCATCCGCTAGCTTTCGTTTTCTTAAAATTTCTTTCACTACTACAACAAATACGATCGCAATGATAGCTACACCAATTATCCCTCCCTCCAACAAAAGGCTGACATATTCGTTTTGGACTATCTCTTTGGCGCCAATCTCCGCTGAAAAATAACGATTCATGGCGACTCCCGCAGCACCAATGCCCGTTCCTACGAGGACGTATTGTGAACTACTGCCCCATGTCGCCAGAGCATAATCATTTAACTCCAACCTGCGCTCAGTTGACTCTTTTACATATCCGGAGAAAGAAGCCTGTTGTAGCTCTGGTTCTTCATATTCTTTCTCTGAAACAATGCTACTTTCTGTCTCATTATTAAAATGTGATTCTATATCTGACGAGCGCAGGTCAATTACTCCAAGCGAGAGATGATGGATAGCTTTCGCAACTCCACTAGAGAAAGTATCGTTCGTTGGTCCGACGGCAGAGAAGACCCCCTGTAGACAGAGTGAAATTAAAAATGAAAATCCAAATAACAATAGCGACTCCCCAATCTTCTTCAACTTCGTAGATTTATCATTTGACAAATATAATAATATATTTTGTAAAATAAATCCTACTCCTACTGCATAGACAGCGCCTCTTGAAAATGTAAAGAATAAAGTCACACTCAAAAAAACCGTTATCACTATAATGATTTTTTGATTCCAAATCTTTAACTGCTTTGTAGACGAATTAAGTAGATAAAAGCAGAGCAGGACTGGAGCAATAAGTAAATTACCCATAAATTGCGGTTCTATAGCAAATCCGTTTGGATGGGGAAAACCAAATGTCGTCGCAACGCATCCATGACATAGCAGAGTATAATCACGCGACACTCCTAAAACATCTAAAAAGCCCTGCAAAAAACAAAAGAGGGAAACAGCAACTGCCGAACCCAACAAGACTCTCATCAAAATAGTTCTCATTTTTGCTTGGGGATCGTTCTTTAACCTATAAATGATATTCAAAATCGCAAAAGCTAACAACCAGAGAAGACCTACCGTCAAAAATGTGCGCAGACGATTAGCTGACCAGATGAGAGAGATCGTAAAATATAGCGGCACAGCACCAGCGAGACAAAAGCCTCTAAAAGAGAAGAAATGCCATAATTTTTTAATCTGGGGAAGCGAGCACAGCGTGTAAAGTATCAACCAAATCTCTGGGAGAGAAAGCTCCAAGTTCATAGTCTCATTTGCGCCAATTGTGATGATCGGATAATAAGAAAAAAACAGCACTACCGGCATTAGCATTAACAGGAAATCACTGATTTTATTCCTCTTTGTCATACCCCGTCTCTTTCTGAATTTTTGTTTCCATTTTTTGAATAAACCTTTTCTTGCCAAAGCAAATTGTTGTATTTTTTACAACAGTAGGATCATAATCCGTTGGCTTAAATTTCTCCATTGTGGACACAAGAGAATTAACTGTTTGTCTTTTGAATAACTCGCCGTTAATTCCAGGTTGAATATAGTCACAAGCACCACCTTCACCAAAAGCAATTACTGGAATTCCAGTAGCCATTGCTTCAATTGGAGCAAGCCCAAAAGGTTCAAGACTTGGAAAAAGAAAAGCATCCGCTCGTTGTAAATATTTTCTTAATTCGTTTTGCGACATAGTTGGCAAAAACTCAATGTTGGAACTGCCTTTAGCAATTTTTACCAAATTTTTATGTTCTGGACCATCTCCAACTAAAATTAATCGATCGCCTGTTTTTACACATGCTTTAACACAAATATCTAATCTTTTCCAGTTGACTTGTCTTGAAGTTGTGATATAATTTATCGTTTTTTTCGCTTGACTTTTCTTGTTTTTTATTTTTTTTCTTGTGGAAAACTCTCCTGCCATTGTGGAAAACTTTTCCACATCTACGGGTGGGTAAATTACTTCTGCTTCCCTCTTATAGTATTTCTTGATCTGTTCCCTAGCATAGGAAGATATCGTCACGAAACAGTCTGGTCGTTGTGCCGCTGCGTAATCTTTTTTTCTAAGCGGACCCACGAAGAGCTTCAAACCTAATCTAGCCAATGGATTAAAAATACCAAATCCTGGGTTGCGCAAATAACCATCGTACATTGCCCAATAATATTGTGTCGGCACATGACAATAACAAATGTGGGTCCTTGCTCTAACAGACTTTGCCTCTGCTCCCGTCACAGAAATTACAAGATCATAATCTGTCAAGTCAAGATGAGAAAAATAATGTTGTCTCAATGGTCCAAGTAATCTCCTCATACCAGTCGGAAAAAACTGCAACCATCCAGTTCTGACATCAGCATCGTTAAACCAATCAATTCCCTTTTTACTATATTGAGAAGTATAGATTGGTGCATCTGGGAACATTTCGTGCAATGTCAGAAGAACTGATTCCGCCCCTCCAACCGTTGTGAGCCAATCACAAACTAAAGCAACTCGCATTACTTAGCACCCTTACCAGAAAAAACTGCACCGACAGTTCTCAACAAAATACTAATATCAAGCCAAAGCGACCAATTTTGAATGTAGTACAAATCAAGCGACCTTCTCTCTTCAAATGAGATATCGCGCCGCCCAGAAACTTGTGCCAAGCCAGTAAGCCCAGATTTAACTGACAATAATAATGAGCGATCACCGTAATTCTTCAGTTCTCCAGGTACTAATGCACGCGGACCCACCAATGAAATATCGCCTTTTACCACATTGAACAGCTGAGGCAACTCATCTAGCGACGTAGCACGCAACATTGCCCCAACATGCGTGATCCTCGGATCATCTGGCAAAAAATCTCCATTTTTACGATATTTTTCTATCAGTTCTGGCTTACCCATCTTCTTAAATGCTTCCTCTGGTGTTAAACCAGAGAACTCTGGTTTCATGGAGCGAAACTT
>JAZUOY010000014.1:0-21232 GCA_045604885.1 Candidatus Nanosyncoccus sp.
GGATAAGACCGAATTTTAGTAGAACCTTGTGAATCATTAGAAATTGAATAAGAGGTGGTCAAATAATAGAAGGACTTGGAGGCTTGATAGTATGGTCCTGCTGTACCAGAATACGGGAGTTGCCAGCCGACTGGGCAGAAAGTGTCTGGGGAGTTATCGTTTTGAGTTTTCCACAAAAAAATGGTAGTACCGACTGGGATCGAACCAGTGACCTTGGGCTTATGAGTCCCACGCTCTAACCATCTGAGCTACGGTACCACTCAGTTAATTATAGCACGAGGCGACAAAATAGACAAATCAGAGCGCTTCTGTTATAATGAGCTTATGAAATATCGCAGTCAAAAATCTGGATTTACCATCCTAGAATTAGTTATTGTTGCCGCTTTTGCGAGTTTGGCCCTAATTTTATTCTTTGTTCAGAAGGCAAATGTAGATGCTATGGACCGCGACGAGAAACGCAAGACAGCCATCAACGCCATGTACTACGCCTTGGAGGAAGGATTTTATACTCAGAACGGCTACTACCCAGAGTCCATTTCTGAAGAAAATCTCACCGTAATTGATCCTAACCTCTTCACCGATCCAGATGGATACTTGCTCGGTGAGGTCGGTTGCTCATATATTTACGAAGCCGCGAACTGCACCGATGGTCAATGCAAAGAGTACACCCTTCGTTCTTACCTAGAAAAAGAAGACGATTATATCAAGAAAAATCGTAACTAAATCGCAGGTTGCTGTTGACGACGCTTAGTCTTTTCTTTTTCTGTGTGAACTAAATGAGTAATCATGTCTAATTCTTCTTTCGGCGTATTAACATATTTAAAAGTGTAAGTTGTTTCGTCACCAATCGTTGACATCCGTATTGTTCCTAATTTAAAAATATGATCGCCAATGTTTTCCTGCTTAAACGATACGTCTTCAATTGAGACAAGTTCAATCACATTGACAGATTTGGAAAACAAAGAATTTGCGCAATGATGAATCAAGCGTTTATTAGTGACATACAGGCGATTTTCCTTATAAACTTTCGTGCCTATAAGAGCAGAAATCGTAATAATTCCGAACAAAATCAAAATAATCAAATATAAATATGACTTTGCAAAGCCATTCAAACCTGCGACGGTGCTACTGTCAGCATTCCCGACTGCTAGAAAAACTATCGCCACGAGGAGCGCCGCATAACCAGTACCAGCTGCTGCCCAAATAAAAACAAGACCGAGTTGCGATCGCTGAATGGCCAGCTCAACATACTCGTTCTCTTCTAGGCGTAGTTCTGGAAAATCCTTCGTACTACGTGCGTGATGGAGTTTGATTAGTTCCTTTTTCATCGGCAACTCTCCTCTTTTCTTTATTATAGCACAGTTCTCAGGAAATGCCAAGCTTATGCAAGTGTTCCCTCGCTTTCGCTGTTACACGTCGTCCTCGTGGAGTACGCTCAATGAAACCAATTTGCAATAAATACGGCTCATTGTAATCTTCAATCGTCGTCGCCTCATCGCCAGTCAAAGCAGCAATCGTATTCAATCCAACTGGACGATCGCCATAATTTTCTTCCATCAAGTGTAACATATTACGATCCGCCGGGTCCAAGCCCAACTCATCAATTTCCATTAAATTAAGTGACTCTTGTGCAACCTTCGCGTCTATGATACCATCGCCGTTCACATCTGCATAGTCGCGCACTCTACGGACAAGACGATTGGCAATGCGCGGCGTACGTCGTGATCGCGTCGCTAAAAGTTGTACTGCATCCGGTTCTATATGAGAATTGAGAATGTTTGCAGTCCTAGTGACAATTTGGGCAATTTCATCTTCCTTATAATACTCCAGACGATGCAACATTCCGAAACGATCCCTCAGCGGACCCGCCAAAGAACCAGTCCTCGTGGTTGCTCCAATCACCGTAAAATTTGGCAGATCTAGGCGCACAGAGCGTGCCGCTGGACCCTTCCCGATCGTGATATCCAGTTTGAAATCTTCCATTGCGGAATACAAAACCTCTTCCACTGCACGACGCAAACGATGAATTTCATCAATGAATAGCACGTCACCATCCTGCAGGTTAGTTAGAATACTAGCAAGATCACCAGCACGCTCAATGGCTGGTCCAGAGGTAATTTTGAGATTTGCACTCATCTCGTGCGCAATCACATTCGCCATCGTAGTTTTACCTAATCCCGGAGGTCCATATAATAATATATGGTCAAGCGTAGCGGAACTAGCAACTTCCTTATCTGGAGACTCTTTACGTTTCTTCACAGCATCAATCGCAATCTTGAGATTTTTCTTCATGCGCTCCTGACCGATATATTCATCAAAATTACTCGGTCGCAGAGATTTTTCTATAATTTCTTCTTCTTTGTCGTCTTCAGAAATAGTATTACTAACCACGCGTTCAATTGCCATTTTTCGCCTCCAGAATTTTGTTATATGCAATTTCTGCCTTTTTTACAAAAAAGTCATCGTCATAAAATGGAATCTCTGACTGATAAAGCGCAGTTTTCAGTTTCTCAATCGTATCGTAAAGTGGATCATCAGACAACTCAATCTCCATTAAAGTGTCACTACCTTTCACGTCTTTAATGGCAACCCCAAAACCATTTTTTTCATAAACTTGATCATGCTCATTAATTTCCATTAGCTGATAGTAGCCAATTACTTCTAGGAAATCCCTGGCCGAATCAACATTAACAATCTCGCAATTATGGATTGTCTGAGCAATAATGTCGCCATTTTCCGCAAAAGTTTTTTCTTTAAAGGTGAGCTTCTTATCATGTTGATCCTTGAACTGATTGATAATATCACGCACTAAAACGCAATTTTTGATCACTTCTCGCACGGAGAGACCAGAAGTCTCCAAATCTTTCCTGATATAATAATAGTCCGTCATAGAAAATTCATCTGTAAAGGAATATCCACGATCCATCAAGAAATCTGCCAATTCCGGCAAAGAATACTTCACGCGAACAGTAATTTCATTTTCCCTTTTAACTGACATAGTAACATTATATCACATTGAAAATCCCCCAGTTTCCTGAGGGATTTTCCAGATGCGTGTCCTTAATATAATATCATTTAAGTTTGGTCATATAAATAAACATTATAGAAAGGTTAAATGCCTACGCGCACCTGATCACAGTGTGACCGAAATTATTTAGTAGTTGCAGTATAGACGATAACGTCCTTATACACACCATTTTGCTGATTTGGCTTAGTAGAAACACCGTAGTAAACATCAGTCGTTTCACCTGCACCAGTAGTAGTGTTAAACATTGAGCCATTTGCAACAATAGTATCAGCAGAGCCGTTTACCTTGATAGTGGTGTAAGTAGAACCACGAGTTTCAAGGTTAGATTCTAGGCTGTAACCCCAAGCAGCCGTACCAGCAGTAACGGATGTACCGGTAGGAATGGTGTCAAGAGTAGAAGTGCCACCAGCATTTTTCAATTCAAGAGCCGTAATAGCATCGGCATCTTCAAGTGCCAGTGTGTATCCAGCAACAGCGTTAGTGTAAACTGTGATAGCAGACTTAAAACCAGTACCATCATAGTTGCTGTTAGTTACAGTACCATCTGTTCCGTGTACTGCAGCATTTGGCAATAGACTTACTCTAGATGCAGAATAAAGTTGAATATTTGAGCTATCATAGGCTAAACCATTTGCCGTATTATAAGCGCCAATCTGTGCAGCACCACTTGGAGTAAATACACTATCACCATTAACGGTAATCTGGTCTTCCTCAGCTACCGTATCATCAACGATCCATGAAGTATCCTCATTACCAGTAATAGTCATAGCGATTGCTTCGTTAACTTCTGCACGAATCTCAGCTTGTCCTTTGACTACAGTACCAGTAGCAAATGTCATTGCTGGAAGAGCAGCAACACCAAGACCCGCAACTACGCCTGCAGTAGCGATAATTTTTGTAGATTTTTTGGACATAATTTTTATGTTTTTTTAATTTTAGATTTTTCTGCTAATTTTTTGACAAAAAGTCGCAATTTAACAGATATAGCATATTCAAAAAACCTGTGGAAAACTTTTCCACAGGTTGCTAGATTCGTGGTATTTTGATCTTATTTTATGTTCGGTTTTTCTACGAACTACTCACAAGAATCTAATAATTTGTGGCACGGATTTCAAAGAAACTTTGTGGGTGCGAACAAACTGGACAGACTTCTGGAGCTTCCTCTCCTACATAAATATGCCCACAATTTCGGCATTTCCAGACCGTCACTTTGTCAGACTTAAACACAATATCATTCTGTACATTACTCAACAATTTAGCATAACGATCCTCATGTTCTTTTTCTATCGCTCCGACGCCTTCAAATTTCTCAGCAATCTCAGAAAATCCTTCCGCTCTTGCCTGTTCTGCGAACTTTTTATACATATCCGTAGTCTCATATTCCTCGCCTGCAATTGCGTCTTTTAGATTCTCGGTCGTATCTGGTACCGTACCATCATGAAGATACTTGAACCAAATCTTCGCATGCTCTTTTTCGTTGTTTGCGGTTTCAGTAAAAATCTCCCCAATCTGCTCATAGCCATCTTTCCTTGCACGGGAAGCATAATACATATATTTGACATGTGCCTGGGTCTCACCAGCGAACGCAGTTTGCAAATTCTGATAAGTTTTTGAGCCTTTCAATTCCTTTGTTGTAATTGCCATAAAATCTCCTTTCTTTCATTATAGCATTACTCGCCGTGTTTCTTAAGAGCCAACTTGATTCGTTCTTCCACTGATAATGACTCGTCTATGCCAGAGAGAGCCTCCGTCGCATCTTTTAATGGGAAGCCTAGCGCCATTAATGCATCTAGCGCCTCATCATTCTGGTCAACTTTCGTGGCGCCAATGATATCCGCCGCACCGTACTTAGATGGCAACCCTACCTTGTCGCGCAAATCCACGATGACACGCTCTGCGGATTTTTTCCCTACTCCTGCCGCCTTAGCAATATAAGTAGCATCCGCATTCGCAATTGCATTACGCACCTCTTCCGGCGAGCCTAATGAAAGAATCGCCATCGCTGCCTTTGGACCAACCCCGTTGACAGAAATTAATAGTTCGTAAATTCGCTTGGCCGCCAATGTAGAAAACCCATACAATTCCTCTACCGCTTCTGCCACTCTATGATAGGTATAAAACTTTTTTTCGTCATTCAGGTTCGCATCCTCATAATCTAAAGCAGTCAGAGCTACCTCGTATCCGACTCCGTGAACATCAACGATAACCGATGTGTTAAACTTTTCTGCAATGATTCCTTTGATATGTGCTATCATTTTTTCTCCTTACTTGTCAATTATATCATCTACAAAAAAACGAATGTGTGATTGCCGCCGCCAAAGCATCTGCTGCGTCATCTGGCTTTGGTACTGCATCTAAATTCAGGTGCATCTTCACCATTTCCTGAATTTGCTTCTTTTCGGCATGACCGTAACCAGTTAAACTCTTCTTGATTTCATTCGGGCTATACTCGTAAATTGGCAACTTTTCCTGTTTTGCTACTAAAATACAGACTCCTCTCGCTTCCGCCACAGAAATACCAGTTGTAATATTTTGCATAAAAAACAATTTTTCTATCGCCACGACATCTGGCTGGTCTAATTTAATAATTTCATGCAGAGAATTATAGATATCCTCTAGACGTTCTGGTAAAGGTGTGCGAGGTGGCGTAGAAATCACCCCAGCATCCACCATCATTGGCTTGCCGCGTTTAATTTCTATAACGCCAAACCCACAGATACCCGTACCAGGATCAATGCCGAGAATCCTCATTTCCTACTCATTCATATACTTAATTAATGTCGTCCGTAAATCTCTAACCGGAATTACAAAAGAATCTTTAATTGTCGCTGGGCCAATCGCGTGCTTGAACCCTAACTTTTTTGCCTCAGAAATTCGTTGGTCTGGACGAAAGGCCGATCTGATCTCTCCACCTAGCCCGACTTCGCCGAACACTACATAACTCTCTGGCAATTTGCGCTTCGCCACTGCAGAGGCGATAGATAAGCAAACCGCCAAATCCGCCGCCGAATCTTGCACTTTTAGTCCTCCGACCACATTGATAAAAATATCCTTATTACTTAGCTTGAGTCTAGTTCGCCGCTCCAATACTGCGATGAGCAAATTCAAACGATTAATATCATAGCCAGAAGTCGCTCGTTTAGGATAACCGAAATTGCTCGGAGTGGCTAGTGCCTGAATCTCTACTAGAATCGGTCGCGTTCCCTCCAGTGTAGAAAGGATAATAGACCCATCATTATTCTGTCGCTCAGCCAAAAGTGCCGCCGACGGATTCTGGACTTCTCTTAGACCCGCCTGATCCATCTCGTAAATTGCCACCTCTGTAGTAGAGCCGAAGCGATTTTTGATAGCGCGCACTGTCTTGAAACCACCATAGCGATCACCCTCAAAGTTAATCACTACATCCACTAAATGTTCCAATACCTTCGGTCCTGCCAACGAGCCATCTTTTGTGACATGTCCCACGATCACTACCGCCGTATCAGAACTCTTCGCCGCTCTGATGATCAAGTTACCACAGTTTGTGACCTGCGAAACTGTCCCTGGTGCAGAAGTCAACTCAGAAAGTGAAAGTGTCTGAATAGAATCTACGATCACCAACTTAAAATCTCCGCTTTCTATGGTCTTTGCAATATCATTACCAGAAGTACTGCTCGCAAAATGTAAACCATTTGACTTTGCGCCAAGCCGCTCTGCACGTAGCTTCACCTGCCCCGCCGATTCCTCACCTGAAACATACAAAACCGAACAATCCTCAGAGACGTGCGCACAAATTTGCATCAAGAGAGTAGATTTACCAATACCAGGTTGCCCAGTCAGAAGCGTGACCGAGCCAAGTAAAATCCCACCTCCTAATACTGCGTCCAGATCATCAAACCCCGTAGAAAGGCGTGCTTGCGCATCAGATGGCACAATGTCATTAATTGAAACTGTCTCTAATTTTTTGCCAGAAATCCTACCTCTGGCGATAGCCGACTTTGCTTCTTCTGCACCAGCATTATCTTGCTCAACCAGAGTATTCCACTCACCACAGTTCTCACATTTTCCCGACCACTTAGAATATGACGCTCCACAACTATTACAGATGAAATTAACCTTAGACTTCACCACTTGACTTTTTACCTCGCTTATGCTATAATGGATTCACAGGGGTAGCCTCCGCTACTCAGGATTTTCCTACTTTATTATTTCATCTATTATACCATAATCTTTGGCTTCTGCCGCCGACATCCAATTGTCACGATCCATATCTTTTTCTACTTTCTTTGGATCTTGACCGGTATTCTTTGCTAGCATCTCAATCAATTGCTTTTTAAGATATACGCCTTCACGTAGCTCAATCTCTTGATCCGTCACCTTACTTTGGGGAGATCCGTAAGACGGCTGATGAATCATCACGCGTGAATATGGCAACGCATAACGTTTACCCTTCGCACCCGAAGAAAGCAGCATCGCTCCCATACTCGCCTGCAACCCGATGCCAATTGTTTGAACATCTGGCTGGATATAGTTCATTGTATCAATAATTGCCAAACCGTCATAAACGCTGCCGCCTGGGGAATTGATGTATAACTTGATATCTTTCTTAGGATCCTCATGTGCAAGGAAGAGTAACTGCGCAATCACTAAATTTGCCGTATGTGGGTTAACATCTTCTCCTAAGAAGACAATCCTATCCGTTAAAAGTCGCGAATAAATATCATAAGCTCGCTCCCCCTTCGCAGTTTCCTCTACTACCGTCGGGACGAGATAGTCGCCCTTATTCTGGTTGTTATAAATTTCTTTCATATTATCTCCTTTACTTTATTTCACTTTCATATTCCGTGCGCGAGTTCATCGCTTTTTCCAATTCTTCCCCTCGTAAAATGTGTGAGTTGTATTCTGCCACTAGAGTATTATACTGTTCCACTAATTGGTTTGTACTCTCATACAATTCATCTAAGCTCGCCTGCGCTGCCAATAACTGATTTCTCCTTGCCAAAAAGGCAGCATTAGTCGCAAAACAACCCTCTGTGTTAGTACACGTATTAAACTCATCTACCTCTTTTAGTAAAGTTTGAGCTTTCTCGTAATAATCTGTGGTTCTCGTTTCTATCTCTGCGCCAAGCGTTTCCAGCTCCCCTGAAAGCACTTTTATTTCCTCGTCTAATTCTCTGAAAGGCGTAATGTAACTCTCGTAAAAATCCACCACTTTATCCTGATTCTGGAAATATCTCGCATAATGCCGCTCTAATTCCTCTGGCAAATCCGCAATTTCTGTGCCAATGCGCGAATGAAGCTCATCTACGCGATCTTTTTGGTCATAAGTCTCCAAATCATCTGCTAGAAGATTGTGATATTTCTCATCATCATAAATCTTAATCAGATAATCCGTCAAGCGTGATTTTTCTCCGTTATCCGTTCGCTCCCACACCGCATGAAGTAGCTCGTGTGCCGCTGTAGATTCTACAATGCCGTTTAGGTCGGCCTCGTTGATATTGTAAATATAAATTTTGCCGGAAGAGTAACAGCCTAAGACCGAAATATCCTCTGCGTTTGCCTCGCAATGCTGATTAAACGAGTCTCTTTGTTCTAGCTCTGGATGAGTCGCCGCGAAAATTAGCTTCGCCCGATCAGTTAGCTCAATGCGGTCCTCTATAGCCTTCATCTCATCTGAAGCGGAATAGCTCATAGCTAGCATCCAATCATAAATCGCAATCCTATTCAAATAAACGGTAACACCGAGTACAATCGTCAACAGTGCCACAATAATGATGGCGACGGAATTGTTTTTTTGTGTTTGGTGCGCCTGAGCTACTTTCATCCTATTCCTTTATTGTGCTTAATTTAAGCTCATTTTTCTTTAGATCAACACTTATAATATCACCCGACTTAAACTGATCGGCAATGATCGCATCAGAAATCAAGGATTCCACATGGTCCTCAATCGCACGCCTAAGTGGACGAGCGCCATTTTTTGGATCATAACCCAAGTCAATCAACCAAGCTTTTGCGGCTAGTGTTACCTTAATTCCTAAATGTTTAGTCGCTAAACGTTTCTTCAGATCTTCTATGAGAGTATCAAAGATCTGTTCTACCTGCTTCTTAGTGAGCGCATGGAAAACCAGTACGGCGTCTAACCGGTTAATTAATTCTGGTCGCATCACTTTTTTCAGAGCGCGATTCGCGGCTTCTTTTTGTAGTTCATATTCTGCCTCGCGCGATTTTTTGGTTTCCCGCTTCTCCCCTGCAAAGCCAAAGTCATCATCTTGATACATACTTTCAGCACCTAAATTTGAGGTCAGAATTACCACGGTATTATTGAATTTCACCTTATTGCCCTGACCATCCGTCAGAATGCCATCTTCCAAAATCTGCAACAGTAGATTAAACACATCTGGATGCGCTTTTTCAATCTCGTCAAATAAAACGACAGAATATGGGTGATGCCGTACCGCCTCAGTCAGCTTGCCGCCGTCATCATAGCCAACATAACCAGCTGGTGCCCCAACTAAACGGGAAACATTGTGTTTTTCGCCAAATTCCGACATATCAATCTTGATTAGTGAATTTTCTCCGCCAAAAACCTCTCGCGCTATCACTCGTGCCAACTCTGTTTTGCCCACTCCAGTTGGTCCCATAAACAAGAAAGATCCGATCGGACGCGTAGAGCTCGCAATACCAGAACGTCCTCTTCTGATAGCTTTTGCTACGGCATGAACCGCCTCGTCCTGCCCAATAATCGCCTTGTCAATATGATCTTCTAGCTTCAGTAGCATTTCCATTTCAGAACCATGAACCTTCGTGACTGGAATCCCAGTCTTGAGAGAAATTGCTTTAGCTAAGTCGCTCTCGGTTAACTTCGGCTGTTTCTCATCATTAACGCCCGCTTTTTCCAGCTTCTTGATCTCTTTGCCAAGTTGCGCCAAACGTGTCTTGTAGAGCGCCGCCTTTTCAAAATCCTCCGCTTCTGCCGCTGCTGTAATTTTTTCTTCTAGATCTTTTTGCTCAATTTTGAGTTTTTTATACTTTCCGCCGCCTTTTTTATCCTCAGAAACTTTTGCAATCGCCGCCGCCTCATCTATCACATCAATTACCTTATCTGGCATAAAACGATCGTTGATATACCTATTTGACATATTGATCGCAGTTTCTAGGATTTTGTCTGGGATTTCTACTTTGTGATGTTTTTCGTAGTGACCCTTAATCCCTTTGAGAATCCTCAGGGTTATCATATCACTCGGTTCTTCTACCATAACCGTCTGGAAACGTCGCGCCAATGCTTTGTCTTTTTCAATGTTTTTGCGATATTCATCTAGAGTAGTCGCTCCAATTAGCTTAATCTGTCCTCTCGCCAAAGCAGGCTTGAGAATATTTGCAGCATCCATTGTTCCATCACTACCAGAGCCAGCACCAGAAAGCAAATGTAATTCATCAATAAATAAGATAATTTGCGGATTACTGATCGCTTCGTCTATGACACCCTTAATCCTCTCTTCAAACTCGCCACGGAATTTCGTTCCTGCCACCAAAGAGGAGAGATCAACCTGATATAACTTCCTTCCAATCAGAATACTCGGCACATCATTTTTAACAATCCTCGCCGCCAAACCTTCTACGATCGCCGTTTTACCGACTCCTGCCTCTCCGATCAGAACAGGGTTAGACTTCGTTCTACGACAAAGAACAGTAATCGTACGTTCAATCTCTTTATCACGACCTATTACCGTGTCCAACTTGCCATCTTTAGCAAGTTGAGTCAGATCTTGTCCGTAACGTGAAAGCCACTTCAATTTCGGACGATGATCGTATTTTTCTTTTTCCCTAGATTTTTTCGCCGCTTCCGCCTGCTTTTCTACCATATCTTCTATTGTTTTAGCGATATCCTGAATATCAATTTTCAACCCCGTCAAAATCAGAGCTGCGCGAGAATTAGGCTGAGTCACGATCGCATAAAGAATATGCTCTGTTCCAACCACATCCAAACCATAATCCCTGGCAAAATTCGCCGCGATTCTCAAGGTCAATACTGCCGCCTCAGAAAGCGACATCATTGCCATCTGTGAACCCGGTACTTCTACCGCTGTGGCGTTTAATTGTTTTTCTACATCGGATAATTCTACACCTTCATCTGCCAAAATATGCGCCCCCGTACAAGCATCCATATCTAGAATACCCAGTAAGAGATGCTCGGTACTCATATAACCATTATTATATCTCTTACTAAACATGTCAGCTTTTTGGATTGCAAAACGGGCATTTTCCGACAAATGACTCATAATTTCGTTAAATTCATCTTGCATACCCCTATCTTAGCAAATTAGCACTCCCATGTCAAGAGTGCTAATTTCCTCCACCGTGCGCTATTTTTGGTGCGGGTACGGGGAGTCGGACCCCGATCTCATCCTTGGGAAGGATGCATAGTAGCCGTTATACGATACCCGCGCTAACTACATTATAACATAACGCCCCAGAGTAAGCTATTGCTCGGTATCTTCTAAAGAAATATATTCTTTAATTTTCCCCTCTTCTACAACCTGATCAAACAGCCTATCCAGTTCCGTAAACTTAATTCCGAGCGAAACATAAGACACCCTCGCATCAGACTTGTCCACCAATTTGAGAATATAATAGCAATCACCATTTTGCGATACAAAAGGCGCAGAAATCTGACCAGGAGTCATTTCATAAGCTTTCGTAGAACGCCCACCGTCCACGTTCATAATGTCAATTAGCTCCCCAGTCTCCTCATAATCAATTCCCAGTGCCTCTGCTGTAGCATGGAAATCACCTCCGTTCGTCGCCAAAAGTTGCTCCGCCTGTGCTACTTTATCGGTAGCTTCTTTGTCAATCACCTTAGACACTTCCACCTCAGTCAACGATAGATAAAGCATCCTTTTATATTCATCTTTGCTTAAGCCAAAATTATCTTTTAGCACTTTCAAGAAACTTTCTTCACTACGTTCTGTTCCACCAATCTTGAGATGCTCACTAAAAGCTTCATCCACTTGAACTGACTCCACAGTGACACCAAGTTCCTTGCTCAGTTTTTGCGCATAAGCGTATTTTTCCGCCTCTGTCAGGGCAGATCTTTTGTAAAATCTTCTGATACTCTCCACGTCATTCGCCTCTTCATCAGAACTACCGTTTTGTTGTTCAACCGGCATAATACTGCTACGGTAAATCATTAGATAATCACTAAATCTAACTTTTTCTCCATCTACTTCCGCGACTGGTATCGGTAAAACGGTCGTGATACGATACAGGACATCGCTAGTACTCTGGTTTTTGTAAAGCGAAACCCAACCGAACAATGTCGCTGCCGCCAATGCAACAAAAGCAATCGCAATCGTAATAAACACCAGCCGATGTTTTGCAAACTGCATCGGATACTTGAACTTTCGTCCTTGTGCCAAAATCTCTTCGCGCCGCTCTTCAAGTTTTTCTTTCTCTGTCTTGTGCAGCTTGTCTTTACCAGAAATCTTGTTCTTAAGTTTTTTGACTACTTTTACCATAGTTCTTCCTATTATATCATCTTACTACTTATTTTCCGCTTGCTTAATTGCATCTTGAAGCTGATTATGAATTTTTTCTGGCTTCGGCACTTGGGAAATAATTAAATCCCCCACACCCGTCTGGATTAAAATAGTGCCATAGCCAGATAACCCTGCCATCATACTAGGTGTACTTACAGATACGCTCTGGATTTTATCTAGTCCAAGATCTACGACGGATTTCTTGAAAATACCTTTCTGAATAATCTGTCTAATTCTCTCATCCGTAACGATATATAAAGAGAAATACCACATCATGTACGCATAACCCAGCCCAATCAGACCTACCACTACACAACCAATAAATACCCAGAACATCCGCGCGTCGTTTTGCCAAAGCAACATTGGCACAATGCCAATAATGACCATGAAAATCAAGAAAAATACTCCTCTTTTAGCCGTAGAAAAATGTCGCCGAAACGTAAATAGAACTTTCTCCCCTTCACGCTGCCCATCAAAAGATAATTCAGACATAATCTCATTATAGCACAGAGTCTACGTAGTTTCTGAATGAAACTTCTTATGAACGTCTTTGAGGTGCGTATCCGTAATATGAGTATAAATTTGAGTAGTAGATATATTACTGTGTCCAAGCAAAGATTGTACTGAACGCAAATCCGCCCCATTCATTAGTAAATCAGTTGCAAAACTATGGCGCAAGGTATGCGGAGTGACATGTTTGGTTATACCAGCGGCTCTAGTGTATTTCTCTATAATTCTCTGAATACTACGCGGAGTTAAGCGCCGGTAATCACCGTTCGTATCCGTGTCGCCATGATTTCTACTGTTGTTTAGAAACAGCGCTGGCAAAGAGTCGTGTCTTGCGCAGAGATAATCTTTTACCCTACTCGCTGCCGAATCATCTATAAAAATCGGGCGGTCTTTGCTCCCTTTTCCTCGCACTACGAACTCTTTTCTTTCTAAGTTGATGTCATCACGGTTCAGATTACATAGCTCTGACACGCGCAATCCACCAGAAAATAACAATTCTATAATGGCACGATCCCTTAGCCCTGTTTCTGTGTCTAGATCAATTTCGTCTAGCATTGCCTGCACCTCATCATAATGTAAAAAAGTCACTTGTGGACGATGAGTCTTCGGCAAATCTACTAGTGATGGGTCAAGCGATTTGATTCCGCGTCTTGCAAGGTACTTTAGAAAACCACGCAATGCAATAAGATAATATGCTTGAGTTTGTGGAGTCAGACGATTATGCTTTTCATCCTCATAACGATTTAGCTTCAGACGATATTTACGCAACATTTCAGTGTCTATATCATCAGGCCTTAACTCGTGGTCAAAATTTTCCGCACACATTTCATAAAACCGATTGAGATACAGCTCATAATTACGAACTGTATTGAGCGAACGACCTTTTTCGATTTCAACATGCTCCAAAAAATCTTGAATCAGGTCTATCACATAAGCATCTTTCATATTCCTATTATATCACGCCTCTAAATATATCCTCTCCAGCATGTTTATGTGTTATAATATATGAAATTACAAAGGAGTTTTATGGCAACTAAAAAAACCGCTGGCAAAGAAAAAGATTTAATCCAAAGGAGCCTTGTCGTTCTAAAGCCTGACGCAGTTCAGCGTGGCATCGTCGGAGAAATCATTCATCGTTTTGAGCGCGTTGGTCTAAAAATTGTTGGCATGAAGATGGTAATGCCAGGTGAAGACCTTTATTACAAACATTACGAAGATGTTGGACAAATGATCACCCGTCACGGTGAAGATATTTTCCGTTATAACGTACAATATATGATGACTGGTCCAGTAATTGCGATGTGTTTGGAAGGCATTGAGGCAATTCCACTTGTCCGTAAAATCGTCGGACCAACCGAACCAAAATCTGCCGATATGGGCACAATCCGTGGTGATTTTGCGCACATGAGCTATGGCTATTCCGATGCGAAAAAAATGGGAGTTCCAAATCTGGTCCACGCTTCCGCTACGCCAGAGGAAGCCAAGAAAGAATTAGCACTCTGGTTTGAAGAAAGCGAATTGTACGACTACTCCGATCTGAACGAGAAATACACTCGTTAGCTAGAATGCGTTCGTATCCACTATCGTTTGTGTACTCAGGGAGCTTCGGTTGGAGTGATAGTAAGTTGTATAGCCAAAGTGCCCGTGGTGGCTGGTGGTCCACTACTATTAGCTCTAGCACATACAGTTACGGCTTTCGCTTGGACAGCTCTAGTGCTAATGCAACGAGTAGCCACTATAAGTATCACGGACGCACGCTTCGTTGCATCCACATACACAACTGGAAAGAAATGACCTTTTTCCAAAGGTTATATTTTCATTATAGCACACTTTGCTATTTCTGTCAAGGTTAACAGGAGTAGAGCATGTTTTTTGGTGTAACGAATATTGTACCCACTATATTTTCCGTCATTATTTGATGGGTATGTGCCCCAGATGTCTAAACCCACAACGTAGCCATTGGTATTAGAGAGTATAACACTAGACCACCAATTACCATTGGCGTCCTGATAGCATATAGTTTGCTACTACTCCAATAAAAACGACCAGAAAACACAAACGATAGTGGATACGAACGCATACTAGCAGATGAGAGGAAGATAAGTTATAATATACATTATGGAAAAAAAGAAGACTACTACAGCCAAGAAAAAAGTGATTTCAGATTACAATGGCTATGATTACAAGAAAATCTTTTGGGAAGATGCCGACCGAAAATACGAAGATATGGCGGATAGGATGGCAATCCGTAAGTTACTACCGAAACAAATAGAAAAATTCGTGGATATTGCTGGTGGATATGGTCGTCTCGCAGATGAATACTTGCCTCGTACAAAGAATGCAACTCTGTTTGACTACAGCCAGACTGAGTTGGATCAGGCCAAAAAACAATACGGCAAGAAGCTTCACACTGCCCAGGGAGACATATACAAACTTCCATTCCGTGATAACGAATTTTCTGCCCTCATGATGGTACGAGCTACACATCACTTTAAAAATATGGATAAAGTGCTTGCAGAGTTGTATCGTATTCTTGCACCAGACGGAGTAGCCGTGATTGAAGTGGCAAACAAGAAAACCTTGCCTCGCATGGTGCGCTATTGGACCGGCAAAACCGATATTTCTCCCTTTGATCGTAGTGTTGCCAATCTATCGGAAGTAGATAAGGATGGTTTTTATAACTATCATCCAAAATACATGGAAGATTTATTCCGCAAAACTGGATTCAAAATAGAGAAGGTTCTTTCTGTCTCCAATTTTCGCTCCCAAAAAATGAAAAAAGTTTTCGGCAACAAGAACCTCATCCGTATGGAAAAGGTCGCACAAAAAACCCTTGCACCAATTAGATTTGCTCCGAGCATCTATTATCGCCTCAAAAAATCCTAATCGTTCTCACCAAAAATCCCTCCATTACGGAGGGATTTATTTTTTCTGGTTTTTGTTTTAAACAAAATCCAGTATTGCGACGCAGGGAAATGCCTTAAACGGCACCACAATAAACACCACCACCCTCAAGCTTGTATTGAATAGCAAGATTGCGAGCACCTGTACCGGCAGTCACAGACTCACCATCACATTTAGCATTTTGATAGAGGAAAATTGCGTGCGAAAATTCCGTCGTAGACGCAGAAGTATCTTTGAGGGCATCTGCACAAGGTGGTTTAGTACCATCCCACGGGTTACTACAAGTGGACTCGTCAGCCGCTGCAACATTACTGACTAATGGATTGGTCTCTGGTAATGTTTTCTTTGCGATAGTAGTAGCTTCCTCTGAAGCGACAATACCACCAGCAGAACAGTTTTGACCACCAACCTTAGAAGTATCATCACCATATTTCGTGCAAATACCACCAATTACATACGGTTCACCATCTGGATCTACAAACTCATCGCCACTTGCCCATAGATAACTAATCATGAAGTTCGCATACTTCGTCACGGCATCAGCAGCATTCGTCGCCCCTGTGCCTGGAATCTTACCACGGTTATTTGTCTGGTAATTCGTAATTTGAGTTAAGAAGCGCGCAAGATCGTCACGCCGAGCAGTATCACGCTGTGTTCTCTGCAAAGCAGGAAGGGCTGTAAAGACCATTAAGAAAATCAGACCAGCGATTGCAAGGACGAGTACAACCTCAATAATCGTAAAGCCTCTTTTTGTATTGTTTAGTTGTTTTGGCATAAAATCCTCTCTTATAGCGTGGCTTTTTAGCCTTAGTTAATAAAACGCTTACTCTAATAATATGACAAACCTCTAAAAAACGCAAGATGTTTGTGCTAAAATTGTTAATATATGATGATAGATCTATTCGTTGCACAGATCATTTTCCTATGTCTATGTTTTATCGTGGGCGCAATTTTAGGAAGTTTTGCATGCTGTCAAGCTTGGCGTTTACGTCTAAAAGCAGATAGAAAGAACACTGTCGCGGAAAAAAAGATTGGCAAGAGATCGCTTTGTTTATCTTGTGGGCATCAGCTCGGACTAGTTGAAAACATTCCAATTATTTCCTGGCTAATTCAAGGCGGAAAATGTAGGCAATGCAAAAAAAAGATCGGTGTCGCAGAATTATTATCAGAGATTTCGCTCGGTCTTACTGTAATGGGGGTCGGTTTTCTCTTATGGCCACAAATTGTACATACAATCCATTTTTCTTGGAGCAATATGGTTGTACTTGGCATGATTATTGTTCTAATAATTTGTCTTGTTTTTATGTGGATTTTAATGATATACGACGGTAAATGGGGCCAAATGCCAACCAGAATCCTAGCCGCAACAAATGTTTTTGCCGTCTTTTTTGCCATTCTTAAATTTTCATATATGTTAGTAAACGGTACTTTTCTTCACGATGCCCTCTTTACCTTTTTACAGTTACTTGGTGCAATAGCAATTCTTGCTGGTATCTATCTCATTCTATATATTTTATCTAAAGAACGGCTAGTCGGAAGCGGGGATTGGCTCCTAGCATTACCGATCGCCCTGATTCTTGGAAATTGGCAATCTGCACTTATCGTGTTATTTGTATCAAACTTTTTTGCTAGTATTTACGGAATCATCAAAAAAATAAAGACCGGAAGTAATCGGATATATTTCGGTCCTTTCTTAGTTATTGCTTTTGTAATTACATTGCTATTTTTTAGTAATTGGTAGCCCGGGCGAGAGTCGAACTCACAACCTTCTCCTTAGGACGGAGCTGCTCTATCCATTGAGCTACCGAGCCTTGCAATTATTATAACATATTGTGTCAGATAGAAAAACTGTCCCTTTTCATCTGCTAGTATGCATTCGTATCCACTATCGTTTGTGTTGAATGGGTGTACCTTGGCTGGAATGGTAGTAAATTATACGGCCTGGGCGACCGTGGTTACTGGCAATCTATTACTATTAGCTCTGATATATTCAGTTACTTCCTAAATATGCGCAGCTCTAATGTCTATCCAATGAATGACTACTACAAATACTACGGATTCAATATCCGGTGATAGCTTCAAAACCAATATACTAAATTTATTCTACTAACGAAATGAAAAGCCAAAATACTTGACATTATTACCTACAGGCCATACTCCAGAGTCGTTAAATGTTAAGAAATATACGCTAGTATTGGAAAGAATTGTGCTCGCCCACCCATAACCATTAACATTTTGTCTATACACTTTTCCACTATCCCATAAATAAAATCCTGACAATACATACGACAGCGGAAAAGACCGAATCCATAGTAGAATATTGTGAAAGGGATTCTCCTCTTCATCTTATAGTACGCGTTCTTATTCCTGCTTTTTGATTTAGCTGGTATATGAGGAACCAGCAGAAAGTAGGAATAGAAACTTAATATATTATACGTTTCTAAAGAGTATTTTTTTAACTTTATCAACAATCGGTTTTACTTCTGGTAAATCTAGGAAATACCCTGCTACAACATACGCTATAAATGACACAACCGAGATCAGCAAGAACTTCGGCAAAGTTGCGAGAATAGAAACATCTGATGATAGTAATGGAAAGAATTTAGTCAGTGAATACGCCACCGCACCAGTAATAACTGCCGCTATCAACATACGATACACACCGACATGGAATGATTTCGTTAAAATCTTGTGCTGGCTTCTGCGATTGAGAATCCAGAGAAGTATGACAATTTCTAATAATGCCCCAATAGATTGTGCATAACCCAATCCTTCCGGCCCGAACCCCCAGATAGTGAAGAGGATTGCAAGTAACGTAGATAACCCAACTGCAACAATGCTAACGATAAATGGAGTTTTAGTATCTTGCCTAGCGTAAAATCCACGCGAAGCAATATGAAACACAGAACGAGAAAAAATTGCAATCACTAAAGTCGCAAGGATAGAAGCAATCAATGAATCGCCACCATTTTTAATAAAAGACACTACATAACCCCTAGCAAAGAACGCGATGATTGCAACTGGTAGAGAAATCCAGATAATCGTCCTGAGTGCTGCCCGAAAAGTTGCATAAAATTCTTCTTCTTTTCCCTCCCCTAAATCCTCTGTCATCTTTGGAAAAAAAGCCGTGGAAATCGCTACGCCAATTAAATTAACTGGCATTTGATGAAGAGATGTCGCCTGTTGGAAACTACGCATCGCCCCTGCCCCCATGCGCGAAGATAGATTCGTGTTGACAATTGTATTGACGTAATCAATTCCCTGATCTAGCGACCGAGCCGGAAGCAACTTCAGAACCGAACGGAATCCATGATTCTTCCAGTTAATCTTAAACTCGTAGTCAAATCCAAGACCAAACAGTCCAATCAGCGATATAACTAGTTGCAAAATTGCCCCAAACACCACACCGATTGCTACACCCATGATGCCACCACCAAACAATTGAATACCAAAGATATTTATCCCATTAGTGAAGAAAACAATACCGATTAAAATACCGATGTTGTAAACTGCTGGTGCTAAAGCATAAAATACAAAACGCCCAACTGCCTGCTGAATAGATGATAATACTGTTGCAATTGACATCAAAAACGGATTAATCGCAATCACACGCATCATATTAATTGCAAGGATTGTTCCCGGCTCATCTAGTCCTGGTCCTACCACATAGCGCACCAATGGATCAGCAAAAATAATAATTAAAACCGAAGCAATCAATGTAACTAACGCCATCAAGTTAAGTAGTGAACTAGAAAGTTCCCACGCAGATTTTTTGTTACCATTAACCAATCGCTGGTTGAAAACAGGAATAAAAGATACAGCTAACGCGCCAGATGTCAAGATGAAAAACATAAAATCTGGAATTGTGAATGCAGCAGTATAGGCATCAATTCCCGTCGGATAGGTATCCAAATAGTATGAGTTTAGCAAACGGTCACGGAAAATGCCTAAGAGCGCCGAAACCAATGTAGAACTCGCTAAAATGACTGCGGAAGCCTTGATAGACAATCTTGCATTAGCGAGTGCAACGATGGATTTGAATTTTGGCGCTTTCATTTTATTTTATTATACCACTCCCATTTGCCTAATACAGTTTAGCACTTACAGGCAAAACCGCACCTTTCATCAAATCCGGGATATCCTCCTCTTCTAAAGTTTCTTTTTCTAAGAGAGCCGCTGCTAGTTTATCCAAAATCTTCCTGTTTGCGCGCAAGACTGCCTCAGCACGCGTCGCTGCTTCATCAGACAAGGTTTTAATTTCAGCGTCAATTAGTTCAGCGGTTTTTTCTGAGTATGGTTTGCCGGTAGAGATCGTGTAATAGCCAGTTTCCGCCTCTGGGAAAACTAGATTACGAGTTTTCTTGCCCATTCCTTCCTCAGAGATCATGCTTTTTGTTAGTTCTGCAACATTTTTGAGATCTGAAGACGCACCCGTCGTCACGGCATCTTCACCAAAAACAATTTTTTCTGCAATTCGTCCACCCATTGCTCGCGCCAGAACATCCTTCAACTCATAAATATTCTTATAATTTCTATCTTCCGGTGGCAAGAACCATGTAACGCCACCAGTGCTACCACGTGGAATAATTGTAATTTTATGCACTGGATCGGAATCTGGCAAAACATGACCAACGATCGCATGTCCAGCTTCGTGATAAGCCGTAATCTTGCGCTCCTGCTCGGACATCACTTTTGATTTTCTTTCTGGACCAATTGCCACACGTTCAAAAGCTTCTGTCAAATCTGCGTTCGTAATTTTCTTATGCTCGCGCCTCGCCGCAGTAATTGCCGCCTCATTTGCGATGTTTGCCAAATCTGCGCCCGCAGAACCAGCGGTTTTTGCCGCCAAAGCGTCCAAATCAACATCATCTTCTACTGGTTTATTTTTAAAGTGAACATTAAGAATTTCACGGCGGTCTTTACGTTCTGGCAAAGTTACATTTACATGGCGATCAAAACGCCCCGGACGCAATAATGCTTTGTCCAACATATCAACACGGTTAGTTGCAGCAATAACAATTACGCCAGAATCATTATCAAAACCATCCATCTCAACTAGAATCTGATTTAAGGTCTGCTCGTCTTCTCTACCTGCCCCACCACGTGCATCACGTTTATGTGCAACGGCATCAATCTCATCAATAAAGATAATGGAAGGAGCATTTTTCTTTGCCTTGCTAAAAAGATCCCTTACGCGCGACGCACCCACGCCAACGAACATTTCTGCAAATTCTGAACCCGAAATAGAGAAAAACGGAACATTAGCTTCTCCTGC
>JAZUOY010000015.1:0-70821 GCA_045604885.1 Candidatus Nanosyncoccus sp.
GTTCCCCCAATTTTTGCGTTGCATCCTCTAACAAGACACTTATATTCGGGTCATCGAATTCAAACACTTCTGGCAACAAGCTCGGCATAAAATATTTATACTCAAAATCAGTATTGGCCTGTTCTCTTATGAATTTCCCCTTATCATACTTTTTCATATATACATTGTATCACAAAATTTTAAATTATTCAACATTTTTTATCAAAAAGTTTAACAACAAAATATAAAATTAAATTAAAATGGCAAAAAAGTTGAATAATTAGTTGTTTAATTAAACATAGTGTCACACAGAAAACGTTTTGAAAACGGCGATATTTTAGTTAAACGAGAACTTCTGCAAAGTTTAGGTTCGAACATCCGGATTATAGATGGACAACTCGTTATTGACCTCTATAAATGGCTTATTCCTATTCAAGAGAATTACAAAGCCCTAGAAAAGCAATTTGACGAGGTTCGAACAAGCTCAGAACAGAGAAAAAATAGCCTCATTTCAGCTATTCGTTCCGTTTGGCGGAGGGGACAGGATTCGAACCTGCGAGGCTTTTGACCTGCTGGTTTTCAAGACCAGTGCCATCAACCACTCGGCCACCCCTCCGTAAAACATTATATCACATAATCGTGTTGGTAGAGCCGGCTGGAATCGAACCAGCATTGTATCCTTAGAGGGGATATGTCCTATCCGTTGAACGACGGCTCCGACATGTGTATTATTATAACATAAAGTTGGTTTTATTGCAGAAAAGTATCTATAATTCTTATGCTTAACCATTTATTTGTATTTGTGTCAAAATTATGATAGTATATAAAAATACGTAATTGGGAAAACGTAGCGTAAAAAATTGAGAATGGAGAAAACCATAGCTCAATCGTATCTTAACAGAAAGGAGATGGTAAAAGTGATCAGTGTATCAACTTTTATTTTCGCATTTGCAGTTATTGCAATTGCACTCGCTTATGTATCATTCACTTATCATAAGATTAAAGCAATGCCAGAAGCCCCTTCTCTGAACGAGTATGATCAGGTCAAGCAAACCCTGGAGCGTCTCGCTCAAGAAAAAGAGAAACACTTTATCATGCCGGACAAAATAGAGTTCCAAAATATTTCGGCGCGCATGGTAAAGACGGCAAAGGCTATTCGTGAAGGTTCGTGGACTTTTATGAAAGAGGAATATAAGATTATCACGATCGTAGTGGCGATTCTTGCGATCATCTATTCCTGTATCATTGAAAGATTAGCCGGGCCGATGATGGTTTTTGGTGTTATAATGGGTACTTGCGGATGTCTGCTAAGTATGGCGGGTTCAATTAGCACGAATGTTCGTTCAGCGTATGTCGCTTTCGTCACGGGATTATCTAATCCTACATTGAGGACGATGCTGATGGGTGGCAGTATTAGTGGTATTTGTATTGCTGCTTTTGGTGGATTAGGGCTCATGATAGTACTCGCTTTCCATAACAGTATGGATCCTCTCATGCTGGGTGGTGGTCTCTTGGTAACTTTCGCGGGGACAAGATCTGTAATCACACGAATCACGAGTTACGCCCTCGGTTGTTCTATAGTTGCAATATTTAACAGAATCGGCGGAGGCAATTTCACAAAAGCTGCGGATATTGGTTCTGACAAAGTCGGAAAGATTGACTACGATTTGGAAGAAGACGATTCTAAAAATCCTTGCACTATCGCTGATAATGTAGGCGACAATGTTAATGATGTTGCAGGAAATGGTTCTGACCTGAATGAGAGTGCTATCAACTCAATCGCAGCGAGTATTGTGACACCACTTGTCACTTACTTAGTGACGGGATTAGCCAGTAGGGAAGCGGTAATGGCGATGATTAACTATTGCGTTATACTATTTTTCATTGGCTTACTCGGTACGGTAGTGGGCGTAATCTTCGTATTGAATCACAAGCCGACTAAGGTCGCAGCGCACGAGCTGGACATTATGAACTACTTCACCTATGGGGCAATTGCTATTGGTGGATTAATATTAACATTTGTTATCTTCCACAGTATAGAATTACCCAAAGAGTTCAGGTATGGTGAGATGTCAATTTGGTACTCATCTATGTTTGGCAATGTCTGCGCAATATTGGTAGCACTGCTGACGGAATATTACACCAGTGGAGCATGCAAACCGACCCAGCGTTTGGCTTATGATGCTAAGAGTGGTGAAGCAGCTGTAGCGAGCGGAATGTTTGCTATCGGGCTGAAATCTACTTTGCCAATTATGGCTACTATTGGTATGGCGATGGTAGGATGCTTCTATATGGGTGGTGGAGTAGGTGTTGCAATAGGTGCTGTAGCAGTATTAGCTTCAGTAGCAGCGACTGTATCAGCGGATGCTTTTGGACCAATCGCGGATAATGCGGGAGGCATTGCAGAAATGTGTAAATTACCTGAATTTGTGCGTGCTATCACCGATGAACATGACGCAACTGGTAATACAAAGGCTGCTGTTGGAAAAGGTGCTGCAATAGAAGGTGCGGCTTTTGCAGCGACATCTATGTTAATATCTTTCATTTATGGTTATCAAGCTGGTACTCCAGTTCTGAATATCGCTAATACGATTATTTTCGTGGGGACGATGATTGGTGTAGCTACTATTGCTTACTTCGCTGCTATTATTATTCAGGATACAAATGATTCTTCTGAGAAAATGGCGGAAAGCGCTAGAAGACAGCTCAAGGAACGTCCGGGTATTTTGGCTGGTACGGAAGACCCGGATCATAAGGAATTGGTCAAATTAGCAACTAGAGAAGCGATGAAGAAAATGGCATTTCCGGCGCTCTTGGCTATCGTCGTATCGGCAAGTGCAGGTTGCTTATTCGGTCCGGCGTTCGCTGCGGCGGTTAATGCTGGCATGATCATCGTGGCAATTATGTTTGCGATCTTCTTCGGTGTATCTGGAGGAGCGGCAGATAATGCCAAGAAGTTAATAGAAGCTGGTTTCCTCGGGCCCGAATTTGGCAAACATTCTGATGCGCACAAGGCTTCAGTTTGTGGCGACACAATCGGCGATATATTCAAAGATTGTGACGGTCCTGACATGGATGTAATAGTCAAGATTTCCATGACGGCATCCAACACGATGCTACCGATGTTCATGTCGGTGCAGTTGTTCCATATTTAATTCCCAATTACGTTGCCCCGAGCAGAAGCCCGGGGCAATTTTTGTTCAAAATCTGGTGATCTCTGCGAGAGTCGAACTCGCATTGACGGGATGAAAACCCGTTGTACTAACCGTTATACTAAGAGACCATGACAGTATTATAACAAAGAAACAGTGGAAATGCAAATTAACTTGCGTTCCACCAACAATCATAAGTGTATTTTACTTCGTAGTCGGTTTTGCCATAAGGAGGGTAAGGGAAAATCTGAATGGAGGTATGATTAGTGTTACAGAAGTACTGTCCGTCAAAATAACCTCTGTAATCAGCATGCCTTCCATTATCGAAAAGCAACAATTCGCGGAGGTAAATCCTCTGGAAACCATAATCATGGTAGGTCAAAAAAGCCGTCGCGTAATCTTCTTCCGGTAAGCCTGAAACGAAAATATCATAATAATAATTCTCGTAATAATCCTTGGCGAGTTCCTCTATCTTCTCTTCCGCAACTCTTTCTGGATTGAAAATGGCGTGCGCCCCCAAGTTAAAAAACACTAGACAAATGCAGAGAATAATCGCGAAAGTCGTAAATTTGCGCATAAAAGGCTCCAGCGGAAAATTAAGAGGCTCCGCCTTGTATGGATATGAATAATACCTCCGCATGATAAGACTATTTTAACATAAAAATTTTTCAGAATACAATAAAAACAAATACCCTTATGATATAATCAAGTTATGAGTAAACTATTTAAACGAACAAAGATTCTGGCGACGATTGGACCAGCCACTTTCACGGAAGAAAAGATAGAAGAATTGATTATGGCTGGGGTGAACGGCTGTAGGCTGAATTTCTCGCATGGTAATTATCAAGAACGTGATCAGCAAATTGAATGGATCAGAAAAGCTGCCACGAAAAAAGGTCGCTCTGTAGCGATTGTTCAAGATTTACAAGGTCCAAAAATTCGTCTTGGTGAAATTAAAAATAATCACCTAGATTTACACACGGGTGATGAACTAATTTTGGATCATGCTTGTGTAGAGCATGACGGGGGTAATATCGTACCTGTACAGTACAATCTAGCAGAAAAAGTCAAAGTAGGTGAGTCGCTTTCTATGTTTGATGGTAAAGTCAAATCTACTGTTACGGAAATTGTGAGCAAAACTGCCATTAAGGTAAAAATTGAGAACGACGGTTTTATTATGAGTCACAAGGGTCTTAATCTGCCAGATACAGACTTTGGCGGTGATATTATCACGGAAAAAGACATGGCGGATATTGAGTTTGGTGCTTCACGCGATTTTGACTATGTAGCACTATCTTTTGTGCAGAGCGCTGACGACATAGAAAAGTTACGCCAAATTTTACTCAGTCATGGCTCCTCCGCTCAAATTATTGCCAAGATTGAGACTAAGAAAGCCATAGAGTCAGATGAGGCAATGGAAGCAATCGTCAAAGCTACAGATGGTATTATGGTGGCGAGAGGTGATATGGCGGTAGAAGCTGGGGCAGAGGTAGTACCGATTGTCCAGCGCAAGCTGATCGCAATGTGCCGTGAGCATAGTAAATTATGTATCGTAGCAACACAGATGATGGGGTCAATGGTGGATAATCCTGAGCCGTCACGTGCAGAGGTGTCTGATGTAGCAAATGCCGTGATCCAGGGCGCGGACGTCGTGATGCTATCGGATGAGACCGCTAATGGTAAATACCCAGTAGAAGCGGTGAAAGCCATGAAAAAGGTGATTTTGTATACGCAAAATCACGCTCATGTTTCTCCGATTAATCATGATGTAACTGGCGAGTTCAAAAATTACGATGTTATCGCAGAAGGGGTAGTTAAGTTAGCAGAAAAAATTGATGCCGATGTAATTGTTTGTCAAACAGCTTCAGGCGCAACGGCGGCGGCAATTGCTGCACAGCGTCCGACTTTACCAATCGTAACTGTCACCAGTAGCAATAGAGTGGCGGGGCAATTGGCTCTTGCATATGCCAATTCGGCTTTCGTGCGAAGTTACTCAGAAAATTACGGCTTGGATTTGGCGCAAGAACTGAAAGAAAATGGATATTTACAGGTTCGTGAAGGACACGAAGATATTTTAGCAGTTATCATGTCTGGGCATAAGGATACTGCGGGTGGTACAGATACAATCAAGATAGTTCGTATATAATGATGAATAATTGGAGGTAATATGTTTCACAAAGAAAGTCTAGAAAATACAAAAGTCCGTAATCAAACCGTGCTAGTTCGTGTTGACTATAATGTACCGATGAAAGATGGGAAAGTAACAGATGATCTACGTATCAGGGCCAGTTTGCCGACAATTGAGCTACTGGAGAAAAAAGGTGCTAGACGTATTGTTCTGATGTCGCATTTGGGTAGACCGAAAGGAGAAAAGCATCCAGAATTATCATTGGCACCCGTCGCAGAAAGGCTAAAACGGCTTTTGCCAGAGAGGAAGGTGTTTTTTGTAGCAGATGTTTCTGGGCCAGATGTGGAGGAGGCAGTAGAAAAATTACCAGTTGGAGGGATTCTATTATTGGAGAATTTACGCTTCTTCCTCGGAGAAGAGGCTAACTCGTCAGACTTTGCAAGAGAAATTGCCGAGTCTACCCATGCGGATATTTTTGTTCAAGATGGCTTTGCAGTGGTCCATCGGGCGCATGCATCTACCTCTGCGATTACCTCAGAATTACCTTCTGTGGCAGGGCTATTATTAGAGAAGGAAGTAACCACTTTGCAGACAATTTTGGAGAAGCCAGCACATCCCTTTATAGTTGTAATTGGTGGAGCAAAAGTTGATGATAAACAGCCTCTGATTGACAAATTCTCTAAAATTGCCGATAAAATCGTCGTAGGAGGCAAGATTGCCGCAGATGGCTATACTAGCTCACATGAGAATGTCTATGTCGCAGAAGACTTCAGAGAGGCTACAGAGGGGGAAGATGCCGGAAAAAAGCTGGATATTGGACCGATTTCCTCTGAGAAAATCTGTGATCTCTGTAAAAATGCTAGAACTGTCCTCTGGAATGGGCTGCTAGGAGCCGCAGAAAGGCCAGAATTTGCCATTTCTTCGCAAGAGTTGGCAGAGACACTAGGTAGAGCAGAAAAGCTTACTAGTATCATCTGTGGAGGCGATACGACCGGTTTTGTAGAAAATTTACAGAAAAATGAGCCAGATTTGCATTATTCGTTAATTTCTACTGGTGGTGGGGCAGCACTAGAACTTCTCTCAGGAGTGGAATTGCCAGGTATAGAGGCGCTAGACAATAAATAGCCTTTTTTCTATCATTTTTTGCTAAAACGTGCTATAATGTAATTACTAGATTATTACTTGTATCGTTTTTCTCCCTGAGGTAAGGGAAAAACCTGCATATTTTACAAAAAAGAAGGATTTTTTATGAATAAACAAGAACAAGAGCGTCGTGCAAAATTGTTGGCGACGGCTAGAGAGAGGATCCCAGGGATCAAGGAACAGTTTGAAGAGGCACAAAATCGGCATTTTAACAGCAATTTTGAGCCAGGTGGTAAGGATGCCCACTTAGTAGGAAGCGGCCGTAAAACGGCCTCTAAAGGAGCAAAGAGGGCAAAACCTACTCAGAAAACCGCTAAAAATACTAAAAAATCAGATAATAATCAGAAAAAGGTGGATGCGTCTGCAAAAGTTTCTCTTTCGGTTTCTACTCGCAAGGGAGAAATGGTGCATCACCAGAAGATGTTATCTCAGGACGTTAATGCACAAGCCACTCAGCATATTATCGGTGTACCAGTGAACAAATCACGCTACAATGGTTATAACGGTGCTCAAGTGACTAATGCGATGTTGAAATCTGCTCGTCCTGATCCAGAATCTGTCAAAATTATTCCAATTGGGGGTGTTGGCGAGTTTGGTATTGGTAAAAATATGACGATCATAGAATACAAAGGTGAAATGATTGTGATTGATATGGGTGTACTCTTTGCTGGAAGTGATTATCCAGGGGTGAATTACATGATCCCGGATATTAAATTCCTAGAGGACAACAGGGATAAGGTAAAAGCTCTACTCTTTACACATGCTCACCTTGACCATATTGGGGCATGCCGTCATCTGTTGCCGAAATTTAACCCTTTAACACCAATTTACGGTACTGATTTTACAATTGGCATGATTAAGAAACAGATGAGCGAGTTGGATGATGAACCAGATCTTAATTACAATGTAGTGGATCCATTTAAGCACGAGAAGATTCAGGTTTCTGAGCATCTTTCTGTAGAATTTATCCATGTTCTACATTCTATTCCTGGTAGTACTGCGATTGTTGTGCGCACACCTAATGGTTTAATTTATTTTTCTGGAGACTGGCGTCATGAAGAGAATCCTTATGGCAGACAGACCGACTACGAGCGGATAGATGAAATTGCCAAAAATGAAGGTATAGACCTGATGTTTAATGAGTCAACTAACATTGACTCTCCTGGACATCATCCTCATTCTGAGTATGATGTCGGTGATAATTTAGGGAAAGTGATGGATCATTATGCGGACGGTCGGGTGATAATTTCCTGTTTCTCTTCTCAAGTATCCCGAATTGAGTCCACTCTGCGTGAAGCGGCGAAGCGTGGTCGCAAGGTAGCATTTGCTGGTTTCTCCATGATTAACAATGTTGAGGTGGCACTCAGAACCAAAGAAATCAAAGCGCCAAAAGACACCATCATGAAGATGGAAGACATTATTAAACTACCAGATGATAAGATCACAATTGTCTGTACTGGTTCTCAAGGGGAATTGAATGCCGTGCTGAATCGTATGGTAACTGGAGCACATAAATACATCAAGATTAAAGCGACTGATACAGTTGTATTTTCGTCTAACCCAATTCCAGGTAATGAGCCGCATGTCGTCAATACGGTAGATGGTCTTTTGCGAGAAGGCGCACAGGTTATCCAAAATGGTAAGACGCACCTAACCAACATTGGTCCATTACACCTTTCCGGACATGCTTACTATGAGGACCATGTAGATTTTGTAACGCGTTTGCAACCAAAAAATTACTGTCCTTATCATGGCGAATTTTATATGTTGCAACATAATGCAGAAATGGCGGAAAATGTAATTGGTATTCCGCGAGATCAGATTATCGTGTCTGACGATGGCGATATTATTGAGTTTACAAAGGACAAAAAAATCAAAAAGAATGGTCGTGTACACGCTGGCAATAAACTTTATGATGATGCTGATCAGCCTGTGCATGAGGCGGTAGTAAAAGATCGTATTCATATTTCGCGCGAGGGGATTTTTGTGATTGTCTTAACAATCAGTAAAAAGACTGGTCGTCTAGTCAAGACTCCAGATATTGTCTCACGGGCATTTATTTATTTGGATAATTCAGAGGATTTAATTGGTAAGATTCGGCATTATTTGCGTGTTAAGGCGGAGAAGACTGTTTCTTCTGATCCGGCCATGAAAGACCTTAAAGAAGAGATAAAAGAAGATGTAACGCACATTCTTTATGATGCTACGGGGCATACGCCGATTGTGATTCCAGTTATCAACAAAGTATGATATTATAGATATAACGTAAGAGGTTATATTAAATGAATAGAGTAAAAAAATTTGTTACGGCGATGGTGCTAGCGTTGATAAGTTTGTTGTTGCCAGTTACTCAAGTGAGCGTTTATGCTGAGCCGACTTCGCCAAGTTCGGATCCTGCCCACAATGCTAGTGCGGGTATTACTGTTACGGCTGGTACAGGTACTTATGCGATTTCGCGGCAGAATCCTGTCACGGGTGAGCCGGTGATAGTAAACGAGCCTTATGATGAGGGAGGAGAAATCTACATTAATGATACAATGTGGGACCATAATGCGAACCTTGAGTATGACGTAGCACCTGGTGATACTACAGTCAATTTTACATTTGAAACGTTTTGGAACGAAAGATTCTATGATGACATCATCATCAATGATGTTCCATATATGGTGGCAGATTATTTAGACTTTGACGATAGAGATGAGTGGTTATTAGCAAACCATGGTACTCAGTTAATTGCTTTTACAATTCCTGGAGTAGCTAAGGCTGATAATTATAATGTCGTAGTCAAGCACGGAGAGAATAATGGCACCAGATGGAATGCTACCTTCCTTTGGACTGCTGATCCTGCGCAAGCAGGTGGCTTTGACTATATTGGTCATTCCACATTAGAATTTGTCAAAGCAGAATATACCGTAGCTAGCACTAATTATGTAGTGACAGAAGACGATATTGCTACCGATGTTACGCGTGACGGTGGTCGGTATGTCTTTAACTCGCCTGATGGTTATATGAGCTACATGAGGTTGGCAGATGTAAATTATGATGACGGTGGTGTTACCCTGCCAGGCGGTGCTAAAGTTACCATGCGTGTTGTTCCGGAATACGGTTATCAGGTAACCAGTGTTAATGGCGGCTCTGATTTTGCCACTACGGATGCTGATGTTTCTGAGTTTACCGTTACGGTAGGTAATGGCGAAGCAGGATATTTCCAGGCTGAGGTTACATTTATTGGTGATGAGGTAACGGCTAACTCAGAGAAAGTTACAAGTGGCACAGTGGTGATTGCTGATGGAGAGTTTGATTCCGGTACGGTTCAGTTGACAGTTGATGATGTTGAATTAAATCAAGATAAGACGAATGATTTTGAGGAAGCGGCAGGCAACTACCAGATTAAGTCATATCTTGATATCAATTTGAGCAAAGTCCTATATAAAGGTTCTGAAGATAGTACTGATATTTGGGAAGAACAGGTTCATCATCTGAGCAACAAGGCCTTAGTCTCGCTCCAGCTAGAAGACGGAATAGATGGTAATGATATTGTAATTGTTCACAATATTGATGATGGTGACGAATATGAGGTAATAGAAATAGAATCTTATGATCCGACCACTAATACGATCACTTTTTGGACGGATAGCTTCTCTAATTATGCCATTGCGGCACGTACGGTAGTTTCTCCAGATACTGGCTATATGAGTAAAAAGGCTGAAGTAATTTCATGCGTAGAATCTTCATTTTCAGTGGCGACAGTATTTGTTGCTACCGTTATTGTCGCTAGTGCATGGCTAGTGTTTAGGACAAACAAGAAATAAAATAATGCCCTACAGGCATTCTTTTATTTCTATGGTCCCCGAGACTGGACTCGAACCAGCACATCCTTACGGACACTAGCACCTGAAGCTAGCGCGTCTACCAATTCCGCCACTCGGGGACATACGATTATTTTAACATATTTCAGAGGTAATAGCTACTCAATTTTTGCCAATCAGTTAAACTAAGATCTGACGGTCTAACATTTGTAGAGAGACCAATTTCTGTGAAGATTTTTTTTGCCTCATCTTTGGACTTTTGGCCTAAGTTTTTGATTAATTTTTTGCGAGGAGCGGCAAATCCACGTCTGATTAAGAGGAAGATCTCTGGTGATATTTGGGGCTGTGATAACGGTGAAATGATTATAATCCTACTATCCACTTTTGGAGCTGGCGTGAAAAGTTCTTTTTTAACTATTGGTCCGAGAATTACGGTAGCTTTATTTTGAACAAAAAGTGATAATAAACTATGATCCCCCTTTTGTGCGGCAATACGTTCAGCGACTTCCTTTTGTACCAAGAGAACTATTCGCTCTGGTTGGTTTGGAGTGGAGAGCAATTTCTCTATGATTGGAGAGGTAATATAATAGGGAATATTGCCAGCTACAATATATGGTGGTCTAATCAAATTAGTATCCTCCAGATTAAATTGTAAAAAATCTTCGTTGATGACAGTGAGATTTTTGCCAGGAAAAGACTTTGGGAGGTTTCGTGCTAGTTTTTCGTCGTATTCAACTGCAACTACCCTAGAAAAAACTTTTAGCAGACTAGATGTGAGAGTGCCAAGTCCTGGTCCAATCTCCAGACAAAGCGAAATGTCCTGGGTATCATTTTTCGCTAAGTTTGCGATTATATCTAGTGTAGTTCTGTCTTTGAGCCAATTTTGCCCGAGCGATTTTTTATTTTGAAGTGCCATTTAGTACCAATGTCCAGATTTAGAAGTGCCATTACAAGTGCCAGTACACCACCAGAAATCAAGGGCTTGTGACCAACCACCATAGCGTCTGGTGACGTAATCTGCCATCCACCGGATTTGGGTGACCGGATTAGTCTCCCAGTCGTCCCCCATACTAGACATTTTGCTACCTGGTAGAGCTTGTGGGATGCCATAGGCACCAGAGTAGCTATTAGTTGCACCAGTACGACAGCCAGATTCGTGATAGATTAGAGTTAGAGCATTACTTAGATCGGCTTCTGATACGCCAGCTTGTCTTACCCATTCGGCACATGTTTCCCATTCAGGTGGGATGTTAGAGGCAGCTTGCTTAGAGCCGACTTTGGTGATTTTCTCTACTGGAGCTTTTACAATCTCTTCTGAAATTAATTCGCGAGAGACTTCTACTCCATCTACGAACTGTACGGCATAACGCATTATTTTACGACCAGATTCACCCTCTTGGGTAACCTTTGTTTCACCTGCTTCTAGAGAAGAATCTTGTTCAGTCTTTTCTGTAAACGGAATGGAAACTTCTGTAGTGATGGTTTCTCCGCTATTGCGAGTGATCTTATAAGTGGTAGAAATACCTGTCTCTAAGAAATTCTCACTTTCTACCATAGTTATTTCATCACCGTCATAGATGGTGAGGCCAGCGTTTTCCGCAATGGTGCGCGGATCATAACTTGCAGTCATTAGATATTTTTTTATTTTTCCATCTATGAGTAAGACTGGTCTGGAACGGTAAATGTTAATATGGAAATTATCCACATTAATGAGCGTATTACGATCAGGGTCAACAATGTCGGTATCGGATAATGAATAGCCAGCTCTGGTTAGTGCCTCACCAACAGTTACAGCATCAGTTTTGACGGTTAATTTTTTATCTTTATCATGAATAGTAACAAAATGAGGCTCAATTAGTCGGTGATCACTTTCGCTATCATCAGCAAAAGTATCATGGGTAACTACTTTCATGACAAAAGCAAAAACCATAGCGATGATCGCTATACTAAAAATTATAAGAGACACTCTGGTACGATTGCGTGAAAGTCTCATACCGTTTAAGTATATCACAAATGGGCTTTTTTCTCAAATAAACCTTGCAGTATTTAAGCATAAACATTATAATAAAGGTAACAAGTCAAAAGGAAATTTTTTCATGAATCCGGAAGAAGATCAAAAAAATCCAACTCAATCACCAGATGCACAGAATACCTCAGACACTTCATCTGAGTTGCCATCTCTTGATCAAGTGGCGGCAGATCTCGTATCTGCAAGCGCAACGGAGACAACTACTCCTGAAAGTGCGACAACTCCAGAGTCGGTAACATCAACGGTACCAACCGAGCAGGCAGATGTGGCCCAACAGCCTGAAGAATCGTCAGCTGCTCAATCTAGTGAGATAACTGTTCAGTCAGAGAATAACACGACACAACCAGAAGCCAGTGTGGAGCCAGTTCTTCAGCCAGAATCAATCGTCCAACCTGAGTCAGCTACTCAGACGGAGACCACAATCCAGCCAGAAACTCTTGCACAGCCTGATACTCCTACGACTCCGGATGTCGTATCTGATCAGCCAGCACAAACGACTGAAAGTCCAGCAACAATAGATCAGACTACGCCTAGTGCTGAAGTTGTCTCTCCGGAACCAGAGCAACAAACTTCCTTTGGGGCAGTGGAAAATCCTGATCTCTCTGGCGTTTCTCCAGTGATGGATACTAATCTTGATGGTAGTCCAGCTGAATCTTCTTCTGATGATAATGATACTTCTACGGCTAACGATACGGCCTCTACTAACCCCGAGACCAATAATGATGTTACTGACGCTTCTTCAACTGATACAGAAGCGACTACTGATAATGAGTCTCCGTCTGTTACCTCGGCAAGTTTTATTGGTGATGCGCCTAAGCCGAAGAAACAAGAGACGAATCCAGAAGATGAAGAACCGCTCGTTCCAGCAGAACCCGTTCCTGGATCAATCGGCAGCGCCCTAGCTTACTCAGAGACTGCACCTGGTCATTCAGCTCCAGTTGCGAAGAAACAGAAACGAAAACTTTTTGCGAGGTCGTCTGATGCGTCAGAGGCAAATGCTACTACAAATGGTAAAAAGATCAGCACGAAGACTTTAATCGTCATTATTGCGACATTCGTCCTTGTAGTACTCGTTGTAATTATATTATTCTTTGTCTTTAGCGGGTCATCCAATAAGAATAAGACATCCACCAAGACGGAGCAACCAGTAGTAACGCAGCCTGTGGCATCTAGTCTTATTTGCGAACGTGATAGTGCAGAGGGGGCAATTTTCACGGATTATCCGGATGCTTTATCGGCAAGTGAGGAGATAATCGTTATGTATAACAATGACGTTTTGGCAAGCTTTGGTGATAATCTTACACTTTCCTATGAAACTCCTGAATTGGCGACGGCAAAAATGAATGATATTCGCACGAAATATGTAGATGCTTACACTGCCTTAAAGTTCACTTCTGATCCATTTGAGAGTTCATACAATGCTAAAGGTACGGTCGTTACAACGAACCGCCAAGCAGATGGTGAAGACATTGATGCTACGAGTGCACGGTTATTGGGCTTTACAGTGCTGAAAGGTGAAGTTTATGATGACATTGATACCCTTCAGGATCAGTATGAAACCGCTGGTTTCGCTTGCTTAACGAAGTAAAATAGGTTAAAATATAGATATGTCAAATATCTATCTTACCACTGCTATACCTTATGTGAACGGTGCTCCTCATATTGGACACGCCATGGATTATTTGATTGCAGATGTTTATGCGCGTTACCAAAAAGGGAAGGGTAATCAGGTGCGTTTCCAAGCTGGCACAGATGAGCATGGCAATAAGAATTATAAGAAGGCAGAAAAGTTAGGTATTCCAGTACAACAATTTGCTGACGAAAATTCTGCGAAATTTCAAGATTTTATCAAGAAGCTGGGAGTAGAAAATACAGATTTTATTCGTACGACTGATAAAGTGCACGAACAGCGTTGTCAAGAGATCTGGAAATTGTTGAGTGACCATATTTATCGTGATAGTTACGAAGGTTGGTATTGCGAAGGATGCGAAAGATTTATCACCCAGAAAGAATATGATGATAATCATGGAATTTGTCCGGATCATAACAAGTCGTATGAGAAACTAAAAGAAGATAATTATTATCTTAGAATCGCAGATTTTAAAGATCGTATCAAGACTGCAATTGAGTCTAAGGAAATGCAGATACTACCCGATTTTAGAGCGAAGGAGATTTTGCGTTTACTAGAGGATAGTCCGGACGTATCTATTTCGCGCCCAGTAGAGCATTTACCGTGGGGCGTGCCAGTTCCAGATGACGATGGACAGGTGATGTATGTTTGGATTGACGCGCTTGCGAACTACATTACAGTGTTAGGGTTTCCGGATCAGGATATTTCAGAATATTGGCCAGCAGCAGCACAATTCGTCGGGAAAGATGTTTTGCGTTTTCATACGATTATTTGGCCAGCAATGCTTCTTGCGTTAGGATTACCGCTTCCAAAAGTTGTATGTTCACATGGTTTTATCTTGGCGGATGGACAGAAAATGAGCAAAAGTATTGGCAATGTAGTTGACCCGATAGAAGTCTTGGAGAGCAAAGGACTTTCTGCTTTTCGGTATTATTTTTTGCGTCATGCAGATTCTTTTGCAGACTCTGATTTTACTTGGGAAAAATATAATTCGGCATACAATAATGAGCTTGCTAACGACTTAGGTAATCTCGTTCAGCGGTTGGCGAATTTATGTAAGAAGCAAGGTCTACCTGGTCGCCAATATGATGTACGACAAGATCCAGAATACAATGAAATCATGGATGAATTTTATTTTAGTAAGGCGTTTGATTATATTTGGGAGAAAATTCAAGGATTAAATCGTCTGATCGACGAGAAGAAACCTTGGGAACTTGCAAAAGACGAGACTCAGCACAATCAATTAGTGCAAATCTTAAATAATTTAGCGGATCAGTTACTACAAGTAGCGTACTTGCTACGTCCGTTCTTGCCAGATACGACCAGAGAAATTGAATCTATCTTTACTAGTGCAAAAATTATTCCGCCAAAGACGCCACTTTTTCCGAAGGCACGCGAATAATTTATTTTATAAAATACTGTTCACCAGCAGAAAGATCGTAAGTCAATAACTGATAGGATGACAATGCTGTATTCATAACTGGAGCATCTTCGCCAAAGTAATTATCGCTTAGGATTGGCTCGCTTGTACATATTTCATCTAAGAGATAGAAAGAAGTCGGTTTGGTTATTTGTAAAGTATTTAGCAGAGTATTTGGTAAACAGTTTGGTGTGGTCGTTGGTAGATTGCCAGAGAAGGTAGTGTAATTGGTATAAATAAAATATGGTGTTAAATGAATGAGGTCAGAAACAGATTTATCATCGTTTTCATGAACTTGCATAAATACGCCAGGGCTGTGATCACCATAAAATAGAACTACCACCTTTTCGTCATAAGATTCAAGTTTCTCTATAAATTCTCCCAGAAATTCATCTGATTTATGGAGACTCATTAAGTAGGTTTCTATGGCATTTTTTTCTGCTTCATTTTCAGCATTTGTCACTTCATAATTTGGATCGCCGTACTCGTGGGGATTATATGGAGCGTGATTTTGCATAGTGATAAGTGAGATAAAATCTTTACCTTCTGTTTGCCGCATGTAATCTAGGGTTTCATTATAGGCGGAACGATCATTAATATATTCACTTTCACCTTCTTTTTCGTCATAAGAAAAATCTTTTTGTTCATGAAAATGATCAAAGCCAAGTTTTGGTAAAACAGTGTCGCGTTTATACATACCGCCGCTGAAAGGGTGGATTGTTGTGGTATTAAAACCCTGTTCTTTTAGATAGCTTGCAAGACTTGGCACACGCGAAACATGGGAAAGTAGATTAGTGTAGGGAACTGTACGTAACCAGTAATTCGTTAGTCCGGTAATCGCTTCGTATTCTATATTAGCTGTTCCGCCTCCGTAATCTGGTGAATACATATATCCACTAAGAGTTTCTTGCTGGATTTTGTGTAGATTCGGTGTGACGTCACCACCGGTGTAATGATAGTAATCTGCGATGATGGACGGATCATAAAATGATTCATTTAGAATAATAATCAGATTGTAATCTACTTGAGAGGCTGATGTGAGGTCGTGAATGACAGTAGATTCTTGTGCCGTTAAATTATCGCGAATCGTAGCCAATTCTGCTTTGCTATATCCATCTGGGGCAGTAATAGTGAGTTTGGCAGTATTATATAAAAAACCGAGAAGGAAACCATTGTCAGCATAATTATCAGTCTGATTCCAATCAGTAAATTTACTACTGAGGAACGGTAACTCAATTTCTCGTTCTTTACCGTGATGCCGAACAAAATCCGTTGTAACAAGAAAAGCTGATAATGCTATAGCAACAATTGCGATACGTGAAACGATGCGATATCTAGGCTCTTTTTGTAACCATTTCGTACTTAACTTGTCTAGCAATATACCTAATATTATTACGAGGATTACAGCGATAATTAAACGCATGATATCAGAAAAGTCTACGAATTTAGTTAGTGCGCCGGCTTGTGAACTTAGCTGAAAATCTTCTGGTAGAAGCGGAGTGCCACGAAAATTAAATTTAGCAATGTGAATATAACCAAAAATTAAGATTAGAGCGGTACTAATGGAAATACTTGTAAAAATCTTTCTAACAATACCATATATAATAGTTAGTAGTGTCAGCATGATTAGAGAGTTGTACAAGAAAACTTTTGTTCGCGTAAACACAAATTCCCAAGCATCTGAAGTGTCGTTGAGAAAATGACGATATTCTAGTAGCCATGTCAAAAAGAGGGCAGCAATAACTAGAACGAACATTTTAATGACTATTTGCTTGGTGCGTGGGTTTATTTTACGGCACATTATACTCTATATTTTACAAAAAATAGCACCTGTGAACAAGTGCTATTCAGCGCAAAATCAAAAGTTTATTTTTTCGCAATTTCTTTACAGTGACGACATTCGCCGCAGTGATGGCATTCACCAGAAAGGCGAGAAGAGAAGTCGCCGATGGCAAAGCCGATCACACCTCCCAACATCGGGAAGATGACGTATGTGAGCAGGGCCAAGCAGACATTGCCAAGTACTGCGCCAAATGTATCTCCGCTAGTTGGAAGAATTTGATACATTAATGCTGCTGCAGGGTTGAGAATGAAATTATTCTGCAATTGCAAGAAACTTGATGAAATAACGATAGTGATGAGTAATGCTACACAGATACCAGTGCCGTAAATTGTTGCAAAGGTAAGAGTGCTTCGCTTGTAAGCTAGTGCACGTACGAAGAAGAATCCTAGCATAATTGCGCCAACGAATTCAATCATCGTAACGACCCAGAACTTACCATCTGGAACTTCCGCCATGACTGGTAGTTGTGCACCTGCGTCATCGCCAGCTGTGTTGATGAAAGCACTAGAAAGTAGATAAGCAAGCCATGCGCCAAGTACCTGAGAAAGGATATAGACGACGCCGCGGATTGCAGAAATGCGGCGGCTAGCCATCATACCAACGGTAATGATAGGGTTGAGATTTGCTCCAGATAAACCATATACAGCGCCGGTGATTGCAATCATACCAAACATGATATACATTGGCTGATAAACACCGAGTAGGAGCAGAACCATCGTCAAGAGCATCGTACCGACGACCTCACCGATGATTGCACCATAGATGCGTGGGGTTTTGAAGATTGTTAAAATGTTTTCGTTTGGATCACACTTACGCCCGAAAAATCCTTTCATTGGACTCTCATTCGTAGGGGTTTCCACAACAGACTCTTTAGTCTCTACCGCTTTCGTAGTAGTAGAAACTGTAGTCTTTGGCCGCGAAGTGGTTTTCTTCGCAGTCTTTTTAGACTTGGTTGTAGCCATTATTCCTCCTTAATTGGTATATGGTTTTATTATATCACACTTGTCAATAGGGTGAGAAAAAGTTTACAATATAAAAACCTTTATGCTATAATCAAGACATTATGGGAATTATGGTATCAAAAAACAATGAGGAAAACTCGCGTCTGAACGACAGAATTGCGTCTGATCTTCGCGAAAGAGCAAAAGAAACTGACAGAGGACAAGATCCTGATTTAGTAGAGGACTCAGATTATGCAAAAGATCTCAAAAAAACTGGGAAATATACCTGGATTTGGATTGTTTTGGTGATTTTAGCAATTATATCTATCGTTGTAATGGTGATGATATAAATCATCTTATGATATAATATATACATGTCAAATGTAGAAAAAATCAAGGCAGAGATTAAAGCACTGAATGCTGAGTATGCGAAGATTAAAACGATTATGAAGGAAGAGCGCAAGGCTTTTGGACAAGAATTGAACAAAAGACGTGCGGCATTACAGAAGCAACTTCAGCAAGCATTAGACCAGGAGACTTCAGAAAAAATTACTCCAATAGATATTACTGCTCCAGTAGCACCAAATATGGATATCCCTACTTATAAGCGTGGTAGCAAGCATCCATTAATGGCTGAGCTAAATCGTGTCTTGGATATTTTTTCACGCATGGGTTTTGATATTATGGAAGCACAACAGCTTGATGATGAGTTTCACATGTTTGAATCCCTAAATTTTCCAGAAGGTCATCCTGCTCGTGATGGCTATGATACATTCCGTACAGCAGAAGGTTTTATTCCACCTGCTCATACCTCTACTATGCAACATCGTGCGCTAAAGAAATACAAGAAGAACTTGGAACATGGTGGTCAAATTGCTGTTGTGATCCCCGGACGAGTTTTTCGCAATGAGGATGTTGATGCTACGCACGAGCATACATTTTATCAGTGCGAGGGGATTTTTGTATCGCGCGATGCGACGATGGGGCAATTACTCGGTACATGGAAAAGTTTTTATGAGGCGTATTATGGGCAAAAATTGAACATTAGAACACAACCAGGCTATTTCCCATTTACGGAGCCGTCTGTGGAATTTTTGATTGAAAAGCCTAAATCTTTAGGCGGTGATGGTTGGCTGGAAATGGGTGGCTGTGGCATGGTACATCCAAATGTACTAAAAATGGCAGGAATTGACCCCACGATTTATAAGGGTTTTGCTTGGGGTGGTGGAATCGATCGTCTCGTGATGCTGAAATACGGGATAAGCGATGTACGCTATTTTGAATCTGGTAAGTTGGATTTTCTGAAGGAATTTTAGGGAAGGAAAAGTATGAGAGTATCGTTAAATGAAATCAAAAAACTAGTTCCGCAAGCTGCAAAAATTGGGACAGATGAGCTAGTAAAACTGATTGGTGCAAGGTTAGTAGAAGTTGAGGAAGCAATCTCTCTTGCCCCAAAATATACTGGTATATATATTGTAAAAGTCGTAGAATGTGAAGCGATCCCAGACACCCACTTACATTTATGTAAAATTGACGCAGGAAAAAACGAATTGATTCAGGTGGTTTGCGGTGCGCCAAATGTACATTCTGGGATGCTTGCCGTTTGGATTGCTCCTGGCAGTATTGTACCGCAAACTTACGGGGCAGAAGATTTCAAGCTAGATGTTAGAAAATTACGAGGCTATGAGAGTAACGGTATGCTCGCGGCGATAGACGAGCTAGATCTTGGTGATGACCATGAGGGAATTGCAGTGGTTAACCCTGCACAGAGGAATGCAAAAACGGGAGAAATAGTTCAGCCAGGTGATCGGTTTGCAGAGGTGTATGATTTAGATGATATCGTTCTTGATATAGAAAATAAATCTCTTACGCATCGTCCTGATACTTTTGGACTCATTGGTTTCGCAAGAGAAGTAGCGGGCATTATGGGGGAAAAGTTTGACGAAAAGAACGAACTTCGTGTTGATAAAATGAAATTGCCTAACACGCTTGCACCAGTTATTACGATCTCTGACACTACTCTTTGTTCGCGTTATTCTTGCGCGGTGATAGAATATGATGATAGCTTGAAAGACGATAAGTTTTTGACGGACATGGATATTTTCTTAGCGAAAGCTGGAATGCGTGGTATCTCGCGAATTGTAGATATCACTAATTATCTCATGTTAATGACTGGACAGCCACTACATGCTTTTGACTATGATAAATTTATCGCGGTTGGACAATCTGGTGAGAATACAACGGACACCCCCCGCATTCTTATTCGTACCGCAAAAGATGGCGAGGAATTACAATTACTCGACGGAAAGATTATCACATGTGATGCGAACGATATTCTAATCACTAGCAATGATGTTCCAGTTGCGCTAGCTGGAGCAATGGGTGGAGCCTCCACGGAAATTGATGCCTCAACAAAGAAGATTATTCTAGAATCAGCAAGTTTTTCACTCTATCATTTACGTAAAACTCAGATGAAACACGGCATCTTTTCTGAGGCAATTACACGATTTACGAAGGGGCAACCAGCTTCACAGACGATGTCAGTTCTAGAGAGTGCATGTCAGATGCTTGTTCCAAATGAAAAAGGTAGCAATGATGCGATACTCGCTATTGTAGATCAATATCCAGAACCGACCAAGGAAAGTGTTGTAAAAATTACAACATCTGAAATCAATGACTTATTAGGAACAAATTATGATATTGCAACAATAAAGCAAACCTTAGAAAATGTTGGTTTTGTAATTAAGACTGAGCAGTCTCAGCTAGAAATTACAGCACCACTCTGGCGCACGGATATTCACATTAGAGAAGATATTATAGAAGAAGTGGGTCGTCTATTAGGCTATGATAACATAGCTTTAGACTATCCGTTACGTCCTTTTGCCTGTGCGGAAAGTGATCCTTTGTTAAGACTCAAAAACCAATTGCGTACAATTCTTTCTGAACGTCTATCAGCACACGAGGTTTTATCCTACTCGTTTGTCAGTAAGAGATTGCAAGAAAGCGTGGGGGAAGATCCGTCTGATTCGTACGAAATTATCAATAGCATATCTCCAGAATTGCAATGTTTTCGTCAGAGTATTGTACCGTCACTACTGGAAAAAGTTCACGACAACTTGAAGGCTGGTTATAAGGATTTTTCACTGTACGAGATTAATCAGGTGACGAAAAAATCCTACGGTTATGATGGTGATAACGTACCTAGGCTCTATACTCATCTTGCGTTCGTGACAGTAGGTGATTATTATCAGATGAAAGCAAATTTGGTTGCACTTTTAGATGAACTTGGTTTTTCTGGCAATTACGATTTTCGCCAATATGATGGTCATTTTCCGTTTTTGGAATCACGACATTCCGCAACTATTACTACTCCACATATTTGTTGTGGCGAAGTCAAAATGTCTGTACTCAAAAAACTCAAGATTGATACGACAGTTAGTGCTTATGAAATCGTATTAGAACATTTGCTAGAAGAATTACCGGCTACGACAGTGCAAGTGCCGCGTATCTCGCGTTATCCATCTACGGAAAGAGATCTTACTTTGAAGGTGTCTAACAATTATTCATTTGCACAGACGGAAACTGCGATTCGTCAAGCATTTGATCAGAATACGGAGTTAGTATATGATTTGGCAACCGTCTCAATTTACCAGCCAAACAGTGCACCAGGTCGTGAAGTGACTAGTCGTAACATCACTTTCCGTCTGCATTTTGCAAGCTTGAAAAAAACTCTCACCAATGCAGAAATATCTGTTATAATGGACACAGTTATCAAGAGTGTGAAGTCGGCAGTGGGCGCTGAAATCATCTAATTCAGTTTTTATATAAAGGAGGTATATGGACGAATCATTATTAAAAACTAGTGTAACACAGAGAATTTGGATCATTATTATTGCCATCTTTCTGCTCGGCTCTACGATCGCTACTTACGTTGCAATTGTGGCGTCGTCTAATAATACTAACACTAGTAGTCAGAGTGAGCTAGAGCAGCAATACTCTGACAAACAAGATGAAATTACGGCTTATGCAAATACACTTTCGGAGCATTATTTACCAGAATTTTCTGGTGTGCGATCACAGGTGAAAGCATATAATGCGGAAGCTGCAAATAGTTCTGGTGTCCAGAAGAACGACCTTAAAGAAGGCGACGGTAGGGAATTAACTACTGGCGATTTGGATTATTTTGCTTACTATGTTGGTTGGTGTGCGGACGAGACAGTTTTTGATTCATCTTACGACGATTTTTCCAATCCGACTTCCCTCAAGGTACCACTCTACGCCGGACAAGGTTTAATTGAGGGATGGAACGAGGGCGTCGTGGGTATGAAGCTAGGCGGCATTAGAGAAATCACAATGCCAGGTGAGTTGGCTTATGGTGAAACGCGTGAAATCTGTGGCGGCACAAATTCTCCGCTGAAGTTTATTATCCTCGCATTAGAATCAGATGATAAATTGACTACGCTTAATAATGAACTTCAAGAACTATATATGCAAATTATGCAGCGTTACTATGTAAATTCTGGTAGTAACTCTAGCTATTAGATGAAGAAAGATTGAATAAACCGATATGATTTATCTAGATCATGCCGCTGCTACACCTGTTAGTAAAAAAGCTCTAGCTGCTATGATGCCATATTTTGCTGAGCAGTTTTTTAATCCATCATCGCCGTATCTTCCGGCTCATCATGTGAGGCAGAACTATGAATTTGCCAAATCCCAAATTGCACATACAATTGGCGCGAAAGGTAATGATATTATCATTACTGCCGGTGCGACAGAATCCATTAATTTAGCTTTCACGGCAATTTCCTCAATCATAGCGGAACAACCAGATTACGAAGAGGGAAAATTTAATATTATAATTTTATCTACGGAACACGCCTCTGTACGCGACACTGCTCGTGCAGTTGCGGAGCGTGATGGGCTAGAGATAAGAGAAGTTAAGGTAGATAAAACTGGTTTAATTGACATAAAAAATTTTTGTGAAATGCTTGACCATAATACTATATTCGTGTCAATATCATTAGCGAATAATGAACTTGGTACGATTCAGCCTTTGGCGGAAATTGGTGAAGCAATAGAAAAGGAACGACAGCAGCGCCTGACAAGAGCACGGATTTTGCCACTTTTCTTTCATTCTGATGCTTCTCAGGCATTTAATCTGTGTGATATTTCAGTTTCTAGAATGAATACTGATCTTTTAACGATCAACGCCGCAAAAGTCGGTGGTCCGAAAGGGGTCGCAGCACTCTATGTAGCGCATGGTGTAAAACTAACTCCGCTTGTTCATGGAGGCGGTCAAGAGTTGGGATTGCGTTCTGGCACGGAAAATGTTCCAGGAGTAATGGGCTTTGCAGCAGCAGTGACAGAAGCTAAAGAACACTTGTCCGGTAACCGTAAAAAATATGAGAAACTTCGTCAGATTCTACGAGACGAACTACAAAAATGTGAAATTGAACCAATTTTCTTAGGAAATCAGAAACATCAGTTAACCAATTTTTTGCCGGTGAGTTTTCCAGGGGTAGATGCAGAACGTCTGATCTATCGTTTAGAAGAAAAACAAGTTTATTTATCAACTGGTGCGGCGTGTGCCGCAAACAAAGGCACGATTTCCCATGTGTTAACCGCAATTGGTTTGCCAGAAGAAGAGATTGCTGGTTCGTTACGAATTTCTTTGGGTGTGCTGAATACGGAAGAAAATGTTCGTGAAGCAGGCAAAATTATTTGTCAGGCGGTAGCGGCAGAATTATCATTAGTAAAGGGGCAGGAAAATGCCTAATATGAAAACAGTTTTTTTGGGAATGTCAGGCGGAGTGGATTCGTCGCTTTCAGCAGTATTACTCAAAGAGCAAGGCTATCATGTAGTTGGTGTGTATATGAAAAACTGGTCGCGTGATTTGCCAGGCATGAAATGTCCTTGGGCGGAAGATCTAGCGGATGCGAAGCGTGTAGCGGTGAGGTTAGGAATTGATTTTAGAGTGTATGATTTTGAAAAGGCTTACAAACAACGAGTTGTAGATTACATGCTGGATGAATTTAAAAAAGGGCGCACGCCAAATCCGGATATAATGTGCAATCAAGAAATTAAGTTTAAACTATTCTATGAAACGGCAAGAGAACAGGGCGCGGATTTGATTGCGACTGGACATTATGCACGCATTTCCGCTTCTGGTCAGCTTTTACGTGCGGTTGACGAGAACAAAGATCAGACTTATTTCTTGTATAGAATTTCTGATGATGCTCTTTCTCATACATTGTTTCCAATTGGTAATATGATGAAAAGCGAAGTCAAAGAAATGGCGGCTAAAAAAGGGCTAGACAATGCCTACAAAAAAGAGTCCATGGGTGTATGTTTTGTCGGTGAAGTTGGAATGAAAGATTTTCTAAAAGAGTATATTGATATACGGCCAGGAGAAATACGTGATGCGGAAAGTGGGGTTGTACTCGGTATGCATGAAGGGGCAGTATTTTATACGGTTGGTCAACGTCATGGTCTAAAAGTGGGTGGTGGCCTGCCATACTATGTTGTAAAAAAAGATATGCAACAAAATATCGTATATGTCTCTAGTAACTTAAATAATGAGGACTTGTGGACGACGGAACTAAAACTAGAAGATGTGATTTTGCGTAACGAGCAGAGTAATGCGGCAGATTTGCCAATTTTGGTGCGTTTGCGTCACCGCGCGCCGCTCTTACCAGCGAAATTAAATTGTACACAATCCAATTCAGCAACAGTATCTTTTGAAAACGCGGTCAAAGCACCTGCAACTGGACAGTCCGTGGTGTTTTATGGCGACGAGGTCTGTCTTGGCGGTGGCATCATAGTCTAGATTTTTTCGCGGAATTGGTGTATAATGTTACAGTTTACGAGGTAACAGGCGGCATGGATGATAATGTAATCAAAATCAGGGGCGCGAGGCAGCACAATCTCAAAAATATAGATGTAGATATTCCGCGCGATAAGTTAGTGGTCCTGACTGGATTATCTGGTTCAGGTAAGTCTAGTCTGGCTTTTGACACAATTTACGCTGAGGGTCAGCGTCGCTATGTAGAAAGTTTGTCATCTTATGCCCGAATGTTTCTCGGCGTAATGGATAAACCTGATGTAGATACGATTTCAGGGTTATCTCCAGCGATTTCTATTGATCAAAAATCTACTTCACGTAATCCGCGTTCTACGGTTGCAACTGTGACGGAGGTTTACGACTATTTGCGTTTGCTTTTCGCGAGGGTAGGAGTGCCGCATTGTCCGATTTGTCACTCTGAAGTATCTCGCAGAACCGCAGAAGATATCGTAAATGAAGTGATGAAATTACCACTTGGTAGTAAATTGATGCTACTTGCGCCAATCGTTCAACAGAAAAAAGGTGAGTTTCTTCACATTCCAGAGCAATATCGTGCTAAAGGTTTTTCTCGTGTTCGTGTGGATGGTGTGATTTATGCTTTGGATGAGTTTCCGGAGCTAGCTAAGCAAGAGCGTCACGATATTGAAATCGTAGTGGATCGTTTTATCTTATCGCCAGATTTATTGTCGCGCATCTCTGGCAGTATTGAACAAGCACTTGATCTTGGGCAGGGTATCATTCAAGTTCTAAAGATTACGGATAATTCCACTGCTCTGGATGAAAAAGGTACTGGCGTTGATAATACTGAAGTTCTGACTTATTCTCAGCGTTACGCCTGTCCGAATCACCCAGACGAGTTGATTCCGGAGCTAGAACCACGCCTCTTCTCTTTCAATGCGCCGCAAGGTGCATGTCCGACTTGTACTGGACTTGGTACACGTTTAGAAATTGATCCAGAGCTGGTCTTTAACCCAAATTTAACGATTGCGGAAGGTGGGATTCGTCCGTTTAATCGGGTGACTCAAGATTCTTGGTGGCTGAAGCGGTTAGATGCTGTCGGCAAGAAAAATGGCTTTTCTATTCATGTACCGATTCGCGATCTATCTGACGAAGTAAAGCAGAAGATCCTTTATGGTACTGGCGCACAGAAATACACTGTGAGAATTTCTGGTTCTGGTAAATGGAAAGAAGGTGCGGTCTATGAGTCAACTTATGAAGGTGTCATTCCGACTTTAGAGCGTCGTCACCGTGAGACAGATTCAGATTTTATTCGTAAAGATATTGAACGTTTTATGCGAGTACGAGAATGTCAAACTTGCCATGGTGCAAGATTAAGGCCAGTAGTTCTAGCTGTAACGATTCACGGACTTAATATTATAGATATGTGTAATTTAGACGTGGATGCAACTCTAGAAGTACTAAACAAAGATTTGGAATTTACAGAAGCGGAGCATCAAATTGCCGATCCAATTTTAAAAGAAATCCGCGAACGCGTGAAATTTATGCAAGATGTTGGTCTAGGCTATTTGGAACTTGGTCGAGCAGCGAACACATTGTCAGGTGGCGAAGCGCAACGGATTCGTTTAGCAACTCAAATTGGTTCAGGCTTGCAAGGAGTATTATATGTTCTTGATGAGCCTAGTATCGGTCTTCATCAGCGCGACAATGACAAATTAATTGCTACGCTTAAACATTTGCGTGATCTTAAAAATACAGTTCTCGTTGTAGAGCATGATGAAGATACGATGCTCTCTTCTGACTATGTGATTGACATTGGACCGGGTGCAGGTGTGAATGGTGGTAGAGTTGTGGCTGCTGGTACACCAACGGAAGTAATGCAAAATCCTAATTCGTTAACAGGACAGTATCTGGCTGGGACAAAGAAGATCACTGTGCCGAAGAAACGACGCAAGGCGAAGAAAGGTCAATTTATAGAGGTAATCGGTGCGAGGGAAAACAACCTGAAAAATATCAATGTTAAGTTTCCACTTGGAGTGATGACGGTAGTCTCTGGGGTATCTGGTTCTGGTAAATCAACCCTTGTTAATGATATTCTCGCCAATGAACTTTTGGCGCGTCTTCATCGTGCGCAAACTGTGCCTGGTACTCACGAGAGAATTGATGGTATAGAAAACTTGGATAAATGTATCGTGATAGATCAGAGTCCGATCGGACGTACGCCGCGTTCTAATCCAGCAACTTACACTGGGGTATTTAACCAAATTAGGGAATTATTTGCTGCGCAGCCCGAAGCAGAGGTACGGGGTTATAAGGCGGGACGTTTTTCCTTTAATGTCAAAGGCGGTCGCTGTGAAACCTGTCAAGGCGATGGCGTCAATAAGATAGAAATGCACTTTTTACCGGATGTTTATGTTACCTGTCCGGCTTGTCATGGTAAACGTTATAATCGGGAAGCACTAGAAATCAAATACAAAGACAAGACAATTGCTGATGTGCTTGATATGACGATAGATGAGGCAGTAGAATTTTTCGCGAACATTCCGTCTATTGCCCCGAAACTTCGCACTATTCAAGAGGTTGGACTAGGCTACATTCGTCTAGGTCAGCCGGCTACTACTTTTTCTGGTGGCGAGGCACAGCGGATTAAACTTGCCACAGAATTAGCACGCCGTAGCACAGGCAAGACTCTTTATATTTTAGACGAGCCGACTACTGGGCTCCATACAGCGGATGTTGGGCGCTTGCTTGATATTCTCAACCGTCTAGTAGATGGTGGTAATTCCATGATTATCATCGAACATAATTTGCATGTCATTAAATCTGCAGATTGGGTGATTGATATGGGACCAGAAGGTGGACAACATGGTGGCATGGTGGTAGCAGAGGGGACGCCAGAAGAGCTAGCGAAGTCCGCTCAGACTCCGACCGGGCAATACCTGCGCCTTTATCTTGACAAAAAGTAGAAAGTGTGCTATAATGAAGACATGTGGGACTAAAGGTCCCTACTCTTGCATTTTCTGCCAAAATAAGGTAAAATAGTCAGAAGTTAGAAGAAAAAAGGAATAATTATGTCTGACAATAAATTGTCTTTAGAAAAGCGTACTTTGACTGGAAAAAAACTTTCTGGTCTACGTGCAGATGGTTTAATCCCATCTGTGATTTATGGCGAGGGTGAGCCAATTCTTGCACAGTCTGCATATAATGAAACAGAAAAAGTTTTACATAATGCAGGTTATCATTCCACCATTGATATGGATGTTGCAGGCCAAAAATCCATGGCGATTGCCAAAGATGTTGCAATTGATCCAGTTTCTCGCAAAATTATCAATATTGAATTTCAGGCGGTATCTGCTGATAAACCAGTAGAGGCTACTACGCCAATTGTCCTAGAAGGCTATGATGCGTCTGAGGCTAACAAGTTGCACTATACTCTACTCCAGGTGATGGAAGAAATCAGTGTCAAGGCGAAACCAGCTGACCTGCCAAAGCAATTAACAGTTGATGCGTCCAAGATGGCAACATTAGAAGATAAAATTACCGTTTCTGACATTGTGTTGCCAGAAGGTGTCGTTTTAGCGGATAAGGAGCTTGACAAAGATCAGGTTATTGCTAATCTTTATGATCCAGCTGCTGAGGCTGCTGCTCGTGAGGCTGAAGAGGCTGCCGCCAAAGAAGCAACTGATGCTGCAGACGTTCCATCTGATAATGGTAGCAAGCCAGAAGAAGCAGGCGAGACAAAAGAAGAAAACAAAGAATAGATTTTCATACTTGAAATAATTTTTCTTGTGCGATACAATTACTTTACCGTAAAAAGGATAATGTGAAGTGAGTCATACTCTTAATGAAGTTTTGAGCAACCCTGCCGTTCGTAGTATGAACGAACAGCTAGGTAAACTGTCTGGTGGGTTGCAGTTTAAAATTAAAACATTTCCATCGGGAGAATGGACCGCCGAGTCTACAAATATTAGTGGTATTGTAACTGGTGGCGGTCAAGATGACGATATGGATGGGATGATTAAGGATGCAATCTTTACTTTCTTTGAAATACCAAAAGATTATTGTATTGGTAAACTATTAAAACAGGTGGGCGAAAACGAAAAGGAACGGGGGAAGGCCACCTATTTGATTGATCCTGGTGTTGTGTCCTTGCAAGACATATCCAGAAATGAACAAGAAAATTTATAGAGATCTCAAAAAACTTGGTTTTACAGATCGAGAATTAAATGAAGCGTTGAAGAAATCTTAGTATTATTTCTTCTTCAACGCCTCGCAGTTAGCAATTAATCGTTCGCGGAAAGCGTCCTGAGCAGCGGAACGGTTGTCATTATTGCCATGCCAAGTTTCTAGGGCTGGGGTTTGCAAGGCACGGGAGAACGAGAAAGTAACAGGCCATGGGAAAGGACCATTATTGGTGACGGCTTGTAGGTTGTTGGTGGCTTGTTCTACATTCTGACCGCCAGATAGGAACACGACACCAGCAATGTTTTCTGGTACATGTGACTTGAGTACATCGGCAGTGGTACGACCAACCTCTTCTGGCGTAGATTGAACTGGATATTTTTTGCCAGCTAACACCATATTGACCTTGAGGATGCAAGCGTCTAGCTTGACGCCGGCCTTGGCTAATTCATCAAAGAGCATATCTAAGACCTTGCCTGTAATATCGGCTGACTGTTCTAGGGTGTAATTACCATCATAAACAACTTCTGGTTCTACGATCGGTACAAGGTTGTTGTCCTGACAGAGTTTAGCATATTCGGCGAGGAGCTGACTGTTTTTGGTGAGAGCCATTTCGCTCGGCTTGCCCAAGTCAATTTCGTAAGCGGCACGCCATTTGCAGAAACGTAAGCCCTGAGCATAATAGGCTGGTAAGCGTTTCTTAAGGGATTCTATGCCTTTGGTGTATTTTTCATCGCTATCTGGGAAATCTGCTAAACCTTCATCTACTTTGACGCCTGGAACGATCCCATGGGCAGTCAAATAAGAAACGAAATCACGTCCATCGTCAGCTTTTTGGTGGGTAGTTTCATCAAAGAGAATTACAGCATTAACATAGCGCTCCAGCTCTGGGGTAGAAAGTAGAATGTTACGATAGTCGCGACGATGCTGCTCGTCATCTGGGATCATTAGACCTTGGAACTTCTGATGGATGTTGCCACCAGATTCGTCAGCTGCGAGGATGCCCTTACCAGCGGCTACCATAGTTGCGGCAACTAGGCGAATATCGGTCTCTTCGGTTTTTTGCGTGTTGGCGATGGATTTAATTTTTTCATACGGTAAAGTACCAGAGAGGGAAGATCCTTCGGCGTTGATTTTGGCGTAGCGTAGAGCATCCTTAACGGAAACCCCCTTTACTAAAGCTCCAAAAACAGTAGCAGCAATAATGGAATGTACGGTCAAGTGGGTCATAAGATCTGTACGTTCAACACGCCAAAGCTGAGTATGACCATTTAGAGTAATATCTTGATCAGAAATGTAGCAAATTGAAGCGTTAGTATTGATTCCGCTCAAATCTTCTTCGCTGAAGATGAGACTTGCCATTTCTAAGAGTTTGCGATCGGCATCCGTCAAATCCTTTGCGGCATAAACAGCTACTCGTGTCCTAGAAGACATTGCGAGGAAGTTTTTTAGCTCTTTGATCAGGCCGTCAGTCACGCCAGTGGTGCGGTCAATATAGATCCAATCTACAGCTTCTTCTGGATTAATCCAGGATGTTTCCTCTCTTTCGTTTGGGACGAGATAAGAAATCTTGTTGCCATGGCAGAGCATATAGCGGTAACCATCAGCGTGTTGACCATTGGAAACGATTTCTCCACCAGCGAATCCAAGTTTCGCTCCGGCGATGCGAGCAGATAGATCATAGCGATTAAGCACCTCTAAGGCAATTGCGGCACCACCGTAAATACTAATTCTACGGAAGAACTTATGCGAGCTACCGTCAAAACCAAAGTCTAACCATGGTGTGCCATGCTCGTCTGTTTCAAAGTTGTTTAAGCGTTCGTCCATCCGGAGATAGACATCTTTTAGTACATTCCCAATTATCAATATATTACTCATGCTTTCAGTATAGCACAAGATAATAAAAGAGGTCAAAAAATTATGAAAATCACTTATCTAACTTCTACGCGGACACGCGGTAAGCTTTTACCAGAGAAGTGAGTCTTCTTGGTTTTAACAAAGGCTACGACGCCGTCTTTGGCGGCATGAATCGTGAAGTTACGGGACATATAAGTACCAGGACCAGCAATTTTGGTGCTGCCAGTTTGGCGAACAATTACCTCGCCGTTTTTGACCTGTTGTCCACCAAAACGCTTTACACCAAGGCGCTGACCAGCGTTATTATGTATATTCTTGGCGGTACCACCAGCTTTAACATGTGACATATTATTTTTTCCTTAAAACTATTATTTCTCGCGCTACAATCTGACCCTCCCTATAATAGAGTAAATCTTGTAGGCTCAAATTTTGATACTTTACCACATTATACCCCAGTTGGTTGACTTCGTCAAGGGTTTCTGGTTTCGTGAGATCAAACAAACGGTGATAACTATGATCAGGGCGTAGCCAGGCGGGAACCGCAATCACGACAGGAGCGCCAGGAGCTATCTGTCTTGACAAATTACGCAAAGTGTGATAGTATAGAGGTATAAGGTCTTTCATGACCGATTTCATCTTGATGTCTGGGGGAATTTGGCTCATTGGTGGGCCTAAGTAACCTTCACAAGCGACCGCATTAAGGGGTTGTTCCCATGCAAAATCTGAGGCGCTACCTACGGCTAGTCGGAATGTAGAGGTCCGTGCAATGTTTTCTGTCAGCCATGTCAGATTCTTTTTGCTATATTCTATCATTCGCGCACTGAGATCTGTACCATAGGCATGATAACCCATCAGGACAGCCTCCTGTAAAACTACTCCAGTTCCACAAAAAGGATCAAGGACAGTAGCGCCTTCTGGAAGTGGTCCACAGAGATTGATGAGGATTTGGGCAAGTTTGGGTGGTAGCATCCCCACTCTAGCATCGCGTGCAGGACGGGCTTGATCACGCGCGGTGTAAGAAGTGATGTTTTGCACTCCTATGCCAACGAACCACCTTTTCTGGAAGTGAATAAATTCATAATGGCCGGGCTTGTCGCCGAGATGGTTATGAAACACCGTTGCAGTGGACAAAATAGCAGATTTATTATCTAATACCCGAACACTATAATGCTGTTTACGAAGTTCTTTTTTGAGTTGCAATGCGGTAACTTGACAAGTTTTACGATTTGCTTTTTTGGAATAATCTGATATACCTATGATTAGTTTTCCAGAAAAATGAGAATCATTTATATCATTTATGATATATTCAAGGGGATCATTGATTTCTCTAGCCAACTTGAGAGAGCCGCCTAGGCGGTCGTTATCAGGTATTTTTGAGCCAGAATAGTTGGATTTGACGGGGGAATTGTCGCCCAGAGTGAAAGTTGCAAGTTGAGGGGAGATCTTCTTAACATCCAAAAAAAGACTTTCTAATTCCGCTAATGATAAGGCAGATTGCCTACCTAATACTGCCAAGAAAGTCGCATTCTTCATAATGTATATTATAACATATTTTAGTGTTTTGTAGTATAATAATAGATATGGTAAAAAAGAGTAAAAAACCGGTTAGTCTAACCAGAAGAACATTGCATTACTACTGGCAAGGGCAGAAACGACAGAAAGGATTAACTCTGGGTACTTTTTTGAGCACGCCAGTTGTAATTTTGTGGCGTGATGTGTTTTTTACCTATATGCTTTCTGATATTATCGCCAAAGTGACGGAGCATCCAGATTTAGAATACACGATAAGAGAGGTACTTCCGGAGGCAATTTTGGTAGTCGTGTTGCGGATTATTTTCTCAGCCATACTCGGTGAACTGAGAGTATATTGGCATTGGAAGATGGAGATTAATACGATTTACTATTTGCAGAATCTATGTTTTGACACGGTAGCGGCGCAATCTATGCAATTTCACAATGATCGTTTTTCTGGATCCTTAGTTTCGCAAGTTAATAAGTTCACGAGCGCCTATGAATTATTTATGGATGAGATTGTCTGGGAGATTTTGCCAGTCGGTGTGACAATTATTGCCTCGTTGGCTGTACTATTCGTGCGAGTACCAATTTTTGCAGGTTTGATGACAGTTTTCATCATTGCTTATATTATTGCGGCGTACTTTGCCTTTAGAAAAATGGCGCCACTTAATCGGGAGATGGCAAGTGCGGAGAATAAGCGTACGGGGCAGCTATCAGATAGCATCTCTAATATATCCGCGGTCAAATCATACGCAAGGGAAGCACACGAGCATCGCCGTTTCAAAGGCTATAGTAAAAAAGTGGCGGATGCTACCATTAATTTACTTAATCAAGAAATTAAGCGTAATGTGCAATTTGATTTTGTCTATGTGGGAATTACGGTGATTGTCTTGGCATTTCTCTTGACTGGGCAAGGACTATTTGGTGTATCGCTTGCAACCCTGATTCTGGTGTTTCAATATTCACTAAACATTACAAATTATCTTTGGGGTTTTAATAATATTTTTAAGCATATCAATCGGGTATTTGGGGATGCAAAAGAGATGACAGAAATCTTAGATACTGTAGATGATGTAATAGATGAACCAGATGCAAAGAAACTTGTAATCACACAGGCTGAAATTACTTTTCGTGATATTTCCTTTCAGCATCGTGATGCGAAAACTCCGCTCTTTTCTAATTTCTCATTGACAGTGTCGCCCGGAGAACGAGTGGGTCTAGTAGGCATATCTGGTTCTGGTAAAACTACGCTCACCAAATTACTCTTGCGTTTTGCAGATGTGAATGAAGGAGAAATTGACATAGACGGGCAGAACATTCGCTATGTTACACAACAATCACTCCGAGAAAACATTGCCTATGTACCACAAGAAACTGCACTTTTTCACCGTAGTATTGCTGAGAATATAGCTTATGGAAAACCTGGCGCTAGCCAGACAGAAATCGTCAAAGCGGCCAAACTTGCTAATGCTGACGAATTTATTCGGGATTTACCAGATGGTTATAATACCTTGGTGGGGGAGAGGGGAGTAAAACTTTCTGGTGGGCAGCGACAGCGGGTGGCAATTGCACGAGCGATCCTGAAGGATGCTCCGATTTTAGTACTAGATGAGGCGACTTCTGCGCTTGATTCTGAATCAGAGGCGTTGATTCAGGATGCACTCAAAAAACTAATGAAAGGGCGTACTAGTATTGTGATTGCGCATCGTTTATCTACGGTGGCAGACTTAGACAGAATAATAGTCTTGGATAAAGGAAAGATTATAGAACAGGGAAGTCACCAGGAATTACTGGAAACTGGTGGGGCATATAGTAAGTTATGGGCACGACAGTCGGGGGCATTTCTATGAACAGGATTCCATTAGCCGAACGAATGCGCCCACAAACCCTAGATGGAGTAGTTGGGCAAGAGGATATTATTGGAGAGGGTAAAATTCTGACTGAGATTGTAAAAAAAGGCGAGCCAGTAAACCTGATTTTTTGGGGACCTCCTGGTACTGGAAAGACTACACTCGCCCGTATTTTGGCGCACGAGTTTGAGGCAGATTTTGTGGAGCTTTCTGCGGTGACAGCACATAAAAGTGATGTTGAGAAAGTAGTAGAGCGTGCTAAGCAAAACTGGAATTTACAGACTAGAACCGTACTTTTCGTAGATGAAATTCATCGTTTTAATAAAGCTCAACAGGATGCTTTTTTGCCACATGTAGAATCAGGATTGATTATTTTGATTGGTGCCACGACGGAGAATCCGAGTTTCACGGTCATTTCGCCACTTTTGTCACGTTCGCGGGTAGTGGTAGTAGCTCCACTCAAGAAAGCAGATATCGTTACGGTTATTGAACGTGCAATTAAAGCAGAAAAAGCTACAAAACGTGTTACGAAAAAAGCGATTGACTATCTTGCGGAATTGTCTGGTGGAGACGCTAGAAGTGCATTGGGTGATTTAGAATTAGCATTGTCTTTATCGCAGAAGATAGATGAAAAAGTTGTCAAGGAAGCAGCTGGACGCAAGGTACCAGGTTATGATAAAAAAGGCGATAAACACTATGATAACATTTCAGCATTCATTAAGTCTATGAGAGGTAGTGATGTAGATGCAACGTTATATTACTTGGCGCGTATGGTTGAAGCAGGAGAAGACCCGCTGTTTATTGCCAGAAGGATGGTAATTTTCGCAAGTGAGGATATTGGTATCGCCGGAAATGGTGCATTGAACTTAGCTGTTTCGGCGTTTCAGGCGGTTGAACGAGTTGGGATGCCGGAAGGTGGGATTATTTTGTCGCATGTTGCAGTGGTACTTGCTAAATGTAAGAAAAATCGCAAGACGATAGACGCTTGGTATAAAGCACAAGATTTAGCACATAAATCTATGGGTTTACCAGTGCCAATCCACTTGCGAAATGCGCCCACCAAGTTGATGAAAGATTTGCACTTTGGTGAGGGGCAGAAATGGGAAGCTGGATTTCATCTGGATAAAAATTATTTGCCAGATGACATTGCTGACCAGAAGATTTACGAAGAGTAATATATATGATATAATTATGACGAGTGGGATTATGTGATTCCATTTTTTTGTAGGAACAAAATGTGAATAGAACATTAAGAAGGGAGTGATTTATGTGAAGCTTGGTAAAGTGGTCTTGATGGATCATCCGCTGATTGAGCATAAAATTGGCATTATTCGGAACAAGGATACGGGAACCAAAGAATTTCGTAAAATTGTCGGTGAGATTGCTGGTTTGATGTGCTACGAATCTACGCGCGATCTCAAGTTGCAGGAGATTGAGGTGGAGACCCCACTAGAGTCTACTACGGCGAAGAAACTAAGTGGCAAGAAATTGGTGCTGATACCGATTTTGCGCGCTGGCCTTGGGATGGTGAATGGAATTTTAGAACTTATCCCTTCGGCAAAAGTCGCACACATCGGCATGTATCGCGACGAAAAAACCGCTCAACCGGTGGAATACTATTATAAGATTCCTGCCGAGAGCGAGGAAAGGGAATTTTTCGTTTTAGATCCGATGTTGGCTACGGGAGGTTCTGCTATCATGGCAATTGATCGTCTGAAGCGCGACAATATTAGACATATTAGGTTTATGTGTATCATTGCCGCACCGGAAGGTCTGGCCGCACTCAGGAATGCGCATTCAGATGTGGACATTTATATTGGCGCATTAGACAGATGTCTTAATGAGACCAAATATATTCTGCCTGGTCTTGGAGATGCTGGAGATAGAATCTTCGGTACCAAATGATAAATCGCTAAAATGCCCGCTAAGATGCGGGCATTTTATGAAGTGGACGATAAAATTGAAAAGGGGTGATTTTTTGGAAATATTAGTGATACCAGCAGAAGGCGATAATACCGAAACTGAAACTTGGTATATGAACGATGTGCGTCGGCGATATGAAAATACTAAAGTAAGTACGTTGGGTATAAAGAGCGGTACGAATATTGGCAAAGATGTTGACGACAGTATTAGACATTTGTTTGATATTCAATCTAGCAAGATGTACGAAATACATGCACAAGGTGGCTTTTCTCGCCCCAAAATCTATAAAAAAATTGTATTATATGCTATAATAACGAAAGGTTGGCTCTGTAGCTCAGTTGGTAGAGCAGAGGCCTGAAGAGCCTTGTGTCACTGGTTCAAGTCCAGTCGGAGCCACCAATTTGCTTTGCAAATTGTAAAACGAAACTTGGTTTCGTTTTTTTGTTGCTTCGTAACAAGTAGCTTCTTGAGTCTATCCCAACGTAATTGGTATGGTATAATTTCAATATGTATCACCGATATAATGCGGAGAGACGATAGTGACATCTGAACTTATTACCTCTCAGCCAAGAATAAGAAAGGATCATGATTGGTTGGGTGACGATGTGCCAGAATTTTCTGCTGATAAGAAAGAGAAGGATTTTAGAGGCGTTTCTTTTAATAAGCATTTTGTAGAGTGCTTTTCTGACAAAATGTACGAAAAAATTCTTAGTGATAGGGAAGTATTAGCTAGTGTAGGCGACAATTATTTACATCAATATGACGATAACTCTTCCGCCTCAGCTGTCAAGCTAGCCTTTAAGGAATCACTAGACCATTATATTTTGTCACAACTTACCAGTGAGAATACCGAAAAATTTATACAGAGTGAAGCGTTTTCAAATTATTCATCATATATCATGAATATTGCAGAAAATAATTTCATGAAAGTTAGAAATGGCGAGTTATTTTCTGAAATTGTTGCTAATCCAGTTCTGAGAAATGAAAAAATGCGTGAGCTTATTTTGGAAAAAACATACCCGCCAGAAAAAGCGCGACGATATAGCGATAGTATCAAAAAACAAATTGATTTTTATCAAAAAGGGCTTTCCTCAGTAGAAGAAATTATGGACAAGCGGGGGAAATTATCGCAAAAACAGGTGGATTATCTTGGTGATTATTTATATTCCAGCAAAAAATATGATGACGGATTGGCGAAGAAATTTGCAGAGTATTGTTTTAATGAGATTCATGCAGATTCTGATATTAAGCCGTCCACGCAGATGATTGGTGCGCTGACGAATTACTTTGCGTATTGTTATTCGTTGGATGAAAAGGTCAGACGGGATAGCAGATTTATTATTGCAAATTATTCTCATGAGAGGACAGACGAATCTGGCAATATTCAGAGAAAATCAGTCCATGTGGGGGTATCTACTTCATTTGGTTGCGTATTAGAACAGAATCATTTTACTCGGATGTCGCTTATGTCGGATGACTCATTGAGCAAATCGCGAACTAACACCTATAACGATATTTATCGCTTGATGATGGTGTCATTTCACGAATTAACCCATGATCATCAGCGAAATCAAATGATGGCAGGAGATGATAGTAGCAGTAGTATGTCCTATATTTTGCATAATGTCTTGATGGAAGATAAAAGAGAATGTTTTCCACGAGTTGGGAAAGACGGCTCTATTCACGAGACATCATATTACAAGGCCAATCACGATTGTGATGAAATAGAAATTGAGGCAGATGAAGAGGCATGGCGTCAGTGTCGAACTTTTTTAGTCAATCATCGTCAGCAATACGCTTGGGATCATCATGATGATGATATTTATCGGCAGTATTCCGAGCAGAGAGGAAAATGTCTGGATAATGAAGAAGAAGTGCGAACGAGGCGTGCTTTTACGAGAAAAATTGATGCGACTGGGCAAGAAATGTCATATATCCAGTATGATATTGAAAACCTCAAGTCATTTGTGGCGAATGACCCAAAATTACTTCAGAGATTTCCCCAACTTAATAAATATCTTGATCAGGACGGAAATTTAAGGTCAGAATTATTATTAGAAAAGCGCATTGGGGGAATTGATACGAGTGATAATTTGTATCATCGCACGGACGATTTTGGAGTGGAAGTTGGAACTTATATAATCACTAATAACGAAGATGTGAAAAACATTATCAGTCATATTAATAACAGTACATTATCTAGTCAACAGGTGCAAAATTTAATGACGAATCTTTGGAATATAATACATCAAAATGCGCTCAAAGTACGTCAGTTGAAGAAGGCTAATTTTGATAACTATGACGAGACCGAGACGCGTATGGGGTTCACACCTCAAGAGATGAAAGATGCATTTTTGAAGCAATATCTCAGACAATTGTATAATTCTGTGCATATTGCAGAGGTGATACGCGGTACACATCCAGAATTAGGAGACTATATTACTAGGCAAGAAGAGGGATATATGAGTAGTTATTATGATGAACTGCAACATGAAGGCAAAGTTAAGTACGAAGAAGCGAAGAAAATATATGACAAATATCAGCGTACGAATAATCCTGTTCTTATGAAGATTGCTACAAAAATTGCAAGAGATTATCAATTATGATCACCTGTCTTCTCTAGTATCATGTATGGTATAATTTAATTATGAAAAAATTTAATACCTCTCCAATTTCTGGCATGCAAGAGCTTTTGCCGCCTTTGCAAGCTGTTTTCAATAATTATAAAGCAAAAATTGCTGAGGTATATCATCTGCATGGATTCCAAAATATAGAAACGCCTATGATTGATCGCAATGAGATTTTATTTGCGAAAGCTGGCGGTGATACTGAGAAGCAAATTTATCGCGTCATTAAGACGGATGAGACGGCGGAAGCGTCGTCGCAATCACTTCGTTTTGACCATACGGTGCCGCTAGCAAGATATGTTGTGGAGCATGAAAGCGAGCTAAATTTTCCGTTTCGCGTTTCTCAAATTGGGCGCAATTTTAGAGGGGAACGAGCACAAAAAGGGCGTTATCGCGAATTCTATCAGTGTGATGTGGATGTAATTGGGCGCAATGCTTTACCGATTTTCTACGATGCACAGGTAATTGATACTTTTTATTCTGCAGTCAGTTCATTCGTAAAGACGCCAGTAAGAATCCGCCTCAATAATCGTAAATTCGTCTCTGGTTTTATTGAGGCGCTTGGAATATCGGATTTAGCGAGTGATGTTTATAGTATTATCGACCATGCAGAGAAAGTTCCAGAAGAAAAAACAATTTCTTTTTTGAGGGAACTTAATATCCCAGAAGAAATTGTTGTAAAAATTACAACATTTATTCATACGCACGGTAATTATGACGAGATTGTTACCATGTTAAAGGAAATTGGTATGATGGATGCAGACGGCATGGTAGAAAATGTGCAAATGAGAGATGGTCTAGCGGAGCTAAAAATTGTTACGGGTGAGCTAGCTAAAATTGGGATGAAAGCTGAAAATGTGGAAATTGATTTAAAGATCGTGCGCGGGCTGGATTATTATACGGGAACTGTGTTTGAGGGAATCTTACCAGAGTACCCACAGGTAGGATCCATTGGTGGCGGTGGCCGTTATGATAATCTTGCAAGTAATTTTTCTGATCAAAAGTTTCCTGGAGTTGGTGCGTCTATTGGTTTGTCGCGGCTATTTTATATTTTGACGGAAAATAATCTTCACGACGAAGAATCCAGGACACCAATAGATTATGCAATTATTCCGATGACGTCAGAGCAGAATGAGATGGCATATAAGATAGCGGATATAATTCGTAACCGTGGTGAATCTACGGATATTATTTCAGTGGAAAAGAAACTCAGCGATACAATGAAAATTGCTTCACGAGTAGCAAGCTATGGAATTGTACTTGGTGAAAATGAAGTCAAAAATAAATCTTGCATGGTAAAAAAATTTGCAACTGGTGATCAGAATTTGATGAAACTAAGCTAATTTGACTTCCTATTCCTACTTTCATCTTATCATTCTAGCATGCGTTCGTATCCACTATCGTTTGTGTTGGGAGGATACTTTCGCTTGGATAATAGCAAATTATATAATCAAAAAGCATACGGTAACTATTGGTCTACTACTGTCTACTCGGACGCTAATGGGTACAATCTAGAAACAAGTGGTTCATCCGTCAATCCGACAGACTATAGCAGAAAACTTCATGATTGGGGAATTCGTTGCGTCTAAGTTCTACTATTGATTCGGTCTTATCCACTGTCGTATGTATTGTCAGGTACTTTCTACTGGAATAGTAGTCAATTATACAATCAAGGTGTCTATGGTAGTCGGTGGTCTAGCACGATATATTCCAAAAATAATGGATGTCGTTTACTTATGGATAGCTCTACTGTTGATCCAGCAGATAATGTTGGCAAATTCTATGGATTCACTGTTCGTTGAAATTAAAAATATCATGCTAATTGCGATATATAACGAAGCGCCCTACCAACATATTTATTAAAATAATCCGACGTTCCGACAGAGGAATCAAGCAGCATCATGTAGTATGCTCGTGCACGAGAATTGACAGTAGCAGGATACCAACAACCGTGAACTCCCTGATTATATACCCTACCAGTATCCCAGCCGAAACTCCCTCCCAACACAAACGATAGTGGATACGAACGTATACTAGCAGATGATATATAAAGGGATCTATCTTTTTAGGCCAGCGTCTAAGTATTTTTTGACATAATCCCATCCCCAATTATTGTCAAAGCCGCTAGTTGTGAAATTGCCAAATTTAAAATATGGTAGTCCGCCACCAATTAAATTCCAAGCGCGTTCGGTATCCTCTGTTACTTTAGACAAGAGCTTGTGCTCAGAAATACAACTTTCAAAAGTCTCACTTAAACCGATCGACTGACCAATTTTCAGCCAGTAGTTATCTGGTAAATCTTCTATTGGTTCTGAGGTTTTTGATACGCCGATTCCTTGTGATTGATAATCATCCCAGAGTGCTGCCAGTGCAGCATGATAGTATTCCCAGAATTTCCCCTCGTCTTTTGCGCAATAAATTGCTTCAGCGCTATTGCGGGACATTTCGCTATGATTTTCGCCGTATTCGTAGAGTATATCTGTTACGCGAACTTCATATAAAATATCTTTCCCGACGATATAATCTTTTTGGAATTCGTCCTCATGCTTCATGATTGCGCGCGAAAAAGCGCTACAGTATGGACAGGCAAGATCAGTATACATAATATAATAGTTTTTTGCATCTAATGCTCCGATAGTAGCGTTTTCGTCCCAGACACTATCTGAATGATTGGTCTTTGTAGAAGAGCTATAAATAAATAATGCCACCAGCAAAACCGCAATAACACCAATAATAATCCATTTAATGGCTTTTTTCATCATCCTCCTTTTTCTTCTGACGCCACTGTTCATCTTTTATTATAACATAGCTCTCTACGCCAACCCTTTTGATTGACAGTAATAAGATGATAATTGCGACACCAGTTAAAATGCCTGATATTGCTCCGGCTATCGCATAACTTCCACTAGAGAAAATAGAACCGATAATGGGCGTAATTAAGGCAGTGCCACAAGTAGGGCAGCCACTTCCAAGTAATGCAAGCCCAGCTGCAATACCGGCGTTCTGCACAGATGAGGCAGAATCATTTTGTTCGTTTTGCTTAGGTTTGGTATTATTGAGTCGTTTTTTCCAGACTAGAACAATGAGAGAAATAAGAGTTGCCTGTAAAAACGTAATAGAAAATAATAATAGCCAGTCCCAGAAAGTCTTGCCAACTCCAAAAAGTGATAAGAGGCTATCTCTTAAGATGGTAATTTTGCCTTCTAGATCGGTAGCGAAGAACAAATTAAGAGGTCCAAATCCGCCCGATAAGAGGCTAAGTAGGATACCAAATATTACAAAAACCATTAAAAAAACAATCCAGAAACGAAGTCTTCTAGTGGCAAGTATGATGCCGAGTATGGCAAGATGCCATTCATCACACCATTTTGCGATCTTTTTTTGCATAAACTTATTATAGCATCTAGAAGACTAACTTAGAAAAATATGGGAGATCAATTTAATTTCCTATAATAATATTAAAATTTGTCAAGGTGATTTTGTTTGGTTGCCTCTGTAAATTACAACAATTTTATATCATCAAAAATCTTAAAAATCAATATTGACACAGTATTTGCTCATGCTAAAATAGAATTAGGGTAAGGGCGAAGTTGAGAGCCGTCTTTCACCCGTGGAGTTTCTAGCTTAGATCAGTTCACCTAGAAACGCAAAAAAGTGCACCCATAAAAAGGTGCATTTTTTATGAAAATAACGACTAGCTATTGAAAAAAATCACAAAATGTGATATAATGAGAGTATGGAACGCTTTTCTAGAGAAAAATACGAAGATTTTTTAAAAAAGATAGATTTAGCGAAATATCGAGAGAAGTATGCTAAGGTGAAGACTGTGGAGATGGATTTGCCATACGAAATTCAGGCTTTGCCAACAATTTATGCTGAGTACTGGGATAACGTGAACCATAGAGAGGAACCACTTTCCTATGAGGAATATTACAAGTTATATTGGAATTCTTGTAAAGATGAGATTATGGCATTTCGTAAGAAAACTGGTTTTGGCGAAGATTGTGATTGTTATGAACGTGGCTTAGAAGCAAGAATCTATCGCACCTGGGCATCTTTAATTACTCAGATTCAGGGTGGATACGTAGCTGAGGAGGTTTTTGGCAAGGGAAGCGTCAGAATGAGCCCTGAGCTTGATCGTAAGAAAATTGATATTATGATCGTTAATAAGGATGGCAGTGAGCGTTTGCGGATTCAAGTCAAAAAAGTTACTCATCGTCCAGAAATTGCCAGGATGCATAAGAATGTGAGAAATGAAAATGGTTCCGTAGATTTGTATTATGTAGTACCATCTCCGCGTAATTATGAGCATCCGACCTATCTCATTAATGGTCGTAATCACAAAAGAGGCGAATTACGTCCATTTACGAAAGATTTCGTGAAATGGAATCCGGCGACCGCAACTATGGATAGACTAGATAATGGATTTATCATTTTCACAAAGAATGCTTTTTTGGGACTAGAATAATTTGGTAGTCGGGGCTTAGCCCCTTTTGCGTTAAAAAGGATCGTAGGCGATAGTCTAGAATTTGGTCAATGCTCGGTTTGATGCCCAGCTCCTGACATTTTTTGTAAGCAGTAGATTTTCGTGAGACAATCTCTGGGATTTGGACAAGGATATATTTATTATTGCGTCCATCTTCCAGGTTGGTCTCGTAAACTGCTTGACCAGTTGATCCAGACCCAGCAAAAAAATCTAAAATGATAGAGTTAGAAGTATTAGTCATGCGAATAAAATATTTTAGCATTTCTACTGGCTTCGGAGTATCAAAAATCCCTTGTAATCCTAATCTTTTGAGGTCATGTGTGCCTTGCCGTGAATAAAAATTAAGAATTGATGGAACATTATCTTCACTTTCTGTAAGGTATTTGATGGCGTAAGGGCGACCGTTTTTGAAATTGAGGCGATGTTTTTTCGCAAGTTCTATAAAATGTTCATCGGTAGCCCACCCTCTTGTCGGTAAAGGACTGAGGTGAAGATTGATAGACGGAATATCGACTGCTCGGGGGGTACTAGGAGTAGAAAGATCTACGGCGAAAAAAATCCTACCCTTGTTATCTAACTGTGAATAATTTCTCAGCCACGTGATGTTTTGCTCATGACAGATAGACTTGATTCGTTTCGTAAGAGTTTTTTCTGCAGCGGATCTGCCTTGTTGCTTGAAAATAGTTTTAATTTCATTTTGAAGATCATTGATCATTTGTTTTTGCTCCGGAATATCCGTGCGATGTACTATAAATTTCCGAATATTCTTCCTGTTTTTTGCATAACAGAGGACATATTCATGAACGGTGTTAATTAATTTGGAGTTACTACGCTGAGCTTGTTTGGTGATAAAGGTGCCAATAAAATTTTCGCTTCCAAAAACGCCATCACAGCAGATTCTCAGATGAGGAAATTCGTTATCGTCTATAGAAATTAAAATCACCGCATCATCCGCCATGAGTCTTCGAGCTGCCTCTAAACGTGCGTGTATAAAAGCGACCCAATCATTGCTGGTATTCTTATCTTTGTAGCTTTTCTGGGTCTGAGTATTATATGGTGGGTCGATGTAGATTAAGTGAATTGCATTCTGGTATTTCGTTAAAAAATCAGAATCTTGCATTACATCAAGATTGTCTCCAATATAGACTTCATGATTAAGCGATTTCATTAAGGTCATTATAACAAAAAAGGTCTATTGCGACCAATTTTGGTAGCCGAGACGGGACTTGAACCCGTATGAATTTCTTCATTCGATTTTAAGTCGAACGCGTATACCAATTCCGCCACTCGGCCAATTTTGCTTGGAGGACTATTCAACCCAAATGTTGAACCATCCCTTATTATTTTATCAGAATATCTTTGTAGTGACAAGTCGGCGGAGTTAATGGAATATACTCCTCTCTCTAGAATAGAGGTGGAAAGGGCTAGGGCGATGGAGGATTATGTCTTATAACGTACCAACTAAAACCTAATTAAACCATTTGTTACCTAGCATAGTTCTCCCACGTCTCTCTCAAGCGCCCGAAGGGCGCTGTATTGGTTAGCCTGGTGAAATCGGGCGCTCATCAAACCCGTTTGTTTGGAATGATAGTGTATATCTAATACTGGAGATTACTTTGGTTGGAGTGCGGTCCTCTTCACAGGCAGGTATTGTCTTTTTAATGGTGAAATCGGGCGCTCATCAAGCCCTTCCTGTTTAGATATATGAGTATACCCTACCTAGGGACTCCCAGGCTACCCCGTTTAGGACGAAATACGTGCCTTATTTGCTAGCATCTTTGGTGATTTCGTCTGGTAGTATCACTCGTGTAGTTTCTTTGGATTTATTTTACTAACAGATTAGTTCATATGATAGCAGGGTTTTCCCGCCCGGCCTGCTTTTAATTAAAACACTCTACCGCTAGCATTGTTTCTCTGATGTTTTTTCTTGGTGGCTGTTGATGCTAGTGCTTGCCATGATTAAAATTATCTGGTATAATCATGGCATCATCCAATTCCCACATTTACAACTCAAACGGTAACCCAGAGACCTACATAGCGTCCAGAAAGGATGTCACGTAGGTACATAGGGCACTATGCTCTAGGTTACCGAAAAGTGGGAGTTGGATGCTAACACCTCGTGGCATCCTTTTTGTGGATGTTGCAGAAAGAAGGATACTATGCAAGACCACAGCGATAATCAACAACCCCAGCCTTACCGAGTCAGAGTTGGCTGTTTCGTGACACTTAGAAACAATGATGATAATCGCGTCACTAAGTATAAAGTAGTAAGGTCGCTATACTCGTCAAATAATGCGTGGGCGGAAACAAGCATTAAGGAGACTCCTACTTCTGGGAGTCTTTCTGTAAGTTCCCCACTTGGAGCTAGTCTGATTGGAAAAAAAGCTGGTGACATTGTTGGCAAATACAAAGTCATGCTAATAGAAGGTGGCGACCATGTAGTGCAAAATATTCAAGACTCGTATGAGCAGGATACCGCTGATAAAGCTAATAAGCTAAAAATGCTATTGGAAAAGATACGGTCTGGAGAATGGGTCAAAGCATACGTTACGCGCATTCATCACGTCTGCATCCCAGTCAAAACTCGTCGCGCCAACATTAAGACCTCATTCCTTCCTGACGGTGTTATGGAGTCTATCGTTATATCGAACATGGCAGCCGAGGCAACAAATCTCTATAGGATAGATTTGTTTCTCTATCTCGACGATGACCATGAAATTGGTGCCATGGCGGAAATGCTAATTGAGCGAGACACAGTGAGTGTTCTATGTAGCGACGTTCATAATCCATTGCCAAAAAATTGCTTAAACGAGAATTATGATTATGTCGTTGCTGATGAACAATCCTCTGAAGAGGGGATGGAATTAGTTCATGGTTTAGAAGTAAAATTATCGCCTGAAGACAGTAGCTTCACATGTAGGACCGCGCCTCACTCGACAACTAATCACCACTACATGAGAATAGTCCACGAGGACAGTTGTGAGTGTTATTAGTGTTTTTGGAAAAACGGAATACGCAAGTAGTAGCACGATTGGCGTCGCTATGTTTTTCGGTATACTTGCAACAGTTTTTTTATTTTTCCTAGCTAGCTCTAAAAACCACAACAAAACGACTAGAAATAGAAAGCACAACACCTTTGTGTATCGACCTCGCTCGATCAATGATGTACAGGAGCACCAGAGAATTAGACGCTGGGAGATAAAGCGCGCTGCTTTTGAGGAACAAAAGAAAACACCATTCTTCAAAGACTGGAAGCGCGAGCAATATCAGTGTCAATATGGTAAGTGTGCTTGGTGTAGGAAGTCGATAGACCTTCATTCGCCCGATACCCAAGTCGATCATATTAAGCCATTGATGTGGTGGGGGACTAATGAGTACGATAACTTGGTTCTAGCTTGTAAAGAATGTAATGAGGAAAAAGGCGATAGTCAATTTGGCTGGGCTGGTGCTAAAGGCATGCCTGGCGAGAATAGAAAACCAGCCTGGATTAGGCCTAATAGATGCTGTAGAAATTTCAAAGAGCAGAACTCTCAGACAGTATCATATACTACTCTGAACTCAGACAAGCCTTAGAGAGCCTCTTATGGCCTCACAGAGGGTGTTTTGACGGGGTGTTTTTGAGGTTGTCTTTCTCTTCGGAGGCTTTAGCCGACGAAAGCGCGTTAGCGCTTGCCCTTGCCTTAGTGTTTTAGACTTGATACAATGAAGTCCTACACAACGGTATCAGGTAAGGAACGCTGGTACTGTGCTAGCTGAAATAATGCTAGGAGGAAACGCACCTTCCCGTGGTGGGCTGGCTAATGATTTCCTCGGATAGGTTGCCCATTGCTAAAACAGCCTTGATGGTAGCAGTAATGCCTGGACTAGTAGGCATGAAGTATCATCTGCCACACTATTGTAGCAAAAGGCGGACAATGGTTTTAGCGAATAATCCGATTCCAAGCCTGACGAAAGCAGGTTGCCGATGGACCTTCTAGCTGCCTTGGCACTAGGTCTGTAGGCAGAGGGATTATTTGCTATGCCAAAAAAAGCTAGCATAAATACAGGCGAGCAACATGAAGCTGGGAGAAACCTCGGCAAGCTGGTGACCTACCTTAAGTCTATAGAAGAGAAAAATATAACGCGATTCAAGGGTGATTCTTCCAGTAGTATGGTTGAGCCTGTTAGCGGCATCACAATTCTCTTTTAGAAGTGTTTCTGGTATAATGATGGTAATGTCATTGCTGCCAGGAGAGATAGATAAGACCAAGCTACGTTACATTGTTTACGTGCGCAAATCTACTGATGAGAAGGGAAAGCAGGAGAGGTCTGTTGAGGACCAAATCGCTGATTGCCTAGACTTAGCCAAACGTAGAGGGTTAAATATTATTGGTGAGCCTATTGTTGAAAAGCGTTCTGCTAAGGTTGATGGAGGCAGACCACTTTTTGCTAAAATGATTAAATTAATTCGTGACGGTAAGGCTGATGGCATTATTTCCTGGCATCCGGATCGTTTGTCTCGTAATCCGATTGATGCGGCCACGATTGTAGACATGCTGGACAAGAACATAATCAAAGACCTTGCCTTCCCTACTTGTGAGTTTTCAAACGACTCCAGCGGCAAGATGCTACTCAATATATTATTCGCTATCTCAAAGCAATATTCGGAGCATATCAGCGAGGGTGTTACTCGTGGGCTTCGTAGAGGTCTTCAAGAAGGAAAATCTCAAGGTCGTTACGTCTGGGGTTATACCCGTAGCAAAGAAACTGGACTATATGAGCCAAGTGAATATTTTGAGATTGTCCAAGAAGCATGGGAGATGAAGGTGAACGGTGCTACGGATGCCGCAATTCTAAAGTTCTTAAAGAAAAATAATCTACGGAGAGCGGTCGAATCAAATCCTGGAAGATTTATAGAGCCTGTCAAGGAAACCCCAAAGAACATCTTCAAGAACCCAATTTACTATGGTGTTTTGGAGCAGGCAGGACAAGAAGTGGACCTAATTGAAGTTACTGGTGGCGCTTTTCAGCCTATGATTACTTATGAAACCTTTGCCAAAGTACAAGCTATGGAACGTAGCGGCAAATCGCATGGTGGGCGCAAGAAATCTGGTGGTATTTTCTACCCACTAAAGCACATGGTAACTTGTGGCGTCTGCAACCAAACTATGGTCGTCTATAAAAGCCGTAGCGGCCATGGGAAACGTGCTAACTACTTGTATTTTGAGTGTAGGAATAAAGATTGCACTCGTAGTCCCAAGGCTATAAGAGCAAGGGAAATATTTGAGCCGCTATTTGAAGCTGTCCGCCAGTTGCAGTTTACTGAGGAAGAAATAGAGAAATACAACCAAGAGATTGATAGCTTTAGCGAAGAGAGAATTGTTGAGCTACGTCAGGAAAAGAATAGTATAACTGCCGCTATTGCCCACAAGAACAAAGAACTTGAGAAACTGTCTCTTAGCACACCCAATTTGACTAGTAGAGCATTAACTCTAATACGAAAGAGGATTGATTCGCTGTCCAATGAACTAGATGAACTTGAGGAGAGCTCTAAATCTATTGATGCTCAAATAAAATCAGCTCAGCGAAGTAAGGTTTCTACTGAGCAAGTGTTGAACCTCCTAAAAACGCTTCCTGACAAGATGGAGAATGGCTCCGCCGCTGAAAAAGATGCGATTGCCCGATTATTGTTATTGAACCTCACTATTGACGCACAAAAAAGGCCTCATTTCCTCTGGAAAGAGCCTTTTGCTAGTCTGCTTGAATCCCGAAAAGGTGATTCTGGAGGCGCCTACCGGAATTGAACCGGTGTAAAAGGTTTTGCAGACCTCTGCGTAACCACTCCGCCAAAGCGCCACAAGTATATTTTATCATAAGATAGGAGAAAACGAAATCCCCGTTTTTTTCTTGCTTATTTAGTTAGTCTTTGGTATAATGAAACCAGATATGCGAATGTAGCTCAGTTGTTTAGAGCGCTTCCTTGCCAAGGAAGAGGTCGAGAGTTAGAGTCTCTTCATTCGCACCATTTTTTTTACTTGTTTTTTATTTCTACCAAACTTATTTCAGCGGCCTTAATGAAATTTAGGGACTGACCGATTTTCGGTGCACAAAATTGGGCGCCGACCATGCCAGGGTTGATCAAGGCGAAGGTGGATTGACTAGTCCTAAACACCCCCCTAGAGTGTCGTGGTAGAGGCATACGATTTGGTGAAATTAGTCCACGATGAATATGTAATTTCGCAAAAATTTCATCTAAGCCCTTCGGTACGATACCGCCATGTGTGTGCCCGAATGATAAGATGTCAAATATACTTAATTTCTCGGCGGTTTCTTTGATTAGATATGGTGCATGAGCAGCGAACCAATTGATTTTTTTATCATTGACAGGGGAAAAATCGTAATCTTTGACTTGTCTATAAAATGCACGGGGATTATCGCGAAATTTTTGTTTTTCCGTGATCATACATTTCTCATTCTGAAAGGCTCCAAAAATACGAATTTTGGGCGTTTCATACCATTCATCACACAAAAGTTTTACGCCGGTTTTTTGGCAGATTTTCCGCCAAAATGGTAGCGCAAAGTCTTTCATAATTCTTGCTGGATTGGTTGGAGTAATGTAATCATGTGAACCAAGTACTAGCACTGTAGGTGCAGCTTTTACACAGAGACGGAGGCTAGCAATTAATTTTTTGAGAGAAGTCTCACGTTTTAGTTCGGTAGGACTATCAATGAGGTCGCCCTGTAGAATTATCACATCAGGTTGTGTTGCTTCTAATGCTTCTTTTAAATAATGATATTGTCGGTCGGAAACGATTGGACTAATATGCCAGTCACCGGCGATCATCACTTTGGTAGTTGCAATATCACGATTCAATGTGATGCTGTGTAGGCGAACTTTCAAGGTATTTGGCTCATGCAAATTCATTTGTTTTATTATATCATTTTTGTTATAATTAATATATCTAGATAGAGAACGACTCTCTGTTTGGGTGTGGAATAATAATTATCAAAGGAGGAAAAAATGAGCGCAGGTGCAGTTGTGGCGATTGTGATAGGTGCCATTGTATTATTCGTTATTATTTTAATCTGGAGCAGTTACAACAGTTTAGTACGTTTGGATGAACGTGTCAACGAGGCTTGGTCTGATATTACCGTTCAACTTAAGCGCCGTTCTGATTTGATTCCGAATCTCGTAGAGACAGTAAAGGGCTATGCTAAGCATGAGAATGACGCTATCCAGGCCGTATCAGATGCACGCGCCAAGATGATGGGTGCTCGTTCTGTTAAAGATACCGCCGAGGCAGACAAGTCATTCATGGGTGCGCTCTCTCGCATTATGGCAGTCACAGAATCCTATCCAGAACTAAAGGCGGATAAGAATTTCCAGCAACTTTCTTCTGAGTTGTCAGATACGGAGGATAAGATTCAGGCGGCGCGTCGCTATTACAATGCCGGAGCAAAAGATCTTAACACCAAGATTAAGATTTTTCCGATCAATCTTTTCCACGGTTTTGGCTTTAAGAAACGCGAATATTACGAAGTCGCAGAAGACGAAAAAGCTAAGATCCAGAATGCTCCAGAAGTGAAGTTTGACTCTTAGGAGGATAATAATCATCATGATGCAAAAGCAGATTGCCGCTAATAAAAGAAATACAATCTTCGTAATTCTTTTCTTTGTAATACTGATTGGAATAGTCGGTGCTGTTTTTGCATATATTTTTCGCGATGTATGGGTAGAGGTTTGGATATTGTTAATCGCAGTTATTTATGCTGTGATCCAGTATTTTGCGGCCGGATCTATTGCGGTAGCAATGACTGGTGCGCATGAAATACAGAAAAAAGATAACTCAAAACTCTATAATATAGTAGAAAATCTTGCGATTACGGCTGGGTTGCCAATGCCAAAAGTCTATATCATTGACGATCCAGCTCCAAACGCCTTTGCAACTGGTCGCGATCCGAAGCATGCCCTCGTAGCGGCGACAACTGGTCTGTTGGATGTTATGGATAAAAGCGAGCTTGAAGCAGTGATGGCGCATGAGCTATCTCATGTTAAAAATTACGATATTAGGGTTTCTATGATCACTTTCGGTCTCGTCTGCGTGGTGGGATTTATTGCCGACATTGGTCTGAGGATGATGATTTTCAACGACCGTGATGATGACAGAAGTCCAGTAGGTGCAGTCATTGTACTATTGACCGCTATTTTTGCGCCAGTTGCCGCTTCGTTAGCGCAACTAGCCGTTTCAAGAGAGCGGGAATATCTTGCTGACGCTTCTGCTGTCAATATTACGCACTACCCAGATGGAATGATTAACGCTCTAAAAAAATTAGAGACTCATTCGCGTCCGATGAAGCGTCAAAACTCTGCCACAGAAGCATTATATATTAACAATCCACTCAAGAAAGGAAGAATATCTAATCTATTTAGTACTCATCCTCCGCTAGAAAAACGCATAGAGAGATTGGAAAATGGCAAGAAAAACTTCTAAAAAATTGCACCGTTCGTTCAGGCGTTCCTATCGGGAAGATTATTTACGTCCTTATGAGGGCCCTGGTTTGCTGTCGCATGCCATAACAACTTTTAGAATGGTTTTTAAGAATTGGAAATTATTTTTACCACTGATTATTTTGGTGGCGTTTTTTAATGTTATTTTAGTAGGTCTAATGAGCGAATCTACTTATGTTACATTCCAGCAGTCTTTGGACGAGACCACGTCTTCGCTTGCTTCTGGCAAGGAATTAGGGACTTTCGCACGTTCTGGATTACTGCTTCTCTCCACCATTACTACTGGCGGTTTATCGCAGGGTATGACAGAAGTGCAGCAAGTTTTTGCGGTTTTATTGTTTTTAATTTCCTGGCTAATAGTGATTTATATTTTACGCCACAGATTAGCAAAACAAAAAATTAAATTGCGTGATGCTCTGTATAATGCACTTTCACCGCTGCTTTCTACCCTTGCGGTATTGGCGGTGATTTTTATAGAAGCAATCCCATTAATGATCGTAATTATAACTTATTCGGCGGCGGTGAGAACTAATTTTCTAGCGACGCCATTTTATGCTCTAATATATTTTATTTTTGCGGCGCTCTTGATTCTACTTTCAGTTTATCTGATTTCTAGTTCCATTATTGCGTTGGTGGCAGTTTCGGCACCAGGTCTATATCCGATGGTGGCATTAAGCACCGCAGCAGATCTACTGGCTGGTCGGCGTGTGAAATTTATCATTAGACTGTTTTATCTAATTTTTGTATTAGTGGTAGTTTGGATTGTGGTTATGCTTCCGTTAATTGCGTTAGATCTTTGGTTGAAGAGCATTTTACCGGGTCTTACAGGATTCCCATTTGTTTCCATAGAACTATTATTGATGACTTGTTTTTCGGTAGTGTATGGGACGTCATATATTTATCTGTATTACAGAAGGATGCTAGATGATGAAGAAAATTAGTCATGCAGAAGCAGAAGATCGTATTGTAAAACTAAAAAATATAATCAATGACTATCGTTATCACTATCATGTCTTGGATGAGTCTATAATGTCAGAAGCGGCGGCTGACTCATTGAAACATGAACTTGCCCAACTGGAAGCGCAATTCCCAGATTTAATTACATCTGATTCGCCGACTCAACGTGTTGCAGGGCGACCACTAGATAAATTCCAGAAAGTTACACATGAGAAAAGGATGATTTCGCTAGCAGATGTCTTTTCTGAAGAAGAAATTAAAGATTGGCTATCACGCAATGAGAAATTAATTACTACAAAAGAAGCTCAGAAACTAGAGTTTTTTACAGATATCAAAATGGACGGTTTGGCCTGTGCACTTCATTACGAAGATGGGATTTTGTCGCAAGCGGTGACGCGGGGTGATGGGCTGGTAGGCGAAGATGTGACGATGAATGTTCGTACCATAGAAAATGTCCCACTGAAATTGAGGAAACTAACTACAGGGCATGTAGAAGTGAGGGGGGAAATCGTAATCTTTAAGAAAGATTTTGACCGTTTGAATGAACTACAGCAGAAGAAAGGAGAGAAACTTTTTGCTAATCCGCGTAATTTGGCTGCGGGTAGCATTCGTCAGCTTGATCCACAAATTGCGGCAGCGCGCCCACTAAAATTCATCGCCTATGATTTGGTGACGCCGGATTTGCCAACTCACTCAGAAGCATATAAAATTCTAAAAGAAGCCGGCTTTCAGACTTCTGGTCAAGACAATGTATTTGACAGTCTGTCAAAAGTATTTTCTGAGATAAAGCACCTTGGGGAAACTCGCCAAAATCTGCCATTTAATACGGACGGAATGGTAATAAAAATTAATAATCGTGTAATTTATAATCGTCTAGGTATCGTTGGTAAAACACCGCGTGCGGCAGTAGCATTTAAGTTCCCAGCCGAAGAATCAACTACGAAAGTGCGCGACATTGTAATTTCAATTGGTCGAACAGGTGCGGCGACTCCAGTGGCAATCTTAGACCCAGTTGAGGTAGCTGGCAGTACAGTTACTCACGCATCTTTGCATAATGCAGACGAAATCGCACGGTTGGGTGTACGAGTAGGTGATACGGTTATTGTGTATAAGGCTGGTGATATTATTCCGCAGATTAAAGAAGTGTTACTGACTTTGCGTCCAGAGCATACCGAAGAATACAATTACGAGCGAGCGCTACACGAACAATATCCAGAATTAGAATTTGAACGACCGACTGGGGAAGTGGTGTATCGTGTGAAAGGTGAGTCATCTGATTTGATTTTGAAACGTTCCCTGGAATATTATGCCAGTAAGCCAGCTTTGAATATAGAAGGATTAGGCGAAAAAAATGTAGCGGCACTCGTTGATAGCAAAATGGTCAGTTCGCTTGCAGATTTATATCGCTTAAAGGCAGAAAAGGTAGCGCAGTTAGAAAGATTCGCAGAGTTATCTGCCAAGAATTTAATCAATGCAATTCAGAGCTCTAAGACTGCGCCACTCGCGAAGTTTATTACGGCGCTTGGGATTCGTCATGTCGGAGCACAAACAGCGAATAGTTTAGTTAAGAAATTTCATTCCGTAGATGATTTAAGGGAAGCGAGTGAAGAAGAACTACTGGAGATTCCAGATATTGGTAAAATTGTTGCGGAATCAATTTTGGCATATTTTGCTGACGAAGATAATCTAAAAATGTTAGACGAAATGATGGAGTTAGGGGTAAACCCAACTTATGAAGATACCTCATCTCTTCCGTTGGCAGGGCAAAGTTACATTATTTCTGGCACTCTTGCTGATTATGGCAGAGAAGAAGCAGAGGATATTTTGCGGAGTCTCGGTGCAATAGTGACGAGCTCCGTTACTAAGAATACTACCGCTTTGATTGTGGGTGAGAAACCTGGGAAGGGCAAGACCGATAAAGCAGGGAGCTTGGGCATTCCAATTATAACTGAAAAAGATTTTCTAAACTTAATCAAAAAAGGCGCCTCTGCTTAGAAACGCCTGTTTTGTGAGAGCTACTGTGTCAAGAAAAGGTCTTTTGCTCGTGTGATACCAAGTTTGGTGTTCGCTTCTGCGATTCTCATTAGTTCATTATATTTTGCAATTCTTTCAGAACGAGAGAGCGACCCAGTTTTAATTTGACCAGCGCCTAATCCAACTGCTAGATGGGCGATGGAAGTATCTTCTGTTTCGCCAGAGCGATGAGAGATAATCGTATTGTAACCAGCTTTCTTAGCGGTCAACACTGCGTCTATAGTTTCTGTTAGGGAGCCAATTTGATTTGGCTTAACTAGAATAGCGTTAGCAACACCTTCCTTAATACCTTTTTTGAGTAATTTTGTATTGGTGACAAATAAATCATCTCCGACTAATTGACACCTTTTTCCGAGACGTGCTGTCATATCTTTCCAGCCGTCCCAGTCGCTTTCTGAAAGACCGTCTTCAATTGACACGACCGGATAATTATCTAAGATCCAAGTGTACCAGTTAATAAGATCATCAGCTGTTTTCCAATCGCCATTAGTTTTTAGCTCGTAGTGGTCATAATTATAAAACTCAGACGAGGCAATATCCATGGCAATACAGACTTCTTTGCCTAAAAGATAACCGGCTTTCTCAATAGCAAGTTTGATACATTCTAGAGGTTCATTATCGCCGTCGCGCACATTTGGTGCATAACCGCCTTCGTCACCTACCGTAGTTGGGTAGCCACGTTCTTTCAAGATGGATTTCAGTGCATGAAAAACTTCTGCGCCAATTTGCATAGCTTCGTTCATACTGGTAGCACCAACTGGGATGATCATGTATTCCTGAAAATCCGTACTCCAATCGGCGTGAGCGCCTCCATTCATAACATTCATCATTGGGAGCGGAAGAGACATTTGGTTGGTGGTACCAGCAAGTTCAGCGATGTATTCGTAAAAATATAGCTTTTTTGCCTTTGCTACGGCTTTGGCGGTCGCAAGAGAGACTGCTAGAATAGCATTGGCACCGAGTTTGGATTTATTTTCCGTGCCGTCCAAGTCTAACATTAGCTGATCTACAATTTTTTGTTCGGCAGAATTGCCTACAAGGACATCGCGAATTTTAGAATTGACATTCCAGACGGCTTTTAAAACGCTTTTGCCATTGTAGTATTTTTCGTCACCATCACGTAACTCTAAAGCTTCACCAGATCCAGTGGAAGCGCCAGATGGTACGGCTGCTCTTCCTATATGTCCACTATTTAAATAAACATCCGCTTCTACGGTCGGATTACCACGGCTATCCAAGATTTGCCGTGCCTTAATATCAGAAATTGTAAATTTATCCATAATATCATTATAACACTTATGCTAAAAATAACTTAAAAATAGGAAAAAAAGAAATGTTATAATATAGAAAATGACAGATGCACTCAAAACGAAACTGAAGACTTTGCCGGCTGCTCCGGGTGTTTATTTTCATAAAAACAGAGATGGAGAGGTTATTTATGTTGGTAAGGCGGCAGTTCTAAAGAATAGAGTAAGGCAGTATTTTCAGAATACAGAGAAAGATCCCAAAACTACCGCTTTGGTAGCGGAAATCTATGATACGGACTGGATCGTGGTGGATACAGAAATGGATGCACTCTTTCTTGAATCAGAAATGATTAAGCGATACATGCCAAAGTGGAACATTCTTTTAAGGGATGATAAAACAGTTTCTTATGTTCGGATAGATATGAAATCAGAAGTACCGTTTGTCTCATTAACGCGTCAACCGCAGGATGATAAAGCGACTTATATCGGACCATTTTACGCTAAAAATACCGTCTTGACGGCATTGAGGATTCTACGTAAAGTTTTTCCGTACTATGATAAGCCTTACGATGGCAAAAAAACGCTTAATACGGATCTTGGATTAACTCCTGGCATAGAGGTCAATAAAACTACGCCTGCTGAATATAAGCAAAATCTGCGTAAACTTATACGCTATCTTGAAGGTGATAGGCAGAAATTGATTAAGGAATTAGAAAAAGAAATGAAGAAAGCGGCGGCACTAGGAGATTATGAGAAGGCAGTGGAGTATAGAAATCAGTATTTTGGACTAAAGGGATTAAAGAAAAAAATTGTATTCTCCGATAAGGAGTTTTTGGATATTTCATCTGATCAAGCATTGCGGCAATTACAACGTCTTCTTCAGTTAGACGAGCCACCTCGCAGGATAGAGGGTTATGATATCTCCCACGAGCAGGGAACAAATGTAGTAGCTAGCATGGTGGTGTTTACGAATGGTGCATCTGAACGGACGGAATATCGCAAGTTTAAGCTCCGTCATCAGAAGAATGATGATGCGGCAAATATGCGAGAAGTCATAGAACGCAGACTTAAACACCACGAATGGGCCTTTCCTGATCTTATCATTCTGGATGGCGCGGAGGGGCAAATTAGTGCAGTCTGGGATTTGTTAAGGGAGGTCAAAATTCCAGTTATTGGGCGTGATAAATCAGGTGATCATACAAAAAATGCTAATGTAGTAATTGTAATACCCGTAGTTAGCGATGATGGCACTAGCTTTCGCCATGAGGTGTTACCGCCAGATTCTCACGTCGCAAAATTAATTGCCCGAATAGATGATGAGTCACATCGTTTTGCAATTTCTTACCATAGATTACTCAAACGTAAAACTATGCTAAAATAATCAGTATGATTAAACGGCAATTTTTAGCGTTTGTATTGAGGTGGATCCTATCAAGCTTTGGCATGTGGATTTCCATTACGCTTTTTGCACAGATTAATGGGGAGCCGACATGGTGGATTTATGTTGTGGCAGGTTTAATTTTCTCTCTGTTTAATGCTTTTGTGCGGCCACTCGCAATGACTTTTGCTTTACCGTTGGTGGTTCTAACAATGGGGCTATTTACGGTTCTAATCAATACGGCGATGGTTTCTTTGACGATCCGTTTTCTGCCTAATATTACGATGAATTTCTGGGGCGCAGTTTTGTCTTCTTTAGTTATGAGTGTGGGAAATGGTCTTGTCAATTTTTGGTCTACGCCGTATAATAAGAAATAATTATGGAAATTGGTTCATTTATTCAGACGATTACACTTATCTCTGCAATTTTGTCAATTTTGTTGATTTTGCTTCAGAGACGAGGGGCATCATTAGGGGCAGGGTTCGGCGCTTCAGGAGAATTATACACAACACGGCGTGGTTTGGAGAAGTCACTTTTTGTCACCACGGTCGTGATGGTATTGATTTTTGTGCTTTCCATCATCGCATTGTTAATAATCCCTTCATAGGAGCATATGAAACACGGTATCAAAAAAAGTGGGCGGAAACTAGTTAGGCGTTTTTCGCGTTTTTCTAAAAAAGCTGGCGAAGAGGGCAAGGAACATCTACGCGAAAATGTGGTGGATAGGATTTCCCATATTAAGAATATCAAGTTATTAATCTTAGAGTGGTCACTCCTAGTTCTTATTATAATCATGCTTTCCATTACGCAGTCTTTCTTATATTCAGAATCCTATGCGACAACCACTTATACGAAGGGTGGCACCTATTCTGAAGCGACGCTTGGAAGGATAAACTCTCTTAACCCTCTATTTGCGAATACAAATAGTGAAAAGGCTTTAAGTAAGCTGATGTTTTCAACATTGGCGGCGGTAGATTACTCTGGTCATATTGGGTTAGGCCTAGCATCTTCTATTACGGCGGACGATACCGGATCAGTTTGGACGGTAGTTCTGCGTGACGGCGCTGTGTGGTCTGATGGGGAGCCGATTACGAATGAAGACGTAATTTTTACAGTTGGCTTGTTACAGTCTCCGTCTGTAATTTCCGCTTATTCTACTAATCTTTCTGGTGTACGAGTAGAAGATCATGATGGTAATTTAATTTTCTATCTGCCGTCTGCTTATGCTGGATTTGCTTCCGCGCTAGAATTCCCAATTTTACCAGCACATATTTTAAAGGACGCCAATCCAGCATTGCTATTGGAACATTCTTTCTCTAATACGCCGATTACTTCTGGTCCATTTACTTTTAAAGCTTCCCAATCGGTTGGCAATACTGGAGAAAAAGTAGTCTATCTATCGGCGAATGAGGCATATTATAAAGGCACTCCGCTAATAGATAGCTTTGCTATTCATGCCTATATGACAAGTGATGATATTATCGCGGCAGTTAATGCTGGTATGGTGACAGCTACAGCAGAATTATTACCGACAGATGCGGATGCAATTACCGCAACGAATATTTATGAAAAACAAACCGCATTAAATTCTGGAGTTTTTGTCTTCTTCAACTTAAATAGTCCAGTTATGTCCAATAAACTTGTCCGTCAGGCTTTGCAGAGGGGAATTGATATGCGTTCTTTGCGGGCACCATTGGGAGATGAGATTGCATTAGACTACCCACTACTTCCTAATCAGATCAGTATGACAGATTTGCCGCCATTACCAGAGTATGATCCAGATACTGCAAAAGATTTGATTCAGCGCGCTGGAATAGAGAATGGACAATCCATTTCACTTGCGACCATTAGTTCTGGCTACTTTCCAGCTTTGGCAGAAAATTTGAAGTTCCAGCTAGAGAGGTTAGGTTTAACTGTTAACGTAGATATTTATAATCCTGGACAGGAATTTCTCATGACGGTAATTAGACCGCGCAATTACGATATTTTGCTTTATGAGATTGAACTTGGCTCAGATCCAGACTTGTTTGCTTATTATCATGCGTCACAAGTTTCAGAAAATGGGCTAAATTTATCCAACTATCGTAATACCATTGTATCTGACGCAATTTTGGCCACTCGTACGACTCTAGATGAGAACTTAAGGAATGTGAAATACAAAACATTTCTTAAAGCTTGGGTAGAAGATGTGCCGGCTCTGGGAATATATCAGGTTAATTTGTCGTATTTTGTTAATAAAAATGTGAGAAGTTTTTCTGAAGATGCAAGGCTAGTATCCGCAGTGGATCGTTTTACGGATGTGCAATATTGGGCAACGGAACGCACCACTAAAAATCGTACGCCATAGCTTTACACTGTAACTTCGTTTATGATATAATATATACGTACATTTTTGCGCCTGTGGTGGAATTGGTAGACACGCTACCTTGAGGTGGTAGTGGCGATTTTAAGCTGTGCTAGTTCGAGTCTAGTCAGGCGCACCAAGATGAATCATTTGACCCTCTGAAGGGTCATTTTTTTACTCTGGTTGTTCGTAATAGTACGAGTAGTCAACGCCTTTCATAAACATTTCGCGGTCATCTATTTTATTAGTCAATGCCGCTTTGATAAGATACTTTATATCTGAGCAAGAATTGAACTGGCGCAAATTGGAAATTATCTTTTGCAATGTTCTTTGTACGAATTTTGCCGGCAAAATCATATAGACCGCCAAAAATAAATGAATGAATTTGCTGCAGGCCTTTAACGGTTCCAACTTCGATATGGCTGTAAACTGGACTATCGAAGAGTTCGTAGGCCTTTTTCTGGCTACGTCCATCAATTGTCTTGTCTGAATATTCGAACCATTCGAGAAATTCGTTAGCTTTCTCGTTATGAATAGCGCGGGCGAGTTGAGAAATTCCAGTCTGATCTAGGACGGTAGTCATATATCTCTTGCCGTCATCTGCAGTTATTTTCAGTTCGTTACTATTTGTCACGAACTGACTACCTTTATTGCGGGATTTGAGTTGGCGCCAATAGTTGTCGGCTTTCTTATAATCTGCCTCTTCATTAATTGCGGCGACAACATCAACAGCGGAAAACCACCACTTATTTGTCTCATCATCCCAAACAGCACGAACTTCGTAATCTTTGTAAAATCTGATGGACATTTTGCTCATGCTATGGAACTCCTTTTATAACCTTATTATATCATGGTTTTTATTTTTGCCTTGACATAAGCGAATTACAGCTATAAAATAACTATAAGGATATTTAGATACTATTACTAATAAAAGGGAGATGAGAGATGTCTAAAATAAAAAAAGTTATTGTTGGGACTAGTGTTCTAGCTGGTTTGAGTGTGTTGAGTATTCCGGCATTATCTTATGCTGATACGCAATGTGTGACAGGAACGACCTGTAGCGAGTCTGCTACGCTTGACACTACCATCAATGTTGCAGAAATGATTAGCGTCCAATTCATCTCCTATTCTGGCGCTAGCTCCGTAACGAAGAACTGTAATTCTCAGGATCAGACTGAAAGTTCTGATGGTTGTACTGGCGCAGACCAGATTGCTAGCTCCACTCTCCTCCCTGGCACTTCCAACGTAGCGAATAACTCATCTTCAGCTTATACAGAGCTTCGCGTAAGTACTAATGCTCCAGGCGGCTATATCCTGACCTTAATAGACGCAGATGAGAATACTAGCCTCGTGAATACAGCAGGTGATGTTATTAGTGCAATTAACTCTCAGCCCGTTGGCACTTCCAATCCAGGTTGGGCAGTATCTATCAACGGTACCGGTTGGCAAATTATGAAGCATAACAAAAGTTCTGACAATACAATCACCGCTGAGACTCCAATCACTGTGAAGACGAACAATCCTTCTACTTCTGGCACGACATCCACTACTATATCCAATGATCTCTCCACTGTATATTATGGAATTGCAACGTCTTCTGCTCAGCCAATTGGTATATATACAGATATTGTAGAATATACTGCTACAACACAATAATATATTATATAGTGATGATCATAATTTAACCCCGTAAGGGGTTATTTTTATTAAAGTGACTACAGGGGTGAACTTATATTGGTGGAAAAGATCCTGAAAAAAGTCTAAAAAAGTCTAAAAAAGTCTAAAAAAGTGCTTGACTTTAACATAAGCAAGATATAAAATAGAAAATACAAAGGTCATATAAATAAACAACAAAATAGAAAGGAAAATAAATATGTCCAAAAAATCTACAAAAATTATCGCTGCTGCAGGCGTAGTTGCAGGTCTTGGTGTTGCTGCTCTTCCAGCAATGACATTTGCTACTTCAACTGTTAAAGGTCAAGTTAATCTTACCGCTGAAGTCAACGAAGCTATTGCAATGACGATCAAGGGTAATGTTGCTGCTGAAGCTTCTACCCCAGGCGTAGATGTTTTCACTCCAACTGGTGCTTCAACGATTGATGGTCACGCTGTTGGTACAGTTTATGATGCTGATAATCTTCAAGCTTCTTCATCTTATGTTTCTTTGCTTCCAAACGCTGCAGACACGACTACTGCAACTTCAGAGATCAAAGTTTACACTAACGCTATTGGTGGCTTCTTCTTAACAGTTGAAGATGCTGACTCTGAGACTTCTCTTGTACGTACGGGTGCTACTCAAAGTGGTGATCCTCTAGCTTATGCTTCTACCGATATCATTGAAGCTAACGCTACTATTACTGCTGGTCAAAATCACTGGGCATACAAAGGTGGTAGCGTAACCAACTTTGCAGCTATCACTGGTACTGCTGCTACTGTTTATACTCAGAGTGCTCCAACTTCTGGTGGTGCTACGATCAATATGACTTACGGTGTTTCTACTTCCTCTGATCAGAGTACTGGTACTTACACAGATACCATCATCTACACTGCTACAACTAACTAATTTAGTAGTTTAGATGTTAATCCCCCAGCAATGGGGGGTTTTTGATGAAATGCCTCTTGTAATCTTACCTTAAAACATATATAATAAGATAAATAACAAGGAGGTTAATGGCTAAAAAACTAAAAGTATTTCTTGCTGCATTTCTGGCAGTCGCAACTTTCTCTATTTATCAAGTTTTTTCTGTAAATACGGTATTTGCGGATGAGGTTGAGCGTCACCCGATCCTATTGCAGATTTCCCCGACTAAGCAAAAAATTTCTCTCACACCAGGGTCTTCCTATGTTGGATCATTTATTGTGCATAACGCCGGTACGCAGAAGTTCCGTTATTCTGTCTCTGCTACTCCGTATAGTGTCAAGTCGGAACAATACGATCCGAATTATTCTGAGTTAACAGCATACGCTCAAATGTCCGAATGGATTACTTTTGACAAAGATACTCAGAGTGGTGATCTAGAACCTGGAACGATGGTAGATGTTGCCTTTACGGTGAATGTTCCAGCGGATGTCCCAGCCGGTACGCAGTATGCAGCCCTGATGGCGCAGACGGAAGACGGCAATGCTGAGGATGCTACGATTGCCGTAGTGCACAGAGTAGGTATGATTCTAGCTGCGACGGTTCCAGGTGATACTCGTTCTTCTGCAGAAATTGTCAAAAACAATGTTAGTACCTTTTATTTTAACCCCCCAGTTACTATGTCTTCTCTCGTAAAGAATACTGGTAACATAGAACAAACAGCTAGCTATACATACAAGATTTATCCACTTTTCTCTAACGAGGCAATCTATAGCAATGAAGAGACTCCTCAGAAGTTGGATATTTATCCAGACACGAGTAGATTTAACTCTATGACTTGGGAGGGTGCACCGACACTCGGCATCTTCTGGATGGAGCAAACCATAGAAGTAGCGGATCAGGTTTCCGTGGTGGGGAAGTTTGTGCTCATCTGTCCACTCTGGCTGATCTTTATCATCTTTGCACTACTCTTCCTTGCGATCTTCTGGTTAATTTCTCGCGCAAAGAATCGCAACAAGAGATCAGAGAATACTCATAAGGAGGAAGATAATGCTTAAAAACTTTAAGAAAATAGTGGTTGCGGCGTTGGCGGCGGTCACTATCATGGCTTTGCCAGTTGCTAATGTGTGGGCGGAAGATGCTGGCGACGCTTCAAGTAGCTCTTGGCTACAGGTCGCTCCAGTATCAAATAGAATTAAACTAATTCCTGGTAGCGAGCTTGATTATTCTATCGTAGTGACAAATGTTGGTGAGAAGAACTTCAATTTTACCACTTTTGCAGCACCATACACAATTATAGATGAAGGATATAATCTCAGCTTTACAGATGAGACTCTGCGCACTCAGCTTTCACACTGGATTCAATTCATCAATCCAGACGGATCATTGACAGATAAATACACTGGTTCTGTGGCAGCTGGTCAAGATGCAGTTGTGAATTATCGGGTTTCTGTACCTTCTGATGTCCCATCCGGCGGTCAATATGCGGTAATTCTTACACAGACAGAGGCTTCATCTGATGACATTGATGCTGCTGGCGTGATTACGGTTTCTAGGATTGGTATGGTGGTCTATGGCAGAACTGATGGTGAGACGACAGAGCAATCTGAGCTTGTTAGCTACGAGATCCCAAACTTCATGACTGGTGGCAAGATTACGGCTTCATCAGTCGTGAAAAATACTGGTAATGTGGATTTTGAGACCAAATATCACTTCACGGTGACTTCTATTGTTGGCAAGGAGCTATACACGTCAAATCCTGTTTCTAGCCTGATTTTACCGGATACACAGCGTCGTGAGGAATTTGTCTGGGAGGATACGCCAGCGATCGGCATTTTCCAGGTACGCTATGCTATAGAAACTTATGGCGAAACGATCAAGGATGAGACGACTTATGTACTAATCATTCCAATTTACCTGATTGTGGTTACGATTTTACTCTTGACAATTATAATCATATGGATTATAATGCTAATCAGGAAACGCAAAGAGCGTAAGTCTCGCCTCTTGGTCTAGAACAAGAAAAGAGATTTACAACTGCGAAATCTTTGCGCAAGCCAAAACAAAAATTACAAAATATAAATAATAAAGTGAGTGTGGAATGAAAGTGAGCAAGAAAAAATTGCTGGGTTTCAGCGGGTTGGCTCTGGTTGCGGGACTGACCACCTATGCTGCAACTATTCCTGTTGGCGCAACATCTGTCAGCGGGGAAGTAAATGTGATGGTTGATGTCTATAGTATCAACTATGAGACGCGGATTGATTCTCCGCTAGACGGTGCAACCTTTGATCAGCCTGTGGTTGATTTTGAAGAGCGGCACAGTAGAGTAGATAGTGTAAAGTACTATTTGACCAATGTGACGACTGGAACGACGTATGAACTCAGCCAATATGAGATCTCTGGAACTGATGTAAGTGGCGTGACTACATTTACATTGGATCTTGATAACTACGGTGGTTACGGAGAATACATTTTCCGTTCCGTAGTGTTGTCCTATGGATCACATCTTGAAGGTGAGGATTCTGTACAGTTTACTTATGTATCTCCAGATTCTCCAAACGTGCCGGATACAGGTGGTTCTGGGCTAGGTGCGTTCTATGAATCGTTAAACATTTCTAAGTCTGATCTAATTACAACTGGTTTAATTGCCTTCTTGGCGGTTAGCTTGTTGTCGCTATACGTAATTCGTAAATCAAAGCGCGAAGAATAGTTGCTATCCAGATGGAGCTTGGCTAGCTTTATCTGTAACTCAAAAGGATTTTGTTTTTGGCTATTTCTTTGGGTGAGCACCATGCGAGGGGTGCTCATCTCGCTTGAAATTATGGGGCGACTGTGCTAGAATAATCATGCGGGCGGTTAGCTCAGTTGGCTAGAGCGCGTCTTTGACGTAGACGAGGTCAGAGGTTCAACTCCTCTATCGCCCACCAGATTTCTCAAGTTTGGGTCGGTAGCTCAGTTGGTTAGAGCACGGGCCTTTTAAGCCCGGTGTCGAGGGTTCGAACCCCTCCCGACTCACCATTTTTTTGTCATGATTTTTATGTTTTTTGTGCTATACTAAGTCTAACTAAGGAGGATAAATATATGAGTGCAGAGTCTACAAGCAAGACTGATAAAAAATCAGTAGAAAAGACCGCGCCAAAGAAACGTAGCAAATCTTCACGATGGGCAGCAGCTGGTTACGAAGCGGTTCGTCAAAAAGTCGAGCAGGCTTTATCTGTGGCCGTTGCTTCATCTATTGCTTTGATAATTCTTGGAATAATGTTTATTATCTTTCCGGAAAGTTTCTTAAGTATTCTGCGCTGGATTGTGGCGATTGTCTGTTTCCTCGTTGGTGCAGCAATTTTTGCAATAGGGATGCGACGACAGATCTTCTTCGGTACGGCGGTAATTGCGACAATTTTGGTGTTAGTAGGTCTGGCTTTTGCAACTCAGCCTGGTGCTGCTGGAATTTTTTCCATTATCCTCGGCGTGTGGTTTATCATGAGCGCACTTGCTTCTAGTGGTATGGCAACTGCATTATCTGGTGCGAGTGCATTTTTGACTGGTTTTATGTCGTTTATATCATTGGTTTGTGGTATCTTGCTAATTATCAATCCTTTTGGTGGATCAGTTTCCATCATGATGTTCCTCGGTATTTTAACCTTGATTCACGCCGTCTCGTCACTAGTGGATGTTTTGATTCTAAAATCACACTTAGATGAGCTTAGCAAGAGAATTAAGCCAACAGTGATTGACGGCGAAGAAGAGTAGACTTACAAGTAAAATTGTGCTATAATTGTCAGGTTATGCAAAAAATCAGGAATGTGGCAATTATAGCGCATGTTGACCATGGTAAGACTACTCTCGTAGATGGACTATTGAAACAGTCCCATACTTTTCGTGAGAATCAGGCGGAGATGTCGCAAACTTTGATTATGGATAGTATGGATCAAGAGCATGAACGTGGTATTACAATCACTGCAAAACAAACTGCAGTTTTTTATAACGATTACAAAATCAATATCATTGATACGCCAGGGCATGCTGATTTTTCTGGTGAGGTTGAGCGTACGCTTAATATGGCGGATGGCGTGCTCCTGATCGTGGATGCTCAAGAAGGTCCAATGCCACAGACGAAATTTGTTTTGCAGAAAGCCCTCGATCTTCACTTGAAGCCGGTCGTGATAATCAATAAAATTGATAAGCCAGCCGCTAGAATTGCAGAGGTAGAAGGCGAAATAGCTGATCTTTTCCTGGAATTGGCGACGGACGAATCTCAGCTTAACTACCCAATTTACTATGCGATCGCAAGAGACGGTAGGGCCGGCAAGACGACTGAGCTCGATGATGATTTACACGTAATTTTTGATAGCATTATCGGTGATATTCCTGCTCCTAAGGTGGACGCGGACGCAGAAAAAGGCGCGCAACTTCTAGTAGCGGCATTGGCGGCGGATAATTATCTTGGTAAATATGCAATTGGCAAGATTTTTCGGGGTAAACTCAAGAAAGGCGAAGCAGTCCGTATTATGACAGGCTCCGTGGCTACGGCAGCTAAGGTTGAACGTATTTTTACCTACAGAGGATTGGGCAAGGAAGAGGTAGAAGAAGCGGTCGCGGGCGATATTGTGGCGCTGACTGGATTAACGAATGCTAACATCGGCGATACCATCGCAACTGGCGATCATCCCGAGGCTTTGCCGACGATTGAGCTAGAACCGCCGACTCTTTCCATCTATATTGGTCCGAATACATCTCCACTAAAGGGCAAGGAAGGAGAGTTTACCACTTCGCGCCAGATTGCAGAACGCCTGCAGAGAGAGCTAGAAACCAATATTGCTCTGAAAATTACTCCAGACGGGCTAGGTTATAAGGTATCTGGTAGGGGAGAATTACATTTATCAGTACTTATAGAGACTATGCGTCGCGAGGGTTACGAGCTAGAGGCGGGACGCCCAGAAGTAGTTTATCGTGAGGTGGATGGACATCTGGAGGAGCCAGTAGAATCTTTAACGATAGAAGTGTCATCTGAATATGTGGGAGCAGTTTCCCAAGAGATGGGTATTAGGAAGGCGGATTTGCAGTCTCAGGAACTCACTTCCACTGGTAACACGCGATTCACTTATGAAATTACTACTGCTGCCTTAATAGGTTTGCGTAATAATCTCCTGACCGCTACGAAGGGGACAGTAATCATGTCTAGCATCCCACATGGCTATAAGCCAGTAGAGAGCAAGTATAAGCCAGAACGCAATGGTGCATTGATTTCTTACGAAGATGGCGTATCAACGGCTTATGCTCTAGATGCGGCACAGGCGCGAGGTGTCTTGTATATTCCACCACAAGTACCAGTTTACCAGGGGATGATTGTTGGGCTATCTAACAAGAAAGATGATTTAGACATCAATATTTGTCGCGAAAAGCAACTAACTAATATGCGCACGCATGCTTCTGACGGCGCGATTCAGCTAACACCATATACCCAATTATCTTTGGAGCAATGCTTGGACTTCTTGCTAGATGATGAACTGCTAGAAGTTACGCCGAAATCTTTACGTCTGCGCAAGCGCCAACTAGATCCTATCAAGCGTAAAAGAGAGCATAAATCTCCCCATTGACTTTTAAGCATAAGTGTGATATAATAAGAGAAGGTGGACAAAGTCCGCTAATTTCTCGGTGGGTTCGCTCTATTAGGATAGCCTAGTAGAGCGGGCTCATGAACATTATTATTATGGATTAAGAAAGGGGGTGGCGTAATGCTGTCGTTTCAGATTGACGCCACCTCTGAGTGGCGCAAACTCTTTACAGAGTTGGTCGCAGCGACTAGATTACATTACATCTGTGGTTACGATCTCAACTCCGTATTTGAGCAGGGAGTTTTCGTGAAATTGTCCATGTTAACAGGCGGCAATTTCTGTTATGAACTTTCTGCTTTGGCGATGTTCGTGGTTTCTACGAATCATACCGCAAGGTTGGTACGAGGGATCGCGACTATCAAAGAGAACGGCGAGTCTGGTTCACATTCCATCGTGGAAATGGAATATGGTGAGAATACTTATATTCTAGACTACGCATGGGCAGCCGGCGTACCGATTCAGAAATCCGTTTATCTGCAACTCATTGGTTATGATACAAAATGGGTTTGTACTAATGACGATTTCTGGAGTCGGCAAGCGATATGGAACCTGTATCGTTGCTCTTGTAGCGCCGAGCGTTCTTATACGCTTTTAGAGCTTGGCGCGTATTTCCGCCCAGAAGAGACGGATGACGGTTATGAGAGGTTTGACCTCTGGCATGGAGACGAAGCAGTTTTCCAGCGACCAGATCTAGGGCAAACCTTCCATCCATATCCTGGGTGGAACGGCACAGAAATAAACAAACTCCAGTTCAATCTGCTGATGGTTTAATCCTTTCCCGTCAGTGGATTGAGCAATACGGAGGAAGTGCTTAATCCTTAGGTCCCGTGCATTATGTACGGGACCGCTTTTTTAGAAAAAACTCATGTTACAATATAACCATGCTGATTGATACCCATTGTCATATTCACGATAGAGAAACATATAGATTTGCCTTATCGCGGGCGCAATTTTCCCATAAACTATTGCAAAGCGATCCAGATTTTCCGCACACAGAGGGGGATTTTACGCCAGAAAAAATTATTATTCGTGCTCATGCTGCTGGGACTTCCCAAATGATTTGTGTCGGCACTTCGCACGAAGATTCGTTGTCAGCGCAGGACTTCTCTCAACAACATCGTACGGACGGGGTCTTTTGGTCTTATGGCATTCACCCAGATGAGGCAGCTAAAAGAGGCAATGCTGCCAACTGGGGTTGGTCAGAGAGTACGTCGCCAGTTGCAATCGGTGAGGTAGGGTTAGATTATCACAACAAGACTATAGCAGAAGACGGATCAGATTATCGAGCAAAACAGCTACGGTTATTTGAACAAATGTTGCAACTAGCGATGGATTATGATCTACCGTTGATTTTTCATGTAAGAGAAGCATACGATGATTTTTTTGCAATTTTACGGAACTTTCCAGGGGTGAGAGGAGTAGTACATTCTTTTTCTGATACGACAGACCATCTGAAGAAAGCATTAGAGCTAGGGTTTTATATCGGCATCAATGGTATTGTGACTTTTGCACCAGAGATCCCGTTGCCTCCCCTAGAACGATTACTACTAGAAACTGATGCACCCTTCTTGACACCAGCGCCATTTCGTGGTACAATAAATGAGCCAGCGCATATTGCAGAAATTTGCGCTTACATTTCTAAGGTTAAAGGAGAATCTGAGCAACTAATTGCTAAGATTACAACGCAAAATGCAAGAAAATTATTCAGGCTTACGTGACATTTACGATGATATACCGTCCTTCCGCCAGAAGTCGGCTTACGCTTTTGATGCCTTAGAATTGGATCTTTATCACGAACTTAATGACGTATCCGAGGAGATTGGAAGATGTCGCTCCGCCGCCCTCAAATAAAGAAACCGTCGCCAGTAAAAACCGCGAAAAGATCGCAAAAATCCCGTTTGGCAGGTGGATTTTTCCGTAATCTATTTAAGACTACGCCAAATCGTCAGAAATTAACGGAAGACGATTTAATTAACGCTGAATCTCGTCTTGGCGCTACGCTGTTTGGTCCAGTACCTGAAGGGCACCGTAGAGAATTTTTTCGGTTCCAGCATAATATTTGGATTTTTCATGAATCGTGGACAGAAAATGGTAAAAACCTAGAATCAACGATCACCTATGAAGTCAGAGAAAATGGGGTATATAAGCTGCCCCTTGGTGGTGAATATGTGAAAATCAAGGGTGACGAACTGGAAAATTTCCGTAAAGCTGTCAAAGAATACCTACAGTTGATTAAAAGTAGATTATACTAATAAGAGTTAGCCTACCTCAATTACTTTGTGTTGCGACTTTTCACCGCGAACCAGGGAAATACTGGATTTTGGCACCTGGAAATACTCGGCTAATTGACGAATAACGGCTTTGTTTGCTTCACCGTCATGAGCTTTTGCGTGAGTACGAACAATGATCAGATCATCCTCAGGGGTGATTTTTGCTATTTTTGATCCAGGTTTCACCAGGATGTTATAACGCATGGAACAATTATAGCATAATAAGCGCGAGGTAAAACTTTTACCTCGTAATGCATATTCCGTGTTCCCTTTCAAATCTCCGGTGGAAAACTCCGTTTTCCACCAAAAACCCTCTTGCTTAACTTGTTCCGTTTATGTATAATAAAGTAATCAGGAGAAAAGTCATAATCATGATTTTTCTGGGAGAATATAATAATATATATAGGTAAGTAAAAGGAGGTGTGATGGGCAACAGAAAGCCTATTCAGTCTAGACAACAGCATCACGGTCTAGCCAGTATAAAGAGGGTCAGGAAACTATACATGGGAGCTATCCCAGTCTTCTTTGTTGCCTTTTTGACGACCTTTGTCGTCTCCTCCATCTTTGCTCCCACTCAAGCTTCTGATGCCACC
>JAZUOY010000016.1:0-13769 GCA_045604885.1 Candidatus Nanosyncoccus sp.
GGTATATGAGGAACCAGCAGAAAGTAGATAAATCCACGGACGAGTACGGAACTGTAATTCCGGCACAGTCCGCCTGGATTTATCTACCTTTCTGCTGCCGTGACGAATAATAAGCTAAATCAGTAAAAGTAGGAAGAGGGAGTTAATATGATTATTTTCCATGAATATACGAATACGCTGCAGCTTCAGCAGCTGTCCAGATGGTTTCACCAACACAGTTAAAACCGCATATACCATTCATATCTGTAACCCTTACGGAGCCATCTGCATAAACTTCTTCTACAATGCCCACATGACCAAGTCCACCACCACGCTGGAAAACCGCATTCGCCGCAGGAGTACGATTCACTACAAATCCTGCCGCTGCCGCCGCGATTGCCCAAGTATTAGCATTGCCGAGGTTAGATGGCAAATCTTGTCGCCGCTCCCATGCATACCAAGTGCACCAACCACGTGCATATCTGTTACCAGATGAATATGACGCAGTATAAATATAACCAGACGACGAAGCGGATGCAGTAGATGTGGTCGGTGCTCTATATTCTGGACGTTCAGTCACTGGTAATTCGCCGCCAGGTAAGATAATGACAGAATCCGGTGTTAAAGCTTGATTCGTCTCTAGATCGTTGACCGCAACGATTTCTTCTACGGATGAACCATATTTACCAGCTAACGACTCTACTGTATCCCCATTTTTGACTTTATAAACTATACCGGGAACAGATGGAATCATCAACGTCTGACCAGCCGCAATATCTTTCGTACCAAGACCATTTGACCAACGAATTTGGTCAGTCGTTACACCGTATCGCAATGCCAAATAGTCCAATGTTTCTCCAGTCTGTACGCTGTGGTTGGTGATTCCGCGTGAAGTCGTAGGATGATTGACAGCAATTGGCTTAGCTAGTTTGCCAGTTTCATCTGTCGTTTGACTATTCTGTTGTAACAGAGATACGGTAGTATAGTTCGTTTCCGTTAGCCCTGCAGACGCCAAATCCATTGTGTTTGCCATAACTGCCACCATATAGAACTGGCTCACTTGATCCGTAGAAACTTGATAATTGTTAGAGACAATAGACTGAATATCCATACTACCTTCAGAATAAATCTCTTTGTCCCTTGACCCGAAAAAAGCCACGCAAAATACTACCACTGCGACCAAAAAATACGCCCAGTTAGTGTGGAAAAAACGTTTCTGCTGTGATTTTTTCTTCGTCATAATTGAACATTGCAGAGGTTTCGGCAATGGTCGGTAATATTCTGATTATGCTCGGCCTCTGTGTAACTATAATACATCACACCATCGTCACCTGTCAAGAAATACATATATGATGTATCTGTTGGATTAGCGACAGCAAGTAAGGCAGAAACGCCCGGATTACAGATTGGGCCAGGAGTCAAACCCAATGAATGACGCGTGTTATAGGGATGATCAAGATCTAGTGCCAAATCGTTGCTAGTATAAGTCTGGCGAGCGGGATCCACCAAATCTAGCGCATATTGCAAGGTAACATCCGATCCAAGCTGAATATTTTGCGACAAGCGCGAATAAAAGATTTGAGCCACAGTCGGCTGATCAAGAGTTTTTGCCTCTTTTTGGATGATAGAAGCCATTGTAATTCCCTGATAAAGCGTTAGTCCTCTCTGTTCGTATTTATGAATCAAATCATTCCCCTCTACTACATCCCAAAGCGCATTCATTGCCGTAACGATAATCTTCTCTACTGGGTCTTTCTTATAAAATTCATAAGTGTCACCAAACAAAAACCCTTCCAATGGCTCTGCGCCATACGCATTAGTAACTGGTGCTGTCGCAAGTAGCTGGTCTATTTTATCGTTTACGCCCCTGTAATTTTTTGCGAAAGCCGCATCAATTTCATCTTGACTATAACCGACTTTGAGAAGCTTTTCCCTGATCTCCTTAATAGTTTCACCTGGCAAAATCGTAAAAGAAAATACATTCGGATTTTTTGCTCCTTCAACCAGTTGTTTCGCGATTTCTTCTACACTCATGGTACGACGGAATTGATAATCTCCTACCTTGATCTGATCTGATAGATTCCTAGAACGCATATAGACTTGAAAGAAGAAAGAATTTCTAATTACACCAACTGTTTCTAGGTTATCTCCCACCATAGATAGTGTGTCACCTGTTTGGACAGAAAAATCAATAAAATCACATCTACTGTCTTCATCTAGGCTGCTACAATCTACATTCTCATAAATTGGTCTAAGCGAAGAATTATACCAACTATAGATCGCAAAAGCACCAATCCCACCTAAGAGCAGAATAATGCCAAGTATGATGACGAATTTCTTCAAGACGGAGCTAGATTGATTACCCTTCTCTTGTTTCAACTGTGAATGACGTTCTCTTTTTTGCGGCTTCTTTGTCTCTGCTGCAAAAATTGATTCTTCGTCCACAAAAGTCTTTTCTTTTGACTTACGCCCACTATTAGGTGCGACATTGGTGTCGTTACCGTCTTGCGAATTCACTGGAATGTTGTCAATAAAATCCTGTAAAATTATCGCCGCCGCCTCTGAGTCAATCTCTTCCCGACGATATGCTCTTTTACGCGATTTGAGACGATTTTCCGCCTCAACGGAGGTCAATGATTCATCCTGAAAACGAATTTTTGCGCCTGGAACTGCAGATGCTAATGATTTTGCAAATTTTTTAACATAATCTGACTGCATTGTCAAGTTACCTTCATTACTGCGTGGCAAACCGAGCACGAACCACACAGTATTGTTCGCTCTTGCCAATCTAGCAATTTCTGTGAACTCTAAGCCGTTATTGACCGTAATCGTATCAGTCGGCACAGCAATCCTAATCGTAGAATCCGCCGTTGCCACCCCAATTCGCCTTGTGCCGACATCTAAACCAATTAATTTCATTATTCCTCCACTTTTAGTTCTATTGTAATTTTGTTCGGATCGTTAGGAACAGAACTTACCCACGGGAATGAGGTCTTAACGCTAACTGAGCTCACTCCATTGATAGATTTAAGCAAAGATTGCACCTCTCCGACTTTTTTACCCTTTGACTTCTCTAGGATGTCTTCCTCATTTACTTTCGGACCAGTCTGAGTGGAGCTTTTAAGCTTAGCAGTGTAGGTATTATCATTTTTTGTGAAGTTCTCAAAGAACGGCGTATCCACAGCGTAAATTCTCTGATCAGAAGCGAGCGAACCCTCAGACTTACTCTTAACGTAATCTTCTACTTTTGTCCTATCAACTGCGAACATTGAATAGGTAGTAGTCGCCTCTATTTTCGGCGTTACACCAGATTTTACTTCCTCGCCCACGCCAGGGGTAGATTTCGGATCAGATGTAGATACTTCTAGGCTAGAATCAATTACGGTCATATCAGAACCAAATTGTTTTAATAATTCGGCTCTACCATCTTCGCGACCAGCATTTTCTAGTTTCGTTTTGGCATTATCATAATCAGACTGAGAAACTACAGTGACAATGTTAGAGGATCCGCCCGTAAAAGGTGATGGATTAGTTGCAATAATACTGCCATTTGGCGTGGACCAACCAGAGTCATAAGCACCAATATTGTACTTATCACCAGATTCTGCTGCCGTAACTGCAAGAGTTGCAGAAATTGTACAATTCCCATCACGCAATTGCTTGAGTGAGCAGTCATCCTTGTCATCTAGTTTGAAATCTATCCCCCTATCGGCCGTATAGTTGTATCCCCCATGCGAGAAAATGGAACCAGCGGCGACAGATAAAGTATCTTCAAAATTGTCTGTATTAAATTTAGCTGTTAAGTTCAATGTGCCGTGTGCTTTCTCACCAATATCTTTTTGACCGGTCGCCGTAAACTCTACCGAGCTGGTTTTCTCTACCTTGTCTTGCTCTAAGAGAAAAATCCCTTCACTAGCCTTCTCTGTGCCAGACTTCGTAACGAAAGAAACATTCTCTGAGAAATTATTCGTAGTAGTGCGAATCGCGACGGCGATATCCGCCGCTGGAGCAAAGACAAAAGCCCAAACCAAGAAAATAATTAGCACCACAAAAGCTGCCGCACCAGCAATAATCCATTTGCGATACTTCTCTAACGTCGGAATCTTGCCACTTTTCTTCTTTTCTTTTCCTTTTTCATCTGGTTTTTCTAGATCATCTGAAGAAAACGATTGATCAGGTTTCTGTACAGTATTAGGCTGTTTAACGTTGGCAAGCTTTGATGCCGAAGTTGTCTTTGGATTCTCTGTATCAGTAGTCTTACTCTTCGCGTCGCTGGACAACTCATCTTCTGGGAAATCCTTTTCGTCAATTACTTGCTCACCTGGAGCAACACTAGCTTCTATAATTTCTGATGGAAGTTTCGGACGCGATTGCAGAGTTTTAGCGACTGGTATCTGGGCAGCGGCAGCCAATTTCATAAGAGCCGGATCTGTCGTTACAATAACGACAACCTTATCTGCTGCGCGACCAGCCTTTGCAATTAATTTAGTATTAACGGCACTGCGCAAAACACCAATTTTCTTCGGCGGGACGAGAGCTACAAGTTTTTGTTTCGTGTTTTTTACCCGAGCAATGATATCTGTAATATCATCTTCTGGCTCAATATAAACAACGTCCTTATTCATAGACTTTATTTTAGCACATTTTATTATGTTTGTGCTAAAATTGTTATAAATGAAATTATTTCGCGAAAAGTTCACCCGAATGAGTAAAGAAGCTCCAGATTCTCAGGCAATTTTGGCGGAGACTGTGCTGAATTTTATTAACGATGGCGTCATCATTATTAACCAAAATGGCTTGGTTAAGCTTGTTAATCCTGCCGCCACACGTATGACTGGTTATACGAACGCCGACGAAGTCATCGGTCTGTCTTATCTTTCTGTTATACGCCTAGAAACTGGCGAAGGGATGCCAATACCAGATAACCAAAATCCCCTCGCACGAGCCGTTGCGAATAATACCGGGTACGAATCTCGCGATTACTATTTGGTCAGTATACAAGGCAATAAAATCCCAATTTCTATTTCCCTCACACCCTCTGGAGGTAAGGGGGCGGATCGTATCATTACCTTTCGTAATATTTCCGAGGAGCTGAAGAAAGAAGGTGAGCAAACCGAGTTCATCTCTACCGCTTCACACGAAATGCGCACTCCTGTCGCATCAATTGAGGGATATCTAGGGCTAGCTCTTAACCCCGCCACGGCGACAATTGACGACCGCGCAAGACAGTATCTAACAGAGGCGCATAACGCATCCCAACATCTCGGCAAATTATTTCGCGACCTGTTAGATGTCACCAGGCTTGACGACAAAAGAGAAAAGTTGCATCTAGTGCCAGCAGAAATTATCTCCACCGTCAAAGAAATAGCTGATCGCCAAATTGTCGCGCTTAACAATAAGCATTTACATTACACTTTCGGCTCCCAAGAAGATAGTGGTGACAAACTTCAGATTGATCAGTTAGCCTATGCAATGGTAGATTTAGATTTTCTCCAGGAAATCATGAATAATCTCATAGAAAACGCTATTAAGTACACTGATGAGGGCGGCTCTATCTGGGTGAATGCTCGCAACGACGGAGATAATGTTTTGATCAATGTAACTGATTCTGGCATGGGCATTGCGCCAGATAATCTCAATCATATCTTCCAGAAATTTTATAGAGTAGACAATTCGCAAACTCGCACCATTGGTGGCACTGGTCTCGGACTTTATATTGTTAAAGAACGTGTAGAGGCAATGCACGGTCGTGTCTGGGCAGAGAGTGCTTTCGGTGAAGGATCCACTTTCTATGTTTCCTTGCCTCGTATATCTCAAGAAGAATACGACCGTCAAATGATGGTAATTCGCAATACTCAAATGATGAACATTCAGCCACCGAATCGCACCGTAGCCAATGTCGCACAGGCCGCAATCAAGGCTGACACTGCCCTCACAGAACAACAAGCAGTACAACCAGTGGTACAGCCAGTAACACAACAAACAGCACAACCAAGTTCCACCACCGCATCAGATCTTTCTCCGGAAAAATTGTCTGAACTTAAGCGTAACTTCGCCGCACAAATACAAAAGGTCTAGCAAAAAAACCACGAGTGTTATAAAATAGGGTAAACAGGAGGAATGATGACAAAAATAATGTTGGTTGAGGACGATAAAAGTCTTAGGGAGATTTACAGTATCCGTCTGGTGGCCGAAGGATACGAGGTTGTATCTGCTGGGGATGGAGAAGAGGCTCTCGCAATGGCAGTTCAGCAGCGTCCAGATTTGATTCTATCTGATGTGATGATGCCTAAAATTTCCGGCTTTGATATGTTAGATATTCTACGCTCCACCCCAGAGACGAAGGATATTAAGGTTATTATGATGACCGCACTCTCCTCTGAGGATCAACGTCAACGCGGAGAAAATCTCGGCGCAGACAAATATCTCGTTAAATCCCAGGTTGGCATAGAAGATGTCATCAATGCCGTCCACGAGGTTCTCAAGGATAAAGACATACCAGAAACAACTGCCCAACCAACAGCGCCGGTTGTCTCAGCCGCTCCTTCCTCCACCCCAGAAACTCCATCCGTAGTCGTAGAGCCAACAGCCACGACAGAACAACCAGTGACTCAACCAGCAGCCCCTACTACAACAACTCCTGAAGCGACAGCCGCTACCCCAGATACTACAACAGCCCAGCCAGTAGAACCAACTCAACCTACTACCCCACCAAGCACTCCAACTGGCGATGCGATGGAAGAATTACTCAGTAACGCTCCGGATCAAACTAATGCAACCTGGCCAGGCACTACGGCTCAATAAATTCCTCGCGGAAAGACTGGGGATTTCTAGGCGTCAGGCCGACGATTTGATTGCTGCAGGCAGGATTTCAGTCTCTGGAAAAACTGCCATTTTGGGAGCACATATTGACAAAAATGACGAAGTGTGCTATAATAATAAGATAATACCTTATCAGGTTTCTTATACTTATTTAGCCCTTAATAAACCACTTGGATATGTTTGTTCGCGTCGCCGTCAAGGTGACACGCCGACCATTTATGAATTATTACCAGAAAAATATCGTACCCTCAAAACCGTCGGTCGCCTAGATAAGGATTCCAGCGGGCTAATCTTACTAACAAATGATGGCGATTTCGCTTTTAGAATGACTCATCCCAAATTCGTTAAGACTAAGATCTATCTCGTCAAGCTAGATCATGCCCTCACACCACTTCATCAACAGATGATTGCCGATTTCGGCATCAATTTACCAGATGGAAAATCCAAATTAGGTCTAGAAAAAATGAACGAGAATCGTAAAGAGTGGCAAGTCACAATGAGTGAAGGGCGCAATCGTCAGATTCGTCGCACTTTTGCCGCCGTAGGATATACAGTAGAAAAATTACATCGCATCCAATTCGGCAAATATCAACTTGCTAATTTGCCAGAAGGAAAGTTTGCAGTGATCACGGCAACATAATAAAAGGTCGGAATTTCCGACCTTTATTTTTATGTCTCACCTAGCAGCAAATCTACTAGATCGTAGACCTCATCCACCATCTTGCCTGCTACTGCCACTATTTCTGGATGCGAACCAGAAATCGCATAACCGTCAAGGGCGGAAATCAACCCCATATCTACTTGGCTATCACCAATTGCAACCGAACGCAGGTACGGAGAAACCATTGTACTTAACGTAGCACTAATTCTTGCAAAAGCAAAATGTTTGCTTGCTAATACCGGAAAAAGCTCAATACAATTTTTATAGTTTTCTGTAATCCACGGTAAATATAGATCATGCAAATCGCTCAGATTCTTATAGCAATAGTGTATCAGTGAAGTGTACTTTTCTACTCTATGGATAATGTCATCGCAAACATTATTGTTCTTCACCCATAGTCTCACCTTGGTTACACCTTCTATACCAGCACAATTCTGAAATTCATCACCCCGACTATAATAGATTGGCTCCACCTGTCCATCGCATTTAAGATTGAAATCAGAGACAATGTTTTTAATCTCTTCCAGCTCTTTCGCTTTAAAATGTATTTCCCTGATAATACGCTGAGTCCCTTCATAGATCATGGCACCATTATCAGCGATAACATAATCAACGAGATTGTCAACCTCAGGAAAATCCATCCGTAAGTTTTTCAGACTACGCGTTGTAGCAATAATGAAAACGTTGCCCTGTTTTCTAAAACGCTCTATTGCGCTAATGTTACGATGTATAATTTCCGGTTTACCACTTCTATTGAAAGTATTGTCATAATCCGACACCAAAATAATATACGAAGTCTGCATCCATACTCACCTCCTTTTTATGATCAGACTTTATTAGCCAAATCATAACATGATTAAATTAGTTTTGCAATACTTTCGCAATTCTATCTTTCAGCTTGCGTCCGTCCGGCGCACCCGCTAGGGTATCTAATGACACCCTCAGAAGCCCTAGTGCCGTAATGAAGGAATGATCTAGTTCTATATCAGTAGAATTGATGATGCCAGGAATATCCTCTGAATCTACAATGTGAATAACTGGTCGCCGATTAAACGGTAAATCTTGATACCAATCAGAAGTAGCAAGCGTCTCCTGAATTTGCATTAAGCCAGCACCGCCACCACAAAGCAAGACATTATTTGGCAAGACCTCTAATAATTGGAAATCTTCTAGGGCTAGCTGTACGCCTCCAACCCAAACTGCCAAGTTTTTTTCTATAGCTTCTTCTAGTCGCGTTCTCCCTTGCTCTGGTAAATCTGGAGATTCCTGGTTGAGCTTGAAGTACTCTGCCGTCTCATAATCCACGCCTAAGGATTCCGCGATTTGATGTGTAAAACTTCGTCCACCGATACCAAACATTTTTGTACCATCCACACCGCCATCATCTACTACAGCAATATCTGTTGTACCACCACCAATGTCCATCACGATCGCCGACAAGCTACTATCCGGATCATCACCCAAACACGCTCGACAAACTGCGAACGGTTCCACTGCAACCGCCAAGAGATCTAGTGATAATTCCGCACAGACCTTTTCTATGGCAGAAATATGTACAAGCGGTGCAAAGGCCGTATAAAATTGAATTGACAAATCTGATCCCTTAAAACCAATCGGGTTACTGACTTTATAGCCGTCTATTGTCAAGGAAACAATGGCAGAATTAATTAAACGCACTTCTATATCTGGATTGTTCGTTTCTAGCGCCACCTCTTTTCTTGCCAATTCACCAGCATGATCCTGAACACGCTTAATGATAAGTGACATTTCTTGTTCCGATAGTGGACGATTACCATTTTTACGACGATAGTGGACAGTGGAAGTGTTGCCCTTTACAAGCTCACCAGCTATGCCGACAGTCACAAGTTTACAAGTCACGCCGGCCTGTTTTTCTGCATCCGCGAGCGCGCGCTCACAAGTCGCTACAACTGCTGCAATGTCAGCAATCGCACCTTCGTGCATATTAGACGGATCCTGATGTGCGCGACCCACTCCAATAATTTCTAGCTCGCCTTTTTTCTCCCGTGCAATCACTGCCTTCACAAATTCCGTACCGATATCCAATGACAGTAACACATCATCTGGTGGCGGAGTAGGTCTAATAGCTGGTTTCTTACCTTTGATAATGCCCATGCCTATATTATAGCATAAAGATTACCAATTCACTATTTTGTATTATAATAACTATAATGAATATTTATTTAGACATTGATGGTGTGATACTTGGTACGAGGTCACCACAAAAAGATGTTGTTCGGCTAGTCAAGTTTATCATGGAACATTATCCACATAGCACCTATTGGTTAACAACGCATTGCCGAAACGGAACTAATCGTTGCGCGGAGTGGCTTAAGCAAAATGATTTTCCACGAGACCTTGCCAACAGGATGAATAACATAATTCAGCCAACAAATTGGAGCGTTATGAAAACCGAGGCGATTGACATGGATCAAGATTTTATTTGGTTTGATGATTCGCTATTAGAAACAGAAAAAAAGATTTTAGAGGCTTATTATGTTTTGGACGGTTTTTATAGAATGGATCCGCGAGACCCTGAATCAGCTAGTAAAGCGTACAAGTTTCTAAAATCTAACCTTACTAACCAACGTACAGATACTTTTTGAGCCACTTTTCGTTCGTAGTGCGATCATCTAAATTGATCGGAACACCGCTTGCTAGATCGTCCGCTAATTCTAGAATAACCTTTTTCAATTCTATATTATCTTTATAATAATTCGGGATCTTTTTATAACCAAGTTTTGCCCCAATTATATTACCCGTAATAGCTCCGGTAGAATCAGAATCTCCATCGTGATTTACCGCAGCGATGATGGCGTTTGAGAAGTCATCTTTATATTTGAGAGAACAGTAAATAGCAATTGCTAACGCTTCTTCTGCTACCCAGCCACCGCCTAATTGACTAATCGCGTCCAAATCTTCCGATTTATTGTTTACTAATGATAAGGCTTTGTTCAAAAGACTAGTTAATTCTGCTTTTTCTTTTTCCCAATTAATTCTGAGCCGTTTTGAATCTTTATAGGCATTAGGTTGCCACTCATTCATTTTAGAAATAGCTGTCTTGACCGCTTTTTTAATTTCCTTACCACACCTCACATAATAAATTATTAGCCCCAGTGTATAAGCCGAAAGAACTGCAAGCGGATGTCCGTGGGTCAGAGCGCAGGCTTTTGCTGAAAATTCGCCGGCTCTATCTTCTGTTGCAATATACAATCCAATTGGAGCTATACGCATAATACCACCACAACCCTTGCTATTATTAATTGGTTCGCCGAAGGTGCCATATCTACCAGAAGAAAGTGCTTCAATGCAAGTCATTCCAGGGTCACGCAAAACATTTAGTTCAGGGATATTTGTGATCCATGAAATTGATTGATGCTCTGGGACTCTTTGCTGAGTGCTGAGCCAGTCAAGATAGCCAAGATAGATTGCTTCTGGTGACAACATGGCGATCCCTCGTTCAGCCCATCTAGTTTCACGCCAAAGAAGCGCACAAGCCGTAAATAAAGTCATCTGAGTATCATCTGAAATTGTACCAATATTGTTCTTGAATTTCGTAATTTGTCTTGACTTAATTTTGGTCGCAAATTCAATTTGATAACCAAGCGCATCACCAACTGCTCCACCGATAAGAGAACCTCTAATTCTGTCTCTAATCGTGATAGCAGTCATAATACATTATATTATAATGATTTTTTCTATTTTGTCAATCCTAAATGAGGTAGGAATAGGAACTTAATATATTAAAAACTCTGTACATTTCTAAATTATTTTGTTAAAATGTATTTATACTTCATTGTCCGACCCGAAAGGGCCGGCGTTTTTAAACTAACCCACTAATAAGGAGAGAAATGGAAGGATTAGATCTCAAACAGATGACGACAATGGTAAAAGCCATTGCTGAAGAAAAAGAATTACCAGAAGAGACAATTATCAGTGTTATAGAAACTGCAATTGCAGCTGCTTGGCGTCGTGATAATGGCGACAAAGATATGAATGTTCGTGCTGAACTTGACATGAATAGTGGCGAAGCTAAAGTTTTTGTAGCACGAGAAGTAATTGAAGATGGTTTAGCATACAATCCAGCTACAGAAATCCCAGAAAGTGAAGCAAGAGGCAAAAAGGTCGGCGACATTGTAGAAGAAGAACATACCGTTACTAGCTTTGGTCGTGTAGCATCCCAAACCGCTAAACAAGTCGTTGTCCAAAGATTACGCGAAGCAGAACGAGAAGCTGTCCTAGCAAACTACGAAGATAAAATTGGATCCGTAGTTAATGGTGTAGTTACCCGAGTAGAGCCACGTTTAGTACGTCTAGAAATTGGTCGCGCAAGTGGCATTATGCCAAAATCTGAGCAAATTGACGGCGAATATTACACTGTTGGCTCTCGCCTAAAGGTTTTGATTAAAGAAATTGAGCGTGGTGAACGCGGAGCACAGCTTATCTTGTCACGCGGTTCGGCCAGTTTCATTGAATATCTTTTCCGTCAAGAAGTTCCAGAAATTGAGAATGGCACTGTTGATATCAGAGCGATTGCACGCGAAGCTGGTAAACGCACCAAAATCGCTGTCGCTTCACGCGTTCCTGGCGTGGATCCGGTTGGAACATTTGTCGGTGGCCGCGGCGTACGTGTTCAAGCCGTTATGAACGAAATCGGTGATCGTGAAAAGATTGATATTGTTAACTGGAGCGACAATGCCTCTGAGTTTATTCGTGAAGCTCTTTCTCCAGCAGAAATCATCAAAGTAGAGATTAATGATAAAAAGGCCAAAGTATTTGTTACGGAAGATCAACAGTCTATCGCCATCGGCAAGCAGGGACAAAATGTTCGCCTCGCATCCAAATTAACTGGTTACGAAATTGATATTGAGCTTGCCAAGACCCCAGAAAAGAAGAAAAAGAAAAACGTAGAAGATTCATTGCTTTCTGCGCTAGAAGAATCAGAAGAATAAAAGTTTACAAGCTAATTCCATTCACAATTCTTCTCAGATACTCCGCAACCTCATCTCTGTTGCGGAGTATTGGTTTCTCAAGCCAATTTTGTAAAACACCAGTCACCGCTTCCGTATAGAACTCCGCGAGAAAACTCTGGTAGTCAGTATTTTGATCGGCAATGACTTTATGATCAATGATAGATGCCAAAATTGCTGGGTACAAATTACGGAAAAGAAACTTATGCACAGCCCCTCTACCAACTGCATGATTTAGCGATCTTAACAAAACCTGGTTTTCCTCTAGATAATTCATCACAAAATCTATTGCATTATCAAATTCTGTGTTAAGATTATAATTTTTAATAATGTCTAGTGCATCCCGTTCAATCATCCATTCCAATAATTGTTCTGTAGATTTAAAATGATAATAGAATGTCTTTCTGTTTACTTTTGCCCGTCTGGTAATGTCGGTAATTGTAATTTTAGAAAAATCTTTCTCTTTTAAGAGTAGCACGAGGGTCTTTGCAAGCAATTTTTTGGTTTTTTCTGAAGCAATATTCATGTATTTATTATAATATATTTTTTCGGACATTTGTCCAAAAAATAATAAGCATAAAAAGAGGCCTATTCGGCCTCTTCTTATATAATTTGGCACCTTGCTAGTTTCCCGCTAATGCAGTATAATCGCCGCTACTGGGCTTGACTTCTGTGTTCGGAATGAGAACAGGTATTTCCCCAGTGCTATGGGCACCAACGGATAAGGGACAACTTTTCTAAAGAAAAGTTTTCTCTTCCCCTTTCAAAAGAAAGCTCGGTCCAAAAGTTACGCACGTGTCGCAACTTTTGTACGATTCATGGATGTTCAAACTCCGTTTGAACATATATTTGATGTCCATAAAGGTGTAGAATTATGAAATTGTAAACTTCTCCGGTATTAAGCACCGGTTGCTAGTTAAGTCCATCTTACCAAATCATCTGTGCCAATGCAAGCATAAGCAACCGATGACTTGGTCATAAAAAGGCAATGCCTCTATTAGTATGCTTTGGCTCCATGTGTTACCACACTTCCACCTTGCACCTATCAACCAGATCATCTCTCTGGGAGGTCATAGGGAATTCTTATCTTGGAGTGGGCTTCGCGCTTAATATGCTTTCAGCGCTTATCTCTTCCGAACATAGCTACTCGGCAATGCAGTAGGTGACCACAACCGATACACTAGAGGTTCGTTCATCTCGGTCCTCTCGTACTAGAGACAAATCTCCTCAAAATTCCTAACGATCATGCCGGATATAAACCGAACTGTCTCGCGACGTTCTGAACCCAGCTCGCGTACCACTTTAACCGGCGAACAGCC
>JAZUOY010000017.1:0-33616 GCA_045604885.1 Candidatus Nanosyncoccus sp.
CAACGAACATTTCTGCAAATTCTGAACCCGAAATAGAGGAAAACGGAACATTAGCTTCTCCTGCTACTGCACGCGCCATTAGAGTTTTGCCAGTGCCCGGATCACCAGCAAGCAAAACTCCACGTGGAATCTTAGCACCAAGTTTTTCGTATTTTTTAGGATTTTTGAGAAAATCTACAATTTCTGATAAATCCTGCTTCGCTGCTTCATTACCAGCTACGTCCTCAAATTTTACTTTTTTCTTGTCAGGACCATAAAGTTTCGCCTTTGCCTTACCGAAGCCCATTGACTGATTGTTCATAGATTGGGCCTGGCGCAACATATACCCAAAAAATAGTACCATAATTAGGATTGGACCAACGATCATTGCAATATCAAGAAAAGATCCCCAAAAATTATCTGGTTCGGTATATTCTATTTCAGGATATTTTGCCTGACATGTAGTTAACTCATCACCTGATAAATCTACACACTGATTAACTAATCCTTGCTCATAGAGCGTACCAGATGAATCCTTACGAGAAACCTGGGTCGGCTGATCTTTGTCTTTTAGAGTAATCTTGAGTTCTGAACCCGCTACGGTAATTTTCTTGATGTTGCCATCTGGATCATTTGCTCGTGCAATTACATCAGAAATTGGCACTTCTTCCAGCTTCGTATTTGGCGTAAGGAGTGCAACACATCCTAGACATAACAAAATTAAAATAAAGATAAAAGAAATTCTACGAGTGCTGTTAGATGCGTTCTTTGAACTATTTTTTGATGAATTTTTCGTAACATTATTACCAGTTGTGGAATTTGACACTTTGGACTCCTTATTTCCTCTGTATTATAACATATCAGCCTCATGCAATCCATACGGATCATAGCCTAATTCTACTAAAAACCGTGACGGGGAGGAATAGTTCCGCATCCCAAAAGAAAAACGCGATTTAGCAAAAGTCAGAAACAATTCTTCCCTCGCCCTAGTCATTCCTACATAAGCTAACCGTCGTTCTTCCTCTACCTCTGCCTGCGACTCCGATCGCGCACTTGGGAAAAGCCCTTCCTCCATACCTACCATGAAAACTACTGGAAATTCCAATCCCTTCGCTGCATGCAAAGTCATTAAGTTGACAGTGTGTTTCTCTGAGCTTTCATCCGCAGAAGACATCAACGCTGCATCGGCAAGAAAATCTTCTAAGTTCTCGTACGGCAATGCGTTCCCAACCAGTACATTGAGGTTTTCCAAATGATCTTCTACACCAGAAACATTAGCTGCTTCTAAGATACTAGCAAAATCAAAATAAGCAACCGCTCGCTGAATCACTACGGACGGCATCAGAACTTCAGTGATAATCTCAGAAATAAAGCTTTGTAGACGCAAGAATGACGTTTTAGCTTTTGCTGACAAGTCATCTCCGATACTGCTATCCAGTAATGGATTTTGCTCAGGATTGCTACTCGTGATTGCTTCCATCCTACCAATAATTTTTCTTAGACTCACTGCGCCAATCCCAGACAAAACATTCTTCGTAATGCGTTCCAAACTAACCGTATCATGTGGGTTTACTACAACTTTCAAAATCGCAAGCACATCTTTGACTTCCTTCCGGTCATAAAATTTAACACCGCCAATAATTTTGTATGGAATCTGAGCAGCGATGAAAGCTTTCTCAAAGGCGTACGACTGAGCATTAGTACGATACAATACTGCGTAATCTGAGTAATCTCGTGATTTTTCCTCCTTTTCCTGCAAAATCTTTCCTGCCACCCACATCGCCTCGTTAGTTTCGTCTTCTAACGCCTCAATCGTAACTGGCTCTCCACTCCCAACTTCCGTGAATAGAGTCTTATCTGTCCTAGTTTTATTCTGTTCAATTACTTTTTGTGAAGCTTCTAGAATGTTGCCAGTACTACGATAATTTTGTTCCAACTTGATGACTTTGGCACCAGGAAAATCTTTCTCAAAATTCAAAATGTTCGTAAAATCAGCTCCTCGCCAAGAATAAATAGATTGCCAATCATCTCCCACTACGCAAATATTTTGTTGCTTGTTAACTAGCGATCTTACCAATCTGTATTGTACGGCATTAGTATCCTGATATTCATCTATTAAGATATGTTGGAACTTATCTTGCCATTTCTGTCTGATGACCTTATTTTCTTTAAATAATTTTGCCGTTTCCAGCAAAAGATCGTCAAAATCCAATGCAGAAGAAGCTCGCTTTTCTGCTTCGTATCTCGCGTAAATTTTGGCAGTCTGTTTCTGATTAGGATAGACCGCAATTGCTTCGTAATCACGTGGACTTAATCCTTCATTTTTTGCGTTAGAGATAATCGCCTGCACACCTCTCGGCTTGAGAGACTTATTGTCCACATGTTGTTCACGCATGATCCGTCGTATCAGCGCTAGTTGGTCATCCGTATCGTAAATCACAAAATTACGGTCAAGTCCAACTGCTTCATATTCTATATGTAAAATTTTCACACAAATCCCATGAAAAGTACCCATATACGGCATAAATCCTCGCGGCACGTCTATGCCGCCAGTGGCATCTTCACGCCTCGTGTGACCCAATAGCTTCCATAATCGTTCCCGCATTTCACCTGCGGCTTTATTGGTAAAAGTCACTGCCAAAATATTGCTTTCTGGTATACCGTGACTAAGTAAATTCGCAATCCTGTGTGTTAGGGTTTTTGTTTTGCCAGAACCAGCACCAGCCAAAATCAGTAATGGACCGCTCAAAGTTTCTACGGCACTTTTTTGAGCAGGATTAAGGTTGGCAAAAATTGAAGTTTCCATCATTTAAACTCCAGTCAGTGGTGCAATATCAGCACCTAGTTGCCTTAATCTCGCCGCAAAATCCTGATATCCCCGATCAATTGAGTAGGTGTTGCGTAAAATAGATACTCCTGGTGCCGCCAACATTGCAATTAAGAGAACTACTGCTGGACGTAAAGCTGGTGGAGAAACTAATTCTGCCGGTCGCCAATTCGTCGGACCCTCTACATAAACACGATGTGCATCCAATAATTCCACTTTTGCATTGAGCTTCGTAAGTTCCGTAGTATAGACTGCACGATTTTCAAAAACCCAGTCATGGATCAAAGTTCTCCCCCTAGCCGAAGCCGCAATCACCGAAAAGAACGGTAGATTATCAATGTTTAGTCCTGGAAACGGCATCGGATGAATTTTATCTGTCGGCGCAATTAGATCCGCTTTTTTAATTGTTAAATCAACTAATCTTGTATATCCGTTATCTGCTCGATATTCACGACTGCGTTCTATCTTGGCGTTCATACTGCGCAATACTTCAAGTTCTATTTCTAAAAACTCAATTGGTGCACGACGAATGGTAATTTCAGAATGAGTGGTCAAAGCGGCCGCAATAAACGACATTGCCTCAATTGGGTCTTCTGACGGTGAATACTCTATCTGAGTATCAATATGCTCTTTACCGACCACTGTCAATGTTGTAGTACCGATACCATCAATCTTCACACCCAATGCCCTCAAAAAGAAACAGACATCCTGCACCATATAATTCGGTGAAGCTCCGACGATAGTCGTCTTACCAGGATAGAGTGCTGCCGCCATTAGAACGTTCTCTGTCACTGTATCACCACGTTCAGTCAAAACAATACGCTTCTCTCCGGAACGATTACGGAGAACACTAGCATTGTAATATCCACTCTCAGTTCTAGCATCAACTTCTAGACCAAAATTTCTCAGCGCTCTTAGATGTGGTTCTATTGTCCGCACCCCAAGTGAACAGCCACCAGCATAAGGTAATCTGAAACGCTTAAACTTATGTAGCAATGGCCCGAAAAACATAATAATTGACCTCGTTTTACGCGCCGCAGTAATATCCAAATCTTTTAATTTTAATTCATTTGGTGGTATAATTTCTAGATCTCTTTTGCGATTCACCCAACGACATTTAACGCCAATTGATTCCAAAACTTCAGTTATTCTAAATACCTCTTCAATCCTCGCGAGATGTTTTAAAGTGGTCTTACCAGAATTAAGCAAACTAGCACACAGCAACCCCACCGCAGCATTCTTGCTCGTATTGATTGTGATTTCACCATGTAATTCCTTGCCTCCTTCAATGTATAAACTTTGAGAAACAGAGGTATTAACCGATAAAATTGGACTACCAAAAGTATGAGAAAGTTTACTGACCATATCAAGAGAAACATTCTGCAGACCATTTTCAATACGATAAATTGCTGGCTGCGAAGTGCCGACTTTCTGTGCCAATTCAGTCTGCGTCCACCCCCGCTCCGTGCGCATGTGTTCTACAACGCTTCCAATCTCTTTCTGATAGGACTTATCTTTGTTACTAAGCATAATAAAATTATATCACCAGATGAATAATTTGTGAACGACAGAATTAGTTTATTTTGTGATTTTTGTCCCCACAAACCACATTATTTGCATGCACCCAGCCCTCTACAGAGCCACCGTCCAGATACTCGCCTTCTGCTTTAGCAACACGCATTTTACCACCGTTTTTAATATAAGAGTCAATCGGATCAGTAATAAGATACTCTTGATCTTGCGGGCCAAAATCGTGCTGATTAACGTATTTTACAATTTCTTGTAAGAGATCTGCGCTCATAATATATTTACTAGGATTAATCAAATTAGACGGGGCTTGCTCTGGTTTTGGTTTTTCTATGATTTCCATTAAATCGCCTTTTTCGTTCATGGAGAAAACGCCATATTTTTCTACTTCCGCCAAAGGTACTTCCGTTCCCAAAATTGCCGAGTCGCTTTCTTTAGTTAGGGATTGTAAGAGTAGCGCAGCAGATGAATCGCCCTCTGGATTCCAAATGAAATCATCCCCCATGAAGACGAAAACCGACTCATCTAGATTGTATTCTTCTCCCACCATCGCTACTGGCACTGCCGTACCATACTTACCAGACGGGTCTTGTGAGACGTAATGAATTTTTACATTATCTGGTAAAGTCTTAGCCAATTTCATGCGATCGGTTTTACCGCGTTCTTCTAAATACTGATTGAGCGCAATATTATCTTTGTAAAACTCCCGGACCTGGCATGGCTCAACATTAGAAATCACCATATAAATATCCGTCACACCGGCCGCAATTAACTCTTGCACCGAATAATCCACTAGCGGTCTATTGCCAACCGGCAACATGGATTTCTCTATCACCTTTGTAATCGGCAAACGTCGCGTCCCCCAACCAGCCACTGGAATAATCGCCTTTGTAATTTTTTGCATTACTTTTCTCCTTCACTCTCAGCGAGATACCTCACTACCTTGCCTCTTATCATACCCCTATCTGTCTCTAAGTGCAATAAGAAAATTACTCTTTTTCCGTTTTTAGACTTTTAATCAGTGGCTCGTGCCAAGTTTCTGGATAATCATTGTGCCCCAACATCAAGGCAAGTGTGGCGGCAACGTTAGCCAAACCAGCGTCATTTACAGATGCCAGCTCATATTGTTTACGATTTTCCGTATTATCATAGATGACGAAAGGTACTGGATTCGTGCTATGAGCGGTTTTGCTGTTGCCTTCTGAATCAATTAGCTCCTCAGCATTACCATGATCCGCTGTAATAATCAATGCGCCGCCCAAACGATCCACTTCTTTTGCAATACGTGCTAACTGAATATCAATCGCTTCAATTGCGGCAATCGTCGGCTCTAGTTCCGCAAAATGACCTACCATATCTCCGCCCGGAAAATTTAGACGCACAAAACGAAACTTTTCCATGTTTTCTATCACCGCATCCGTAATTTCTGCTGATTTCATCCACGGACGCGTATCATACGGCTGTGTATCTGATGGGATTTCTATATGTTCCTCTTCACTTGCTTTTTCATAACTATTGCCATTGAAATAATAAGTGATATGCCCAAATTTGACCGTTTCAGAAACCGCTAACTGCGATATACCATTCTCGCCCAAAAATTGATTAAGCGGTTCTTCAATTTTTACTGGATCTACTAGACGATGTTCTGGCACATGAGTATCAGAATTATACTCTGTCATCCCGACAAACAAGACATCAGGCTTACCCTCGTGTTCGTTGTCATCCTTATCATAGTAGACTCTTTCAAAGAATGGAAAATCGTCGTAGGTAAAGGCCTGTGCAATCTCAATTGCACGATCAGCCCGAAAGTCATAATAAATGAAGCAGTCACCATCTTGTACTAATCCAACTGGTCTACCATTTTCAAAAATCACGAATGGAGGGATATACTGATCCTGAATCGTCGGATCTTTTTCTCTAAAAGCATTGATTGCTGCCGTAGCAGAAGAAAAGTTATGTGGAGCTATACCATTAACAATTGCATCCCATCCAGCCTTTACTACTCCCCAATCATTCTCATAACGATCTGCAACAAACACCATACGCCCACCGCCAGATGCGATTCTATAATCTGGATGATCTGCATAAGCGGCAATGAAAGCCTCTAGCTCTGCGACATATTGCAATGCTGACTGTGGCGGAGTATCACGCCCATCTAAAACTAGATGGATTCTGATATGCTTCACACCTTCCGTATGTGCCTGATCTATCATTCTTTCTAAATGATAGATGCTACTATGTACATTGCCATCAGAGAAAATACCAGAAAAATGTAAAGTAGAATCTTTTTCTTTCAGGCGCGCAATCATCTCTTTCCAAGCCTCAGACTCCCAAATTGCACCCGTATTAATTGCATCATTAATCTGAGAAATGCCCTGTTTAACAATCTGACCAGCACCCATCGTGTTGTGTCCGACCTCTGAATTGCCCATATTGTCCGCCAAAATACCAACTGCTTCGCCCGAAGCCGCCAGAGAAGTGGACAAATAATTTTCTACCGCGTAATTAAGAAATTCGGTGTGGGCCTGTTTAACAGCATTACCTGCAATATCCCGACGAAGACCGACGCCGTCCAGAACTGCTAGCACTACTGGTCCATTATAATGTAATTTCATAAGTGTCGCCCACTCCTTTATTTTAGTTCTTTATCTATTATATATCTAAAATCCAGGTTTGCCAAGTAATTTGAACATGTCAGTCTTGTACGCTTCTACACCTGGCTGGTCAAATGGATTCACTCCAGAAATCTTTGCCGAAAGTGCACACGCTAATTCATAGAAATAAATCAATTCGCCCAATGATTTTTCTGAGAAATCATCAACTTCTAATTCTAATACTGGGATACCGCCTAATCTATGAGCATGGATCGTTGCTTCACAGGCTTTTTCATTAATATAATCTAAGTTTTGCCCCGCAAGGTAGTTTAGTCCATCAGTATCGTCTTTTTCCTCAGGAATGACGATAGATCGTTGATTTGGTGTTGTAATTTTTACAACAGTCTCATAGATATTCCTCCGTCCTTGTTGGATGTATTGCCCTAAGGAATGTAAATCGGTTGTGTAAACCACCGACGCTGGGAAAATACCCTGTTTCTGTTTCCCTTCTGATTCGCCAAATAATTGTTTCCACCATTCCTGGAAGGTCGCCAAGCGTGGCTCAAACGTCGCAAAAATCTCCGTTTCTTTCCCTTGTTGAGAATAAAGATTTTGCCGTACCGTAGCATAACGAACTGCTTCACGCATTACGATCGTCGTCGGATCAACATTTGCCGCACTCATAGCGAGATCAAAATCAGAATTAATACCTATTGAAGAAGATCGCGCCGCCTCAAGCATCGCATCTATGTCAAGACCTGCAACTGCCATTGGCAATAGTCCAACTGGCGTCAAAACAGAAAAACGTCCGCCAATGTTATCTGGGATAGTAAATCTCTGATAGTTATTCTTAATCGCCTCATCGTGAAGAGCGCCCTGATTTGCATCTGTCGTTACGTAAACCCGAGAAGTCCAATCCTTACCATATTTGTTCATTAGACCAACCTTCAACAAACGAAAAGCGATTGCTGGCTCGGTCGTCGTGCCAGATTTGGAAATGACATTAACAGAAAAATTACTCTGTCCGACCTCTGAGAAAACCTCGTCCATCGCCTGAGAACTCAAAGAATTACCGAGATATAAAACTTTGGTACCAGATTTATTACCGAGTGCATCAATCATAGCCTTATGACCGAGATACGACCCACCAATTCCAATACAGATCAAATAATCTGACTCATTCTGGATTTTTTGGGCGGCTGATTTGATGCGACTAAGTTCTTCCTGATCTATTGGCACAGTGAGCCAACCAGCCATGGGGTCGCTTTTAATATCCAAAAGTGCATTTTTCGCCGCAGTATAATCAAGCGCTTGCAATGTTGTATCTGTCTTAAATCTAATCATAAATACATTATATCATTATTTAGTCTTCATTTTCTAGTATGCGTTCGTATCCACTATCGTTTGTGTTGTCCGGCAACTTCCGCTGGTACTATAGTAGGTTGTACAATCAGGGTGTCTACGGCTACTGGTGGTCTACTACTATCAACTCTAGTACAGACGGTTACCGCCTGAGCCTGGATAGCTCTAATGTCTACCCAGCGGACTTCAACAGCAAGTACTACGGGTTTGCACTTCGTTGATAATCTCAAATTTAGCATGCTAATTCTGTGAGACGCAACGAAGGCTGAACCCTAATACGATAGTTGTATTAGAATGATTTACGACTAGAGCATTGTTTGATGGCCAGATGTGCAGAAAAAAGCCGTTTTTCCTTGAAGAAGTGATCGTAGATGACGTATAATTGCCACCGATGCCTTGTGCGACTAATATGCCATTAGTCCAATTGTAAGCTCCTCCCAACACAAACGATAGTGGATACGAACGCATACTAGCAGATGAGCTATATTCCAACTACTTTTTCATCAGGGCAAGTTTGCAAAATACCAGCAATTGCATCATGTTCTGCTTCTGTGACCCATAATTGATATTTTTTCTTCACAGAAATTTGTCGTGCAACATATTGGCAACGAAAGGATTTATTCGGCGGAAGCCAAGTTGCCGCATCGCCGTCTGATTTTTGTTGATTTGCAGCCGACTCAACAGCTAATAAATTGAGTGGGTCTGTAGCCATTGCAAAACGAGTTTCTTTGTCCATGTATTGCGCACCTTTTTGCCAGGCATCGGATAGTGCTACCACATGATCAATTTGAATATGTTTAGAAAAATCAGATTTTTGCTGAAACTCCATCACTTGCCCAGTGTACGGCTCCGTAAAACTGCCGCTCACCACATCACAGCCATCCAAGACAGCTGATTCACCTAACTCCCTCTTGATAATTACCTGCCGTAAGCTACAGCCATTGACTAGCGGCCAACTAGAATAAAACTCTGTTCGTTCATAACCAGTTTTTGGCGCACGCCCTTTCACCTCAAGAGTCTCCAATACATTAATGGCAAGCTGATCACTGGATACCCCTAGTGGGTCCAACTGCTGCTCAGATGAGTCAAGAGATGAATTACCAATGAGTTCCGTTTCATAACTATTTGGATTAACGACAACCCACCCAGCAATTCCAACTAGTAGTAGCCCAACAGCAACAAGTCTTTTCGTACGATATGAGAGCTTCATTGTATGATTATAACACAGTGCTTTTATTCTTCAGCTAAATATGGGCTGGCATTGCCACATTCATGTTATAATATACAGACATGGAAGAAAAACATTTTGAAGAATGGATCAATTTGAAAAAGAGACTCCATTTTAATGCTAAACTTCCAAAAATCCTGGAAGGAGAAGTCTGGTGGTGTAGTTTCGGGGAGAATGTTGGAGTAGAAATTAATGGCAAAAGCATGCGGTTCACGCGTCCAGTTCTAGTCATGCGGAAGTTAAGCAAATTCGGTTTCATGGGGATTCCTCTAACTTCGCAAGAAAAATCTGGCTCCTGGTATGCAGAATTTGATTTTTTAGGTAAAAAAGAATTTGCCGCTGTGTGTCAAGCAAGAGTCATGAGTGTTTCAAGATTGCATTCCAAACTGGGTCGTGTACCAGAATCAGATTTAGATATAGTAAAGAAGGCGTTTCATGAACTATATAAGTAAAAATGTGCCCCCAACTTTTCAGAAGGGGGGATTGCGAGTAACCTCGAATATGTTTTCATTATATCAAACATTAAGCGTTTTGTCAATAGAAAGGATACGTCAGGGATGAATCTAAAGATCGGGATAGTAGGGTTGCCAAATGTGGGAAAATCCACCCTTTTTAATGCTTTGACAAATGCAGGCGCGCTTGCCGCTAACTATCCATTTGCCACAATTGAGCCAAACGTCGGAATTGTACCCGTGCCAGACGAAAGATTAAATACCCTTGCAAAAATGTATAAAACAGCAAAAATCGTTCCGGCGACAGTAGAGTTTGTAGATATCGCTGGTCTAGTAGCCGGTGCAAGCAAGGGTGAAGGTCTTGGCAACAAATTCCTCGCACATATCCGTGAATGTCAAGCAATTTGCCATGTAGTACGTGCATTCGTAGATGATGATATTGTTCGCGCAGACAGCCAAACAGAAACCGATATTATTAAACAAGCCAAAGAAGATATTGATATTATCAATCTTGAGCTTCAACTTGCCGATGAAGAGACTAAAGAAAAAATTGCTGCCAAACGCAAAAAAGACCCCTCCGATGAAAATATTCCTTTTTTAACAGAGAAACCTGTAATTTATATGTTTAACGTTGATGAAAAAGGTTTAACAGATTCAGAGCTTCAAAAAACCCTCACTAATTCCATTATACCACATGAAGCGATTTTTGTCAATGCCAAGCTGGAAGAGGAGATGTCTGGTATGAGTAGAGACGAACGCAAAGATTTCTTGGAAAGTTATGGCGTACATGAAGACGCGCTAGGTGAATTGATCAAAGCTGCCTATAAAACACTCGGTTTACAATCATTCCTGACAGCTGGTAAAAAGGAATGTCGCGCTTGGACTATCAAACAAGGTTCCACTGCACCTGAAGCAGCCGGAGCAATCCACAGCGATTTTGAACGCGGATTTATTGCCGCTCAAGTTTGTAAGTATGATGATCTTGCTAGACTCGGCAGCGAGAAAGCCGTCCGTGAAGCCGGTCTGATGCGAACAGAGGGCAAAACTTATATCATGCAAGATGGCGATGTTGTAGAATTTAAATTTAATGTATAAAAGGGAGGAAAATGAATACTAACATTAACATAGATAAATTTATCTACGCACTAGTTTATATTATAGTCGCCTTTATTTTTTACTTCATCTTAAAGCGTCTAATTAGAATCTTCCTAGAAAAACCGAAGGAAAAACTCGGATCTAAGCTGACAAGTCGTCAAATTCAACGCATGGGAACTATTCAAGCAATGCTGGATAGCGCTTTAAAATATATCATTCTTGTCGCCCTCATCTTAGCGCTTTTAGCAAATTTCGGAGTGGACGTATCTTCACTCCTAGCTGGACTAGGCATCGCTACGGCAATTGTCGGCTTAGCGTTCCAGGATTTAGCCAAGGATGTGATCGCAGGTTTTACCATAATTATGGATAGTCAATATGAAGTAGGTGATCTGATTGAAGTTAATGAGTTTAGGGGTAGGGTCACATCTGTCAGTCTCAAAAGCACACGTGTCAAAAATTATCGTGGCAAAGAACTCGTGATTGCAAATCGCAACATGAGCTCCGTCATCAATCACAGCACCCATAATACTCTAGCCGAGGTGGATATTCCAGTTGCTTATGAAACTGATCTAAACCAAGTAGAAAAAGCATTGGAAAAAGTGTGTAATGCGCTTCGGGATGGTGCACTAACCGAAGATATCGTAGGAGAGGTAGAGTATTATGGTCCAGTCAAAATAGATAATTCCGCAATCGTTTGGCGTATTAATGCAGAGTGTTTACCATATAAACACTTCAAGCCACAGCGATTGATTCGTCGCCTCGTCCTACAAGAGTTTAAGAAATCCGGAATTAAGATCCCTTATGATCAGTTAGAAATTCACCAAGGAAACTAATTAAGTTCATTGCTTGTATAGGTGGAAAGGTAATCAGTCTGTACTGGTCCAGCAGTGCTGGTTCCGCCTAGTTCTACAGTGACTTTACCGCCATTACTACCTGCTCTGCCCCATTCAGTTGTACCTTTTGCTGACACGAAATAGGCAGTTGGGCTATAGTTGAGCGTCGTATCATTCAGCACAATGTTTGCAGCTGTATTAGTGACGAAGAACATTGGAGTTGTATTATATATATCTGATGATTGTAAGATTGATAAAGTAGAGGCGTTAGCGGTGAATTTTCCTTTCCCTTCCGCCGCGTCACCAGACATGCTTTGATAGATCATCACACCAGCGTTATCAATGTTATTGCGATTACCGTTGCCATTGGTAGAAAAATCACAGTCGGTCAGAGTAATAGAATTGCTACCTTCTACCACAGCGATTTGTGCACCGCTTGCAACACCAGTAGAGGCGCCGACAGTGATATCGCCTGTAGAATAAATTAAAGGCGACCCAGCTCCAGCAGTAGATAGCTCCATATTTTCCGCTTTGATTGTTCCTTCGCCCCGATCGGTTGCAAGAGAGGCAGAAGATTGTCCTTCCGTGTTAATCACTACCGTGCTAGCTTCTATTGTTCCATCATAAGTCGCATGCAGACCGCGCGATCCGTCAGCAGTAGTTTTGATCTCTGAATTAGACATCTCTACATGGCCAGATTTTGTAGCTACAACTGCGTTTGCACCACCAGCTTCTGTGATAATTTTCACGCCATCCAGAATAGCTAAAGAATCATTTCCAACTACAACAACTGCCGAATTAATACCGTAAAAACTGTAGTCGTCTCCACGTCCGCCATCTTGTGTGCCAGCTTTTTTAATTGTGATATCATCACCCCGTACGGTTAGTTTACCACCATTAATGACGAGAAAAACTGCTTCATCATCGGCAATTGACTCGTACTCACCGGAGACAATCGTTGCTTCTATACCGTCTACAATATAAGCTGCTTTGTAAGTCACCTCTTTACCGTCTATTGTCGCAACCACAGATCCGCTACTGAGATTAGAATTATCCAAAGCTGTCGTGGCTTCTTCTGATGTATCAGATGATTGGCTATTCTGGTGATTCCAAATTACTAGTCCAGCAATTACAGAACCAACTGCCACTACCGCCACCATAATAATCATGCACAACAAAAAGCTAATTTTATTTGTTTTTTCTTTAGTAGAACTGACCTGCCCACTAAGCCCTTCCATTTTTCCTCCTTATGCTTATTCTATTATACACTATTTTTGGAATTGTGAGTTATATAATTCAGCGTAAAAGCCATTTTTCTTCATTAACGCCTGGTGCGTACCGGTCTCTACAACATTACCTTCTCGCATCACCAAAATAAGATCAGCGTTCTTGATAGTAGAGAGTCTATGCGCGATGATAAATGAAGTTCTCCCGTGCATTAACTTGTCCATCGCTTTTTGGACTAACTCCTCCGTACGCGTATCAACATTTGAAGTCGCTTCATCCAGAATTAAAAACGGTGCATCTTCAATCATGCCACGCGCGATCGTTAACAGTTGTCGTTGCCCGGCAGAGACAGAATCGTTCTCAGAAATGTCACTATTTAACCCTTTCGGCAAAGTTTTAATAAAGTGTGTCAGTCCCACCTCGTTGCACACCTCCCAAATTTCTGCTTCTGAGACATTTTTACGATTATATACAATGTTATCTTTAACGGTACCAGCGAAGAGCCAAGTATCTTGCAGAACCATTGTAAATAAGCTCCGTACATTTTCACGTGATAACTCTGAGATCGGCGTATCATCAATCAAAATTTGACCAGAATTAATCTCGTAAAAACGCATCAATAGATTGACTAATGTGGTCTTGCCAGCACCGGTTGGACCAACAATCGCAATTTTCTGACCTGGTTTCGCAGAAACAGAAAAATCTTTGATGATTAACTGTTTATCGTAACCAAACTTCACATGGTCAAATTCAATTGCGCCTTTGACATGATTCTTATCCAGACGCTTTGCAATATGATCTTGTTTCTCCATTTCTGGCTCGTCCAAGAATTCAAACACCCGTTCAGATGCCGCCGCACATGATTGGAGGTAGTTCAGCGATTGTGCAATTTGAGTTAGAGGCGAGGTAAACATTCGTACATAAATAATAAATGCCACGATCGTCCCAAAAGTAATCACATCATTCATGACTAGTAAAGCACCAACCACGCAAACTGCGACATAACCCAAGTTTCCAATGAAACTCATCATCGGTGGCATGAGACCAGACAAAAATTGTGACTTACGGTTCGCATCATAGACTTTTTGGTTAAGACGATCAAATTCCCTATTCGCCTCCCCTTTCCCGTTATAAGCCTTGACAACATTAAGACCAGAATATATCTCTTCTATGTGAGAGTTAATTTTACCAAGTTCTCTCTGCCTAGCGGTGAAGTACTTTTGTGATTTTTTAAGCACAAAGAAGACGAACACAAAACCAATCGTACCAGAAATTACTGCCGTAAGTGCCATTGTCCAATTCGTAATGAACATCATTATCACTACACCAATAAATAATGCCACTGCCGCTACAATAGTTGATAGTGATTCATTAAGACTCTGGGCAATTGTGTCAACATCGTTTGTAACACGAGAAAGCGTATCACCAGTCTGGTTACGATCAAAGAATCTTAGCGGTAAAACATTAATCTTAGCCGAAATTCGCTGACGTAATTCTTGTGCAAAACGGTTTGAAACGTCCGTCATCAAGAAACCTTCAGCAATACCGCAAATTGCACTACTAATCTGTAAAATTGCCACCGTAATAGACATACTCCAAATGGCGTTAAAATTCATTTCCATCCTCAGACCGTTAGTGATTTCATCGGTCAAGTTAGAAAGAATATTCGGCACAATAATAGAGATCACGGAACTTGCCGTAGCAAGAATCACAGCAACAATTGTCATTAATCTAAAATTCTTTAACTCACCAAAAAGTCGCCGAATTGCTTTACCGAAATTCTTACTTTTCTCTGCTTCGCCGCGTGGACCTGGCATTATGCACTCCTTTCTGCTGTTTTCATGATGACGGGCTCTAATTCTTCGGGTGCAAGTTGAGATTCAGCAATTTGGCGATACACTGGACAACTTCGTAGCAATTCGCTGTGCGTCCCCTGACCAACGCATTTACCATCTTCCAAAACTAAAATTTTATCAGCATTCATAATCGTGCCAATTCGTTGAGCAACTATTAGACTGGTAGCATTTTTAGTATGCTTTTTGAGAGCTTTTCTGAGCGAGGCATCAGTCTTATAATCAAGCGCAGAAAACGAGTCGTCAAAAATATAGATTTCTGGATCACGAGCGATCGCACGAGCAATTGCGAGACGCTGTTTCTGCCCACCAGAAATGTTAGTACCACCCTGAGCAATATGCGCTAGATAAGTCTTGTCCAGTTTCTCTACAAATTCCGTTCCCTGCGCCACTCTGATCGCATCCGTAACTATTTTAGCAGTTTTCTTCCCTTTACCATTATCGCCAAAAGTGACATTAGATGATACAGTACCATCCATCAAAACTGCTTTTTGTGGTACATAACCTAGCCGATTATATAATGACGTGAAAGTATAATCCTTCACATCAATTCCATCCACCAGAACTTGCCCTTCTGTCGCGTCATAAAATCTCGGTACAAGATTAATTAAGGTAGATTTACCAGAGCCAGTTGAACCAATAAACGCTATAGTCTGCCCATGCTCCGCCCGGAAAGAAATATCTTTTAATACATAATCTTCTGCATCTGGATACTTAAAACTAACATTACGAAACTCAACTGTTCCTATTTCGGGTGCGTTTATAACGTTCTTCCTTCCCTCTACGATACTTAATTCTGTATCCATCACTTCGTTAATACGAGCAGCAGAAACTTGTGCCCTCGGTACCATCATGAAAATTACCGCCAACATCAAGAAAGACATGATAACCTGCGTTGCATAGGAACTAAATACAACCATATTAGAAAAAATCGGCAATTTTTCCATTACCCCTGCATTATGAATCAAGTAGGCCCCAATTACATAAACTACTAAAGTCAAAATATGCATTGCAAAAAAGATGACTGGCGAAAAAAGTGACAATGCTTTCTGACTAAAAATTTGAACATCCGTCAATTCTTGATTGGCTTTTGCGAATTTCTTTTCCTCATATTTTTCCGCATTAAATGCTCTGACCACTCTGATCCCAGTCATATTTTCCCGTGTTACACCATTCAAACGATCAGTCATTTTCTGGATAATCTTAAAGCGTGGCACCACAATTACCATGATAACTGCCACCAACGACAATAATAATACCACCACAATTGCCGTTGCCACGCTCCATTCCCACGACTTATCCAGGATCTTCGTAATTGCCCAAACTGCCGTGATTGGCGCTTTAATTAACATTTGCATACCAATAGATAAGAACATCTGCACCTGAGTAATATCATTAGTTGTTCGCGTGATAAGACTACTAATTGAAAATTTTTTAATTTCTCCCATCCCTAAATCTTCTACTTTACTGAAAAGTTTCTTGCGTACGGTCTTGGAAAAACTTGCAGAAATGTTTGCTGTTAGATATCCTACTGCAACTGCTCCTGCCAAACTTCCAAAAGCACACGCCATCATTAAAGCACCATTTTCTAAAATATCGCCCATTTCTGAGCCCTCAGTTTGCACTAATTTGGTAATTTCCGACATATAATCTGGCATCTTTAAGTCAAGCCAGACCTGAAAACAAATCAAAACTACCACTAATATAATGAGGGTAAGATCTTTTTTTGTGAGATTTCTAAACAATTTAAACACAGTATATCTATTATACTAGAATTTGGATAATGACGCAAATAGCTACCCTAGGATCTCTAGCCATTTTTCCAATTCGTACTCAGATCCTACCACGGAGGCAGCGGCAAGCTTTTGCTTAGGCAGACTATCGGACGGACGACCTAGTTTATCAGCAAGATATTGTGTAAAACATTCTGCCGCAAATTTAATTTGCTTCTGTTTTTTAGTGTCAATTGTTTCCAGTGGATCTCCATGATTTTTTGTTCTTCTGTATTTTACTTCTGTAAAATAGATTGCATCTTTCGTAGCGGAAATAATGTCAATTTCATAAAATCTTGTTTTGTAATTACGCGCCAAAATCTTATGCCCCTGACCAATCAAATAATCTGCTACGATTTGCTCGGCATGATCACCAATTTGCTTCGTACTTTTACCATTATTACAGCAATTTTTATTATTCTGTTCTGCAATCTCTGCGACTGGACGAAAACTTTTGCGATGCTCTGGACATGGACCATATTGTTTCAACATTTGGTGATGCAACTTCGTACCATAACCTACATGCTTGTCGAAACCGTACTCAGGATATTTTTGTGCAATTTCCTTCATATAATGATCTCTCGCAACTTTCGCAATAATGGACGCTGCAGATACAGCTTTTATCTTCGCATCGGCTTTTGGTAATATCGAAGTTACTTGCTCATATTCCGTACCTACCAGGAAGTTCTGCGTTCCATCAATAATGATACTGGAAAACTGAACTGACTGATTAGAGTTGTTACAAAGCTCTTTTACTGCCCTTTTGGTCGCCAAACGTAACGCTACCGCAAGACCTTTTTTGTCCAATTCTGTAGCCGTCACCCAGCCAAGCCCAGTCCGCACCCCATAGTTCATTGCTGCTGGACCAAGAATTTTCTCACTCAGATTTTCGCGTTTTTTCGCACTCAGTTTTTTGGAATCTGCAAGTTGAGCAACCCATTCCATAGTTGCTTCATCTAACGCCTTATTTTCCTCTAAATCTGGCAACAAAACCGCGCCGACTACTAGCGGCCCAGCCCACGGTCCACGTCCGACTTCGTCAATCCCTAAAATTGCCAATTTAATTATTTCTCTGCTGGCTTCTCTTCGGTAGTTTTTGCAGAGCTTTCTGTAGCTGTCTCTTCCTCGGAAGTGGCTGGCTCTACTGATTCTTCTACAACAGCAACATCATTCGCGGCGGCACGGTCAAAATCCTTGTTAGCAAGGCGCGCTGATTTACCGGAACGTTCACGCAAATAAGATAAGTTATTACGACGAACCTTGGAACGCTTTACGATTTCAATCTTCTCCACTAATGGACTGTGGAGCAAGAATGATTTCTCAACTCCAACACCGGATGCAATCTTGCGCACTGTAATGCGAGCAGTATGCGATTCCTTACGATCTACCCGAATTACAATCCCCTCAAAAACCTGTAAACGAGACTTATCGCCTTCTTTAATTTTCTGGGTCACCTTAACAGTATCACCAGAGCGGACATCAACTACCGCTTTCTTTTTCTGTTCATCTCCAATTTTCTTTAGAATAGAAAAACTCATATTATTACCTTTTTTATTAACGCTTGCGATACATTATAACAAGAAATCAAATAAATTTCAAGGTGTAATTACAATTTACATTAATCTTTCGCAAGCTGTGCTGGAAAGACGCGCTAATTTCTTCGCATAGATCGGGATTTTTGTCTTATCAAAGTGCTCGTGTTTTCCCCAGAATGTAATAACTCCTCCAAATTCCCAAGAGAAAATCATAAAAATTCTATCTAGCTCATGCTTATCGTAATGTCGCCATTTTTTACAAATACTTATCCTGAAATCGCCAACGATTTGTGATAATGGCGAAACTTTGCCCCAATTAATTACGGTTTCATAGTAATCTTTGTGTTTATGAATAAAAAATAGGATCTTTAGGTAAATAATTTCCAGATCCTGATTGTGGGCAACTGTCTTTTTGAGTTCATGTAAATCTTTCTTCATGCGATTTTCCGCATAAATCAAAGCATCGTCCATGTTTTTATAGTGATCATAAAAGGTAGAAGCATAAACATTAGCATCGTCACTAACCGAGCGAACCTTAAGTTTCATAATATGCCCACGCCGAATAAAACTTTCTATAATGTTGTTAAAGCGATCTTGGACCCTGACATATCTTTTGTCATTCCTGTTTCTTATAATGCGAGGCATAGTTGCATTATAGCATAAGTATAATAATTTCATAAATATAATATATCCAAATGCTGTTTTCATCAATTTGTATCCATTGATTTTTCTACAAAAGATGATATAATAAAGAAGCTATTTGTCCTTTACTAATCTAGGAGGTGGAAAATGAAACAAACAATGATCGTATTGTTATTGATGTCAGTAATATCCATTACGATGATGGGATGCGGAACTTACAGACTTGCTTTTAATGGAGATGGCTCTGTGAACATTTCTCCGGTCAAACAGGAAGATACTGCAACGACGGAGATAAAGGAAATACAGTCCGTCTATGGCATTTCCAGAGTAGGGGCAACAGAAGTAATGAATCCGGAACGTGATTATCTGATTTTAGTTAATGACGATAACCCATATGATTTCAATGGAAAATACCATCACGATCTACAAGCAGATTTAGTTTATTTACCGAACGCCGTTGATGGTGACATTATCGCCGTAGAAAAAGCAGCTTATTTAGCTTTCACTCAGCTCCAGCGTGATCTTAAAAGTGAAGAGATAGAAGTTGCACTTTATGATGCATACCGTACTGCAGAAGATCAACAATTCTTGATTAATCTGTATGCAGAAGGCAGTAACCCAAATATTACGAAAGCTCATGAGCCAGGTTATTCAGAACACCATACCGGCCTGCTATTAGATGTAGTGCTTTGGTATAGTGAAGATGGAGAGGAATATACTTGGTACTCTGCTAGCGATGAGCGTTTACGAACAATTCCGGAATTTCGTACATTATACGAGAAAATCGCAGATTACGGATTCATAGAGAGATATCCTTCTGACAAAGTAGCGATTACTGGACGAGATGCAAAAGAATACGAAATCCGTTTTGTTGGTTTGCCGGAGACCGCCCATGAAATCATGGACAGTAATCTTTGTTTGGAAGAATACTTAGCAAAAACCAATTAATTATTATCTGCATTCATTCCTTTAAAATTGACAAATAGCAAAATCAGGCGGAGTAGAATACTCCGCTTTTTATTGTTAATTGACTATTCTTCTTCAATAAGAAATTTGGTCTTTATTTATGACGAAATATCTGATATAATATGTTTACTCGGTCCGGTAGCTCAGCCTGCCTGAGGCACGTATGTGCCGAGTAAAGTCATAATTGAGCACGCTCTAATCAGCTGAGCGGAAAAAGGTGCTGATATTAACAATTTGGTCCGGTAGCTCAGCTGGTTAGAGCACGAGCCTGTTAAGCTTGGTGTCGTGGGTTCGAGTCCCACCCGGATCACCAGAAAAAAGAAAGACCTCTGGGTCTTTATTTTTTCTGCTTAAATTTAGGTGGGATGAGAACCCGAATGGTTCGATCCGTCAAACTTGTGAGTGAAAAGCAAAGTTTACTTTGGCTTTTCCGAACAAGTGCGGACGAGGAGTCGGCAAAGCCGACGATATCCCACCCGGATCACCAGACCAAGATTTCTCGGTCAAGCGCCCATAAACTAGTGGTTCAAGAGGTTTCTTCCATCTGTAAGAAACCTCATTTTTGTTGGAAATTTCTAGGTTCGTAAATAGATTTCGGGCTAATTGGTCCTTTTGCCACGAATCGCCGGATTTCATCTTATCTGCCAGAGAATCTAGCTGGTTCGTAAGTTCTTCCAAAATTTCTTGGACTTGGTCCGGATCGAAGATTTTAGTCTCAATTTCGCCACGTTCTACCTGTAATGTAGAAATGTCCTCGCGACATTCTTCTAATTGTTCTTTTACCATCTTTTTCGCTTCGGCTGGTGCATCGCTTCCTAAATCGATGAAAGCTTGCGAAAGTTCGTCCTGGCAGCGTTTCTTTGCTTTAATCGCGGCATTAACGCGTAGTTTTTCTTCTATTAGTTCGTTATGACGATGATTAATATAATCGGTTAGGTGATTTTGGATTTTTTCGACATCCTTCTTCGTAAAATGTAATGCTTCAAGCGTCTCGTAAATATCGGAGAGAACATATTGTGCGCGGATGTTCTTTTGTTTGCGATCGCACTCGGAGTTGCCACAACGGAAGTAAAGGAATTTTTTGCCGCTTCGAGCGGTTGAGCGTGCTACGTGCATAAAATTACCGCAAACGCCGCATTTGACGAGCTGGCGAAACGGGATGAATACTTTGTCGTCTCTGGCTTTGACGGAAGCGGCAGGGATTTTCTTGATTTTACGACGCCGCGCCTGCACTAAACCGAATTCTTCTTCAGTTATCATTGGCTGGAAATCTGGTAGAATTTCTCGCAAATCTACCCTTTGTCCGCCCTGGACGAGAATACCATAGTAGAATGGATCGCCAAGAATCATGCCAATTGTGGAATCGCTATCATAAACGTTAATTCGTCTGATATTCTTATTCTTACGAGTCAATTTTGTCATACGATGGACGTCATTTTGGCGCCAGAAGTTCTGAATATCTCTCTGAGTATAGCCCTCAAGATACATCTCAAAACCGCGCCTAATTAGAGCGTAGTTGTCGTCTGGCTCATAATAGCCAGTTACTTCACTGCGGTTATATCCCCATTTCGGCATACCACCAGATTTGCCTTGAGCAAGATTAGAGTCAACACCGCGCTGTACGCTCTCGGATAAATGTTCGGAGTATTGCTTAGACATTGCGAACATGATGTTCAGTAGTAACTTGCCGCTTGAATCATTGGTGAATTCGAGAGTTGGAAATTTAAGGTCTTTAATGATTCCGTTATCGACCATATCGACAATCATCCCGGCCTCAAGGGAGTTTCTAGCTAGGCGGTCTGGATGCCATGTCAAAATTCCGTCGTATTTGCCAGCTTCAATATCTTCTAGCATTTTTGAGAAAATCGGACGTTTGCCGGAGATTTTAGCGGAATGCGACTCTTTTAAAATATCCACGACTACCAAGCCGTGGCTTTCAGCAAAGCTAATGCAGTCTTTAATCTGGTCTGGAAGTGATTTAGCTTGCGCTCCAACGTCCTCGGAAGATTTGCGGGCGTATAAGACATATCTAAGCAAGGGCTGTTCGCCTTTTTCTTTGGTTAGCTCCGCAACTGACTTGCTTTTCATGATTTTTATTATACCATAACAGGGGTAGAAATGCTATATGTGCGCTATTTACGGTTTTGTGCGCACAAAAATCTCCGGTCGTGATTAGAATCTAGCCGGAGATTGGTTTGTTTTAATAATAAAATTCGACTTCGCCATTTTTGCCCACCGATTTCCATTGATTTTGCTCAATTTTTTCCGGCGAAACGACAATGCTTTTCAGAACGGTAAATAGGCTTGCGACTGTGGCAGAGCTTTCTTTAACATTATCGTCCATGTAAAGTCCTTTACGTGGCCCACTATCGGGCTTATAAGTGACGCTAATGTCCGCAACTAACATTTAGCGCGTATAAAAAATGCGGTTGATATAAATCACCGCAACTTTGGACTTCAAGAGTACACATAAACTTGAAGCTAGTCTAATTATATCACGGATTACGCTTTTGGTTAAGATTTAACTTGTAATTATCGGAGAATAAGGTTAAATACAAACACTTATGAAAGAGAATGAGAAATTATCTGCCGCGGTTAAGCTGGTAAATGAAGCTATTGCGGCGGAGCATAAAAGACTAGAGGCCCTGGCGAAAGCTGAAGAAAACGATCCAGTATTAGTCGAAGGCGAAACTTCGGCCGGCTATTATTGCCAGATGATGGTGAATCCTAAAGATATCGCGCGTATCCTGCTTGATTATAACTATCCAGTTTGGCGAGTTCTTGAAGAAGATGCGCCTGATGGTATGTGGGAAGATTTAGGAAGAAAGTTCGGGCTGACGACGGTGTCGTCGTTCGATTTGTAGGGATTATGAAAGTGAAAGACGATAAACTATCGCACTCCGACATAAAACGCGTTCAAAAGCGCCGTAAATGCCCTAAATGTGGCAAATACTATGTAGGTTATCCTGCGCTATCGCGAGAGGATAATAAAACGGAGATTTGTCCGGAATGTGGAATTGGTGAAGCTATCCAGCGATTTCTGCTTCGATAATCTCGTCAGCTTGATCTCTGGTAACTACAGTGTCGAATAGACCGATATGCTCGTCTCCATCATGTGCCGAGCGACCACCGGCATATTCAAGCGAAGAATCTTCAAAACGACGGAATTGTGCAATTGCGGCATTGATTTCTGTCTGCTTGAATACTCCGACTTCACACATTTGGTCGAATTCGCGGACAGTAAGGCCAGTTGCTTTCGTAAATAGATCCGGCTCAATATTACGAATAACGTCAATTAACGCCTGTTCTCGGTAGTCTGTTAGATACATGAATACCGGAATGCGTGAGACGAACTTGAGTAGCTTTTCGCGAAGTTTCTTTTTAAAGCTAAGTCGTTCTTTCTTCTCCTCGTCCTCTTCTTTCTTTTCTTCTTTAGTAGCTTCGCGACCTTCTTCGGCACGCTTTTTCTTGGCCTCGTGGACGGCTTTTTCACGATTGATCGTCTTCGTAAGGTCGCCTCGTAGATTACGGAAGTCTTCGATCTTTTCGAGTGCCGACATGATGTCCGGGTTATTTAGAACCTTTTCTAGGACTACCGTCGTAGTGTCAATTAAATTCGCGTTCTGCCACTTACGAGCGAGCATTGTCGAAGCGGTACCGTAGGTCGAGATATCAAGAATCTCCGTCGCTTTCAGACGTTGCATAGAAACACCATCAAAGCATAGAATCGGCAAGAATTCGATAAACTCCTCAAGGCGTTCTTCTGGGCGGCGCTTATCATCAATACTACATAATCCTTCGCTATAATCTGCCACAAGCTTAAGAGCACGACTTGGCGCGAAGTCTAGAATATAGCAAAGCGGCTTAATGATATTCTCGCGCATTGGATCGTCGACATCTTTCATTACCCATGGACTTTGTGCGCGGAAGGCAGTCTGAAAATAAGTTTCTGGCTTATCGGTATTGCGGAGAAGTAAGACGCCGCTCCAAGGCTTTACGGTAACGCCGGTCGTAAGTTTGCCACAGGAAAGGGTAATAGTCCTCGTTTCAATGCCATTCCCAATTTCTCGCATAACCGGCTCTTTGGCGTGAGCGCCACCCGGCGTATCGCTACCAGCCGCGCGGATGATTTTATAATTCTGGAAGAATGGATCATTCTTTAACATTTTCTCCATTGCTTTACACGACACAACGCTTGGTAAGAACCAAAAAGTATGACGAAGGGTAGAGAGTAGGCGCGCATCCTCAAATGGTAGTGCTGGTGCTTTGTAGTCGAACTGATTCTCGACCGCAACTTCCAAATCTATGCCGTGTAAGATATTCAGGAATTTTTGTACATCTTTCGCGCGCTCAAAGACGTATTCGCCATTTTCATCCTTTTTGGCAGTAAAGAATTTGTTTAGGTCGAATTCGTTAAACTCGCCCTTCATTGCAACTTCGCGCAGAGATTCTGGCATTTGATAAGTTAGCATCACGATTTGTGGCATCTCGTCATATGGGTTTTCTTCTGGGCTTTTCCAGTTCTTTTTAGCGCGTTGTTCGTCGGCGTAAGTCCAGTTAGAGATTTGGTCTTCGCCAAAGTCGCCGTTTGCAAGTGCGCGGAAAGGTGTACCAGAAAGATATAGGTAGCTTTTTACACGGAGCGGCATGGTACTTTCAAGCTCTTCGACATCTTCAGACATACCGGAATCATCTTTCGTGTCCGTTGAGTCGGTTAATTCTGTCGCAGCATCACGCCAAGCACCAAAATGATATTCATCCACGAATAATGAATCCCACTCGATTTCGCGCATTTTTTGATGGCGCTTCTTAACTCCGCCGTCTTTAGATTTTCCGAGTACATCCTGATAGCTCGCAAACCATACGACAGGCTTGCTTTCGTCAATTCCGGCTTCTTCCCAAGTCTGCAAGCCTTCAATAAATTGCCAATCTTTAAAATCCTCGTGCCCGTACAAATCCGATTTCCATTCTTGCTGAACGCCCGGCTTATAAGTTAAAACAAGAATTCTATCCCATCCCATTTTCTTGGCTAGTTGATAGGCTGTAAAAGTCTTACCGAAACGCATCTTAGCGTTCCAAAGATAGCGTGGCGGATCGTTCTCGTTTTGGTATTTTTCGAAGTATTCGCTTGTTTCGTGTACGAAACGTTCTTGCTCTGGGCGCATTTTGAAATTGGCTCGCGAAGTACCAGATTGCTGAGGTCTGCCATTTTTAATGCCTTTAATAACTTGTTTTACGGTCTCAAGATCAGTATCGAAAAACTCGCCAGCTAATCGCTTCACTCCGAAATTTTCCAGCCATTTATGGACGAGATGGTCTTTGAAGAATTCACCATTTTCAGTAATTGCTGATTCATAATGAAGGATTTCGTATTGCTTATTAGGAGTCTTAACTAGCCCTTCTTCGATTCGCTCTCTAACTGCATCAAAATCGCTACCAGATTTTGCGACGCGTTCGGTATAACCTACTTTTAATCCAGGTTGCCCTATGGCACGATAAACGTAAATTTGGGGACGCTTAGCGTAGTTTAGGAAATTACTCATGGAAAATATCCTCCTTTGCATTAATTTCCTTTGGCGGTAATCCCAATATTTCTCTAACCAAATCTTCAGCGCAACCTTGTTCTAGGATATCCAAAAGAAAACCATACGGCTTTAGTATTTCGTTATAGCGGTGGTAAATATCATTGATTTTTATTGTTTTTTCTATTTCACTAAGACCAGTGAGTCTGCAAAATCTCTCATCCTTAAGAAGTCCCGGATCTTTTTCTGCCAAATCTTCTTTCATGCTTGCCAGCAGTATTTCTCGTAGGGTATCATCGTGCGCTAAATTGTTTCGTGGTTTTTCTGTATCCTGTAAATCCTTCACAAACTGTTTTAGATCGATTTTTTGTTGTTTGAGCATATTTAAAATATCCCCATCTTTATCAAGAGAGTATTGTTCTAGTATCTTAGACAATAGTGCTCGTTTCTGTTCGAAGGTAATCGATTTTTCTAGTTGTTCCTTTATTTCTTCAGAACCAGAACATTCAATAAAGTTTTCTATAAGCTCAAACATTAAGTGGTCTATATCGGATTGCGAAATGATTGTGTCCGCCAATCTCAGCATAAGAAGGATTTTTGGATCTCTCGTTAGTTTTTGGTCGAGCGTACTATTAGTTTTGGTTTCTAAGTCGTAATAAATTGCGCGTGCCATTATGCCATCTCCTTTACCATTGATTCGATAAATTGGCGTTCGTCATCGGTTATTTCATAACGCTCGTATAGTTTTTCATCTGTCCATATTCTGTCCATTGGCAAATCTGGTACAAAAGCATAAACTTTCGCCGTTGAATCCTGCGTTACCTTCTTTAATGAAACTAGAAACCTGAAAAATCTCGTCTTTACATATTTAGCAAAATTGTTGGCTTCTTCTTCGGAACCATACGCGTTCACGACTATGTAGGTTTCAGTACAGACGCTCTCTGGACCAGCAATTGTTGGCACTGATAATATCAGATTAGGGTAAACGCCGGATCCCTGCGTTGCTTTCGGCATAAGTACTTTGAATTTGTTTATTAAGTCGTATCCTTTACTAATTTGGGTCTTTAACACATAACCGTCTTTTTGGTTGGCATAAATTTTGTATTTATCTGGGTTGTTGATGTTGTCGAATTTATCAAAATTAGTGGCCAAACCAAACGGCTTACGGCTAGACACTCTCTTATCTAATGTTTCTTCGTGCCTATCCTGCACCTTTCTTAGAATAGGGATAGCCGCATTCCATCTGATAAATGTATCGTATTCATCCAAATATCTAGTTGCACTTGGTAACTCTTCATTGTTTACAATGGTAGTAATTTTACAAGGACCACTGTGGTTTTTATCCCATATAAAATAGTTCACTCCGCCTTTGATCTCTACACCTGGAAAGCAATCATTAGCATCTGGATAATCATAAATCTCCTTTATATGCCTATCATGTAGCATTTCGTCTCTAAAATCATCGAGGCCTTTTCCACCAGCAAACCAACGAGAAGGTACAATAAATGCCATATACCTAGGTTTAAGTTTCTTCGCCTGCCTAATGAAATAATGGTAAATCGGAGCGGCACTTGCACCATTTCCGCCATCCCCGAGTTGATATGGTGGGTTCCCCACAATAACGTCGAATTTCATATTTTTAATCTCCTCTGGTTTTAGATGAATAAAATTGTAAGCGTGTCGCTCTTGATTCTCATCGCGGTCGAGTTCGCCACCTTCCTTATTGCCGCAATAAATACAAGCTCCATTTTTATAGGTATGTGGGCGATTATCGTAGGAAATATTGCCATTTTCGGTATCGAGCTTCGCGATTGATTTGTCGCCACTAGCGTTCTTTGAGGTGTAGAGAGAACGTCGGCTCATGAGTGCTGTTAAGTCCGTAATCGCAATACCGTAAAGCATGTTTTTGAAGATATGTTGGCGGCGAGCTTCTTCGTCTGGGAACTCATCACGAAGTCCTTCCATCAGGCGCTTGGCAATTTGACGGAGAAAAATCCCGGTTTTGCATGCCGGATCAAGCCATTTGAGCGAACTATCGTGCCAAACTTCTTCTGGGAAAATATCCAACATCTTGTCTACGAGCTCTGGCGGAGTAAAGACTTCGTCCGACGATAGATTCGCAATACAAGTTAAGATATCTGGAACGAGGCCTTTGCTTAATATTTGGCGCACTAGCGGAGCGGCTGTCGGGCTTAAGCTAGCGATCGTCGCTTCGTTTTCTTGATTTAGTTTCTCTTCGTTCATATCAGTTCTCCAAATAAGTTTGTTTGCTTGCCCACCACTGATGGTCCGGGCGGCGCTTCTGTATCTTTGTTTAGGAAACTGAAATCTATCGGCGTTAGGCTGTCGTATTTAGACATCGGGAAGGTCTTTAGTACTTTATCAACGCCGGCTTCCATATCTGTCAGCGCGTATATTTTGCGAATGAAGAAGTTTTTCATCGGAGTCGTGTATTCAACGAAATAAACCTTATCTTTGCCATTTAGCATGTCGCCGACAATGAGATTCGTGCGCATAATCTCGTCCATGGCGAGAAGAAAACCCTTTGAGCTCTTCTTTTTAAAGTATTCAAAAACTACGCCCTGAAGGCGTTTTTTACATTCCTCGATATTGTCTTCGGCGATATCCACGCCGTAAATCGTCGAAAGGACTTTGAGAACTGAGAATTCACGGTTCTTCGCGTGCCATTCGATACGGTCTTGTTTTAGTCGTTCAAGCCTTTGGCGTAATATTGCTTCAAGGAAATTGCCATTACCGCATGCTGGCTCTAGAAATCGCCAGTAAGGATTTGAAGTTGCTTGCGTAAGCGCAAGAATATTATTAACTTCTCGCGGCCCAGTAAAAACTTCAGCTCTTTCACGAACTCTGTCTTTCGACTTAATTATCTTCGATTTCTTGACATCGGAAGGCATGCCGGTACTTTTGCCGGCAACCGAGTCGAGCTTAGTTGGACTTTTTCGCGCTTTTTGCATATAGACACCTATCTCGCGGCGTCTATAATGCTAAAAATGCACGACTCTTATGTCGTGCATTCAGTATCTAAACATAATAGGACACCGCATTCAACGGTGTCTTATGTCGTCTTTTCGTATAGCACTTACGCATTCGCGCAACGCCCAACTATGCGGTGTCCTACTATAGGCATTCCGCAAAGTGGTAGTGCTATACTGAAATATACGAAATTAATTTGACATAAGACTCTTTAATTATATCACAAAAAGCATATCTCTGAAAGGTGGGGGAGGTGTTATTAGTACATTTTTCTCCGTTTCGTGTCAAGAAAAAATCCCACCCCTATTTTCTGCACGATAACTTTCAAAACCCGATTGTGTCCAAGTGGATACTATCTATTGACTAAATGATAGAATGTTTTGTTAGAATCGTTGCCATAATGGTTAATATCTTCCGGCTCGGCCCAAAGTGAAAGCTTGTGGACGCGCCACTTGCCAATGAAGAACATCTGAACTATCGCGTCGTTCACGTCGCGGTTATTTAGCGCGCGTGGAATGTATGCGAGGGAAAAGTAGTACCATTTGTCGTCTTCGGCATCTAACCGGGCAAAAACGCGCTTACCGCGCCCAAAAAGGCGCACGTCGAAGCGCTGTGCTAGCGTTTCTAGGGAATAAGTCTTTAATTCGTGTATCGCGTCGCGGACGGGCGATTCCATTAGTTCCATACGCTCGAACTTATCGTAATCGCGCGAATTAAATCTGCCGTTATGTTCGAGCATGAAACTTTCAAGCTGCCGAGCAGTAACCGGTATTGGCTCGCCGGGCTTTGTCTTTCTAAAAGTGTGGCGTTTTGCCATGATACCTCTTTTCGGTTAGAGGTGCGCCTTTAACGGTAATACTATACTATATTTAATTATATACTGCTAATGCTTAAATTACTTTTTATGATATAATGAAGATAATGATAAACAGGAGACATGGTGATGAAAGAAATTACTCTTAGTAAAGAGCAATACGAATTTTTGAAAGGCCTTGTTAGAATTGCTGCAGTAGAGAACGACGACACTGTACGCGTGTTTCCTGGCAATAAAGAAGCTAAAAAAGAAGCGGAAGTAATACATACTCTTTACACTGAGGTATTTGCTTGATTACTTTAGACGAAGTTTTAGATAATAAGACCGCTCTGTTTTTTATTGATGAATCAAAAGATATTCCCTCTAAAGACTTCAAGGGGAATAATGTTAAATGCACGTTAATTGGTCTTTTATGCGTACAGGGTGATCAGTTTTTAAAGCTAGAAGAAGATTTTCTAAAATATCGGATTAAGAATCGGTTGTGGGGTGAAGTCCATTTTGAGACGGCTAGTGGTTCTTACGTAGATAAATATTCAAATTTGTTGCACGAATATATCTCAAATTCGTATGTGACGTTCCATTCCAGAATGTTTGCCAATGTTGAAAAGGAAACCAGAAAAAACATACACGGTGGATTAACCGAATATGATGATATCTTCAAGGAAGAAGTATATCGGCTAATTAGGTCTGTGATTATGAAGTGTGTAGCTCATGGTATAAAAAAATTCTATATTCTAGCCGATGGGTATTCAAAAGGAAGAGATGACTACAAAAGCATAATGGATAGATTAAATGCGGATGATAAAATCCCAGAGATTGAGAGTGAGAATAATTTATGTTGCACTATAGGCGATTCTCGCTGTTGTGGGGCGTTGCAGATTAGTGATTTACTAGTCTCTACCCTTGGTCAATATAAATTCAAAAAGGATGGGCTAAAGAAAAATTGTGATAAGTTACTTGAGGTTATCGTTGAGGCTAATGGCGGTATAGATCCAATGGTACAAAAAAGAGGCTTTCCGACTTTGTATAGCTCTAAGTTTCATTATTATTGTGTATCTAGCTACAAAGGAATTGGCAATTCATAATTTAGTTGTCAATGGGTATATGCCATTGACATCGTATTTCTTTCATTTTCTCCATTGTCATTGTTTTAAGCCTCTACGGCTCCAGCTGAGCCATATATCCCCAAAAGTTCGAATCTCTTTGCCTGTATATGTATACCTCAGAACTCGCACGGCATCAGTACTGGGTAGTCTTTCTTAGGTATAACTTTAATCTTAGCTGTGTATTCGGGGTGGTCAATACACCAGTCTACAACCGTGCAAAGCCGAGCAACAACGTCTGGTCGCCCCTCACTTTTATAAGAATTTGTTGCTCAAAATGCTAATCTTTTTAAGATTGCAAATTTAGTAGATTCAAACAAATTGCCAATATGATGCCACCTATCACGGTTGCGACAATAGCTATTATTATTTCCTTAGCAGCACTCTTGCCGTTTTGTTTTGTATTATTATTGCCAATAGTTGACTGCTTTATCTTATTTTTGTCGCCTATGCTAATGTTCATTGTTATCTCCTAAGACGCTACTATTGATTTTATTCTTGTCTCCTACCTTGACGCTGTTATCATTGTAAATAATGTTTACGATTGTCTTGCTTGTTGCGTCTCTATCTTTTTTATCTTTAAAATCAATTGTATAGTCGTCTAAATTACCGTACTTGTTTTCGAGTTCCATTAATATGTCAAGGATCTTGTTTTTCACAGAATTAGTTATTTCAGAAAAACTTGCTGGCGCAACTGGAAACCACGCACTCATAATTTGGCACATTTCGCTTAGATTCATGTCGGCAATATGAGTTGCTAATCTTGGGTCAAATGGCATTTTCTTATCGGGCGAATCCTCTTTTGCCCATTTTTCAATGATGGATATATTATCCTTCATTGTGATCTCTAGATGATCAATGTGCTCTGTTTTTACAGGTATCTGCATTTTTCGATTTATCAAATTTCCGAGACTAACGTATTGAATCTCGCCATAAAGTGGCGATTTAATATGCCTATACGGCGGTATACTGTCGACATCCCTATATCCTTCCAGCTCTGAATTTATCCAGCTTCTTACCGAGTCATCACCAAGGTCAGATAACAGTATTTTTAATTGATATAACGCATCGGAAACGGAAGTCTTATTTTTTATTAAGTCTATTATAATTTCACTGTGCTTTGTCTTCTTAGTTACCATCAACTTGTCCTCGATATTCGTCATCAATCATCCAATGCCCCCTAACTCTAAATGCTGGTATGGTTCCGCGATTAGCCTTATTGGTTGCAGATTGGAGATTAATGCCATTATTTTTGGCCCAGTCGGCAACTGGAATAATCTTCTTGGCTGTAAGCTTAGTAATACGGCGATACAGCGCTTCAATTAATAGGCTCGCAAATAGCCCAGTTAGCTTATCTGCTTTATTGGTTTTTGTATATTCGTCAAGAGCAGGGTAATATTCATCGAATTTCGATTTGTTCGGGATGATGATTGGCGGCAGACCAAGCATGTCTAATTGCTCGTTTGTAAGCAAACGTCCAATGCGGCCATTACCATCACCGAATGGGTGAATGTTTTCAAATTCGGCGTGGAAGTAGGCAATTTTCGTCACACAACATTCGTCGTTATCGGAGTTATAATCTCTAGCCAAATCATACATAAAACCGTTTACAAATTCTGGATTGGCACCAATATGTGTACCGACACGTACCCACTCTTTACCGGAACGAAAACGACCAGCGATCTCGTCACGAATATTTGTAAGTAGGGTTTTGTGCAATTTTAGGATTAGTTCTACAGAAATCTCTTTCTCTGGGTTATCCATTAGGTATTCGATGGCGCTGGCCAGGTTTTTGGCCTCGTAAATCTCGCGGATTTCATGATCAGTACATATTTGATTGCGAATTAGAATGTCTTCGGTATCTTCAAGTGTAAGAGTGGAATTCTCAATGGCGTTTGAGTTATAAACCATTTCTGGAAGTTCAGAAATAGTAAGCTCTTTGATAGCTTCTTTATGTTTGGCGGCTAGTTTACGGTATTCCTCAGATAAGCCATTAATTCTATCTCTTGTTACTTGATTTATCATATCTTGATTATATCAAAGTTTGCGTTAAAAATCAAGGTTAGAGATGATTTTAAACGTAAAGTTGCATCTGCGGAGTATTATGCATATTTTGGTGCGACATTTTTTATTTTTGGGTAGTTTTTGTGAAATAATTGGTATAGAGTGGGCACAGCAATAACATTAAAGTGTGGGAGAAAGGAAATATAATGGCAACCCAAAGTAGCGAAGATTCGTTAGAGCAGATTGCTTTTACTCTCGGCAAAATTGCAAATACTCTCGATCTGATAAAAGCAAAGCTGAAATAGTGGCTTGCGTGAGGTAACAGATGGCATAATTTGTTGCCTCATTTTGTTTTCAATATCTGAATAGCTACACTTATACTCGTTAGCTTATTGACATTGTATTTCTTTTATTTTCTCCATTGTCATTGTTTTAAGCCCATACAGCTCCAGCAGAGCCATAGATTCTTAAAAGTTCGAATCTCTTTGCCTGTATATCTATACCTCAGAACTCGCACGGCATTAGAATAGGGTAGTCCTTTTTAGGTATAACCTTGATCTTCGCCGTGTATTCGGGGTGGTCAATGCACCAGTCCACCACCATGCAAAGCCGAGCAACAACGTCTGGTCGCCCCTCATCATATGAAAAAAATAAACCCGCTGTAAGGCGCGGTTTTTTAATGCGTTTTATCAGTTAGTCGCATGATGCGCATAAAACATAAGTATTTTGTGCTATAATATAAGATATCGTAGGTCAAACAAAAATTTAAAGGAGCTTCTATGAATAAATGTAAAAACAAATTCTTAAAAATTGCAGCATGTCTCATGCTAGCAGTTTTAGCATCATCAAATATTTATGTCCCACAAACACACGCCGCTGAAAGTTACTTCACCGCAGAAGGCAGCACGCTTGAACTCGATAAAATTGATCCGTCCGAACCAGACCAGCGCTTAGTTAATGTAAGACTAAAAGCAACACGCGAAATGACTATACATTCCATGCATGGATATTTTACACCTATTAGTGACGAAGATGAAGAATTGCAACACTATATGAGTTGGATGGATTATTCATCCGGCATCAGTCATCTCTGCTATTCTACATCAACCGGTGAATTTGATTGGAACATCCCAGGCTGCATCGATGATTTCGTCGGCGACGAAGGCATCCATGTCCAAGCTGGTGACACCCTCATTTATGTTACTTTCGAAGTAAAAGATGATGTCGAAGTTATGAAACGAAGCATGCCAGTCACCCTCGATCTCGCCGTTATCGACGAAGGCACCGAAA
>JAZUOY010000018.1:0-5460 GCA_045604885.1 Candidatus Nanosyncoccus sp.
TAAAAAGTCTCATTCCGACCCCTAACGAAGAAGCTGAAGAAGACATAAAGGTTCCAAATTCTGGTTCGGCATTTAGAGCAGAACAGAGCGCTACTGTGAATTTCCAATTAGATATTACTGTTTTTCTTGTGGCATTAGCGATTCTTACTGGTCGCTACATTATTAAGAAAAAGTCGCGTCGCTAAGTAAAATTTGGATTTTAGGATTTTACTCTTCTAGTATTTTTTTTGCTTCCATTTTTTCGTATTTTTCAAATACTTCCAGGCACATTTCGCGATCTTTTTCTTCCATAAACCCATCTGGCAAATTGGATCTCCCGCCCATTATTTTGTCAAACTTTGCATCGCGAAACCCGATTTTTTCATTATCACTTAATCTACATCCGTAATATACTTTTTTGATATTGGCCCATAAGATTGCCGCAAGACACATCGGGCAAGGTTCGCCTGTAGTGTAAAGCTCGCAATCCGAAAGATCATAAGTTCTAAGTTTGCTTTCCGCTTTTCGTATTGCATCGATCTCGCCATGGCAAGTTGAATCATTAGAAGAAAGTACTCGGTTATGTCCCGATGCAATAACTTCGCTATTTTTCACTATGGCTGCTCCGAAAGGCCCACCATCATTGTTAAGAATCCCCTCTCTTGCTTCGCTCATTGCAATCTCCATGAATTCTTTTTTGTACATTTATTCCTTTCCTTTATTTCTATTATATTTAATTTTAAAACTTTTAACCGTTATTGTTTATATTATATCTATCACCGGATTAATTAGCTATTGACGTTGTCGTTCTTTTATTTTCTTCATTGTCATTGTTTTAAATCTCTACGACTCCAATAAAGCTGTATTATCTTAAAAGTTCGAATCTCTTTGCCTGTATATGTGTACCTCAGAACTCGCAGGGCATCAGAATAGGGTAGTCCTTTTTAGGTATAACCTTGATCTTCGCAGTGTATTCGGGGTGGTCAATACACCAGTCCACCACCATGCAAAGCCGAGCAACAATGTCTGGTCGCCCCTCATCAGCTGTAAAAAGTTTTGAACCCACCAAAGGGCGCTTACTCCTTATTATTGATTAGTAGATAGCCTTTCTCAATTAGCTCAAATATCGCGTCGCTACTTAGTTTTCCGTCTAGCAGTATCGAGTACCAATTATTCTTATTCATGTGGTAGGCCGGAAAGAAGCTTTCGTTCGTGAAAACAAAGTCCATTCGCGTAATTAATGCGAACTATCTTCTGTTGCGATCGTTTCTAAAAATGCAGAACCCCGGATATTTCTCCCATAAAAACTCTGGCTTGACATTATACGTGTCTATAATATAGGCGATGATATCTTTCGTTTGCATTTGTCTATAAATATTTATACTACTCATCTTTATGTTCATATCAAAAGATTTATATACCACGAAACAGTTGTTACCAAACAACATTGCATCGCCAACTTAAATATGCTTTGGATGGAGGAATTGAATCTTTGTCTGGTTCTTTATTATTTATCATGACTGTCGTAACGGCCGAAACGATTGTCGCAACCAAGATTAGAATAGAGATAACCAACTTTCTATCATTTAAATCCCTAGGCTCTCTTTTAAGAAATTCTCAATCTTATCAAATGGAATTTTATCAAGATTATCATACAAATCTACGTGCGAAGCCCCCTCTACAATATAGAGTTCTTTGTTTCCGATTTTAGTACTTCCGATTGGATAGACACCGGTATATGGCTCTGGGGTTACACCCTCGGTTCTTGTTTCGCCAGTAATTTTATCAAATGCCGTTTCACTATTATAGCGCGAATGAGCTTTTTCGCCATGAACTATCAGAACTGGCGTATCAATCTCGTTGGCGTAAGTTAGAATGCGCGTATTTGCTAGCGAGCCGTTAGTCTGAATAGCCCAGCCATCATTGGAATTAAGACTACGTTTATGATAACCGCGTGGCGTCTTATAATATGCGTGATAATCTTTTAGAAATTGTGGCGCATTTTCTGGAACTGGATCTATAACACCACCGGCAAGCTTGTACTCGCCATTCTTATAATCTTCAGTACGCTGATTATTTATCGCAATGCGGGTATTTTTGCGCGCCTCTTTATTATCATCGGCATCGAAATAACCATTTCCAGTTACGCGCGTCATATCGTACATCGTGCTAGCAATTACAGCTTTAACGCGAGTTTCAAGGCAAGCGGTCTGAAGTACCATGCCGCCCCAACCACAAATACCGACAATAGCCAGTTTATCTGGATCTGCTTCGTCTAAATTAGATAAATAATCTACTGCGGCTTGAAAATCTTCTACATTCAAATCTGGAGATGTCATGTAACGGGTTTCACCGCCAGATTCACCAGTAAATGACGGATCAAAAGCCAAAGTCAAGAAACCGCGTTCAGCTATGGTGTTTGTGCGTATAGTCCAGACGACTGCTCTTTAACTGCACCGTATGGCCCAGAAATAGCAATTGCAGGCAACTTGCCACTTCTTTCTTTTGGCTCGTATAAATCCGCCGCAAGCTCAATACCGAAGTGATTCTTAAAAGTGACCTTTTTGTGGTTTACTTTGTCGCTTTTTGGAAAAACTTTATCCCATTCGTCGGTTAGTTGTAATGCCATAGTCGGTCTCCTTTTAAAGATGTAATTATTCAAGATATTCTAATTACTATTATATCAAACACAAACGAACCGCTACACTACATTCTACCTTCAGTTTGTGGTATTTTAAGATATTTTTCCTAAAATAGAGTTAAAATAAAGCAAAGGTATAATATGAATTTAGAAAAAATCGGAAAATTTATCGCTAAAAAACGCCAAGAAAAAGGTTTCACACAGGAGACCTTAGCAGAAGAATTAGATATCTCTAACCGTTCCGTTTCCAAGTGGGAACGCGGAATTTGTTTGCCAGACGCAAAAAATATGGCTAAACTCTGTAATTTGTTTAATATTTCCTATAATGAATTATTATCAGGCGAAGATCTCCAGAAAAACGATTACGAGAAAAAAGCAGAAGAAAATCTGAAGGAATTTGCCCTGATTGAAACCGCCCAAAATAAGAAATTCTTCCTCTACGAAAATGTAATCGGATATTTGTCAACCATCTCATTTTTGACCTTAGTCTTTGTGACTAGTTTTGCCGAGATGCCGACAATCGCACGAGTAGTTTTATTGGTTCTCGGTTTCATTTTATTAATTGCTGGCGTCGCTTTTTGCATCAAGATTGAGACCGAAGCAGGTAAATATAAATGCAAACATTGCGACAATCTTTATGTACCTAAGTATTCCAGTGTTTACTTCGCACCACACTTCGGCCGCACTCGCTATATGACTTGCCCAAAATGCCACAAAAAATCATGGCAAAAGAAAATTGCATAAAAAAGAAAGTGAAGCATCAGACAACTTATTTTGCTAGTATGCGTTCGTATCCACATCCGTGTAACTAGCTCAACTATTGAATTGGCGAGAAATGATAACAAAAACTACGAGTATATACTTCGTTGATACCCATTATAATACTGAACGAACAGTACGACCGAAATATTTATTAGCATCGTTCGCCAGCGCTACAGAAGAGCTTTCCAAGTGTAAATCGTAACCGCTTGCATCAGAACAAATAGTACTAGGCCACCAACGACCGCGACCACCTAGATGATATAGCTTACTATTGCTCCAGTTAGCGACACCGCTCAACACAAACGATAGTGGATACGAACGCATACTATAAGATAAGGCGACGCAACGAAGTATACGGCCACTATACTTTGAACTTGTAGCATCTACCGTCACTAACGATGAACCAATCTGAAGAGAAAAGCTAACTGTACCAGATGACAAGGTATCAGCCCAAAACCGACCATATCTCTTCAGATTTAACAGATAGCTATTATCCCATCTAAAATTCCCCGACAACACATATGACAGCGGATAAGACCGAATCTTAGTAATAATCTAGTAAAGCAACTAGAAAGAAATGACCTTTTTCAAAGGTTATATCTTCATTATAGCACACTTTACTATTTCTGTCAAGGTTAACAGAGGTGTAACACTTTTTTGACGCAACGAAGTGCAAACCCGTGGTACTTGCTGTCGTATTTCGCTGGGTTGACATTAGAGCTACGCAGGTCCAGGTTGTAACCGTGTGTACTAGAGTAGATAGTAGTAGACCACCAGAGGCCGTAGACACCCTGATTGTACAATTTACTATTGTCCCAGCGGAAGTAGCCGGACAACACAAACGATAGTGGATACGAACGCATACTAACAGGATAAGTGGAGGGGAAATTCTTGGTATTACCATTCCAGAGGCTATAAGCTTGGGCAAACGCCTACGAATGCGCCTCAGGAATGGTAATGCCGAATTTCCCTATAATGCATATTTACTCTTGTTTCTAAACAGGCGGAAACCAAGTGTCCCCAAAAGTTAGAGAATGGATTAAAGAAAATGGGAGCGGCTCTCTTAATTTAGAACTGCAATACCAGCATTAAGATATGCGGCGAAAGTACACCAGAGAAGATATGGTAACAACATTATCATTGCAGCGCGACTAATCTTCCCTGCTTTACAGACTAATATAATGATCATAATCCACATTACGATCAACCATGCGAAAGCGAACCAGAACCACTTGAAGTTAAAGAATAATGGCGACCAGCAGAAGTTAAATACGAGTTGAATCCCATAGATCACGAGTGCTGTCTTTGCAAGCGGAGCTTTTTTCTTGTCATTGCGACCAGCCCAGTAAATTAGCCAGCTTGCAATACCCATCAACACATAAAGGATTGTCCATGCAATTGGAAATAGCCATGCCGGAGGAGAAAGCGGTGGTTGTTCTAGATCACCAAAAGATTTCATAGTGTCCATGGTTAAGAGCGCAGAAATTCCACCAACTACTAATGGTGCCGCCACACACAATAACACCCGCCAAAATTTTCCACAGGCTGTCAATTTTTTAGTACCCTTTTTTGTTTTTGTCATTTTTTGTTCCTGTTATATTATTTACCTTTAGTCTAAAACACCATTTATAATTTGTCAAGTTTATTTCATTCTTACAGCAATTGCAAAACGCATCATCTTGTCACCATGAGAATTAGATGGATAATGATCATCAGATACTGTGTCAATACCAGAATAAATAATATTCTTCTCTATTATTCCCACCGCTAATAGTTGCTGCTTCACTACATCGGGCAACTTTCGGTTGTCGCAAGCATGAATACGATATTCCAACGCACAAGGTGAGAAAAATACTTTAACATCTCTTGGATCACAATGATAATTCTCCGTCAGAAATTGGACAAACTTCGTTGGACCATGCTGTTCAACATTGTGCCTTCCAGCGTGCAATAAGCCCAGTAACCTATTTTTTTCTTCAAACAATACCACCCCCAAACAGTCCGCCAATGGTAGCAGTAAGCCTATTTTATCACACCTTGTAATTAGCCCGTCACTCACCGGAATTACTGCTTCCGGA
>JAZUOY010000019.1:0-5805 GCA_045604885.1 Candidatus Nanosyncoccus sp.
GGTATATGAGGAACCAGCAGAAAGTAGATAAATCCACGGACGAGTACGGAACTGTAATTCCGGCACAGTCCGCCTGGATTTATCTACCTTTCTGCTGCCGTGACGAATAATAAGCTAAATCAGTAAAAGTAGGAAGAGGGATACTGGATTAGAGGATGGATGAGAATGTACTACTTAAAATAAAGAAAGCTAGACCATTTTTTAGCATATGTACAAGAATGCCAGGATAAATTGATCCAGTAATTTCACGAATAATACAAAGAACCACGCTCATTGCGAAAACATCTACTCCGACATTCCATTGCCAGTGTAAGACTGCGAAAGTTAAAGATGTGATTAGTGTTGCAGCGATTATTGCGACTGGCTCCGTGCGGAGAATTGTCTTAGACAAACGTTTACGGGATTTGACATTTGCGGATGAACTGCGTTGCTTGTTGATTTGGCTTTTTTCGTCCCGATAGATAATCTTTTTTAGTTTACCATAAACGAAGCCACGGAAAATAACTTCTTCTACGATTGGCGCTACCACCACGAGTGATAACAATGCCATTACTTTGTTCGTGCCATAGAGCAGGCTATACTGGTAGCCCAGGTCTTGGTTCTGACTGGGGTCAAACCACGGAAAGATCTTGAATAAAGTCGTTAAGAGAGATGAGCATAGAAGATAGATGAAGTAGCCGATCGGAGCTAGTCCAATATCAGTCCAAGTAGGCAGCTCTAATAGACCGAGATCTTTGCGGGTGGATTTCCAAGACTTGTTGATGAGATATGGCACATAGAGGGTTACTGCTAGTGACAGTAGATCGGCAATAATTGAGTAAATGGATTGCGTTATCGGCATAGAGAGGACGTTGTTTGGTAAAATAAATCGTAAAATTAGCGCAAGTAAATGCTGACAAGCAAAAAATGCGACGAATGCCCAGAGTGGGATGATGAAGATGAGATATTTTCGTTTCATCAGAAGAACCTCGTGATATCAAGTATGGTGACTATGGCGATTAGGAATAGCAAAAATATGAAAGTGCGAGCGACAATTTTTTCCTCAGTTTCCTTGGTGAGGGTTTTTCTACGAAGCCTAAAGAGTGCAATGAGTGCAAAACGACCACCATCCAAAGCTGGAATAGGTAAAACATTCATGCAGGCCAGTGAGACAGAGATTAATGCTGCCAGAAAAGCTAGTGAAGTCGGACCAGAGGCGAGAGAGGCTGGAAATAGAGTGCCAACAATTCCAACTGGACCAGAAACCGAGTCGCCGACCGTTTTGAGTTCTGATGCACCTTCTGAGCGTACTGATTCATCTGAGCTTAGCTGCTTGATAATGCCAGAGCCGAGAGATTTAACCATCGTCCATAATCCGCGGTATGTCTCTCCGGTAAGTTGCACTGTATTAACCGCTGCTACGATTGGTGCAGACCAAGTTGCGCGACTGGTTTCTATTGCATCTTCATACATCCTGATACCGAGTAAATAGTCGGCATCTTCTGGGTTGAGTGTGACAGTAAGTTCGTACTTGTTCCCTTCGCGGAGGACTGTATAAGATGCCTCTTTTCCGGCATGATCATGATTGTATGTAAAAAGATCAGTAGTAGAGTAGACTTCCGTATCGCCAACTTTGATGATCTGATCGTCTGCTTGTAGACCACCTTGTGCTGCGGGGGAATCTTCCATGATACTTGAGACAAACACGCCTACTTTGTTTTGATAGGTGTCACCTGGCATATGAAACTGGTTATCCATAAAAGTCGGCATGCCAGTCCAGGCTAGGACGGTGAGGATTAGAAAAGCTGCTAGCCAGTTCATCGCAACGCCTGCAAAGAGGATCTTAGTTTTTGACCAGAACGAGGCGGCACCAAAACTATGTGGGCGTTTGTCACTGTCTGATTCGCCTTTCATGGAGCAAAAACCGCCGATTGGTAACCAGTTGAGTGAAAAAACTAACGAAGGCTGCTTTTTTCCCCAATCCGTTTTCGCAAGCGGATACCATTTGTGGGGTTTCTCGCCAGATTTACCGTGAGATTTCCACTTTGCCAGCTGCGTCTCATAATCTGGGTTTCTCAGCCAAGCTTTCGCACGTGGAGGAAAGCCAATACCAAATTCTTCTACAATAACACCATTTTTTCGTGCTGCACGGAAATGCCCATACTCGTGGATGACCACTAGTGCCATCAGAATTAAGAAGCCAACAATTACTCCCAACACTATATTCATAAGCTCATTATAGCACAAAATTGTCTATGATGGAAACTAATGACCGAAACGGCGTTGGCGTGATTGATATTCAGCGATTATATCGTCTAAGTCAGATACCTCTATATCTGGAAAATATTTTGGCATAAAGAGGAATTCAGAATAAGCTGCTCGCCAAAGTTGGAAACCAGAGATGCGTTCTTCCCCAGATGTTCGCACAATTAGGTCGCAGGCTGGTATTTCTGGATGATAGATAAATTGCTCTATAATCTCCGGCGTGATTGCGTCGCCAGACTGATACTGAGTAAGAATTTGCGTGACGGCGTCAGCAATCTCCCAGTGTCCGCCATAGTTAAAACAAATACAAATTGTGCCAGCGGTGCCATCCCGAGTGAGTTCTTCTGCCTCTTTTAGACTTTGCAAGACATCGATTGGCGCCGGCTCGGCTTTTCCCATGACAATCATTTTGATATTTTTGCGTTGTAATTTGCGTGAAAGACGTGTGATATTTTTACGAAGTAAATCCATCAGATAGGCTACTTCTTCTTCGCTGCGAGACCAATTCTCTGTAGAAAAAACATAAAAACTTGCATAAGGTACACCCTTTTCTATGACTGCCTCAGCAATGTCTTCTAGTTTCGCAAAACCACGACGATGTCCTTCAAGAGTGGGAAGATTACGCTCCCTTGCCCAACGCCGATTACCATCTACGATAAAGCCGACATGAGAAGGTAAATTAACGGCGATGGGATTATCAGAAATGCTTGTGCTATCTTGACTTTTTTCCATAAGTGTGATATAATAAGAAGATAGATTAGATCTTCATAATTTCCGCTTCTTTTTCAGTAAATTCCTGCTCTATTTTGTCGGTGTATTCTTTGGTTAAATCGTCAATTTCTTTTTCTGCTCGCTTCGTAGCGTCCTCTGGGAGTTTAGCCTCTTTGATTGACTTCCTCGCATCTTCACGCACGTTACGGATACCAATCTTAGCTTCCTCCACTTTTTCTGAAGCGGTTTTAACGATTTCGTGACGACGTTCCTCAGTGAGCGGTGGGATCGGTACACGCACTACTCTACCATCATCAGAAGGATTGAGGCCAAGCGTAGAATCTGCTCTGATTGCAGTAGAAATGGCAGCGATGTTGGCTGGGTCAAACGGTGTAACAAGCAACATGGTAGCATCAGAAACGGTAACATTGGCAGTTTGATTGAGCGGCATAAATTGTCCGTATGCTTCTACTTTAATACTTGAGAGCATATCCGGATGAGCGCGTCCAGTACGAACTTTTTTCATTTCTTCGCGGAAACGAGTGAGTACTTTTTCCATTGCGCTTTTTTCTTCTTTAGTGTCAAACATAGAGAACTCCATTACTTTATTTAATTATAACATATTTGAAAAGAAGTAAAAGACTAGATGATGAAGACAGTTGCGTAATATAGTACGAAGACGATGAGAAGCATAATGCCCTCGCGACGAGTGATTTTGTGCTCTGTGGCAGAGAAAATGTAAAGCAGGATTGCTGATGCCATCAACATAATTAGATCAATGATTTTGAATGATTCAGGTGTAATCGTACCAAGAATTGCTACTGGAACACCAAGTACAATGCAGATATTGAAGATGTTGCTACCGAGAATGTTACCAATGACCATGTCAGTCTCTCCTTTCCTGGCGGAAACAACGGTAGTGACTAGTTCTGGCAATGAAGTGCCGAGCGCAATGACGGTTAAGGAAATTAAGCGCTCAGAAATACCGATTCCCTGGGCTATGTGAGTAGCAGAATCTACAACTAAATTAGATCCAAAGATAATACCAACTAGCCCGATTGCGGTAATACCTAGAGATGGTAAAAGACGCCACTTAGGAGTCTCTACCTCATTTTTGCAACGTTCTTTGATCGCCATGGATATGAGGTAATACAAGAAAACCGCAAAGAACAATAAAATCGCGATACCATCCGAGCGAGTAATCTGGTTGACACTACCCGACTTAAGCTGTACATCCAGGAACAATACCACGAGTAACGAAGAGACGAGGATTGCAATTGGAATTTCTTTACGAATAGTAGCTTTTCTAATCCGTAAGGGGCGGATGACGGCGGCTAGACCTAAAATTAGGAGAATATTGATGATATTGCTGCCAATAACATTACCTAGCACCATGTCAGTATTACCAGATGCTAGCGAACTAAATGATACGGCAAGTTCTGGTGCTGAGGTACCGAATGCTACAATTGTTAAACCGATTAAAATCTTGGGGATACGGAAATTGCTAGCAGTGCTAGATGCGCCATCTACAAAAAAGTCGGCACCTTTAATCAGCAAAGCGAAGCCAACGACTAACAAAATAATTTGCATGAAAATTTCCATACGGTAATTATAGCATAAACATTATGAATTGTTTAATGTTGCTCTAAGCTCAGAGGTATTTTTACATTCCATTAGTTTTGCCCGCAGATCTGCCGCACCATCATAGCTAGAGAAGTAGATTTTAATGAAATGCTTGATCGGCTCGTATGGATAAAAAGAACCGTGTTGACTTAGCTCTGAAGCACGCTTGTCAAAGAGGTCGAGATGATAAAGGAAAAGTTCACGGAGTTCTGCCCTGCTGGCCTGGTGTGTAGTAAAACAGAATGGATTTTTAAAAACTCCTCTCCCAATCATATAGCCATTTACTGCGGGATATTTCGTGGAGAGTTTATGTACAGTTGCCAGATCTGCAATGTCGCCATTAATAATTAGTATAGTTTCTGGAGAAATCTCATCGCGCAGCTGTACGATACTGGGAATTAGGTCGTAGTGGGCTGGTACTTTAGACATTTCTTTACGTGTTCTCAAATGAACTGTCAGGGCGGCGAGCTTCTGATTCAATAAAAGTGGAATCCAATCTAAATACTCATCACGAAAAGTATATCCTAGACGTGTCTTGACAGATACGGGAAGATTGGACGCTGATTTGGCTTTAGTAATACATTCAATGGCAAGATCTGGAGTTGTAATCATGGCAGCACCTCCTCCGGCCTTATTGACATGGCGATCTGGACAGCCCATATTAATATCTAGTCCATCAAAACCGAGATCTTCTAGGGCGGCAGCGGTCTTGGCAAAATGTTCTGGATTATTACCCCAAATTTGAGCTACAATTGGAGATTCGCTGCCGGTAGTGGTTAATCTTTCTAAGGCATTTGGTTGACCTTTTTCTGATGTAAAACTAGAGACATTGGTAAATTCTGTAAAAAATACATCTGGACGTCCAGCTTTTGCAACAACTTGACGAAAAACGACATCTGTTATACCTTCCATCGGGGCTAAAACGGTGAATGGACTGGGCAAACTATGCCAGAAATCAGCTCGATTCATTTATATATTATAACATATTTTCTCCAGTCTATTCTCTAACTTTTGAGGACACTTGGTTTCCGCCTGTTTAGAAACAAGAGCAAATCCTCAGTCCGCCCGACTAAACGGTACTCCTGAGGTATTTGCTCGCAGTTTCTAAAACAGGGGAAATCCGCTTTTGGTCCCCAAAAGATTAGAAAATAAACTAAAGAAAATAAACTAAAGAAAATAAGATGATATACATCATCTTATCATGCTAGTATGCGTTCGTATCCACTA
>JAZUOY010000020.1:0-34626 GCA_045604885.1 Candidatus Nanosyncoccus sp.
TCTGCTAGTATGCGTTCGTATCCACTATCGTTTGTGTTGGGAGGTGGTTTAAATTGGGTAAATGGCAAACTATATGAACAAGGAGTGTACGGCATTTATCATTCGTCCACTACTACGACGAATAGTATGATTAATTTCCTCCGTCTAACATCAAATAATGTCAATCTTCCATACAATAATTATAAATATGTTGGATATGTAATTCGTTGCAGCATAATTAGCTTACTAATTTTAGAATATCAACGAAGTGTTAGTCCCCAAACTTTATCGTCCGTATCATTGAGCACTATATTAGATGAAGTTAAACTTAAATCAAATGCTAATGTTCTAGAGTATACCGTAATCGGCCACCAATCGCTAAATATGCCTTGCCCCCATAAGTAATTATTTGACCAATTAAAAATCCCGCTCAACACAAACGATAGTGGATACGAACGCATACTAATCTGATGAGATTATGAGTTAATTCCGACCAAAGATGAAGTTCTAATGTAGCGGACGATTTCTTTCTCGTTGGCGCCGAGTTTCACGTCTGGATTAAGGATATTATCTGGGTCAAAGATTTCTTTTACGTGGCTATACAAATCACGTTCTGCCTCTGTTAAATTATGATTGGTCACGATTGCTTTCAGCCTGCCTTCAGGCGTACCACCAGTAATAGAACCACCGTGTTCTTTGACTAAAGAATCAAAATCTTTAATGAATTTTAGGATAAATTGACGTCCTTCCACAGTGCTCAATTGAATATCTGGACGAACGAAATAATTACTCGTGGAAAAAGACCCAAAAACCGGCAATTCTTGCGCATAAGTTTTCTCCAATGTTTTTAGATCAGTCAAGAAGTTTGCCAGATGATCGGATGGAACGTAAAAATCATCCATAATTGGCACTCTTTCCCCACTTACATCATCATTAAGGTAACTCCTAATCGCAGAATGTAGTCTCTGGAAATCTGTCGTATTTTCTTCTGTCTCTATGATGGCTGCAGCATTATGCGGAAGGAGCTTGAGACACTTTTTGAGTTTTTTCATCGTCTTATGTGGTTTATCATCAAATCCAGCCCAAACAAAATAACCTTTGTAAAACTTTGGCGCGAACAGAGCCAGATCTTTACCGTGTGCAACCGCTGCCTTAAACATTCTGGCGTCGTATAAGTTCAGTTCCTCTGGCACAAGCGGCATGATGTCCTGGATAAAATCCTGCGCGGCGGAAACTGATTCAAAAGCTGCCACAAAATGCAAAACATCTGGCTCATAGACCTCACAACGCAAAATCACCTCTGTAATAATTCCTAGTGTTCCCTGCGATGCATAGAACAGCGGCAACAAATCAAAGCTCTTTGTCGTATCGCGTACTACCTGAGTAATCATCTGGTAGCCAGAAGCATCAATCGTGTTACGATTCCCCAAATCTGTGATCGTATCGCTATTTTCTTCTATAATCTTATCAATCTCACGGTAAATTTCCCCCTCGTACGAAGTTAAACCAGTTTTACGTGACAGGTGTGGGCGAGCAAATCGTGAAGTCTGTAGAGTGTCACCAGTGGAAATAACTGCTTCTAGCTGGTCCACGTAATAATATATGCCATTGTATTTACCGGCCGCATTATCAGTGGCAAAATTTGCAATCAGAGAGCCAATAGTATCACGTGGATCTGCCAAAATTGGAACCGTCAACCCATAAAGTGCTAACGCAGAATTAAGTTGTCCCAAAGAAACGCCAGCCTGCACGCGCACCAAGCGCGAACGATCGTCGATCTCCAAAATTTTGTTGAGATGCTCCATAGAAATCACTAAACCATCGCCTAGATCTGCTCCAGTCTTATCTAGTCCAGAACCACGCACCGTAATCGGCATACGAACACTTTTATCAGCAAGCTGGTTCACGAACTTGACCGTCTTACAAACATCAGAAGTGTTTTCTGGAATTACCACCATCTGCGGTGTAATTTTGAGGGCGGAACGATCAGTGGAATAAGCCACTAAAATCTGAGCGGAATCAAAAACATTACCAATAAGATGCTGATTTAGATATTTCGCGATTTTATTCACTGTTTAATCTTCTCCTCCAAAATTAACTGCTGGAATCTGACCCCACTTCATTACTCCTATTTTAGCATGAGTTTTTTCAAAATGGTATAGTGATTTCTTGTAAAGTTTTATTCTTATTTAATACATTTAAGTCAATGTAACCACCCCCAGAATAGCCTGACAATTCACCCCTATCGGTATATTGCCAAATTGTCCAGTCGTGGTGAAAGGTCCAATCTAATGGATAATAAATGTTACGCATCCAAAGTGGGTAATCAGTGAAATCAGATGCCAAATAGCGATCGTAAATGTCACGTTCCGCATAAATCATTGGCTTTACATTATATCTCCCCTGTAAGGCGTTAAGGCATTTTTTCAATTCTGTCACGACTTTTTCTGTCTCAGGCGGATTTTCTAAATAGTCACCATATAGCTCTAGATCAATTGCAGGAATTAATCGCCCTCCTAGGTCACCGACTGCTGTAATATAATTCTTAGCTTGCGCTTCACCGTCACTTTCATAAGAGAAGAAGTGATATGCCCCAATTAGCACTCTACTATTGAGAGTGCCAAAATTGACCTTTTCCCAATTTTCGGCAAAATGTTCATCTACATAGCTACTCCCCTCTGTCGCCTTGATATAAGCAAATTTAATACTTTGCGTGGCGAGTTCTTCATAATCTATGCCACCCTGATAATGTGAAATATCAACCCCCACCACGTCTTTTTCTGGCGAAACAAAGAGTGGATTTAGTAAAATCTGTTTATTTTTTACCAAAAAATAGAAACTCGTTACTGCTACCGCTAAACTTATAATAATGATAATTAGGATAAAATGGTTAAGTTTGCTTTTCATCTATGATAGTATTATAGCTTAATTTAGCGCTTCTTTTAAGATTTCATAATTTTTTTGCCAAATATCTACATAGGTAATACCACTATCGTAATCTGCTTGTGATATATTGTGCGCTGCCGATAGTTCGCGGACTTTTGCCCCTGTTTCATCCGCAATCGCTTGTGCCAATGAATCACTGGTTAACTCATTCTTTAGAACTACAGGGATTTTTTCCTCTTTTATCTTATTGATCAAAAATGCCACCGTGTTACTACTTGCCTCCGTTTGCTCAGAACAGCCTGGAAAAGCAGCATAGTAATTTAATCCATACTCATCTACGAAATAACGAAACGGAAAACGATCACCAAAAACTAAGGTTTTACGTGCGGAATTGCTCACTAAATCCTGAATTTTTTGGTCGAGCAGGCGAATCTCCGCGTTAAATTCCGCGGCATTTTTTGCGAAATCGGCTTTCTTCGCTGGCTCCAACTCTGATAATTTATTCGCAATCGCGTCAACCATCTTAATTGCATTGGCTGGGCTAGTCCAAATATGTTCATCGTATGCGACTTCCTCCTCTGTATCGCCTTCCATCCCTGGGGTCAGCTCTTCTTCTTTAAGCTCTACGACGTCTATTAAGCGTAAAGTCTTTTCTGGGGTAATGTCATTATCTCGTAAAAGATCCGTGACCCACTCTTCTGACTCTCCGCCGATATAAATAAAAAGATCAGAGTTGATGATTTCCGCAATATCTTGCGGAGTTGGTTCGTAATTGTGCATCTCACTCCCGGGTTTAAGCAACATCCTGACATTCGCTACCTCTTGCGCGACTGCTCTTGCAAAATCATAACCCACAAAAGTCGTGGAGATAATTTGCAAATCATCATCTTTCTCTTGCTTCCATACTGTGCCAAATAAGAAAACGAGCCCTAGTACCAGAACGACAACTGTTATAATTGCCGTAATAATCCGCCAAAGAGTACTTTTCCCCAGATTATTCATGAAATCCTAGCCCAATTAACCATTCATCTAGTTGCTGGACACCTTCCTCAGTACGAGCCACAGAACCAGGGATATTAAAGCCGCCACCAATAACATTGGCGTTTGCGAGTTTAGCTTGTATTATTTCATAAGTTCCAGAATTACCGGAGCCTTCATGTGTATTAAATGGAATCAGCGTCCTGCCATCAAAATTGTGTTTTTCCAAGAAAGTATAAACGATCATCGGCATATCACCCCACCAAATCGGGTAGCCTAAGAAAATCGTATCGTAATTATTTAGTTCAATCTCACCTTCATATTCTGGACGAGCCTGTTTATTCTTTTCCATGGTCGCTCGGTCAACCGCCTCTTGATAATCTGTTGGGTAAGAATTCTTAGAAATGATTTTGAATTCATCGGCACCAACTTTTGCGATGATCTCTTTTGCGAGTAATTCGGTATTCCCAACCTCAACATTGCCAACATTATAATTTTCATCCGCCCTTGAGAAATAAACCACAAGAATCTTCCTTTTCTCCATCTTCAATTCCTTTCGCTTATTGCATACATTATAACAAAAAATGGCTCAAAAGAGCCAGACTATTCAGATTTGGTGCCCGAGACTGGACTTGAACCAGCACACCTTGCGGTATATGCTCCTAAGGCATACGTGTATACCAATTTCACCACTCGGGCGTAGATTTATTATAACACAAAAAGATGACCACTGCTAGGGTCATCTTTTAGTTTTTTGCTCTTTATTATCTCTTAGCAAATTTACGAGAAGAAATGTAAGTCACCATCATTCCTGCTACTAATGCAAGTGGTAGAATTTCTTCTGGACCAGTATCTGGCACATTGTTCTGTTGAACAGTCGGAGTCGGCAATGTCGTCACGGTGGCTGTCTGAGTAGTTGGCTGAGTAACGGTAGTTACTCCCTCTGAAGCTGGTGCACTCGGCTCTGTTTCTTTTACGGTAGTATTATCGTCAACTGCAACTGCAGTCTGATCTACAGCGGTATTATTTCTACCATTGACAATAGCAATAATTGCCCAGGCTGCGATCCCAAGCACAATTGCAGCAATTGCGACAGTAGCAATAATAATGCGAGTTTTTTGCTGCTTATCCTCTGTACTATATGGGTTAAAATCCATCTTTTACTCCATTTTTAACTCTATTTGTTCTATTTTACCACAATCGCTCCAATAAGTCAATGCTTTTTTAATAATTCTGCGCTCCCGCAAATAGGGGAAAATCCTAGTGCGATCCCCTATCATGTCTAGGTGTATTGAGTGACGGCTAAAGGAGGAGTGAGAGGTAACCTCCAAATCATTGAAGTATATTGAGAGCTCGTAGATTTTCCAGAAAGTTTTAACACTGCTAATACTTCAATTCGCACTAGGATGATGTGCTCCCGACCCATTCTCAGTATGAAGCATGCCCTAATTTTTTCCAAGCATAAGAAGAAACATTTTTTTCGTAAAAAATTTCTTATTGCTTATGATTGACAAAAAATATTTAGCCCACATTATTCGGTCCGATCCGATAGTTCCCCCTCATCTTTATCTCATCACGGCATTAGCCCTCTTTACCCACAGTTAGCTAAAAAGCTCTTGCTTGCAAATTTGACACATAGCAATTTTTTATTATTTAATACATTACCACAACATATTTTTATAATTATAAAAATGATTACTCTTACCAAAATAATGTTGTAGTTTTTACAACAATGCTTTAGAACAAATAGTAAAGAGTGGCGCAACTTGGAACAGAAAAAGGAAGAGAGGAAATTCGCCCTTATCCTGCTAGTATGCGTTCGTATCCACTATCGTTTGTGCTGGGAGGTGTCTTTGTATGGCATTTTAGCCAGTTAAGTAGTCAGGGTATCGTCGGTTATTGGTGGTCTACTGCTATAAGTTTCAATACGAACAGTTACTTCTTGTACTTGAACAGTTCTAATGTCAACCCATCAGACAATGATCCCAAATATAATGGTAGATCACTTCGTTGATGATTATAAATTTAGCATGCTATTTTTTATTTATTTCAACGAATTGTAAATCCACCAAATCCATAATCGTAGTAATAATACGTTGGACTAACATTTGAAGAGTTTATATATAAGATATGGCCGCCTTCACCCGATCCAAATGTACTTGACCACCATAGACCACCACTGTTTTGATAATATAGTTTATCATGAATCCAGTTGAAACTGCCTCCCAACACAAACGACAGTGGATACGAACGCATACTAGCAGGATAAGTAGAGGGGAAATTCTTGGTATTGCCATTCCAGAGGCTATAGGCTTAGGCAAACGCCTACGAATGTGCCTCAGGAATGGTAATGCCGAATTTCCCTATAATGCATATTTACTCTTGTTTCTAAACAGGCGGAAACCAAGTGTCCCCAAAAATTAGAGAATGGACTGAAGAAAAAACAACATATCATCTAAAAATTGCAATGTTTGCTCTTGCATATGACCGATCAGAATATAATCTGAGTTTTTGGAAAATTTCTGCTAGGTTTACTGTTTCTCCCTGATATTCCTTAGGATGAGATAAAACTAAAACCCCTCCTGGAGCCAAAAATTTCTCTATCTCGCGAAATTCCGCTACTAAAAAATGATCATAAGGTGGATCAACTAAAATCAAGTCGTACTCCCCTCTGATCACTTCTGATACTTTCGCAATATCCGCTTTGAACACCTCAGTTCGCTCTAATAGCCCCAAAGAGGCTAAATTTTCCTTCGTAATCTCAACAGCTAAACGATTTTTGTCGACGAAAATTGCTTTTTTTACCCCACGAGAGAGCGCTTCTATCCCCAATGCGCCAGAACCGCAGTAACAGTCTAATACTGCATTGCAGACCTTCAGAGAGCCTTTTAGGGCCGTTACAGCGTTAAATAACGCTAATTTTTCCCTACTCCCCATCGGATGAGTCGTCGCATTATCTGGCGTTTTCAGCTCTCTACCCCTGTATTCTCCTGCGGTAACTCTCATTAGCTCCTCTGTTTCCGTAATTTTTCCTTTTCGGCGTATTTTTTCTTCTCTTCAGAGGTCGGCAAGGCAGAAAGCCAGCCCAAGGTGATCATTTTCACGATCTCTGGTAACAAAATCGCCGTGGATTCATAAGCCAGTTCTGTATTCCAGCCCTTCTTGCGGAATTTGTCGTACATTTTCAGGTGATCTACTAGCTCCAGAGAGGTATAAAACTCCCTTTTGAGGTCTATTTCGTGGTATTTGCGATATTTCTTTAGTTCTTGGCTGCTCATCTTTGGCATGAGGGCACGATTTGGCATTGGCGTCGCTACTAATGCCACCCCGTATTCAAAAGCGATATGCTTCGTCATATACCCCTCCGCACCCCAATAAAGCCAATTATTTCTAGTTGCCTCTGCAAGGTTATTACCACGCATAATCCCCTTAACAGGTTGTCCAAAGATTGTAACGTATTCCTTATCCGACATTAGTTCGTTGACCGCCTCTTGATAAGGGAAGTGGTGGGCTGGCGTTAGTCCATCTGTAATTGCGTGCGCCATCCACGCCGCTTCATAAGCTGCTCTAACACTATCTTTCTTAAGCAAAGCCTGATGCAAATTGTACTGATGATCCATAATCATTTGTACTAACTTCCCGTCATCATTATCCGGTAAAATAAAGTGCATCGGCTCATCAACGCCTGGAGACTTCCATTTTAGCCCGTCTGGACCACGGTTGCCCTCGAAATGCAAGATTTCCTTAATACTAGGGAAAAATTCCCGCTTGGGTGCCATCTTAGTGAACCAAGCTCTTGCCGCCCGATCTAACCTCTGATGAGTACCAGAAATCTTACCAGAATGTTTAGCATTCTTCAGCAAACCCACAGTAGAGTACATTTACAAGTCCACCCCTGTATTTTTAGAATTATCATTCATTTCGTCTTTGCCTAGTTTAACGTTGTTAACTGCTGATATTTGGAAATACCACTGACTAGCTCCTTATATTTTAACATAAGGTCAGGGTTTTCCGCGAATCTCTTTGCTACGACCTTCGCTTGCCGTGCCGCCTGTGAAATTAATCCAGTATCCGCCAAATTAGCTATCTGTAGGTTCAGCTCGCCATGCTGTAATGCTCCATAGATTTCTCCTGGTCCACGAATTTTTAGATCCATTTCCGCCAGATAAAAACCGTCCGTGGATCGCTCCATTGCTTTTAGGCGCTGAGTTGGTTTCATTTCCGCTTGGATCATCAGATAACAGGTACTAGCGTAATTTCCACGCCCTACTCTTCCTCGTAACTGATGTAATTGTGCCAGACCATAACCCTCAGAGTCCATAATCACCATTAAAGTTGCGTTCGGTACATTAACTCCCACTTCTACCACCGTCGTAGAGACCAAAATATCAATTTTCTGCGCCGCAAAGCGCTCCATAATCTCATCTTTTTCTGCCGCTTTCATTCGTCCATGCAAAAATTCCACTGTATAATCTGGAAAAATGTTCTGAAGTTTCTGACATTGCTTCTTAACACTTGCAGTTTCTGTAGATGGGTTATCCTCAATTGTGCGACAAATCCAATAGACCTGCCTTCCTTGTTCCACTTCAGAGATAATCTGGGGATACAAAACTTCTTTTTGATCCAATTCCGTGATAATCTTCGTTTCTACTGGTTGACGACCACCAGGCAGCTGATTAATCACGGAGACATCCAGGTCGCCAAATACTGTTAATTGTAAAGAACGTGGAATAGGGGTAGCAGTCATGGATAACAGATGAGGCGACAAAACCATCGCTCCGTCTTGACGTGAAGTATTATGTGTAGTTTTAGAGAGAAGTTTTTGGCGTTGATTGACCCCGAAACGATGTTGCTCGTCAATAATACAAAGCGCTAGCGAATAAAATACCAGATCATCCGTAATAATCGCATGAGTACCAATGATTAAATCGTATTTCCCCTGGGCAATTTCGCGCTTGAGCCGGTTTTTCTGCTTAGTAGAACCAATCAAAAGGCAGATTTTTACGCCTAAAGGCTCTAGCAGGTCGCGTAAGCTCTCTGCATGCTGAACCGCCAAGATAGCCGTCGGTGCCAGCAAAGCCACCTGAAAACCGCTACAAAAGGCCTGATACGCTGCAATTGCCGCCACGACGGTCTTACCAGAACCGACATCACCCTGCAATAGCCTATTCATTGGAATATCTCTGTCCAAATCCTGCAGAATCTCCCAGGTCGCCTTACGCTGAGCGTCCGTCAGCTCGTAAGGTAAAGAGGAAATCAATTCTTTAGTTTTCTCTGGCAAAAATGGGATTTTCTCTGCTTTTAACTTGTTATTTTCTTGTTTGGAGAGATTAGCCGCAATGAGCATTTCATACACTTCTTCGTAGGAAAGATAACGCTTTGCCGCATTCACCTCCGCTGGTGATTCTGGAAAGTGCATCCGGAACAACGCTTCCGCCCTCGCTCCCGTATGAACGTAATTAGGGTGATCTACCTCCAATGGGTCATCTGGCAAAGTCCCAGGTAACAGATCTGGTATCTGAGCAAATTTTGCCCGGTTTTTATCGTAAATTTGGCGAAATTTCTCTGATTTCATGCTACCTTTCGCCCGATAAATCGGCTGTAGATCTGCCTCCTCGCAATTATTCTCTGGCGCCAAAACCGCCGAGGGTGAAGTTAATTGATAGGTGCCGTTCTTGTAATCATATGATCCCGTAAAGAAATATTCTCTTTCTGGATCAAACTGCTTGTCTCGATAAGGTTGATTAAACCAAATTACCCTAATTGCCCCCGTATCGTCGCTAATTTTACCAGTAGTAATCTTAAAACCTCGCTTGCTTGTGCTGCGCGTAGAAAGATCAGAAATTTTACCCCTAACCATAGCTTTACCTGGTTGCAAATCACAGATTTTGACGGAAGATTGAAAATTTTCATAATCACGAGGCAAAAAGTACATCAGATCACGTACGGTATAGATACCATATTTCTTCAAAAAATCGGCTGTACGCGTTCCGATACCATCTAATTCTGTTACCTCCGCAAGCATGTCCATAGAGGAATTATACCACGAAAACTGCTATTTCTCGTGGGCTTTACGCCAGGCTGCGACTTTCGCATGGTCGCCAGAGAGTAGCACTTCTGGTACCTTTTTACCACGAAAATCTGCTGGTTTAGTGTATTGTGGATATTCTATATTATCGCCATTAGAGAAGCTTTCCTGAGATGCTGACGAATTTCCGCCTAACACCCCTGGCAAAAGCCGTACAATTGAATCAATTATGATTAAGGCCGGCAATTCTCCCCCTGTCAAAACATACTTTCCCAAAGATATTTTATGATCAACTACATCCAAAATCCGTGCATCATACCCCTCATAATGCGGGCAAAGAATGATAAAATGGCGATTATGCATTAAGAATGTTGCATTTGCCAAATTTTTCTTCATAATACTTTCTTCTATTGCCTGAGCAGAGGTGTCAGGGGTATCTACTCCCGCAAATTGCCTCGCCAATGTTTGATTCCAGATCATTCCATCTGGAGTTGGTAAAATCACTTCTGGTTTCTCTGTTTCCGCTTTCTCTGCCTGCGCCATAACACTCTCAATCGCCGCATAAACCGGCTCACATCTGAGTAACATTCCATCTCCGCCCCCATAAGGCGTGTCGTCCACCGATTTATGTGGACCCAGACCAAAATCTCGTAAATTCACAAAATTATACTCTGCAATTCCCTTCTCTGCCGCTTTCCACATCATAGAAGTCCCAAGATATGGTCGCAAAGCATCCTCAAACAGTGTAATAATCGTAAACTTAATCATTTTTTTATTATAACACATTTTTAAGATAATTCCATGCAAAAAGCAGGGTAATCTTACCCTGCTTTCACATACTTTTTGTTATATTTGTCAATTATCAGATCAGATTATTTTTTTGATTTTCCACTTGACAAAACGCTTATCTTAAACTACACTAAAAATAAGCTGAAACGCTTCACAGGGGTTCCACTGAATTAGTGGAGTGTGGAGACTACATTAAAAACAAAAACAGCGGATTAAAACAAAACAATGTGCCCCCAAGGGTGGGCGCGCTTCAGTGAAAAAGCCAGCAATTTGCTGGCTTTTTTGAAACATGAAATCACAGAAATGTTATGCCATCTCCTTCTCTAACAGGTCAATCAGGATATCCCGCGGAATACGGAAGCCAATCTTTACCTTTTGACAAGTTTCCGATGGGTGTTCAGACTGGCTAGATCTACCATTATCATATACCCGTATTACTGCCTGGAACGACCGCTTATAAAGCGGCTTCATGAAGAGGCGCTCCTTTACTCCGTTCAACCTCTCATCTAATAATGTCAGATGGTCGGCATAACTTGCTAGTTCTGTGACAAATTCCTGCCGCCGGCTCTGCACCGTGGTGCCAGCACTTTCCGCTTCGTACGGGATTTCCTCCAGGATGCTGGCAAAGACTAACAGGGTACGATAGTCTATATCTGGGTTTTCTCTGGCAAAAAGCCTGATATAGTTCTCGAATACCCTGCCATAAAGTTTTGCAGCATTCTTACCCGTCTCCAGACTCGGCAATCCTTTCGTCACTACCGTCCAATTGACGAGCACCTGCTTCGCTCTACGTAAGATCGCCGAAACCTCTGGGTTACTGAAAAAATGTCCGATCACGCCTTTTTTCTTTTTCATGCGCGTGCCCTCCCTTCTATAAATAACTCTAACTATTACATAACAAAACAATAAATTAGCAACTACAATTCTATCATCTTATGGTGTTTTAGTCAAATATTACGTATCATCTCACAGTCTTTGCAACCTAAAGTGACGGCTTTCTGGCATGAAAAAAGGTCGTGAAATTGCCGCGACCTTTTTCGTGTAGCTAACGACCGTCAGTATCGGCGATAATCGCATCTTCCGATGGAATATAGAAAATACGATACAGACCAACGCCTGCGTCTTTGCCCGTCAGCGGACAGACCCAGTGTGTCTCGTAAACTGTGACACTGGGCTGCATCTGATCGTTGATGAATACGTCTGATGCATCTGCCCGTCCGGATGCCTTCAAAATCTTGCCGCTTGCTTCATCTACGAAGCAGTAGCGGTAAACATCCTGGTCAACGCCAGGCTTATCTACTGTCTCCAGCAGATAGCCCTGCGCTGTGCCAGTGGCATCGCCATCTAAAATGTAATTGGCAAGCTGAGAAGCTGTCTTCTCCACTCTGCCACTAACTGGCCGGTTGGCGTGTATCAATGCCGCCAGCCCACCTGCCGTTAGGGTAATGATAATGGCAATCGCCATCAGCTTCCTGCCTTCGATCAGGAGGTGCCGGGCGGCGACGCCCAGGAATAGCAGAAACAAGAGTTCTAAAACAAATAGAACTCCAACAACATATAACATAATACCTGCAAATCTCATATTTTTTCCTCCTTTTCTATGAGATCTCGGCTCCCCCTTGTCGTGCCGTATTAGGGGCCGAATTGTCAAGTTACAGAGACGCCAGCAAAATACCACGCGTAGCGTCTCAAGATAGCTACACACTTTCATTTTATCATACTTACGCTAATTTGTCAATAGCTATGACACTTTACACACTATTACGGTATTATTTACCAATCTTCTTCCACCAATGTAAACTCTTTGCCAGCAATAGAAATAACCGAGTCGTCCTTTGCTCCTAGAGAAGTTAGTTCTGCTTTGATTCCCATTTTTTTCATGATGTCACGCAAGCGGTTTACAGAGGCGTAATTTGACAAATCTGTTCGGCGAGCAAATTTCTCTATCTTTTCTCCTCTTACCGTATATACACCATCGTCCTCTGTCACCGTCCAAGTGTCACGCAAGGCTTTTGGCGAAAGCGAGATTACCGGCATTTCCTCCGTAGCGATCGTATTCATCTCGTTTTCTGAAGCTACAAGCTCTTCCTGCGCCTGCCATTTGACCTCTACTTCTGTTTTTAGCGCGCGCAAGACTTCCTCTATCCCCTGGTGTGCCACCGCCGAAATTGCAAAAACACGTGCGGATGGATTTTGCTTTAGGATAGAAGATTTCTGCATCTCTATAATTTCCTGATCAACCCCCTCCGTCTTCGTGAGCGCGATAATTTCTGGCCGCTCTCTTAAATCAGAGTATTTTTCTAGTTCGTGGCGAATAATTGCATAAGTTGCACCTGCATCATCAGAGTAAACATCAATTAAATGCAATAGAACTGCCGTCCTGTCAATATGGCGCAAGAAATCATGCCCCAAGCCCTTACCCTCAGAAGCGCCCTCTATCAGACCAGGAATATCAGCAATCAGCAAGTCAGTTCCATCAATAGTCGCCACACCAAGATTCGGCGTAACAGTCGTAAAAGGGTAATCGGCAATCTCAGGTTTCGCATTAGAAACAACAGAGAGGAAGGTAGATTTTCCGGCATTTGGCATACCGACTAATCCTACATCTGCCAGCAACTTCAGCTCTAGATCCACCTCATATTCTTCACCTGGCTCGCCCAGTTCTGCAATGCGCGGCGTTTGTCGTACGGAACTCTTAAAATGCGCATTACCGAAGCCACCATCGCCACCTCTTGCAACGACTGCCTCTTGACCGTCAGATACTAAATCAGCAAGCATTTCGTGCGATGGGTTTTTCCAAACTACTGTACCAATTGGCACTTCCACAATCAAATCTTTCCCAGAACGTCCAGCGGCTCGTTGCCCAGCACCGTTTTTTCCATCTTCAGCCGTCAAAATTGGGTTATAACGAAAGTCTATTAAGGTATTTGTGTCTTTGTCCGCCCGAAAAATGACAGATCCACCCCGACCACCATCGCCTCCATCTGGACCACCTTTCGGAATATAAATCTCATGACGAAAAGAAACCGCTCCATCGCCGCCTTTTCCAGCCTTAAGACTTACTTTTGCCGTATCAGTAAACATAATTCATATTATAACATATTCTACTAAAATTCGGTCTTATCCGCTGTCGTATGTATTCTCAGGTAGCTTCCATTGGAATAATAGTAAGCTGTACTATCAAGGCGCCAACGGTCACTGGTGGCCTGCAACTATTCACTCTGGTACGAGCAGCTACAACTCGTTTTTGAATAGTTCTAATGTTAACCCAGCGTACGGCAATAGCAAGTACTTCGGCTTTTCTCTTCGTTGCGTCTCGCGCTATTAGCATCCTATAATTTGTTCCTATTCCTGCTTTTTGATTTAGCTGGTATATGAGGAACCAGCAGAAAGTAGATAAATCCACGGACGAGTACGGAACTGTAATTCCGGCACAGTCCGCCTGGATTTATCTACCTTTCTGCTGCCGTGACGAATAATAAGCTAAATCAGTAAAAGTAGGAAGAGGAACCCACATACACTAATACGTACTGAAGAACTGTGCCCAATATGTCCTATATTGTGAATTTGGATCAAAGACAAATCCTACAGCCATCTTTGTAAATTTGTCAGATAAGATATTATTGCGGTGTGATTCAGAATTCATCCAAGTCTGGACAACAGTTTCTGGTGATACCGCCGTGTTGCCAGCTGCAAGGTTCTCTCCAGCCACGCCCCCACCAGGATTACGACAAACCGTTTCCCATGAACTACCGTCTGGGCGAGAATGATCATACCTAGTCATAATTTCTAAAGCACGAGTCTGAGCACCTGTTTCACAAGTACTACCCCACGTTAAGGCAGCTAATCCATATTTCGCGCGTTCCGCGTTAACTAAATCAAGTACCTCGTGTTTCCACTGTTCTACTGGTGGCGCAACCACAGTTACAGTTAAAGTATCGCGTTTAGTACCATCAGTTGTACCAGCTGTTATAGTAGTCGTACCAGTACCGACAATCGCTGGATAACGACACCTTGCACTAGAATATCCCAACCTGGTTCTAGCTTCACTATAAAAACCTTTTATCACAGCCGGATTACTCGTCTGCCAATACATCTCTCCCGGGTCTTTGACAGAATCATTAATACAAATATCAAAATCCGCACTCTGATAAATTGTAACTGATTCCGTATTCCACAATTCACTACCTGACACCGCCCCACTATCAAAACTTCTCGCTGCCATCGCACTCGCAGCATAATTTACCGATGCAGTACTTGGCTTCGTTTCTACAATTGCTTCCAAAACTTCAGTTACTGGGTCAATTAGCGTAACGTCAGTTATTTCATCGGAAACCTCATCACTTTTTTCGTCTACCACCCGAAATCCACCATTGCCATTAATACCAATCGCACTTGCGATTAAAATTCCTGCCACTAAAATTGCTGCCGCGTTCAGTGAAAGCAGAATAGTCATTCTAGTTTGACGCAACATCGCCGCTGACATTTACGACTTGATCCTTTCCGCTGAATCTATCAAAGATGCAACCAGATTAATAATAGTTTCTAGTTCTATTAAATCACGTTTTTCTAACTCCATTTTTCCAGTCGGTCTACCTACGAGAATCTGTCCGAACGGACGACCTTTTGCATTACGCAATTCAGCAACCGCTTTAAGGTTTATCCCGTCCAGAATAACCTTAGTCGCCGGATCCACTTCTTGCCAAATAGTTTTTTCGCTATTTTTAAGTAGTGCGATTTGCGCAATTTGATCTTTTTTCAATTTTAGTGAATTAGTTGCATAAAATTTACTCTGCACAATAAAGCCCACATCCTGGAAATGTAGATAATCCGCCAAAAAATCTGCTAGCTCTCGCATTTTTACATTTTGCGTAGCCATACGATTTAGCTTTTTCACGATGAATGGATAATTAATATCTTTCGTAGAGATCAGGGAATTGATCCCAATATTAATATCATTCATAACTGGCCAAATTAATACCACTAGAATAATCATCACTACATTTAACGCTAAAATTTCTGTGGATGAATCAATATGAAAAAGATATTTGGAAATGAAGAAAAATAACACAATATATGCCATTACTGCAACTATAGCGACAAGGAATCGCGACCAGATTTTTAAGGATTTTACTGATAAATCCAAAATTTTATAACGCAAAATTGCATAATAGTAAAAAATCACCGAAGTAGCAGAAATTAACGGACCGCCCCATTTCGCCTCATTACCAAATTTCGGCATTATTAGACAGAAGATCGTGCCAGCCAGAAAAGATAGGGCGACACCAACCAAGAATAGTCTCCAACCCTGTGCTATTCTTGTTTTTTTGGCAATTCTGCGCCAATCTATCATCACAAGCAGTGCCACCGTACCAATGATCCAGCCAATCCAGACCATCCCCTGAACTAATCCAGAAATCTTTTCTATACCCAGTAAACCAAATCGCTCCATAAAAGTTCCTAATGTCCAAATAAGCATGCCACACATTGCTATACAAAAACATACGGCACGCCACCTATCTTCTTCTCTACTACCAAGCGTTACCATGATAGCCGAAAATAGCGACAAAACCATACTAATAACTAGTAAAAGCGGAACTAATTGCAATTAAACCTCCATTGCCACTATTTTAGCATAAGAAAAAACCGCCGACAAGCACATTATTATTCTTGACTAAGTTAAACGGAAGCATTAAAATTAATTTCAAGAGGAGGTCTGTCAAGTGAATAATAATGCTATGGCTATTTCTAGCCAGAAAAAACAAACCAAAAAAGCTTTACGCGATCTAAAATTACAGAAAGTCGCAAAAGTTTCTAGAGTGATATTGATTGTCTCTTTCATTTCCCTTGTAGGCATAGCCATTACGGGCGCCGCAAGAGCATTGACCTTAGAAACAATTGCCAACAAAAATGGTATTCCAAGCAACTGGCAAGTCGCCTCTGTCGGCAATCCGGATACAATCACTCTTGACATGACCTATTTTGATCAAAAAATGGATTCTTGTAATGCTAAGGTCCGCCAGTTTGAGTGGTGTGGATGTAGTGGTCAATGTGTTGGTGCGTTGCAACAAGGCATCGTCAAAGATTATTTGGGATCTGACGGTCTTCCGATCCCAACTTATAGCACTCAGACTGCCGCTGCTGCTGCCGGAATTAACAAGGCTAGTCAATATGTCACAGGTAGTGAGCCGGTCACATCGTCTGATAACTTTTATCGTTGGTATCACGAAGTAAGCGATGTTAGCAAACAGTATGATCGCACTATCACTTTTAACCGCCAAGGTAATACTAATACATATTTATATGGTGGGAATCAGATTTTTCCACTCGATGACATTCGCTATGATAGTGATAGCGTAAGTCGCAAGGACTCCAATGCCAGAACTCATAATTTCTCTTTCACAGCCCACATGACTGTGCCAATTAAGACAGAGATGAATGGTCATGAGACTTTCAATTTTTCTGGTGACGATGATGTTTGGGTCTTTTTGAATGGGGTATTAGTCTTAGATATTGGCGGTTTACATTCCGCCGTAGCTGGCAGCTTTACGATCAATACTGATGGCACAATTTCTTCATCAGTTGACGGGATGGCAACCAAATTAATAGATGCACACTTAGAAAAAAATCACGTTTATAACCTTGATTTCTTCTACGCAGAACGTAGCACATCCGAGTCCAACACCAAAATCACCATTACTAACATGAACTGGCCAATCGCCGCTGATGCTCAAAACGAGGGCAGTATCTTGTCTAATCAACTCATCGCCTATCAAACCAGTTTAAAAAACATTGATCCAGATAATCCTTTGTATCTGACTCATTTGTCATCTTATATGGAAGATGAGGCGGGGAATAGCGGATTCGTGCCATTAAATAGCAGTCTAATCTCTTACACCTATACACCAGAAAATGAAGAATCTTGGGTTCCGCTAGAGATTACCGCACCAGGTACTAGCTCAGAGAGTTTCATGCTCGCCCACCCATTAACTTTGGGTAAAAGTGGATCCTCTATTGATACACTTTATTTCAGATATAATATAATGCCAGAACATAAAGATGGTATTGTGTCAAATAAGGTCGCTTATCTCACTCAAAATGGCTATGGTGATGTTGGTATCTCATACGATACGGCCGAAGTGGAGTATGAGCATCTTGAAGAAGTAAACCCAGCTGACGATGAAGAACGTCAAAAAGCCGAGGAAGAGGAGCAACGTAGGCTTGAAGAAGAACGTCAAAGGCTAGAAGAGGAAGAGCGCTTACGCCAAGAGGAAGAAGAGAGGCAACGGCTAGAGGAGGAACAACGTAGATTGGAGGAAGAGCAGGCAAGGTTAGAAGAAGAACAAAGAAGATTAGAGGAAGAACGGGCGAGATTGGAAGAAGAGCGTCGCTTAGCAGAGGAAGAAGCGGAACGCCAGAGACTAGAAGAGGAACAACGTAGGCTTGAAGAAGAACAAGCTAGGTTGGAGGAAGAGCGTCGCTTAGCAGAGGAAGAAGCGGAACGGTTGCGCCAGGAAGAAGAAGAGAGGCAACGGCTAGAGGAACAAGCGAGAATAGAGGAAGAGCAACGTCGTCAAGAAGAAGAACGCAGAGCCGCCGAAGAAGCGGAACGCCAGAGACTAGAAGAGGAACATCGCCGTCAGGAAGAGGAGGAGCGTCGTCGTCAAGAGGAGTTAGCGGCACAAATTGTGAATGATAGTTCCTGGTCCGCTCCTTCTACGCCAGATATGAGTAATGCCCTCATTCTATACGATGCCGATTATGCTTACTTGGATCCGTTAGGCGTAGTTTCATACGCACCTGATACCGGATTTGTCTCAACTATAGTTTCTCAATTCTTTGAGGATAAATCGTTCGGCGCAATTATCTTGTCACAGACTTTCGTGCTAATTAACCTTATCGTTTTCGCAACAAGTTTCGCAGTATATTATCCACTAAGAAAATACTAATTTCACTTAATGATCCTATTTAAAATAGAGACAATTACTAAGACAACTAAGTTAACTACAACTACAGTTGCTCCGGTTGGGGTAGCCATAAGATAGGACAAAAACAGGCCTATCAAGAAATTACAGACGGCAACGATTACAGCTGTAATTACTACAGCTTTAAAAGACCGTACTAATTTCAGGGCAATTACCGTTGGAAATATAATCAGACTTGAAATTAACAAAGCGCCTAAAAGTCGCATTCCGAGTACCACTACAACCGAACAAATTGCTGCAAAAAATATGTTGTAGATTTCCGTTTTAACGCCAACTGATTTAGCAAAAGTTTCATCAAAAGTAATCACAAAAATACGATGAAAAGAAAAAATATAAAAAACCAATAATACGACAGTCAAAATTACACTAAGAACCACACTATCCCAACTTACAGCAAGAATACTTCCAAACAAGTAACTATTCAAATCTATATTTGCACCAGAAGAAACCGAGATGGCAATCGTGCCGATAGCAAGACTTGAAGCCGAAAGCAATGCAATTGCAGCATCGCCACTAATTTTACGACTATTGCCAAATTGCAAAGTGATAAAGGATGCAACGACAACCACCGGCAAGGCAAACCATAGTGGCATGATTCCGGCCGCCAAGGCAATGGCAAATGCACCAAAGGCGACATGAGATAATCCGTCCCCAATCATAGAATTCTTTTTTAGCACGAGAGGAACGCCAATCAGCGCTGCACAAGCAGAAATAAGACTACCCACAATTAGTGCTCTAATCATGAAAGGATGCGCGAACATTTCCGCTATTTGATTCATCTATACCTCCGTAAATAGTTCTTCGTTGTTTCCACCGTCACCTTACTGTCTGCAAGGGCGAAAATTTTATTTCCAATTAGATCTTCTGCGTCTAAATCATGCGTAATCATTATGATTGTCATTTTTTCTGTGCGGTTTAGAGATTTTAAAGTCTCGTAAAAATCGTGACGCGAGACATAGTCTAGGTTGTTGGATGGCTCGTCTAAGATCAAAAGTTTCGTCATGGCAACAAGTGCACGCGCTAAAAGAACTTTCTGTTTCTGACCACCAGACAATTCTGTGAAACTTAATTGAGCTAAATGTGAAATACCAAGTTTTTTAAGTGCTTCAGTAGAACGCTTTTTTTCTGCAGTTTTATAAAACGGCGCCGTTTTCATTTTTCCTAAATTGCCAGATAACACAATTTCCCACACCGTTGCTGGAAAATTTTGTTCCACTTTCATTTCTTGTGGTAAATAGCCAATCTCATTCTTTGTTAGCCGATTACTAAAAGTAATTTTTCCTTTTATAGGCTTAACCAACCCCAAAATAGCTTTAATTAGCGTACTTTTACCCGATCCATTTGCCCCCACGACGCAAACAAAATCACCATTTTTTATTTCAAAAGACGCATTGCGAATTACGATATTCTTACCGTAACCAACTTCTAGTTTTTCAACTTTGAGTAAGGTCGCCATTAGTCCCGCCCATTGCGAAAATCTGTAATATCTTTTGATGCTAAATATGATTGTTCGTACATATCCTTTTGCTCATCCGAAAGACTATCTAGATCCACGGAAGATCCAAAACCAGCATAGTCAGCTAAGCCAAGGTTGGAATCCATTTCACCGTCTAATGATCCTGCCATTTCAATCTCTAAATCGTCCAACGAATCTTCGTCTTCTAGATCAGATTCGTCAAGGTCTTCATCTTCCTCATCTTCGTAAAGACCATCCTCATCATATTCGTCGTCATAATCATCCATAAACAATCCGATACTTAATAACATGGCTGGGGATGAGGGATTCGAACCCCCGAATGCTGGGACCAGAACCCAGTGCCTTACCACTTGGCGAATCCCCAGTAGCCTCTATATTCTAGCATTTATTGCATAAAAAGACAAGGCTTGCTATAATCACAAATGTTGTGGGCGTTTTGCCCAAGTTTTTTTCCAGAAAGGAGGAGTACGATATGAGCTCATGTTTTGATGCCCCAAAGGTACAGGACGGCGATTTTGGATGTCTTCCGCACGAGCTGATCAATGACTGGTCGGATGATCAGGCAAAAAAATCCATTGCTTATCGTATGGGTAAAATGCCTGGTTCATCTCAAACAAAAGAGGGGAAGCGGCGAAAAATGCACATGATTGATGAAATTTATCAAGCATATAAAAATCGTGGTGACTTACATGATTTTGATGATTTTTTACCCACGCTCGCAGAGATTCTTGAAGACCCTGGTGCATTGGATAATGCCTATTATTTCGCAATTCCGTCTTCAGACGAAATGCTGAACTTCTATTACAATATTTGGTTCAAGCATGATATGGCGAGAGCAATGGAGCCACTGCATGGTTATGGCTATGATTTAAGTGGCAAAAACTTTCGTAAATGCCCAGAAGATGGCTCTTGGGCTCGCATGATTTCCTATGAGGGTATCGCGATCAATGAACGCCAAAAATCAGCTGAGGAAGCGCGTATTATCGGGCAGGAAGACGATCAAAACATTGTCTACCTGGGTGGAGGAATCCCTCATCTTCACCTTTACATGGATGGCATGAGATTTCGTGATATCACAATTTTTGACAAATCGTTTATACCATCTGAGGAGGAGTACAATCGTCTGTCAAAAGAATATCATAGCCTTACCTACTATCAAGAGGATCTGCTTACTGCCGCACAGGCTCATGGTAATTTGCATCATAGTTTTGACTGTTGTATCATGGATGGAGTATCATCTTATCTTTATCCCAAAAAGACAGTCAGCGACAACGGAACGATATACTATGATTCCGCAACTATCATACAGGCTATACGCAGTGGGCTATCTTTCCTGAGAGAAGGTGGGAGTCTAATCTTTGACCTATTGATGAACTTCCACGGTATGTTACGCGTTGGTACGGCACAACATTGGCCTGACGCAGAAGTCATGCGGACCTTCGGTTCTTATGAAGAGGCTATAGAAGAGGCGGAGAAAATCGCCTACACCTGCAATAGTACAATTGAGCATACTCATACCACCGAAGTTCAGCCGTGGGGAATGACTGGTATCGTCTTTGTCATCCGTAATAAATGACATTTGCCTCGTTCATTAATAAAGCCCTTGCAAAAAGGGCTTTATTGTTTGTTTTTTTATTTAACTTATGCTAAAATAGAGTAAGCAAGAAGTAGGAGGTTATGTGCAGCTAATATTCATTCTTCTAATCGCAGTTTCTATCCTGACATTATTGTCTGGTATTGCTGTTTTGAGCGGAGCAAGAAAAGGCGAACGGTTCCAAGCTTTCCTGTTTTTCTTTATTACAATTTTTGCGGTTTGTTGGGCTTTATCAATTGGAATATTTCTCTCGCTCCCAGAGGGAGTCTCTGGCGAAACTGCGAAGTTTTCCGCCTTTAGCATCTATCTTCCAGCACTCTTTATGTCTTGGGGGTTAGCGGTGTATCCGATTTACAAATATAAAGTTGGCAAGATTGTTATGCTTTTTTACGCACTCTTTTGTGCCGTGCTTTTCATTCTCCCACTTGCCGATCAGACATTTCTCTATAGCAACATTACGATCAATGAGACTACTGGCAACGTTGTTCATCTACAGCATAATCTCTACAACTATGCTTACATGGCATACTTTATCACTACCTGTTTGGTTTATATGATTGGATTACTTTACAATGCACGACATACGAAGTCTGAACAAATCAAAAAAGCCAACATTATGGTTTTGGTAGGTTTCACAATTACCGGTATTATCGCTCTAATCTTTGATGTCATCTTGTCGTTCTTAGGCAAATATGACACTATCTGGGCTGGTCCGCTTGCAATGTGCTTTGCTTGGGTTTTTCACTACTATGCTATTCTGCGCTACCGTTTATTAGACCTCTCTGGGCATTGGCTCAAAAACCTCTCTCATGTCATCATCATGTCACTAGCCGCTATTATTTATCTTACCATCTTCTTTATCGTATTTATTGCTCTCTTTAAGATTCCTAGCCCATCGCTTTCCGTCATTATTCTTAACATTATTATGATTGTGATAGTTCTACTACTCTTTCCGACCCTCAACGAAGTTAGCAGCTACATTCGTTCTATCTCTTCCGTCCACGATATTGATATGGTATATCTAGTGAAAAAACTAGAGTTAATTTCCAAAGAATACATCAATTATCACGAATTAGCAGGATTCTTAGCAGACCATATGCATTTCCAGTATATCGGTCTTTTAATTGATAATAAATTATATAGTTCTCATGCTTCACGTCTAACTTCCAATGAGCTTAATAAACTTGGCACCCTAAAAGCTAAAGATCACGATATCTGGATCTCACCTAGTGAGGAAATGCGAACAATCCTAAAAAAACATGGCATAGAAAGTGTGGCCGAATTACGCGATCCGCGCGGAAAAAGCGTTGGTAAAATTCTAATTGGCCGGCCAATCGGCAACATCAGTTTCGCCAGCCGCAACATACATTCCATAGAGACGGCGCTAGTCCTAGTCGCACACATAATAGAAACCGATAAAGACCCTGGTCAATTTTGAACACAAAGGAGTATAGGTGGGAAACGTAAATAATAGTCATCCATTAGAAAACATAGAAGATGTTGAGGAATTTTATGACGCGATTAACCGTCGTCATCTTACTCAGGCCATCTCAAAAGATCGACCATATACCTATTGGACGATAGAGCTTTACGACAAGAAAAATGGCATCCGCGGCGGTGGTGGACTAGGTGTATTAGCTGCCGACACTAGACGCGTGGCAGAACAAAGCAATGTTCCTTTCGTTCTAATTACGCCTTTTTATCCGAGCGAACAACACCAACATTACATCAAAGAGGGGACTGGCTTCCGCAACTATACCACTCATGAACAGGTAGATTATGCGCAATATGGCTACAATTTCGTAGATACAGTCAATATCAAAGGTAATGGCCAAATCATCAGTTTGGATGTAGTAGAAAAAAATCTGGGTAGTACGAAAATCGTCTGCATCACAGAGCCAGGCTTCGGGGAATTATATTCTGGCGAGTCAGGAGGCGATCATCGTCTCTATCAAGAAGTAGCACTCGGCTTTGGCGGTTATCAAGCCCTTAAGTTAGCGGGTCTGCGCCCATCTATCATGCAACTTAACGAGGTGGCTACATTCTTCGCCGCCCTGGCACGTCTTGATGAACTTGCTAGTAATGGCATGGATTTCTATGAGTCAGTGGTCTACACACGCAAACATACCTTATACACTAATCACACTTTAGTCCAAGCTGCCGAAGCAGATTTTTCTTACGATCAGTTTGAGCGTTTCGTCTTCCCGAATCTCAAATCTCCGGCCGTCCGCAAGTGGCTAGCAGACAAATTTGAAGATGGTAGAATTCGTCTCTCCACAGTTACGATAGAGATCGCCGAATTACGTTCTGGCGTTTCCAAATTACACGCTAGAGTGGCAAATTATCACGACCTTGCTGGCAATAAAGTTAAATTCAAGGCTATTACAAATGGTATAGACATTCCAACCTGGACCTCTGCTGGTATTGTTAACTACCTAAGCCAAAAAGGAATTATAGATAAGTTTTATCTTCCTGCAGAAGATTACAAGAAAAAGACGGAGCAGATCACCGCAGAGGATATCCGTTTGCTAAAAAATCGTGGTCGCGACGAAATGAATACTATCCTAGCTCATCGCCCAGATCAATACGGTAATTATTTAAAAATTTCTGAGAACGCCCTCGTTTTTCAGTTCAAACGCCGTTTTGTAGATTACAAACGCCCGTGGTTACCTTTTTCTCGTCCAGAGACCCTCAAATCTATTTTGGAAAAACACAACGCATATTATATTTTGTGTGGTCGCGTCCATGAGGGCGATATTCAGATGGCAGAAAAGCTAGAAATAGTTCTTCGTACCGTAGATAATGATCCAGTTCTTAAGGAACGCGTGCATTATTTACCTGATTATGACGAGGAGCTTGGTCGTGCCTTATCAATTGGCGCTAACATTTCTATCAATAATCCAATCGTTGGACTTGAAGCTTGTGGCACTTCCTGGATGAAAGATATTATCAACCTCGGTCTATTGGTTAGCACACATGATGGCGGAGTGGCAGATTGCCCAGCTGATTCTTATCTCAACATTTCTGGCGACACAGAAGATGCGGAACTTGATTCTCTTTATGCCCGTATGGAAGAAGCGGCTTCTGCCTGGGAAAACGATTTTGACTTAGAATTCCTCATTAAAAAAGAATTAGCGAATTATCTTCCAGTGATTTCCGGCACAAGAATGCTCAAAGATTATTTAGACTATTTATTCTAAAAATAGCTTTCCATGAAAAATCCCCCAGACGGGGGATTAATCTTTTATGTCATATTTATCAAGAGAAATATACCTACCTATTCTCCTGATTATTGGCTCAGCAATCGTAACGGCAATAATGACTTCTACGACTAGCCCTTCCAAATAGGCGCCGATGAATTGCTTACCAAAATCCCTCAATGGCAATATACCAAGAAAGCTAATCGTTTCAAAGACGATATTATCTACCAATCGCCCAATAAGAGACGATCCAATTGCCCGCAGCTTATAGCCCATGAGGTCATCTGGCACCCTTTCTTGCCCACCAAATTGGAAGCGACGGATCCGTAAAAAAGCGTAGTTATTCGTCACTTGACTCAGCAAGAAACCAGCCAGGCTGCCCAGCGTAATCCTAGCAGAAAACGAAAAAATATATGCATAGGCATCTTGCCCGTCCCAACCAGGATATGGCGGTAAATATACCGCGATCCCTAGCGCCACCATTGCAGCCACGTTCAAAATCACTGCAAGCTGGGCGACGAAATTCGCCTTTTTTTCTCCGTAGAGTTCCACTAGCATGTCTCCAACTACATAGGAGGCAGGAAAGAACAGCAATCCACCGTCTACTGGAACATCCCAGAGCCTCCATAGTTTTGCTGCCATCAGGTTAGAAGCCAATAAAACTATAGACATTATACTACTCAAAATAACAAAAATTTTTTCTTTTCTCATTTTTGCCCCCTTTATCTTGAATTTTAGACATAAAAGAACGAGCTATTACTAGCCCATATCTTCATTATAGCACAGATTAGTTAAAAAGTCAAGTACAGGTTATTCGTGTTATAATCAAAAATAGGGCAACTCAAAGCATTTTAAGGTTTCTTTAAGATTTTTAGGTTATACTTGGAATATGAGAATTTTATATGTAGAAGACGAAAAATACCTAGCCGATGCCGTGATTCATGTCCTTGACAAATCTGGCATCTCTGTTGATTGGGCTGCCGACGGAGAGGAAGGGCTGAATCTTGCAGTCAAGCCGATTTACGATGCGATCGTGCTAGACATTATGTTGCCGAAACTTTCTGGCTACGAAATCCTCCGCGATTTACGCGAACGCAATATTAAGACTCCAATTATTATGCTTTCCGCGCTTTCGCAGGTAGAGGATAAGATTAAAGGACTGAACTACGGTGCAGATGACTATCTTGCCAAGCCCTTCAAGACTTCAGAATTAGTGGCACGACTACACGCTTTAATGCGTCGACCGGCGCTTCGGGACGAGAAAATTATTTGCTTTGGTGACTTATACTACAACCTAGAGGATCGTTCTCTGAACGATATTCACTTGTCAGAAAAAGAAGCCTCCATTATGGAAACCCTGCTCAAGAATCCCGAGCATGTCCAAAGCAAAGATTATCTTTTGTCTCACGTCTGGGGCAATGAAGCAATTGGAGAAGAAAACTACGTAGAAGTTTATATTAGCTACCTACGCAAGAAATTAGCTAAACTAAAAAGTAAAGTAAAAATTAAAACTATTAGAGGGCTTGGGTATAAATTATGTTCAAAAAGCTAAAACGAAAATTTATTCTAACTAATGTCTTTACTAGTACAGCCATCCTCTTGGTAACTTTTTCTAGTATTTATATTATCGCTGCAAACAGCGCCAAACATCGTATACAGACACAAAAACCTTTTGAGATGTCAGGCGATGTGTATGGCGACAGGTCATTGCCTGATAGCTTTACCAATTCCGTAAGAGAACAGCTAGACGAGCGGATAGAGCAAGAAAATCGCGATTTCTTACAAGGGCTACTCATCTCTCTGATCGTCTCTGGCGTAGCAATGGAGATCGTAATCTTCCTTGCTTCGTTATATCTAGCAGAGGAGTCCATTAAACCGGTACGCGAGGCATACAATGCTCAGAAAACTTTCGTCGCAAATGCTTCGCACGAAATTAAGACTCCTCTAGCCGTAATTCAAGCTAATCTTGAGGCTGCCGATATTCATAACAATCATTGGATTGATAATGCTGCGAAAAAGGTAGAAGATTTAGCCAATCTCAATAACCAACTTCTTACCCTTGCGCGAATGGATTCTATTGAGTATAAGTCCACCTTAACAGAAGAAAACCTCACAGAATTAGTCTATGAAACGACTGATTATTATACTCCTCAAATCACCGCAAAGAAAATTGCACTCGTGATTAAACCAACAAGAACAAAAGTAATTCTCCAGAAATTAAATAAACCCGATTTCGTTCAACTACTTAATATTTTGATTGATAATGCTCTTAAATATGGAAAATCAAAAATCAATCTCCAGGTATCTAGTAACACCGTATCAGTCACAAACGATGGCGCCACTATTCCAGCAGACAAGCTTGCACATATTTACGATAGATTCTACCAAACTGACAAATCCAGTGCGGGAGTTGGACTCGGTCTGGCAATTGCTAGTCAAATTGCAGAACGCAACCACTGGAAACTCTCCGCTAAGTCTCAGAACCACCGTACCACTTTTACAATAGAGCTATAGCTAAGTCTGCAATAAATCGCGCAGATTCTTTTGTACCTCTTCTATGGTTCCATCCGCCGAAAGTAATGGCACTTCATATTTCTTAGCAACCTGCAAATAAGCTTTATTAACTTTCTGCTGAAAAGTTTCGCCTTTTGACTTCCAAACTTCATTTTTGCGTCCTTGAGTATGCAGGCGTTTCATCTGATTTTCCTCTGTCACAGTCAAAATCACGATCTTATCTGGCTTGAAATAGTGCTCTGGCATGATTAACCTATGTAAACGGATAATATCGCTCTTACTCATTCCGCCGACGTAACCCATGTAAATCAAAGTGGAAAGCCAATTACGCGTCGTGATCACAACATCACCCTTTAGTAACGCCGGCTCGGCCTTTTTCCGCCATTGTTCATATCTATTAACCAGGTAAAGTAAGGCGTGAGTTTTGATGTCGATATCATATTCCTTATTCAAATTTATCTTCGCAATAGATTCTAAAAAATCATCAGCTGTATTGTTACCAGATTCCGAATAGGCAACCACTTTCTTACCTTGGGATTCTAAATATTTTCTGAGTAGCTCTGCCTGCGTGTCCTTACCAGTTGCGTCCTGTCCCTCTATTACAATATACATTATTTCGCTCCGTTTTTGTAATCATCATAGCACTTCTCGCAAAGTGCACGGTAAGTAATCTTGCTAGTGCCATCATCTATCAAGACATCTGGTCCATCTGTGACAATTTTGTCATCTAGGAATCTAGCATTCAAAGTAGCTTTTCTACCACACTCACAGATAGTCTTAATTTCTTCTATCTCCTGTGCGATCTGGAGTAATCTTGTCGCCCCTGCGAAGCCATCTCCACTTCGGCGGAAGTTCAGGCGTAAACCATAAGCAATGACTGGAATGTCCAAAATAATAGCAACCTGCATAAGTTGATCAGCTTGTTCTGCGGTCAAAAATTGCGCCTCATCTACTAAGATACAATTAACCTGCTTATATTTCTGACTAATAATTTGATAAATATCATCTGTTTGCGTAAAACAAAAATCCGTCTGGCGTTCTGGCCCAATTCTAGTTAAAAGCTTTTTGCCATTTTTCGTATCCGTAGCAGGTTTAATTACGCAAACCTTATGTCCACGCTCCTCATAATTAAAAGCTACCTGCAAAAGTTGCATTGTCTTACCACAACCCATTGCCCCATATCTAAAGTATAACTTTGCCATATTAGAATTATAGCATATTGTGATATGATGGTACTATGCACGATAGTTGGAAGCCTTTTTTGGAAACAGAATTTGCCAAACCTTATTTTAATGAATTATCAACTTTTTTACACGAGGAATATGAGCACAAAACTATTTTTCCTCGCAAAACTCAAGTGTTCCGCGCATTCACTACTGACCTCAACCATGTTGCCGTTGTTATTCTCGGTCAAGACCCCTACCATACTCCAGGAGCCGCACATGGTCTTGCATTTTCCGTTCCAGATAGTCAGCCGATTCCACCTTCGTTAATTAACATTTACAAAGAAATTGATAGCGATATTGGTCATCACGAGAATCGTACTGGAAATTTAACAAATTGGCAAAAACAAGGTGTATTACTTCTTAATAACACCTTGACCGTAGAAGCACATCACGCTGGCTCGCATAGAGGTCACGGTTGGGAAATTTTCACAGAGGCAGTCATTAAATACCTCAATAGCACCCGTCCGCACCTAGTTTTTCTACTCTGGGGAAGAGATGCTCGTAGCAAGGCTACTCTCATTGACCAGAGTAAGCACTTAGTTTTGGAATCACCACATCCATCTCCACTTTCTGCTCACGCTGGATTTTTTGGCAACCACCATTTTAGCAAAACTAATCAATTCTTAAAGGAGCATGGCTTAGAAGAAATTGTATGGTAAATACGAGAGAAATTAGGAACTGGTTTTCTCAGCACATTACAGATAACGGCAAACCTTACCTCATAGATAAGCATCAGGCACGTGTCATTGCTGACACGCATAAAAATACCTTGGTAACGGCACGGGCTGGATCTGGCAAAACGAGAACTATCGTCGCCAAAGTCGTTTATCTAATTGCACACGAAAAAATCTCGCCAGATCAAATAATTGTCTTCGCCTTTAATAAAAAGGCTCGTGCAGAAGTCAATGCTAGATTAAATTTAATTGCATATAATGGAAAACCAATTTTTGAACAATCCGTAGAAATCGCTACCACTTTTCACGCTTTTGCTTATAAAATTCTACATGAAAATTATCCACTTGGCGCTAATCTTATCACGGAGGAACATGAACGCAGAATTATTGCTAGAATCGTCCGTGAAGTGATCCCAAACGCCAAAACACTAAAACCACAAGATTTCAACAAGGTTGTCGGTACCGCCCAACAATTCATTACGAGGGCTGAACAGAAATTTTTCATGGATTACCGCGAGCTAGACCGTACTATTATAAAACGGTCAAAACAACCAATCACAGACAAACTCCAAGCTCTCAATTTGATTCTAAAACAATACCAGACTTTATTACAGCAAGAAAAACTGATTAATTTTAATCAAATGGTGGCACAGGCCGCTACAATTATAGCAAAACAACGGACTCCCTATCGTTACATTTTTGTAGACGAATACCAAGATTTCTCTTTATTATTTCTTACCTTGATTCAGAATTTCCGTCAAAGCCGTCCTACCGCCCACTTACTCTGCGTCGGCGACGATTGGCAGGCTATTAATCGTTTTGCTGGATCCGATGTGGAATATTTTCTGCATTTTGCTAAGTATTTTCCAGAAGATCATACTAAACTATTCCTCCCTACCAATTATCGCTCTGGCAAGAAAATCGTCAAAAACGCCAATTACTTTATGTCGCGAGCTGTAGGTGATTATAAGGGATGTAAATCTGGGAACAAAACAAAAGCCGGCATTTATTACCGTAATATCAATTACGGTAACCATGCAAATGAAGATATACCATTACTATTAGAAAACTATTTTCGCACCATTCTCCGTGTAATAAAAGACAATCCTGGAAAGACCATCAAAATCCTACACCGCAATAATAACTTGAGTTTCCAGAACTGGAATCTTGATAAATTTATCAGAACTTTGCGAGAGCTTGCAATTAATAATCACCTTCTTTCTTTAGAATCTGCAGAAAAAATGATCACATACTCAACTATTCATCGCTCAAAGGGGTTAGAATCGGACATCGTTATCCTTTTGGAAATTGACGCAGAAAAATTCCCCAGCCAAGACAAGACCGCTGGACTATACGAAATCTTTGGCGATACTTCCAAGAATCTTTTCGCAGATGAGGCAAGGCTTTTTTATGTAGCACTCACTAGACCAAGAGAAAAATTATTCATTTTATCCAAGACCACCACCTTTATTACGACCAAAGAAAATAAGCAAAAACAAAAATATAATTTCTTTAAGTACCTAAATGATGCCTGGCTAGAAGAAATGTAAACACCTAGGATAACCATTTTTCTAATCTTTGTCGTTCGGGCGAAGCCTCTGTATAAGAGTCTAAGATGTCTTGAGTGTAAGTTTTACCATTCGTTAGATTAAGAGTCTCCACATGTGGCATGGAGGCTAACAATCTAATAATGGCCTCATCTGTATCCAGATTGGTCATAGATTTTTGGATGCCATGTTTATGTGAATTAACTCTAAGCTCGCGATAAACAAACCGCGTGATTCCGGCTTGTAGACAGTATTTAAGACAGTTTTCACAACTTGCCATTTTGTTGTAAAGTGTACAACCCGTTAAATCGCGATTTGCGAAAATTAATGCGTTCATTTCTGAATGGATCGCAAAATAATACTTCATCGGGCGTTCAGATAATGTCATCTTGCTCTCATCCGCTCCTTGGAGCATACCGTTATAGCCAAAGGACACGGGACGATGTCTAGCGTCTACTATGACGCAACCATTCTGCGATGATGGATCCTTACTACGCTTCGCCACTTCATCAGTGATATTCATAAAATATTCATCCCAACCCATCTGCTTATTTATCATAAAACCTCCGACTAATACCGCTATTATAACACAACTCGGTGGTATTTCCTTATGCTTGCAACGTACTTTTTGTTTGCTATACTATGATACATACATTTAAAAGGAGGTCTATGCGACAAGCTCTCATCGCATCTATAGTTGTCAGTGCTGTAGCCTTCACTGCCAACTGTCTCCCCTCAGCTACATCTATTAGTTCATCTTGTGACGATGTTCAGTTCATCTTCGCTAGAGGAACTGGCCAAGAACTAAACGAAAAGGAGTTTCTCGCCTTTCAGGGGGAAATAACTTCATTAATCAACGAGCTTATGCCAGATCTGAAACGCAGTTTTTATGAACTTGGTAGCGCATCCCAAAACGGCTTTCGCTATCCAGCTACAGACATCGGTTTTATTTCTGCAATTAGTACCACAATTAGCGGCGGATCCGCCTTTAAATTCGGAAAGAGTGTAGACCAGGGAATCAATGAGCTAAAAACTTATATCAGCAACACGAGCTCGTCTTGTCCCAATACTAAATTTGTCTTAGGCGGCTACTCGCAAGGCGCAATGGTTATTACTAAATCTCTTGCTTCTCTTGACTCTGAGCAAATTATCTACGCAGCAAATTTCGGTGATCCAAAATTATACTTACCAGAAGGCGAAGGAATCATCCCAGATGCTTGTCTCGGCAAAAATCTATCTTCTTACAGAATGTATGTACCAAATTGCCGCACAAAGAAAGGTTATCTTGGACCTCAACAACCCTACACCCCATCAGCTTGGCAAGACAAAGTTGGTTTATGGTGTAACGATAAAGATTTTGTTTGCGGAGCTGGTCTTAAACTCTCTGAGCCATTCGGCACTCATGTCAAATATGTGCCAGATGGGCATTTTCATTCCGCCGCCATCACCATCATGGACAAAATGATAGATGTTTTAGCGAACCAATTAATCGTATCGGTCAGCCAAGCAAGAAAAACATTAACCAACACGGCGAATCGTGATGTCGTCTTCCTCTTAGACACTACTAGCTCTATGCAAAGCATTCTCTGGAAAAAACTTAGAGAAATCACACGCCTTTCTCAAGCCATCACAAGCGCTGGTGGCAGAGTTGCACTATGGACTTTTGGCGATCTTGACGAAATAAAGCCACAGCAAATTGCGGATTTTACGAATGATTTTTCTATTTTTCAGCAATCTCTCACTCAAAGCCTACCATCTAGTAGTGGCTATGACGCTCCAGAATCCGTTTACTCAGCCATGTTCACCGTAATGAATACTCAAGCATGGCGACCAGAAGCCGTAAAATCACTTGTTGTCATAACAGATAATAAGCCAGTCTCACCCGATCGCGATGGAATTAGTGCGAAAGATGTCATCAGAAAATCATTGGAAATTGACCCCGTTAGTATTTACACGCTCAATGAGGATCCGTATTACGATTCATATTATATAGATCTCGTAGATGAAACCGGTGGAGAAATTTATGAAGATTTACCAGACGATCTTAGTGCTTTAGGCTTGTTAACCCGTCCAGATTTAAATTTTCCTGTCTCAGAATACTTCGGTCAGCCTGATGATGTAATTTTCTATACCGCTTCATCTTCTGCCGAAAACATTACACAATATGAGTGGGATCTTGATCTAGACGGAATCTACGAGACAACCACCGTCAAACCTGAAATATCGGTTTCTTACGCCGCGCCAATTAGTGGCTTTATTAAATTACGCGCTACCGATGCAAATGGAATTTCTACCGTTGCCTCCGCTAGAGTATTAATCAGCAATTCTAGCCCCATCTCTCCTTCGCTTGAAATTACTGATATTAATACATACGAACAAACTACTACCATTAATTATTGCCTGTCTAATAATACTATTGGAGCTATTATTTCCCTCAATGATATTCCTCTTGGAATTTCTTATTCAGAAAATCTCACCATATCCGATATAGCGTATGACACTGAATTAATACTGATACCGTTTTCAGCAGAGGGAGAGCAGGGAGAACCAGTTACCATAGCAATTACGGGGCATGTCAGCGACAGCAACCTCAGTCAAGCAATAGCTACTAATGAAGATCCATCACCAGATAATAGTGCGGGGCTAACTCTATCAGACGAAATAAGAAAAGCTATCGCACTAGTAAAAAGTTTTAGAGAAGGGACATTTATCGTTCGCGTTCCTAATTCTGGACAGAAATAGTTACTTAGAAGAAAGATGCCAATGATCACCATACTCACATTTATAAACAGAGAGCGTGCCAGTACCGTGATCGTACTCCGCTACTTTTGCTGCCGCTTCCGCTTCGTCACGCGATGAATAGCAAATTTTATGCGTATCGCCCACCCAACAACGTTCAGGCTCGTATGGTATATAATTATGTTTTCTTGACATATTATTATAATTATATCATATATATCTTGTTTTATTTTCTTCAGTCCATTCTCTAACTTTTAGTCACATCCCCCTTCCTAATTTTACTGATTTAGCTTATTATTCGTCACGGCAGCAGAAAGCAGGAAGAGAAACCAGGCAATAGAGGAGATATGATGAGAGGGGAAATTCTTGCCGCTTCTGTTTTGTAGGCTATAAGCTTGGGCACACGCCCCCCCCCGAGTGCGCCTACAAAATAGAAGTGGCGAATTTCCCCTCTACTTATCCTGCTAGTATGCGTTCGTATCCACTGTCGTTTGTGTTGGGAGGAAGTATTTACTGGAGCACGAGTAAATTAGATTCACAAGGAGCATGGGGAAACTGGTACACTTCTACTGCTTCTTCCAATTCCGATGTGTACCGCATGAATATGAGTTCATCTAGTATTGATACATCAATTACAATGGGTAAATATATGGGGTTTCAGATTCGTTGCGTTACGGTATTACCCCTGTTAATCTTGACAGAAATAGCAAAGTGTGCTATAATGAAGATATAACCTTGAGAAAAGGTCATTTCTTTTTAGTTGTACATAGAGACGCAACGAAGCGCAAACCCGAGGTACTTGCGGCCGTTGTCCGCTGGGTTGACACCAGAGCTACCCAGGTACAGGTAGTATCCGTATGTACCAGAGTAGATAGTAGTAGACCACCAGTAGCCGTTGGCACCCTGATAGTACAACCTACTACCGTTCCAGCTGAAGTCGCCGGACAACATAAACGATAGTGGATACGAACGCATACTAGCAAATAAAGATGAACAAAATATACTTATGC